>NZ_JAPUDY010000052.1 GCF_027492855.1 Acidovorax sp.
CGGTGGCCTATGCCTTCGATAGCGCCCAGCACGGCGCCGACCTGTTCGACCTGAAAGTGCCGGGCAACATCTACACCCGCATCATGAACCCGACCACCGACGTGCTTGAAAAGCGTGTCGCGGCGCTTGAAGGCGGTATCGCCGCGCTGGCCGTGGCCTCGGGCATGGCGGCCATCACCTACGCCATCCAGACCATTGCCGAGGCGGGCGACAACATCGTGTCGGCCAGCACCTTGTATGGCGGCACCTACAACCTGTTTGCCCACACGCTGCCGCAGCAGGGCATCACCACGCGCTTTGCCGACCCGCGCGACCCGGCCAGCTTTGCGCAGCACATCGACGCGCGCACCAAGGCGATCTTCATCGAATCCATCGGCAACCCGCTGGGCAACGTGACCGACATCGCCGCACTGGCCAAGGTGGCGCACGACCACGGCGTGCCGCTGATCGTGGACAACACCGTGCCCAGCCCCTACCTGCTGCGCCCCATCGAGCATGGCGCCGACATCGTCGTGCACTCGCTCACCAAGTACCTGGGCGGCCACGGCAACACCATTGGCGGTGCCATCGTAGACAGCGGCAAGTTCCCCTGGGCAGAACACAAGGCGCGGTTCCCGCGCCTGAACGAGCCCGATGTGAGCTACCACGGCGTGGTCTATACCGAGGCGCTGGGCCCCGCCGCCTTTATTGGCCGCGCGCGTGTGGTGCCGCTGCGCAATACCGGCGCCGCACTCTCGCCGCAAAGCGCCTTCCTGCTGCTGCAGGGCATCGAAACCCTGGCGCTGCGCATGGACCGCATCTGCGACAACACGCTGGCGCTGGCGAAGGATCTGCAAAACCACCCCAAGGTGGAATGGGTGCGCTACGCCGGACTGAGCGACCACCCCGACCACGCACTGGTGCAGCGCCAACTGGGTGGCCGCGCATCGGGCATCCTGAGCTTTGGCCTCAAAAGCAGCGACGCCGACCCGCGCGCGGCTGGCGCGCGTTTCCTCGACGCGCTGCAGCTCTTTACCCGCCTCGTGAACATCGGCGACGCCAAATCGCTGGCCACGCACCCTGCCTCCACCACGCACCGCCAGCTCAACCCCGAAGAGCTCGCCAAGGCCGGCGTGAGCGAAAACATGGTGCGCCTGTCGGTGGGCATCGAGCACATCGACGACCTGCGGGCAGACCTGGTGCAGGCCCTGGAAAACGTGTGACCGCTCAGCAGGTTTGATGCTTTTTTGGCTGCTACCGCTTGATTATCAAGCGGTAGCAGCTATCAAAAACATAGCGTCTACACATCCCGCGCCAACCGCAGCCCCGTGTACTGCCAACGCGCCGTGGCCGGAAAGAAGTTGCGGTAGGTGCTGCGCGCATGCCCCGGCGGCGTGGCACAAGAGCTGCCGCGCAGCACGTACTGGTTGACCATGAACTTGCCGTTGTACTCGCCCACTGCGCCGTCGGCCACGCGAAAGCCTGGGTAGGCAGCATAGCTCGACTGCGTCCACTGCCAGGCGGTGGCGAACAACTGCTCCAGGCCCTGCTGCGCACCGGCAGGGGCCGCATGCTCCCATTCGCCTTCCGTGGGCAGGCGCGCACCCGCCCAGCGCGCATAGGCGTCTGCCTCGTAGTACGACAGGTGCGTCACCGGCAGCGCACCCCGCACTGGTTGCAGGCCGTTCAGGGTGAACGTGTGCCACGTGCCGTCGTCCAGTTGGTGCCAGTACAGCGGGTGGCTCAGTCCTTGGGCCACACGCCAGTCCCAACCCTCAGCCAGCCAGTAGGCCGGTTCCTCATAACCACCGTCTTGCATAAAAGCCATCCACTCGGCCTGTGTCACCAGCCGCGAAGCCAGGGCATACGGCGCGAGGTAGATGCGGTGGCGCGGGCTTTCGTTGTCGAAGGCGAAGCCCTCCCCCGCATGGCCCATATCCACCAGGCCGCCATCCAGGCGCACCCATTCCAGAGCCCCGGCGGCTGGCACGATGGCCTGGTCACCCACGGGCACCGGGGCCGCGCCATATGCAGGGAACAAGGGGTTGCACGACAGCAGGTGCTTGATGTCCGTCACCAGCAGCTCCTGGTGCTGCTGCTCATGATGCAGGCCCAGCTCGATCAGCGTGCACAGCACGGCGTTGTTCAGCACGGCGGGCAGCAAGCGCGCCATGCGCTGGTCCACATCGGCGCGGTAGGCCAGCACTTCATCGAGCGGTGGCCGCGTGAGCAAGCCCCGCTGGGGGCGCGGGTGCTTGGCGCCCACGCCGTTGTAGTAAGAGTTGAAGAGCACGCGAAAAGCGGCGTTGAACGGCACAAAGCCCGGCTCGTTCGGCTCCAGCACAAAGGTCTCGAAGAACCAGGTGGTGTGCGCCAGGTGCCATTTGGCGGGGCTGGCGTCGGGCATGGACTGCGCGCCGCAGTCCTCGGCCGACAGGGGCGCCACCAGCGCCAGCGTGTGGGCGCGCACGGCCTCATAGCGCGCAAGCAGCGCCGTGAGCGGGGAGCAAAGGTCTCTGTGGGTCATGATGGTGGCGAGCAGTTTCAGGGCCGGGCGTGCACCACGGCAAACCAGCCACGCTCGTCGGTCCAGGCCTGGGCCTTTGAGAAACCTGCGCGCGCCAGCATGCCGGTGAACACCTCCAAAGGGTATTTGTAGCTGTTTTCGGTGTGGATGCGCTCACCCCGCTCAAACCGGCGCGTGCCGCCAGGCCAGCGCACCTCGGCGTCGGCCAGGGCCTCCAGGTGCATTTCGATGCGCGACTCGCCCTGGTTGAAGAATGCGCGGTGCTGCCACTGCTGCTCGTCAAAATCGCTGCCGATGAGCCGGTTCACATGCGTGAGCACGTTGCGGTTGAAGGCCGCCGTCACGCCCGCCGCATCGTCGTAGGCAGCTTCGAGCACGTCCACGTCCTTGGGCAGGTCGATGCCGATGAGCAAGCCGCCGTCGTCGTCGATCAGCTCGCGCATATGGGCCAGCAGGTCGATGGCGTGTGATGGGTCGAAATTGCCGATGGACGAGCCGGGGTAGAACACCAGCCGCCCGGTGCGCGGGATATCGCCCGGCAGGGTCACGCCGCGTGTCATGTCACCGCTCACCGCCCGCGCATCCAGCCCCGGAAAATCATTGCGCAGGCCCTGCACCGCTGCCTGCAGAAAGTCCGCCGAAATATCCACCCCCACAAAACACGCGGGCTGCACCAACTGGCACAAGGTGCGGGCTTTCTGGCAGTTGCCGGCGCCCAGCTCCACCAGCGTGCGCCCGGTGCCCACGGCCCGCACGATGTCTGCAGCATGCTGCTGCATGAGCGCGGTTTCTGTGCGGGTGGGGTAGTACTCGGGCAAGCGGGTGATCTCCTCGAACAACTGCGAGCCGCGTTGGTCGTAGAAATACTTGGGGGAAATGCGTGCGGGCTGCTGGCTCAGGCCGTGCGTGATGTCGTCGGTGGGGCTTGGCAAGGGCATGGGTCTGGGTCTGAAGGCGTTCGGTGGGGCAAGACCCCGCTGGCACCAGGCCATTGTGCGCCGCCCCGGATAACACTGCGTGTAAGCCGTATTCCCGTCGCCCGGCGCGCAGACAAAAAAAGGGCTGGCACCAGTGCCAGCCCTTTCCCCTTGGAGCGCTTTCGCTCAGAAGCGCCAGCCCAAACCCACGCCCACCAGAACGGGGTCGACCTTGAAGGTGCCCAGCTTGGCACCGCCTGCGCTCACATCGGTCTTGATATAGACCTTCTTCACGTCGAAGTTGAGGTACAGGTTCTTGGCCAGCGGGATGTCCACACCCACTTGCAGCGCGGGGCCGAAGCTGTTGCGGTCAATGTCCACGCCAGCGGGCAGGTTCACGCTGGAGAAACGCGTGTAGTTCAGGCCTGCGCCCACATAGGGCTTGAAGCCTGGGGCGTCGAAGTGGTACTGCACCAGCAGCGTGGGCGGCAGGTGCTTGAGCGTGCCGATGGCCTTGCCGCCCGCGCGCAGCGTGTGCTTTTGTGGCACGGTCAGGATCAGCTCGGCCGCAATGTTCTTGGTGAAGAAGTAGCTGACATCCACTTCGGGGATGGTCTTGTTGTTGATCGACAGGCCCAGGGGCGTGCTGTCCTTGTTGGCGCTGTCGAGGTGCACAGCGCGGGCGCGGACCATCCAAGGGCCTTCAGCCTGCTGCGCGAAAGCAGCGCCAGAAGACAGGGCACACAGTACGGCGGCGGCCAGGAGGGATTTTTTCATGGTGATTTCGCATCGGTTGGACGGGGACGACCCCCGTGCATGCATTGAACCGCTGCACCCCCTCACCGGCCTTGCCTTACCTCAAGAACCTAGTATTAACCCTTAGACATAGATCAAGGAATACCCACTATCAATTTGTGGATTTTCCGCGCAGGCGCTTCACCAGCGTCACCCCTGCCAACACCAGGCCACCGGCCACGATGCCTATCACCGCATTGGCCAGGTTGGGCACCAGCACGGCCCACAGCCCACCCACGGGCCATTGCACCGCTGCGGCGCCCATAGCCTCCACGGCGTGGTGCAGCGCCGGAACACCGTGCACCAGGATGCCGCCGCCCACCAAAAACATCGCCGCCGTGCCCGCGATGGACAAGCCCTTCATGAGCCAGGGTGCCGCGCGCAGGATGCCCATGCCCACGGCGCGCGCCACGCTGCTGGTCTTGCCGCTCAGCCACAGGCCCAGGTCGTCAAGCTTGACGATGCCAGCCACCAGGCCATACACGCCCACCGTCATGATGACGGCGATGCCCGACAGCACCGCCACCTGCTGGGCAAACGGCGCCGTGGCCACGGTGCCCAGCGTGATGGCGATGATTTCCGCCGACAAAATGAAGTCGGTGCGCACCGCACCCTTGATCTTGTCTTTTTCAAAAGCCACCAGATCGACCGCCGGGTTGGCGTTGGCCTGCGCATGGCTTTCATGCTCGGCGGCATCTTCGTGCGGGGCGTGCAACAGCTTGTGCGCCACCTTCTCAAAGCCCTCAAAACACAGGAAGGCGCCGCCAATCATCAACAAGGGCGTGACGGCCCAGGGCGCAAACGCGCTGATCAAGAGCGCCGCAGGCACCAGGATGACCTTGTTGATCATCGAGCCTTTGGCCACGGACCACACCACGGGAATCTCGCGCTCAGCGCGCACACCGGAAACCTGCTGGGCGTTGAGCGCCAGATCGTCCCCCAGCACCCCGGCCGTCTTCTGCGCAGCCACCTTGGTCATCACCGACACATCGTCCGCCATGGCCGCGCTTTTCTTGGCGGCCACCTTGGTCATGAGGGCCACGTCATCAAGAATGGTGGCGATGTCGTCCAACAGGGCAAGCAGGCTGCCAGAGGCCATGGGAAATCCTTGAGGTAAGTCTGTAAAAAGCGGCGGACACACCGCCTGCGCGCGCTGCACTATAGCAACGCGCCAGCCAGGGCCAGCGCGCTGGCTGCATGAAGGGCATCAAGGGCATCAAGGGCATCAAGGGCATCAAGGGCATCTTGCAGGAGTGATTCCATTTCCAAATCATTCGTGCCCCGGCGCGAAGCAACAACGACACGGATGAATCAGAAATGGAATAGCGCATACTCGGCGCCTCACCCATCACCTCTGGGGTCCTGGAGCCTTGTGCGCTCCTGTCCGGGCTTCACGCCCAAGCCATGCCCGGCTATCTCACCAAACAAGAAGACATCGCCATCGTTGGCGTGGCCGACCTCGTCATCCGTTCGCTGCTCGACAAGCAGCAGTTTTCCGACCCGCTGGGCGCCGCCGAGGCCTTGGGCATTTCATCGGCGGCCTGGCCCCTGTTCGGCCTGCTCTGGCCCTCGGGCGCCCAACTGGCCCAGCGCATGGCCAGCCGCCCCTTGCTGGCGGGCGAGCGGGTGCTGGAGATCGGCTGTGGCCTGGGCCTGGCCAGCCTGGTGTGCCACCGGCGCGGCATCGACGTCACGGCCAGCGATTGCCATCCGCTGGCGCAGCCTTTTCTGCTGGAGAACCTCCGCCTGAACGGCCTGCCGCCCCTCAAATACCGCACCGGCCAATGGGGTGCGGATGCCACCGCGTCAATCAGCGCAGTGCAAGGCAAGTTCGACTTCATCATGGGCAGCGACGTACTGTACGAACGCGACGCCCGCGCCTCGCTGGCCGGTTTTCTGGACCGCCACGCCAGCCAGGGCGCGCAGATATGGATCGTGGACCCGAACCGGGGCAACCGCTCCACCTTCCACAAGCAGATGGCCGTGCACGGTTTTGCGGTGGTGGAAGAGCGCCTGGACCACCCGGCGCTGGGCGATGTGCCCGCCTACAAAGGGCGCCTGCTGGTCTATCAGCGCGAGGTGTGCTGAACGCCCAGGGCCGCGCCCGATGATGCTCAGGCCGTGATCAACCCACCCATTGGCGGGCATTGCGCCAGATACGCATCCAGCCGCTGTACTGCGCCTGGTCTTCGCTTGTCCAGCTCATCTGCACGTTGCGGAACACGCGCTCGGGGTGCGGCATCATGGCCGTGAAGCGGCCATCCGCCGTTGTCACTGCGGTCAGGCCGCCCGCGCTGCCGTTGGGGTTGAACGGGTATTGCTCGGTGGCGCGGCCGTGGTTGTCCACGTAGCGCATGGCGGCAATGGCCTTGTCGGCGTTGCCTCGGTACTTGAAGTTGGCATAGCCCTCGCCATGCGCCACGGCAATCGGCAGGCGGCTGCCTGCCATGCCTTGCAGGAACAGGCTGGGTGATTCCAGCACTTCCACCATCGACAGGCGGGCCTCGAAACGCTCGCTCTGGTTGGTGGTGAAGCGCGGCCAGTCTTGCGCGCCGGGGATGATGTCGGCCAGCTCGGCAAACATCTGGCAGCCGTTGCACACGCCCAGACCAAACGTGTCCGTGCGGCCAAAGAAGCCCTGGAACTGCGCGGCCAGCACCGGGTTGAAGGTGATGGAGCGTGCCCAGCCAATGCCCGCGCCCAGCGTGTCGCCATAGCTGAAGCCGCCGCAGGCGACCACGCCCTTGAAGTCTTCAAGCTTGACACGGCCGGTCTGCAGGTCAGTCATGTGCACGTCAAACGCTTCAAAGCCCGCTTCGGTGAAGGCGTAAGCCATTTCGATGTGCGAGTTCACGCCCTGCTCGCGCAGGATGGCGACCTTGGGTTTGGCAAGGTTGAGGAACGGCGCGGCCACGTTGTCGGTGGCATCGAAGGTGAGGTGCACCTGCATGCCGGGGTCGGTGGGCTCGCCCGCTGCGGCGTGCTCGGCATCGGCGTTGGCGGGGTTGTCGCGCTGCTGGCAGATCTTCCAGCTCACCGCGTCCCACACCTGGTGCAGGTCGGCCAGCGGGGCGCTGAACACGGCCTTGGCATCGCGCCAGACCTGCAGCTCGCCCTTGCCTGCGTCGATCTCGGACGACACCGGGCGCGTCTTGCCGACGAAGTGGCTGAATGCCGACAGGCCATGGGCGCGCAGGGTCTGCATCACGTCGTTGCGCTCTGCGGTGCGCACCTGCAACAGCACACCCAACTCTTCGTTGAACAGCGCTTTGAGCGTCAGCTCATCGCGGCGCGCGCCCACCTGCTGCGCCCAGTTCTTGGCGTCGCCGGTTTCCATGCGGCTGTCGCTGATGCCATCGCCTTCGGTGACCAGCATGTCCACGTTGAGCGCCACGCCCACATGGCCCGCAAAGGCCATTTCGGCCGCCGCTGCCAGCAGGCCGCCGTCGCTGCGGTCGTGGTACGCGAGGATGCGGCCCTGGGCGCGCAGTGCGTTCACGGCGTTGACGAGGTTGACCAGGTCTTTGGGGTCGTCCACATCGGGCACCACGTCGCCGCTTTGATCCAACGTCTGGCCCAGGATGCTGCCGCCCATGCGGTTCTGGCCCTTGCCCAGGTCGATCAGCACCAGGGTGGTGTCGGCTTCGGTGGCGTTGAGCTGGGGGGTGAGCGTGCCGCGCACGTCGGAGAGCGAAGCAAACGCGCTCACGATCAGGCTGACGGGCGAGGTGACCTTTTTCTTGTCAGCGCCTTCGCTCCACTGCGTGCGCATGGACAGCGAATCCTTGCCGACGGGGATGGAAACGCCCAGCGCGGGGCACAGCTCCATGCCCACGGCCTTCACGGTTTCGTACAGCGCGGCGTCTTCACCGGGCTCGCCGCAGGCGGCCATCCAGTTGGCCGACAGCTTCACACGCGGCAACTCAATGGGCGCGGCCAGCAGGTTGGTGATGGCTTCGGCCACGGCCATGCGGCCCGAGGCGGGCGCGTTGATGGCGGCCAGCGGCGTGCGCTCGCCCATGCTCATCGCCTCGCCCGCAAAGCCCTTGTAGTCGGCCAGGGTCACGGCGCAATCGGCCACGGGCACTTGCCAAGGGCCGACCATCTGGTCACGGTGGCTGAGGCCACCCACGGTGCGGTCGCCAATGGTGATGAGGAAGCGCTTGCTAGCCACCGTGGGGTGGGCCAGCACGTCGATCACGGCCTTTTGCAGCGGCACGCCGGTCAAGTCCATCGGTGCGAATTCGCGCACCACGGTCTTCACATCGCGGTGCATCTTGGGCGGCTTGCCCAAGAGCACGTTCATGGGCATGTCCACGGGCAGTTTCTGGTCACCCTGTGTAGCGGCAGGGTCTTGCAGCACCAGTTGGCGCTCTTCGGTGGCCGTGCCGATCACGGCAAACGGGCAGCGCTCGCGTTCGCAGAAGGCCTGGAACAGCGGCAGCGATTCGGGCGCAATGGCCAGCACGTAGCGCTCCTGCGATTCGTTGCTCCAGATTTCCTTGGCCGCCATGCCCGATTCTTCGAGCTGCACGGCACGCAGGTCAAAGCGTGCGCCACGGCCAGCGTCGTTGGTCAGCTCGGGGAAGGCGTTGGAGAGGCCGCCCGCACCCACGTCGTGGATGGCCAGGATGGGGTTGGCCGTGCCCTGTGCCCAGCAGTGGTTGATGACCTCTTGCGCACGGCGCTCGATCTCGGGGTTGCCGCGCTGCACCGAGTCGAAATCCAGCTCGGCCGCATTGGTGCCGGTGGCCATGGAACTGGCGGCGCTGCCGCCCATGCCGATGCGCATGCCGGGGCCACCCAACTGAATGAGCAGCGAACCGGCTGGGAATTCGATCTTCTTCGTCAGCTCGGCGTCGATCACACCCACGCCGCCCGCGATCATGATGGGCTTGTGGTAGCCGCGCTGCACGCCAGCGACTTCCTGCTCGTATTCGCGGAAGTAGCCCACCAGGTTGGGGCGACCGAATTCGTTGTTGAACGCCGCGCCGCCCAGGGGGCCTTCGACCATGATCTGCAGCGGGCTGGCGATGTGCTCGGGCTTACCCACAGTGCTGCCCCAGAGCTTGGACACCGTGAAGCCCGTCAGGCCCGCCTTGGGCTTGGAGCCCCGGCCCGTGGCGCCTTCGTCGCGGATCTCGCCGCCCGCGCCGGTGGATGCTCCGGGGAACGGCGAGATGGCCGTGGGGTGGTTGTGGGTCTCCACCTTCATCAGCACATGCTGGGTGATGCTATCTTTTTTATAGCTGCTTGCGCTTGATGAATAAGCGCCAGGTGCCATTTTTGCCACAAACCGTTCGACCTGATGGCCTTCCATGACCGAGGCGTTGTCCGAATACGCGATCACCGTGTGCTGCGGCGCCAGTTGGTGTGTGTTGCGAATCATGCCGAACAGGCTCTTGCCCTGCGCCACGCCGTCGATGGTGAACTCGGCGTTGAAGATCTTGTGGCGGCAGTGTTCGCTGTTGGCCTGCGCGAACATCATCAACTCCACATCGGTGGGGTTGCGCGCGAGGCCCGTGAAGGCGTTGACGAGGTAGTCGATTTCGTCGTCGGCCAGCGCCAGGCCGAAGCGGGTGTTGGCGGTCTCCAGGGCAGCGCGGCCACCGGCCAGCACGTCCACATGCTCCATGGGCGCGGGCTGCAGCTCGGTGAACAAGGCCGCAGCCGCACTGCGGTCGGCCACCACCGATTCGGTCATGCGGTCGTGCAGCAGGGCGGCCACCTGGGCCAGCTGCTCAGCGGTCAGCTCGGGCGTCTTGCCCAGCAGGCCAGCTTTGAGGCTGATGCGGTATTCGGTGATGCGCTCGACCCGGCGGATGGCAATGCCGCAGTTGCGGGCGATGTCGGTGGCCTTGGAGGCCCAGGGCGACAGCGTGCCCAGGCGGGGCGTGACGATGAGCGCAGCGCCGTCGGCCGGGCCTGCGTACGGGTCGCCGTAGGTCAGCAAGGCCGCCAGGCGCTCTTGTTCAGCGGGCGTGGGGGCCGCATCGGTGGCGACCAGGTGCACGAAACGCGCTGCAATGCCACTGATCTTGGGGTGGATGGCCTCCAGGGCGGGTTGAAGTTGCTGGGCGCGGAAGGTGCTGAGGGCGTTGCCGCCCGCCAGCGTGGTCATGTGCAAGGTCACGGTTGCGGCCTGTTGGGGGTGTGAGGGGTAGACAGAGACCCGGCCCAGCCGCTTGTTGCAGCCAGGACCGGAGCCCGCCATTTTACCGGGCATGGCCGCGCTGCCTGCACGGCGCGGGGGCCAATGGGATAATCCGGGGATGAGTATCACCATCAAAACCGCCGAGGACATTGAAGGCATGCGCCTCGCGTGCCGCCTGGCCTCAGAAGTGCTGGACTACATCGCACCCCACATCAAGCCCGGCATCACCACCCAAGAGATCGACCGCCTGGGCGCCGAGTGCATGGCCCAGCAAGGCACCATCTCGGCCACCGTGGGCTACCAGCCGCCCGGCTACCCGCCCTACCCGGCCTCGCTGTGCACCTCGGTCAACCACGTGGTGTGCCACGGCATCCCCAACGACAAGCCGCTGAAAAAGGGCGACATCGTCAACGTGGACGTGACCGTGATCACCAAGGACGGCTGGTATGGCGACAACAGCCGCATGTACCTGATTGGAGAGTGCTCGATTGCCGCCAAGCGCCTGTCGGCCCTCACGTTTGAGGCCATGTGGCATGGCATCGTGCAGGTCAAGCCCGGCGCCCACCTGGGCGACGTCGGCCACGCCATCCAGAAATTCGCCGAAGGCCATGGCTTTTCCATCGTGCGCGAGTTCTGCGGCCACGGCATCGGCCAGAAGTTCCACGAAGAGCCCCAGGTGCTGCACTATGGCCGCCCCGGCACGCTCGAAAAGCTCCAGCCCGGCATGGTTTTCACCATCGAGCCCATGATCAACGCGGGCCGCCGCGAGGTGAAGGACTTCGGCAACGATGGCTGGACCATCGTGACCAAGGACCACAGCCTGTCGGCCCAGTGGGAGCACACCGTGCTGGTCACGGAAACCGGGTACGAGGTGATGACCCTGTCGGCGGGCTCGCCGCCGCTGCCCGCCTTCGTCACAGCGACCAAGACCTGACCGGCGGGCCGGGCTGCACCTTTGCGGGGCAGTCCGCTCGCACAAATCTTGCATGGCTTTTTCATGGCCCCCAACTGCTCTTATCGACCATGACTGAACTCCATGCCCTGCGAGATGCCTACCGCAGCGACAAAGCCGCGCTGCTGGCAGCCATGCAAGCCACCGGCGCATCGACACGCGGCATCCGCGTGCTGCTGCGCAAGCTCTCGACCCTGGCGGGCAACCTGCTGCAAACGCTGTGGCAGCGCGCCGAGTTGCCTGGCGACATGGCCCTGGTGGCGGTGGGCGGCTTTGGCCGCGACCAGCTTTTCCCCAACTCGGACGTGGATGTCCTGCTGCTCCTGCCCGATGGCGCGGCGCCCGAAGCGGGCAGCGCGCTGCGCGCGCAGCTCGAGGGCTTCATCGGCAGTTGCTGGGACACGGGGCTGGAGATCGGCTCCAGCGTGCGCACCGTGGCCGAATGCCTGGCCGAAAGCGCGGGCGACGTCACCGTGCAAACCTCGCTGCTCGAATCGCGCCTGGTGTGCGGCAGCGCTGCGCTGTTTGCCGAGTTTCAGCGCCAATACCGCGCGCAGATGAACCCCGAGGCCTTCCTGGTGGCCAAAACGCTGGAGATGCGCCAGCGCCACACCAAATACGAGAACACACCCTACGCGCTGGAGCCCAATTGCAAGGAATCGCCAGGCGGCCTGCGCGACCTGCAGATGATCCTGTGGGTAGCGCAGGCAGCGGGCCTGGGCAGCAACTGGAAGGAACTGGCCGCCAGCGGCATGGCCACCGCCTTCGAGGTGCGCCAGATCGAGCGCAACGAGGCCCTGCTGTGCCTCATCCGCGCGCGCCTGCACGCAGCCGCTGGCCGACGCGAAGACCGATTGGTGTTTGACCTGCAGACCGCCGTGGCCGAATCGTTTGGCTACCGCTCGCAGGCGCCCGACGGATCGCGCCTGCCCATGCGCGCCAGCGAAACCCTGATGCGCCGCTACTACTGGGCGGCCAAGGCCGTGTCGCAGCTCAGCCAGATCCTGCTGCTCAACATCGAAGAGCGACTGGGCCCCTCCACCCACGAGCCGCGCCCCATCAACGAGCGCTTCTTTGAAAAGGCCGGCCTCATCGAAGTGGCCAGCGACGACCTGTACACGCGCGATCCACACGCGATCCTGGAGACCTTTCTGCTCTACCAGACCACCGTGGGGCTCAAGGACCTGTCGGCACGCACGCTGCGCGCGCTGTACAACGCGCGTGGCGTGATGGACAGCGCCTTTCGGCGCGACCCTGTCAACCGCAGCGCCTTCATGCGCATCCTGCAGCAGCCCTCGGGCATCACCCACGCCATGCGGCTGATGAACCAGACCTCGGTGCTAGGGCGCTACCTGTGGCCGTTTCGCCGCATCGTGGGGCAGATGCAGCATGACCTGTTCCATGTGTACACCGTCGATCAACACATCCTGATGGTGCTGCGCAATGTGCGCCGCTTCTTCATGGCCGAGCATGCGCACGAATACCCGTTCTGCTCGCAACTTGCGGCGGGCTGGGACAAGCCCTGGATTCTTTACCTGGCAGCCCTGTTCCACGACATCGGCAAGGGCCGAGGGGGCGACCACTCGCAGATCGGCGCCGAAGAAGTGCGGCGCTTTTGCCGCCAGCACGGCGTAGACCGCGACGACGCCCGGCTGGCCGAGTTTTTGGTGCGCGAGCACCTGACCATGAGCACCGTGGCGCAAAAGCAGGACCTGAGCGACCCGGACGTGATTGCCGCCTTTGCCCGCCGCGTGGGCAACGAGCGCAACCTCACGGCCATGTACCTGCTCACCGTGGCGGACATCCGCGGCACCAGCCCCAAGGTCTGGAACGCCTGGAAGGGCAAGCTGCTGGAAGACCTGTACCGCGCCACGCTGCGCACCCTGGGCGGCCGCGCGCCCGACGCCGCCGCCGAGATCGAGGCCCGCAAACGCGAAGCGCTGGTGCAACTGGCGCTCAACGCCCTGCCCTTCGAGGCCCACAAGGCCCTGTGGGCCACGCTCGACGTGAGCTATTTCATGCGCCACGACGCCGCCGACATCGCCTGGCACACACGCCACCTGTCGCGCCACGTGGGCGCCGCCAAACCGGTGGTGCGCGCGCGCCAGTCGCTGGCGGGCGACGGGCTGCAGGTGATGGTCTATGCCGCCGACCAGACCGATCTTTTCGCACGCATTTGCGGCTACTTCGACCGCGTGGGTTTCAGCATCCTGGATGCGCGTGTGCACACCGCCAACAATGGTTATGCACTCGACACCTTCCAGGTCGTGGCCTCTTCGGCATCCGAGCAACCGGGGCACTACCGTGAGCTGACACACATGGTCGAAAGCGATCTGATGCGGGTGATCGAAGCCGGTGGCCCGCTGCCCGAGCCTGCGCGCAAGCGGGTGTCCCGCCGGGTCAAGAGCTTCCCGGTGGCGCCGCGCGTCACCCTGCGGCCCGATGAAAAAGCACAGCGCTGGCTGCTCGCCATCTCGGCCAGCGACCGCGCGGGCCTGCTCTACCTGGTCACGCGCATCCTGGCCCGGCACCACCTGAGCGTGCAACTGGCCAAGATCAGCACGCTGGGCGAACGCGTGGAAGACACCTTCCTCATCCAAGGCCCCGAGCTGCAGAACAACGCACGCCAGATCCAGATCGAAACCGAACTGCTGGGTGCGCTGTCGGCCTGAAGAACTCCTAAATTGATAGCTGCCTGCGCTTTAAATATAAGCGCTAGCGGCCAATTTCTTTAGTATCAATCATCTTCCGTGGCGCTGATGTCGGGGAACAGCACCTCGGTGAAGCCGAACTGCGCAAAATCCCGCACCCGCATCGGGTACAGCTTGCCGATGAGGTGATCACATTCGTGCTGCACCACGCGGGCATGAAAACCCTCTGCCGTGCGGTCGATGGGGTCGCCATACGGGTCAAAGCCCGTGTAGCGGATGCGCGTCCAGCGCGGGACCTTGCCACGCAGGCCCGGCACTGAAAGACATCCCTCCCAGTCCTCATCTTCTTCCTCGCCCAGCGGCGTGATCACCGGGTTGACCAACACCGTCGGGGGCACCAGCGGCCGGTCGGGGTAGCGCGGGTTGCGGTCGGTGGAGCCAAAGATCACCAATTGCAGATCCACCCCAATCTGCGGCGCCGCCAGGCCAGCGCCATTGACAGCACGCATGGTGTCGAACATGTCCCGCACGAGGAAGTGCAAAGCGTCGGTGTCAAACTCGGTCACGGGCTTTGCCACGCGCAGCAGGCGCGGGTCGCCCATCTTCAAAATGGTGTGGATGGTCATGGGGCTGATTTTTTCTTTGCGGGCGAATGCACAAGCATGTGGGGCACAGGCAGCATAGCGCCCGCGCGGCCATTGCGCCGATACAAGCCCATTCATTGCCCATTGCCCATTCACAATACGCTCCATGGCAACAACGCCCCCAGACGACTCCATCGAACCCCCAGCGCCCCAGCCCGCACCGCTGCCCTGGCCGGTACGCTGGCTGCTGCACGCCTTTGCCGTGTTGTGCCTGGTGATGGGCGCCATCGGCGTGGTCGTTCCCGGCCTGCCCACCACCGTCTTCATCCTTATGGCGGCCTGGGCCGCTGCGCGCAGTTCGCCGCGCCTGTACCGGTGGCTGTGGAACCACCGCCTGTTCGGCCCCTTGCTGCGCAACTGGGCCCAGGGCGGCAAAGTCAGCCGCCGCGCCAAGTGGAGCGCGGCCCTTGTCATGTCCTTGAGCGCTATCGTGATGATCCTCACCGTATCGCGCCCGTGGATCGTGGCGCTCGCCATCGGTTGTATGGCCTGCGTGCTGGCCTGGCTGTGGCGGCGGCCAGAGCCATCGTGATCTGCTGCCTGCACCTTCGCACCGCGAAGCCTCACAGCAATCCACAAACGCACCCCATCTGCGGTTTTGGCGCGTTTTTTGTGTATATAATCTAAGTCTTGTTCCTCGATAGCTCAGTCGGTAGAGCGCCGGACTGTTAATCCGTAGGTCCCTGGTTCGAGCCCAGGTCGAGGAGCCAAGAATTTGCAGGCCCTGCATGAGTGAAGCGGGGCCTTTTACATAGATAGATACATACCGATCATTCCTCGATAGCTCAGTCGGTAGAGCGCCGGACTGTTAATCCGTAGGTCCCTGGTTCGAGCCCAGGTCGAGGA
>NZ_JAPUDY010000053.1 GCF_027492855.1 Acidovorax sp.
GCCGACGCGCGCTTGAGCGCATCGACCATGATCAGCAGTTCCATGAGGTTTTCGTTGGTGGGCGCGCAGGTGGACTGCACCACGAAAACATCGCGTGCACGCACGTTTTGCTTGATTTCGACGGTGACTTCGCCGTCAGAGAAGCGTCCCACGTCAGCGGCACCCAGGGTTGTGCCGAGGTGCTGGGCAATTTCAGCTGCCATGCCAGGATTGGCATTGCCGGTAAAAACCATGAAGTCGGTGTTATTGGCTTGCATGAGAGTCCCAGCAATCTGAAGTAAAAGCCCGTACGCGAGAAAATATTTGGCAGGGGAAGAAGGATTCGAACCTTCGCATGCCGGAATCAAAATCCGGTGCCTTAACCAACTTGGCGACTCCCCTACACAGGTCAACTGCTGAAAGCAGCCAACCTTAATTCTCTTCTGATGCCCACCCTGCCAGAGGATGAATCATCAGATTTTCACATGCCTTCACTTGCCAGCCCGCAGGGGCGTTGCTCAAGTCAACCGCATGTGACATTTGCGCAAACACTGCACTGCCTGAGCCTGTCATCCGGCCTTGCAATCCTCGGTTCTGGAGCCATTCAATGGCTTCGGTAACTTCGGGGCAAAGTGCCTGGGCAACTGGCTGCAAGTCATTTCGACCGAAGTGAAAGTGTGCTGCAGCAAAGCCTAAGATTGTAGCACTATCTGAATCGCGTTTCAAACTTGGCGACGAAAAAATTGCTTTTGTCTCCAAACCTGCTGCGGGCTTCACGATGGCAAAGCGCGCTTGCGGTAGTTGCTGTGCTTTCTCAAGCGGCGTGATTGTCTCACCAATTCCGGCCACCCAAGCGTTGCGGCCGCGTAAAAAAAACGGAACATCCGCGCCGAGTTGTAGGCCGATCGTTTCCAGCGCTGCCAGCGACAGGCCCAGGCCCCACAGCCGGTTCAGTGCAAGCAGTGTGGTGGCTGCATCCGAGGAGCCGCCGCCCATGCCCGCCTGGGCAGGGATGCTCTTGAGAACACCGATGTGTGCGCCCTGGGTGCACCCGGTGGCTGCCTGCAGCGCACGCGCCGCCCGGACGGTCAGGTCCACGTCTGGGAGTGCTGCGCTCAGGTCCTCTCGGGAGACGACGCCATCGGCGCGGCGCTCAAAATGCAAGGTGTCGCACCAGTCCACCAGCATGAAGACTGACTCGAGCAGGTGGTAGCCATCAGCGCGCCGCCCGGTGATGTGCAAGAAGAGATTGAGCTTGGCCGGGGCCGGCACGTCGTACAGAGCTTGCATCACAGGAGCAAAAAGAGAGGGGGCGAAGCGGGGCGGCGCTACCGGCCACTACCGGGTCAGCGCAATGCGCAACGTGGCTTGTGGAGCGGGGTGGTCGCGGCGCGCAACGAGTCTGCCATCTGCGAGGCCCGACAAATCAGCCTGCCAGCCCGGTGCTGTGGCATGGGTGCCGTTGAGCCAGCTAAAAAGCGCAACAACCGGAATGTGTGTGCCGGTCGCGTCCTGCAGAAGTGCCTCCAGAGAGTCTGAGGTGCGGGTTTCCTCCCCGCTCTGCAGCCTTGCATGGCCATCTTTCCAGTCCAGTTGTGCCATGCGGCTGCCCAGGGGGCTGAGAAGCACCAAGCTGCCGCTTTGGGCATTGCCTTGCAGCTCGAACGCTGAGGAGAACGATTGAGAGGCTTGGCCGTCGACTTGCAGGGCAAGCCGACCACTCCAGGCCTCCTCGCCCGCAGCTCTTGGTGTCGGCTGAGCGCAGCCCACGAGCCACAACAGGCACAGGGCGGCGATCCACCACCACACCATTCGACGGGACTGAGGCGGCACGCGCAACGCTTGGCCGCGCGCGCTGCTGCTGGCGAGCGAGGGCATCAGAGGGAGGCTCCGAGGCGTTTGAGCGTCTCTTTCAAGGTGTCGTTGTCGGGGCTTGCGCGCTGGCCTTCTCTCCATATTCTGGATGCGCCTTCCTTGTCACCCAGGCTCCAGAGCACCTCGCCCAGGTGCGCGGCGATCTCCACATCAGGCCGGACCTTGTAGGCGGCCTCCAGGTGGCGCCGTGCATCGGCCTTGTTGCCCAGTCTAAATTCCACCCAGCCAAGGCTGTCCATGATGAAAGGGTCGCCCGGCGCAAATTCCAGTGCCTTCAGGATCAGTTGCTTGGCCTCGGGTAGCCGCTGGCCACGGTCCGCCAGCGAATAGCCGAGCGCGTTGTAGGCATGGTGGTATTGCGGCTGGCGTGCGATCACCTGGCGAAGCAATTGCTCCATGGTGTCCGGTTTTCCGGCCTTTTCCGCCAGCATCGCCTGGTCATAGACCAGTTCTGTGTCGTCCGGGGCCAGTGCGACCAGTTCGGTCTGCACTTGGTAGGCCTCCTGGTAGAGGTGTTGCTCGCGCAGCAGTTGCACCTCGGCCGCCAACTTCATGCGCATGTCGTTGACCGATGTTCCGGGTAAATTGCGCAGCAAGGCTCGCGCCTGCGCAAGCTTGCCCTGGCGCGCCAACAGGGATGCGCGGCGGCTTTGGGCGCCAAACACTTCATCCACGTTGTCAATGCGCCCCAGCCAGGTCTCGGCCGCGGCAAAGTCTTTCTTCTTTTCTGCGATTTGTGCATACAGCAAATAGGCCTGGGTCAGGCCTTTCTGCCGCACTTCTGCGTTGGGGGTGGCTGATGCGAGCTCTATGAACCGTTGCAGCGAGGTCTCTGCTGCGGGCAAGCGGTTGTCCTGAAATTGCAACGTGGCAATGATCAGCCAGGCTTCCGGGATATCCGGCTTTTCTTTGGTGACGGCTTCCAACTGGTGGCTGGCTTCGGGATAGCGCTGTAGGCCCAAAAGAACGCGCGCATAGGCCATGCGCAGTTCAGGGACGGGCTGCTTGGTCAGCGACTGAATCACGATCGGCTCGGCTTCTGGTGTGCCTTCTTCCATCAGTTCCAGCGCCAGCCGTGCGGCGTCTTCACTGGCGTTGTCCAGCTCCTGCGCTTTGCGCGCGGCGTTCAGCGCGCCGCTTTTGTCGCCTGCCGCAAAGCGCAGGCGTCCTAGAGATGCCCAGGCCACAGGGCCAGTGGCAGGGTTTGTCAGCTCATCGGCCAGGGCTTGTTCCACCACCTTCGCGGCCAGGGCTTTGTCGCTGGCGCGCCCATACAGTTGGGGCAGAGAGGCCAGGGTGGCGGCTTTGGCGCGTGGGGGCGATTGGGCGAGCTCCTGGCGCAGCAGATCGGGGGTTTCGCCAATCCGGTTGAGGGCGATCAGGATCTGCAGCACATAGCGGTTGGCCTCCCGCGATTGCGGCAAAGCCTCTTTCCAGGCCTTGGCAGCAGCCAGGGCGTATTCGCCAGAGCGTGATTGCAGGGCGATGTCCGCAGCCCGCTGGTAGAGCTGGCCGTCCGCGCTGCGGCGGGCGGCTTCCAGCATGAAGGCATAGCCAGCGCCAGGGTCACCTGTGCGAGCGCTGATCTCGCCCAAGAAAATCTCGTAGAACAGTTCGGCGTCCAGGGCCGGATTGGACTCCACGGGCTGCTCGCTGGTGGAGGCGCGGTTGTCACCGCTGGATTGCTGAGCCCATGCAGATGGGGCTGCCACCACAAATACGGTGGTCAGCGCCAATGCGGCGGTTCGAAAGCGGAGAAATGGCACCATCGGGCCATAATAATCCATGCCTGTGAACCCGTTGCCCGGCGTTTTGTATGCCTGAGTTGCCCGAAGTGGAAGTGACCCGCCGCTGTTTGGCTGATGCCATGACGGGGGCTCGAATCGAATCCGTGGTGTTGGGTAAACCCTTGCGCTGGCCTTTGGGCTGCTCCCCCCAGTTTTTGGCCGGGCAGCAGGTGCAGGGTCTGCGCCGACGGGGCAAGTATTTGCTGACTGACATCAGCGAGGGCGTGTTGCTGCTCCATTTGGGAATGTCGGGAAGTCTGCGCTTTGACAGCGGACTGCCGCCAGCAGGTGCCCATGACCACTTCGACTTGGTGACCGACCGGGGGATCATGCGGCTGCATGACCCGCGCCGGTTCGGCGCTGTTGTTTTTGCGCCTGGAGAACAAAGCCCGGTGGCGACGAAGTTGCTGGGCGCGTTGGGTATGGAGCCGCTGTCGGATTCGTTTTCCCTCGCTGCCTTCCAGGCTGGGCTGAAGAAAAGCCGGATGCCCATCAAGCAACTGTTGCTGGCGGGGCGGCTGGTGGTGGGTGTTGGCAATATCTATGCGTCCGAGGTGCTTTTTCTGGCGGGCATTCGGCCCACCACGGTGTCTGCCCGCATTGGCGCAGGGCGGGCCCGCCTGCTGCATGAGGCTATCCGCGTGGTGCTTGCACGTGCGGTGGAGATGGGCGGCAGTACGTTGCGGGACTTTTCGAACGCAGACGGCATGGCGGGGCATTTTCAGACCACGGCCAATGTATATGGGCGCGAAGGTGCACCCTGCCATGTGTGTGGTACGGCGATACGGCTCCTGCGCCAGGGGCAAAGGAGCAGCTACTTTTGCCCTCAATGTCAGCGGGCGTAGCATGCAAGGTTGTTTCGCCCCTTCATTCGCGACAGCCCGCGTGCGGTCGATGCTATATTTTGTGTATGCCTACCCTGTAGGCCATTCATAGACCTGTGGGAGCAAAGTGGGACCTTCATTCAACGAACAGTTCGACCAGCATGGCGCCTGGCGGCGGGAGTTCGCCCAGCAGCTCAAGCGACTGGCCGAGTGGATGTCCTCGCACGACCTCATGGACGCGGCCGTGCAGGAGCGGCTGCATCGCCTGGAGGAGCAGGTCCGCAGCGACAAGGTCATGGTGGCGTTCGTTGCGGAGTTCTCTCGCGGCAAATCCGAGTTGATCAACGCGATTTTCTTTGCGGACTATGGCCGCCGCATCATGCCCGCAAGCGCTGGTCGTACGACCATGTGTCCAACAGAGCTGGGGTATGACGCCGCTCAGGCGCCCAGTCTGCGTCTGCTTCCCATTGAGACTCGTCTGCAGGTGCAGAGCCTGGCGGAATGGCGGGTGAAAACCGAGCGCTGGACGGAGATTTCGCTGGATGTGGGCAATGCGAACCAGATCGCCAAGGCCTTGGAAAAGGTGGCCGAAGTGCGCAAGGTCAGCCTCGACGATGCGCGCGCGCTGGGGTTCTGGCACGACGAACTGACCGATGAAAACCCGGTGCCCGATGCCCAGGGCCTGGTGGAAGTGCCCATGTGGCGGCATGCGGTCATCAATATTCCCCATCCGCTCCTTAAACAGGGGCTGGTGATTCTGGATACGCCGGGGTTGAATGCGGTGGGGGCCGAGCCCGAACTGACCGTCAACCTGATCCCCCAGGCGCATGCGGTGGTTTTTATCCTGAGCGCGGACACGGGCGTGACGCGCTCCGATCTGTCCATTTGGCGCGAGCATCTGGCGACCTCGCCCGACAGCATGGATGCCCGGCTGGTGGTGTTGAACAAAATCGATACCTTGTGGGATACGTTGAACAGTGCGGAGCAGGTTCAGTCCCAGATGGAGCGCCAGTGCAGCACTTCCGCCGAAATGCTCGGGGTGCCGCTGGACAGAGTGATTCCGGTGTCTGCCCAGAAGGGACTGGTTGCCAAGATCACAGCGGATGACCTGTTGCTCGAAACCAGTGGACTGCCGGTATTGGAAGAAGCATTGGCCAAAGGCATCATGGGCCGGCGCCAGTCCATTCTGCGAGCCACCGTGGCCACCGGGGTGGCCAGCCTGCGCACGGAAACGGCGCGGGTCATCAACATCCGCCGCCGCGATCTGGACGACCAGATGGCCGAGTTGCGCAGCCTGCGGGGCAAAAATGCATCCGTGATCGAGTCCATGCGCCATCGCATCGAGCAGGAGCAGCGTGAATTCGATCTGAGCACGGCCAAGATCCAGGCGGTGCGCGCCGTGCACCTGAAGCTTTTGCGGGCAGTGTTTCAGCAACTGGGCGCGAAGGCGCTCAAGACTGAATTGGCCGAGCTGGCGCAGACGCTGCAGCAAAAAGGCATCAAACTGGGTGTCAAAAAAATCTACACCCAGACCTTCGACAAACTGCGTGGAACGCTGGACAAGGCGCAAGCCTCAGGCACGGAAATCCAGGCCATGCTGGCCGGGACGTTTCGGCAGCTCAACGCGGAATTCGGATTTTCGCTGCAGGTGCCAACACCCCCTCAGTTGGAGCACTTTGCGCATGATCTGGATCAGATCGAGCAAAGCCACCTGCAGTACCTCGGTATGGGCAATGCCTTGAAGCTGGCACAGCCCGAATTTGCTGAGCGGCTGGTGCGCGCCCTTGCCATGCGGTTGCGTACGGTGTACGAGTCAGCGGCCAATGACCTTGAGCTGTGGAGCAAGTCGGCCACGGCGCAGCTCGACGCGCAACTGCGCGAGCGTCGCCGCAGTTTTGCGCGCCGTATCGAAGCGGTGGACCGCATACAGCAAGCAGCCAGCGGACTGGTGGAGCGTATTTCAGAAATCGAAACGAATGAGGAGGCGCTGGACCTGCTGGAAGGCAGGTTGCAGGAACTCACCGCCCAACTCATTGCCGTGCCAGGTTTGGAGCCTGTTGCCACGCTCGACCTGCATCTCGAGTCTGCATGAGTGTGCCTGCAGGTGGGGAGCATGTCGCCGGGCGCGTGGTGGCTTGGCAGGCATCCCATGGGCGCAATCATCTGCCCTGGCAACAAACCCGCGATCCCTACCGCGTTTGGCTGTCCGAGATCATGTTGCAGCAGACCCAGGTCAGTACCGTGCTGGATTACTACGCGCGGTTTCTGGACCGGTTTCCCGATGTCAATGCGCTGGCGAAGGCCCCACAGGATGAAGTGATGGGGCTCTGGAGCGGCCTGGGCTACTACAGCCGTGCGCGCAATCTGCATCGGTGTGCGCAGCAGGTGATGGCGGACCATGGCGGGGCGTTTCCTCGTACTGCGGCAGTCCTGGCAACCTTGCCAGGCATTGGCCGATCGACGGCGGGGGCCATTGCTGCTTTTTGTTTTTCTGAGCGGGTGCCCATCCTGGATGCCAATGTGCGGCGGGTGCTGACGCGCGTGCTGGGCTTCGACAAGGACTTGGCTTCGGCCAAGAATGAGCGCTTGTTGTGGGACTTGGCCGATTCGCTGCTGCCGACAAACGACCTCGGTCATGCCATGCCCCGGTACACCCAAGGGCTCATGGACCTCGGTGCTTCGGTCTGTACGCCGCGCGCTCCCCGTTGCAACGAATGCCCGTTGATGGAATTTTGTACGGCGCGAAGGGGCAAGGACCCAGAGCGTTATCCGGTCAGAACACGCAAGCTGACCCGCCGGGCCGAGTCGTGGCAGCTCGTGATTGTCCGCAATGAACAGGGGTGGGTGTGGCTGCAACGACGCCCCTCAACAGGTATTTGGGCGGGCATGCACTGCGTGCCAGTCTTTTCCGATGACGCTTCTAAGACCGCTTTTGTGTCGGGCCTTGGTGACCCGTCGCGATATCTACAGGAGGAGCTGCCCCCCTTTCTTCACGTGCTCACGCACAGGGATCTGCATCTTCATCCGGTGTTGATCAGTGGGGACTTCGGGGGCAATCCCTTGGGGGGGGGCGAGTGGCTCGGGTCCGATCAGTGGGAAGTCGTCGGTTTACCAGCGCCCATCCGCAAGCTGTTGGACGCGACGCAATTGCGATTGTGGTGAGCAATCCAATCGGTCTTGAACCGATTTTTACCGCCCGTCGAGTTCACGGTGCCGCCGTAGGGCGGTCCAACGGTTGCTGAATGCTTCGGCCAGCCTTTCCACGAGATAGACCGAACGGTGCTGCCCACCGGTACAGCCGATGGCCACCGTGACATAGCTGCGGTGGTTGTGGTCCAGCATCTCGAGCCAATGCGCCAGGAACTGTTCGATGTGGGCGCGCATGAGGGTCACATCCGGTTGAAGGAGTAGAAAATCTGCGACAGGCTGGTCAAGCCCCGTCAGATCGCGCAGTGCCGGCTCGTAGTGGGGGTTGGGCAGCATCCGCACGTCAAAGACATAGTCCGCATCCATGGGGATTCCTCGTTTGAAGGCGAAGGACTGAAACACAAGGGTCAATTGCCCTGGTGCAGTGGACATCAGGCTCTTGACGTAGCTTTGTAGTTGGGACGATCGGATCGTGCTGGTGTCAATGACGTGCGATTGCTCGCGCAGTTCTGCCAGGAGTTCGCGCTCCAGTTCGATGATCTGCACCAGGGCCCTGCGTCCCTGCTGGAGATCATCGTGGGACAGGGGGTGACGGCGGCGTGTTTCGGAGAAACGCCGCACCAGCGTATCGATGGTTGCATCCAGAAAAATCGACTGCACCGCAACGCCTTGGCTGCGCAGACGGGCCAACTCCTGGGGAACCTGGTGCAGTGACGTGGCGCTGCGCACGTCCATCGCAATGGCCAGGCGGTTTCCGTGATAGCGGTGCTCCAGTGCCACAAAAGCGGGCAGCAGTTCGGGGGGCAGGTTGTCCACGCAGTAGTACCCTGCATCTTCCAGTGCATGCAGGGCCACGGATTTCCCTGAGCCCGACATGCCCGTGATCAGGACGATTTCAAGAGCCATCCGTTGTCCTTTGCTGGGGTTGGTGCTGCCACATGGCCCAGCATTTCGCGGGCATGGGCCAGGGTGGTTTGTGTCGAGCGCTCCCCGCCGAGCATGCGGGCGATCTCGGCAACGCGTTGTTCTGCCTGCACCGCCAGCACAGTGCTGGTGGTTCCCTTGGGGTTCTTTTGCTTGGCCACCTTGAGGTGGTGGTGCGCGCATGCTGCGACCTGGGGAAGGTGGGTGACTGCCAGAACCTGGCGGTCACTCCCCAACTGTTGCATCAGCCGCCCCACGGTTTCGGCGACCGCGCCGCCCACGCCAGAATCGACCTCGTCAAAGATGAGCGTGGGAGCCATGCCGAGTTCGCTGGTGGTGACCGAAATGGCGAGCGAGATGCGTGAAAGCTCCCCGCCGGACGCAACCTTGCCGATCGGCTTGGGGCTCATGCCAGGGTGCCCCGCTGCAAGGAACACCACGTCGTCGATTCCATGGGCCGCGGGTTCTGGCGCCTTGGTGACCGACACTTCAAATTTTCCACCTTCCATGCCCAGGCCTTGCATGGCTTGAGTGATAGCGGTCGATAGTTTGGGCGCCGCCTTGGCGCGCGCCAACGACAGCGCCCGTGCCGCAGCCTGATACGCCTTGGCGCTGGTCGCTTCGGCGGCTTGCAGTTGTTCCACGTCGGTGGCGGCGTCCAGTTCGCGCATCTCGGTCTTCCAGTCCTGGAGTAGGGCGGGCAAATCCCCGGGCGGGCGCTTGTACCTGCGCGCCAGGCCCATCCACAGCGACATGCGGGCATCCAACTCGGCCAGGCGCTGCGGGTCGATGTCGGCGTGCCGCAGGTAGGAGTGCAGTGAATGCACTACATCATTGGCCTGCGCCAGGCTCGACGCGAGGATATCGGCCAGGTTGGCGAACTCTGGTTCGATGTGTTCCTGGGCCTGCAGGAGCGCGTGGGCCTGTGTCAGTGCGCTGAGTGCTCCCGCGTCGTCTTCCTGCAAAGCCCGTATTGCGCCATCGGCGCCATCAAGCAGTGCCTGGGCGTGTGACAGGCGCTTGTGCTGAGCATCCAGCTCATCCCATTCATCGGGCGCTGGCGCGAGTTTTTCCAGCTCGCTGATTTGCCATTGCAAGCGTTCGCGTTCCTGCTGCAAGGTCGCCTGGGCACTGCGTGCTTGCTGCAGAGCCTTCTGGTCTGCGCGCCATTGCGACCACCGGGCCGCGGTGTCGCTGGTGCTGACTCCGGCGAATGCATCGAGCAGGCCACGCACCGATTCGGGGCGGGTGAGGCTCTGCCAGGCGTGCTGGCCATGGATGTCTAGCAGCATGTCGCCCAGCGCACGCAGCTGTGCTGCCGTGGCGGGGGTGCCATTGATCCAGGCGCGGCTCTTGCCTTGCGCATCGACCGTGCGGCGCAGTAACAACACATCGTCGGCATCAAACCCAGCATCTTCCAGCCACGGCCGTACATGTGCAGGGCAATCGAATTCAGCGCAGATGTCTGTCTTGGGGCTGCCCTCGCGCACCACGCCTGCATCCGAGCGCGCGCCCAGAGCCAACTGCAGTGCGTCGATCAAAATGGATTTGCCAGCCCCCGTCTCGCCCGTCAGCACGGTGAAGCCGGGGTGGAGTTCCAGCTCCAGGGCCTGCACGATCACAAAATCACGCAGCGTGATCCGCCTGAGTGCCATGGTCAGGAGCCCCCTTCGTTCCAGCGCAGCTTCTTGCGCAGTGTTGCGAAGTAATTCCAGCCTTGGGGGTGAAGAAACCGCACGCAGTGCTCCGACCGTTTGACCAGAATGCGGTCGCCATGGAGCAGGGAGGCCAGTGACTGCATGTCGAAGTTGGCACTAACGTCCCGCCCGCTCACCACTTCAACGGCCACTTCCGTTGCATCGGACAACACGATGGGCCGGTTGGACAGGGTGTGTGGTGCAATGGGCACCAGAACCCAGCCAGGGATCGACGGGTGCAGCATCGGTCCGCCCGCCGACAGCGAATAAGCCGTTGATCCGGTGGGGGATGCAATGATCAGCCCATCGGCGCGCTGATTGGCCACCAACTGCCCGCCCACTTCGACCCGCAATTCCACCATGCCGGATGTTGCGCCCCGGTTCACGACCACGTCGTTCATGGCGAGTGCCTCGAACACTATGCGGTCATCGCGCACCACGGTGGCATGCATCAATGGCCGCAGATCCTCTTCATAGGCCCCGCGAAGCATGGGAGGGAGCGTGGTCTGGTACGTATCAAACGGAATATCGGTGATGAAGCCCAGCCGACCCTGGTTGATACCAATCAGTGGGGTGCCAAACCGGGCGAGCCTGCGGCCAATGCCCAGCATCGTGCCATCGCCGCCCACCACCAGCCCCAGATCGCATTGGGCTCCGATGTCGTCTACATTCAGTGCTGGGTAGTGCGTGAGTCCCGTGTTGCTGGCAGTCTCCGCTTCCAGCACCACCTCGCAACCCTGGCGCTCCAAAAGATGGGCAATGTCTTCCAGTGCCTGGCGAGAGTTGTCGCCCGCGGATGAAGCTTGGTACTTGCCTATGAGGGCGACATGGCGGAAATTGGACGTCATCGCGAAATTACATCATTAAAATCATTCCATGCTCGATGACCGCGCCAAGTTGTTGCTCAAAGCCCTGGTCGAGCGTTATATCGCCGACGGGCAGCCCGTTGGCTCACGGACCTTGTCCCGCGCGTCAGGGTTGGATTTGTCGCCAGCGACGATCCGCAATGTCATGGCCGACTTAGAGGAGCTGGGGCTGATCGCAAGCCCCCACACCTCGGCGGGTCGTATTCCCACGGCGCGGGGGTACAGGCTGTTCGTGGACACCATGCTGACCGTGCAGCGGGACCCGCTGACGCATCCGCAGCTCGCGCCCGAGCAGCCGCAGAAGGTGATCGCCAATGCCGCGCAGCTTTTGTCCAACCTCTCTCAGTTCGTGGGGGTGGTGATGGCGCCACGACGCACCTCGGTGTTTCGCCATATCGAGTTTTTGAGGCTGTCGGAGCGCCGTTTTTTGGTCATCATCGTTTCGCCTGAGGGCGACGTCCAGAATCGGGTGATCTTTACCGAGGCTGACTATTCCCAGTCACAACTCATCGAGGCCTCCAACTTCTTGAACGCGCATTACGCCGGGCTTGCGATGGAGCAGGTGCGCGAGCGCTTGAAATCAGAGGTGGATGTGTTGCGTGGGGAGATTGCAGCGCTCATGCAGGCGGCGGTGAACGTTGGATCTGAGGCGTTGTCAGAGGCTCAGGATGAAGTGGTGATCTCCGGCGAGCGCAATCTGCTGGCGGTGAGCGACTTTTCCAGCGACATGGGCAATTTGCGCCGAGCCTTCGACCTTTTTGAGCAGAAGACCCAGATATTGCGTCTGCTTGATATCTCCAGCCAGGCCGAAGGGGTGCGCATCTACATCGGCGGCGAGAGCCACGTCGTGCCTTTTGAAGAATTGTCCATTGTGAGCGCTCCGTACGAAGTGGACGGCACGGTGGTTGGTACCTTGGGCGTGATCGGCCCGACACGCATGCCCTACGACCGGATGATCCAGATCGTGGACATCACCTCCAAGCTGGTTTCCAACGCACTCAGCTACCGCAAGTAAGCCCCTACAATACGGCGCTTGCCCCGTTGTATAGCGTTGGAGCATGGCTTGGGGCGTTAGCTCAGTTGGTTAGAGCAGAGGACTCATAATCCTTTGGTCGTTGGTTCAAGTCCAACACGCCCTACCATCCGTCAATCGTACGGACGATCACTGTGATCAAGGCCATTTTTCTGCGGTAAGGCGCTCTGTTTCTCTTTGAGGGGCTATGGAGTGCATTACAATTGTGGCTTGCGCTGAATGAGGTTTTGTTTGTTTTAGCCGCTTGTCGGCAAGTACAAATAAAAAAGTGAGTTTCGAGGGTCGCCAAGAAATCATGCTATAATTCAAAGCTTAGCGGCTGTAGCTCAGCTGGATAGAGTACTTGGCTACGAACCAAGGGGTCGTGGGTTCGATTCCTGCCAGCCGCACCAATGTTTAAAGCCTGCAATCGAAAGATTGCAGGCTTTTTCATTTGTCCACGCGCTTTGCGCTGATCGGGGGTGTCTGGCTATGAGCAAGGCTTTTACCAAAGAGACCGATGGGGCTGACGACGACGATGAGTTGGCGTTGCCGCCGTTGCCTGCCGGCGGCAAGAACTACATCACGCCGGCTGGCTATGCGCGCCTGCGGGGCGAGCTTCTGGAATTGATCGACAACGAGCGCCCCAAGATCGTGGATGTGGTGCATTGGGCGGCCAGCAACGGCGATCGTTCCGAGAATGGCGACTACTTGTATGGCAAGAAGCGACTGCGCGAAATCGATCGGCGCATCCGTTTTTTGACCAAGCGGTTGGAGATCGCTGAAGTCGTAGACCCTGGCCTGCACGCGGGCAGCGATCAGGTGTTCTTTGGGGCCACGGTGACCTACCTGGACGATGAAGGTGTTGAGCGCACGATCACCATCATGGGCATCGACGAGGCAGACAGCCGTGAGCTGCAAGTCAGCTGGATTTCGCCCGTGGCACGGGCGCTACTCAAGGCCCGTGTGGGGGATGAGGTTCAGTTGCCGACACCTGGGGGTGTTCGCCAGCTTGAGGTGGTAGAGGTTCGGTACCCGCCGCCGCATTCCGGATAGCTGCTCGCTCACATGGCGCGAGCAGCCCAGCCTGACGGCTACGCCTGCGGCGTCATCCTGGCTGCACGAATGACCGCTTGGGTGCGGCGCAGGTTTCGCAGTGCCAGTTCCAGATGTGCTTGGTCGCGCACGGCCACGATGAAGCGCAGGTCGGTGGTGTCGAGGGCTGCCTCGTCATCCATGTCAACATGGGTGATGTCTGCTTCGGAACTCGCCAGTTCAGCCGCTACGCGCGCCAGCACGCCCTTGCCGTTGGTGACGGTGACGACCACGCCGGTCTCAAACATGCGCGTCGGTTCATCCGACCAGTCCACGGCAATGAAGCGTTCGCTGTCCTTGTTCTGAAGGCGTTTGGCCACACCGCAATGTGCGTTGTGCACCACCAGCCCCTCGCCCCGGCCCAGGTAGCCGACGATGCTGTCACCGGGCACCGGGCGGCAGCAGGATGCGTATTGCACCGAGGCGTTTTCGCTACCATCGAGTGTGACCGCACCTTGTGACAAGGTTTCGTGCGATGTATAGCGCTCGCGGGTCATGAGCAGCGCATTGGGCCGATGGCCATGCTCCGACATCAACACCATGAGCCGTTTGGCCACGATGCTGGCGATGCGCTTGCCCAGGCCCAGGTCGGTCATCAGCTCGCTGCGTGTGCGGTTGCCGGTAAAGCGCAGCAGCTTGTCCCACATGGGCTGGGTTTCTGCGTTGACGGGCGGCAGTTGCTCCAGGCCTTCGGCGCGGATTGCTTGGGTCAGCAGCTTTTCTCCCAGGCCCTCGGACTCAGTCTGCGCCAGGGTCTTGAGGTAGTGGCGAATCTTGGAGCGGGCGCGGCCGGTGCGGACAAAGCCCAGCCAGGCCGGATTGGGCGTAGAGACGGGGGCGGTGATGATCTCGACCACGTCGCCGTTCTTGAGCTCCGTGCGCAGCGGCACCTGCTCGTTGTTGATTTTGGCGGCTGTCGTTCGGTCGCCCACATTGCTGTGGATGGCATAGGCGAAGTCCACCACAGTGGCGCCGCGTGGCAGCGCCATGATCTGGCTCTTGGGGGTGAACACGTAGACGGCGTCTGGGAACAGGTCTACCTTGACGTGATCCCAGAACTCGGCGGCGTCGCGGGTTTCGTTCTGAATGTCCAGCAGCGATTGCAGCCATTTGGTGCCCAGGCGCTCCGCAGCGGTTCCGTCGCCGTCCTGGGCTTTGTACAGCCAGTGCGCAGCCACGCCGGCTTCGGCGATGACGTGCATTTCATCGGTGCGCACCTGGAACTCGATGTTCACACCCGAAGGGCCCACGAGGGTGGTGTGCAGCGACTGATAGCCGTTGAGCTTGGCAATGGCGATGTGGTCCTTGAACTTGCCGGGCACCGGCTTGTACATCTGATGAAGCACGCCCAGCGCCGTGTAGCAGTCGGTGACTGTGGGCACGATGACCCGAAAGCCGTAGATGTCCGTCACTTGCGCAAAGCTCAGGTGCTTGAGGTCCATCTTTTGGTAGATGGCGAACAAGGTTTTCTCACGCCCTGCCAGGCGCACCTTCATGCCGATCTTCGAGAAGGCGGCATCCACCTCGGTCTGCACTTTCTGCACCAGATCGCGGCGGCGGTTGCGTGATTTGTTGACGGCCTTGGACAGCGTGGCGTAGCGCCATGGGTGCAGATGGCGGAACGCCAAATCCTGCAGCTCGCGGTAGGTCTGGTTCAGCCCCAGGCGGTGGGCAATGGGCGCGTAGATCTCCAGCGTTTCCGACGAGATTCGGCCCCATTTGCTGCGCGGCATGTCTGACAGCGTGCGCATGTTGTGCGTGCGGTCGGCCAGCTTGATGAGGATGACGCGCACGTCGCGCGCCATGGCCAGCA
>NZ_JAPUDY010000054.1 GCF_027492855.1 Acidovorax sp.
GCTCGGCCCGCAGGTCGCCGTTGGCAAACACCACACGCCCCTGGCTGACGGTGTGGCTGGGGATGCCGCGCACGGTGCGGCCTTCAAAGATGTTGAAGTCGCCTTTGCTGAACTGCGTCTTGGCCGAGAAGGTCTTGGTGCCTTGTGGGTCCCACAGCACCAGGTCGGCGTCGGCGCCCTCGCCGATGAAGCCTTTGCGGGGGTAGATGTTGAAGAGCTTGGCGCAGTTGGCCGAGGTGATGGCCACGAACTCGGATGGAGTGAGGCGCCCGGTGTTCACACCCGCATCCCAAATGGCCGCCATGCGCTCTTCCACGCCCCCGGTGCCGTTGGGAATTTTGAAGAAATTGTCCTTGCCCGCCGCCTTCTGCGCGGCGCAGAAGGTGCAGTGGTCCGTCGCCGTGGTGTGCAACTGGCCTGATTGCAGGCCACGCCACAGCGCCTCCTGGTGGCCCTTGGGGCGAAAGGGCGGGCTCATCACATAGGCGGCGGCCTTGGCAAAGTCTGGGTCGCGGTACACGCTGTCATCCACCAGCAGGTGCCCCGCCAACACTTCGCCATACACCCGCTGGCCGCGTGCGCGGGCGCGGGCGATGGCGTCGGCCGACTCCATGCAGCTCACATGCACCACATAGATCGGCACGCCCAGAACATCAGCAATCGCGATGGCACGGTTGGCGGCCTCGGCCTCGACCATGGGCGGGCGCGACAGCGGGTGGCCCTCGGGGCCGATGATGCCCATCTTGGCCACTTCTTGCTGCAGCAGGTACACCAGCTCGCCGTTTTCGGCGTGCACCGTGGGCATGGCGCCCAGCTCCAGCGCGCGCTTGAAGCTGTTCACCAGGGTTTCGTCGTCACACATGATGGCGTTCTTGTAGGCCATGAAGTGCTTGAAGCTGTTCACCCCCTCCTGCTGCACCAGCGTGCCCATGTCGGCACGCACCTGCTCGCTCCACCAGGTGATGGCGACGTGGAAGGAATAGTCGGCGGCCGACTTTTCGGCCCAGCCGCGCCACTTGCGGTAGGCGTCCAGGATGGGCTCCTGCGGGTCGGGGATCACGAAGTCGATGATGCTCGTGGTGCCGCCGGCCAGGCCTGCGGCGGTGCCGGTGAAGAAGTCGTCCATGGTGACCGTGCCCATGAACGGCAGTTGCATGTGGGTGTGCGGGTCGATGCCACCGGGCAGCACGTACTGGCCGCTGGCGTCGAGCGTCTGCGCCCCCGCAGGCGCCTGCGTCGCCGCGCCTTCGCCCACGGCAACGATGCGGCCGTCCACGCACAGCACATCAGCGCGTTGCTCGCAGTCGGCGTTGACCACGGTTCCGCCGCGGATCACAAGGGCTTGGGTCATGGGGGTCTCCTTCTGGGCTACAGATCAAAAAAAGCCCTGCACTGGCACCAGGCCCAGGCAGGGCCAGGGGTCACTTCTTCTTGGCGGTCAGGTAGTAATAGGTGCCTGCCACCGCCAGGCTGAAGAACCAACCCGAGTCGAACAGCGTGAGCCAGATGGCGGGCATGCCCGCCTTGTCCACCACGCCCGACACGGCCAAGTAACCGGGCAGGCAAGGCAGCACACCCAGGGCAAAGGCCATGAGCGCCTGCAGGTTCCAGCCGTTGCTGTATTCATATTCGCCGCCCCGGCGGTACAGGTCGTCCACCTTCAGCTCGCTTTTGCGCACCAGGTAGTAGTCCACCAGCAAAATGCCCGCAATGGCGCCCAGCAGCGTGCCGTAGCCGCCCAGCCAAGTGAACAAGTAGCCGCCCGACGTGGCCAGCAGCTTCCAGGGCATGAACAGCAGACCGATGACGGCCGCGATCATCCCGCCCATGCGAAAGCTGATCTTCGAGGGCGCAATCTGGCTGAAGTCATACGAAGGCGACACCAGATTGGCAGCCACGTTGGTGGTCAGGTTGGCCAACAAAATCACCAGCAGGCCCACGCCAGCGGCCACGCTGCCCATCTGCGTGAGCAGGCCGTCGGGGAACAACTGGGCTTTGCCGTACAGGATGGCCGATGCCGAAAAGCCGATCACGCCCACCATGGAGAACAGCGCCATGGGCAGCGGCAGGCCGATGGCCTGCCCCACAACCTGGTCCTTCTGCGACTTGGCAAAGCGCGTGAAGTCAGGGATGTTGAGCGCCAGCGTGGCCCAGAAGCCCACCAGCCCCGTGAGGGCCGCCCAGGTCTTGGGACCGCCTTCGACGACCTTGGCGGGCAGATTGAAAAGCTGCCCCGCAGGCACGCGCATCACCAACACGACCACCAGCACGACGGAGGCAACGATCATGAGTGGCGCCGCAATCACTTCCAGCTTGCGGATGGACTCCGGCCCCCGCCAGATGAACCAGATATGCACGGCCCAGAAGGCCAGGAAGCATACGAACTGCGAGGTGCTGATGGTCTGCCCTTCGGCAGGCCCCGCGAGGTTCATGCCCATGATGTTCAGAAAGCCATGCAGCGCCAGCGCACCAAAATAGCAATTGATGGAAAACCAGCCGCAGGCCACCAGGCCGCGCAGCACGGCTGGCAGGTTAGCGCCCTTCACACCAAACGAAGCACGTGCCAGCACCGGAAACGGCACGCCGTACTTGGGCCCCACGCGCCCGATGAGCACCATGGGCACCAAAACAATGCAATTGGCCAAAAACACCAGCCACACCGCCATCTGCCAGGTAAAGCCCTGGTCGAGCATCGAACTGGCCATGGTGTACGTAGGCACACACACCACCATGCCCACCCACAGCGCGGCGAAGTCTTTCCAGGTCCAGTGTCGCTGCGCGGCGGTGGTGGGGAGCAAATCTTCATTGGCGAGCGTGTTGGATGCTCCGCCGGGCATTGGCCTCGCCACGTGGACGGCGCTGCCGGTACTGTTGGTCATGCCTGTACTCCTGTCAAAGACTTCGTTGGGGTTGCACACAACCCACTGTCTGGTCCTGCGCCTTCGCGTTGGCAGACGGCGGGCAAAGAAGGGAAGCGAGCGATGCTAGAGATCACGCAAGAACTGCACCAGATGCACTGCAGCATGCGTTGCGAAAAGCACCACAACCAGGACATCCGTGGCGTCTTGCATGCTTCGCTCCGGCGTGCTCGACGGGGCCTGTCACTCGCCACACTCCACTCTCTCTAGGCCGTGGCAGAAACGCGCTGCGGGTTGTTGGGGTGCGTGGTCCAGTTGGCGTATTCACCCGTTACCGCCTTCTCCGTGCGCTCGTCCACCTCGCCCGGCGCCAGCGCGCGCATGGTGATGCACTCGGGCACGGGGCAGATCGACACACACAGGTTGCAGCCCACGCACTCCGCCTCGTTGATCTCGAACTTGCGCGCGCCGCCCTCTTTAGTAAAGGTGATCGCCTGGTGCGAGGTGTCTTCGCACACCACATGGCAGCGGCCGCACTGGATGCAGGACTCCTGGTTGATGACCGCTTTTTCGATGTGGTTGAGGTTGAGGCTTTTCCAATCCTTCACCGTGGGCACAGCCTGGCCCTTGAAGTCGTCGAGCGTGGCATAGCCATGCTCATCCATGAAGTTCGACAGCCCATCACACATGTCCTGCACGATCTTGAAGCCATACACCATGGCGGCAGTACACACCTGCACCGTGCCGCAGCCGAGCGCAATGTATTCCGCCGCGTCGCGCCAGGTGGTGATGCCACCAATGCCGCTGATGGGCAGGCCAGCCGTCTGCGCGTCGCGCGCGATCTCGGCCACCATGTTGAGCGCAATGGGCTTGACGGCCGGGCCGCAGTAGCCGCCGTGCGAACCCCAGCCATCGGTGCTGGGGCTCATCACCATGCGGTCCAGGTCCACCCCCATGATGGAGTTGATGGTGTTGATGAGCGACACCGCATCGGCCCCGCCCGCCTTGGCCGCGCGTGCGGGCTGGCGCACGTCGGTGATGTTGGGTGTGAGCTTCACGATCACGGGCAGCTTGCTGTAGTGCTTGCACCATGCCGTGACCATCTGGATATATTCGGGCACCTGGCCCACAGCGGCGCCCATGCCGCGCTCGCTCATGCCGTGGGGGCAGCCGAAGTTCAGCTCGATGCCATCGGCGCCCGTGTCTTCCACCAGCGGCAGGATGGCCTTCCAGCTTTGTTCCTCACAAGGCACCATGAGCGAAACAATCATGGCCCGGTCGGGCCAGTTGCGTTTGACGCGTTTGATCTCTTCGAGGTTGGTGTGCAGCGGCCGGTCGGTGATCAGCTCGATGTTGTTCAGGCCGACCACGCGGCGGTCCTGCGACATCAGCGTGGTGTAGCGCGGGCCGTTGACGTTGACCACGGCCGGATCTTCGCCCAGTGTCTTCCACACCACGCCACCCCAGCCCGCCTCGAAGGCGCGGGTGACGTTGATCTCTTTGTCGGTGGGCGGTGCGGAGGCCAGCCAAAAAGGGTTGGGGCTTTGGATGCCCAGAAAATTGCTGCGAATATCTGCCATGGGGTGCTCCCGTGAAAACTGGGGTGGAAGAGTTCAGGCCATCAGCGCGGCGTGAATAGAGACAGCGGCCACCTTGCCGTGCTCCACCGCCTCCACCGTGAGGTCGCGGCCGCCCACGCGGCAGTCGCCCCCGGCCCAAACGCGCGCCAGGCTGGTGCAGCCCTCTGCGTCGGTGACGATGCGCCCACCATTCAGCGCAATGCCCTTGCCCACAGGCTCGGCCACAAAGGTCTGGCCAATGGCCTTGAGCACCATGTCCGCTTCCAGCGTGAAGGTTTCGCCGGCCTCCACCAGCTTGCCGCCACTGAGCGCAGTGGCGGAAAAACGCACGCCCTTGGCCGTGCCACCTTCGCTCAGCACCTCTTTAGGCGCCGCCCAGTGGCGGATCTTTACGCCGTTCGTCTGTGCCCACTGCTGCTCCACGGGCGATGCAGACATGGCCTCCGCGCCCCGGCGGTAAACGATGGTCACCTCTTCTGCGCCCAGCTTGCGCGACTGCACGGCGGCATCCACCGCCGTCATGCCACCGCCAATCACCACCACGCGGCGGCCCACAGGCAGGGTGGAAAGGTCTGCGCTCTGGCGCAACTCGGCAATGAAGTCCACGGCATTGCGCAGGCCCGTGGCTGTGGGCTCGGCCACGCCCAGCGCATTCACGGCCTGCAGGCCCAGGCCCAGAAACACGGCGTCATAGGCACCCAGCAGGCTGTCGAGCGTGATGTCGCGGCCCAGTTGCTGGCCCGTGCGCACCTCGATGCCACCGATGGACAGCAGCCACTCGACTTCCTTCTGCGCGAAGTTGTTCGTTGTTTTGTAGCTGGCCAAGCCATATTCATTGAGGCCACCGAGCTTGGGGCGGGCCTCGAACAGCACCACATCGTGACCGCGCACCGCCAACCCATGGGCGCAGGCCAGGCCCGCAGGCCCAGCGCCCACCACCGCCACGCGCTTGCCGGTGGCTGCAGAGCGCTGAAACAAAGGCGCCCCCGGTTTGGAGAAAAAAGCATCGGTGGCGTAGCGCTGCAGCGAGCCGATCTCGACCGGCTTGTCTTCGTTGGTGTTGCGCACGCAGGCCTGCTCGCACAGCACCTCGGTGGGGCAAACGCGGGCGCACATGCCGCCCAGCGGGTTGGCCTCCAGGATGGCACGGGCGGCGCCCCGGTTGTTGTCCTGCGCAATGCGGTGGATGAACGAGGGGATGTCGATGCCCGTGGGGCAAGCGGTGGCGCACGGTGCGTCATAGCAGTAGTAACAGCGCTCGGCCTCGATCAAGGCCTGGGGCCGCGTCAAAGGCGGGTGGGCGTCGCTGAAGTTGGCGGCGTAGTCGGCCAGGTTCAGGCGTGCGGCATGAATGCCGCAGGCACGGCTTGCGGGTGTGTCCATCAGGTTTCCTCCGAGGGGATCAGGGTGGGGGTCTGGGCGCGCGCCTGCGCCTTTTTGCGCCCAAGGCGCGTGCGGCCGGAGCCAGCCAATGCGGTGCCAATGCCCGCAAACTTCGGAGGTTTCATCGTGGTCCTCGCTGTGGGGTCGCAGGTGCCCACTGCTTTGCTGCAGCGGTGCCCTGCGTTGTGGGCCAATTTACCAACACGTAAAAATTTACCAATTGGTAAAATCCCTACAGCAAACCCTATGCCAGCCCGTTGCCCGGTAGCTTGCCGGATATCAACCCCGGCTTGTTCCACAATGGTGCAATGACCGCCACCCGACTGCTCAAAGCCGACCCCGCCCCCCGCTCCTCCAAAGCCCTGCGCATCGCCTCCAGCGACGGCGCCGCCCCCCGCGCACCCAAGGCCTCGCGCCTGCTCAAGGAGCAGGGCATCCTCGCCGAGGCCGAGAATCACTTTGCACAGTTTGGCTTTGAGGGCGCCTCGCTAGAGAACATCGCCGCAGCCATTGGCCTCAGCCGCCACAATCTGCTGTACTACTTCCCCAGCAAGGAGGCCCTGTACCAGCGGGTACTGGACGACGTGCTCACCCAATGGCTGGCGGGCATGGAAGACCTCTCGCACAGCGATGACCCACAACAGGCGCTGCGGCGCTACATCCGCGCCAAGCTGCATTACTCCCGCACGCGCCCCCAGGGCGCCAAGGTATTCACCAAGGAGGTGATTGCCGGCGCACCACGCTATGGCAAGGCCATCACCGAGCGCGTGGCGCCCCTGCTCAAAACCGAGGTACGCACCTTCGAGCGCTGGGCGCGCGAGGGCCGCATCGCCAAGGTGAACTTCACGCACCTGATGTTCATCATCTGGTCGGTTACGCAGGCCTATGCCGAGCAGGAGGCGCAATTCGCCTTGCTGCTGGGCAAGCCGGCACTGACCGAGCGCGACTACGAAAAGGCCGAGGAATTGATCGTGCGCATGGTGCTCAGCGCGCTGGCACCCGGCACCGCAGCCTGACGAAGCCCACCCGCCCGCAGCGCACCATCACGCCTGCTTTTGCTGCCACAGCACATCCAGCACATGCTGGGTGGCACGCTCCACCGCGCCCGCGCGGTGCGCAATGCCCAACGGCCGCCACAGCCTGGGCTGCAGGGGCAACATGCGGATGCGGGGGTCCAGCGGCACGGTGGGCTGTGCCTCGTGGGGCAGCAGCGTTGCGCCGTAGCCTGCAGCCACCAGGCTCTTGATGGCGTCGTTGTAATTGAGCTGGATGCGCGGCCGGGGGTGCTCGCCCGTCGCGGCAAACCACTCGGTGGTCAGGCGCGACAGGCTGGTGCCATCGTCGTTCAGGATCAACGGCTTGCCCGCTAGCCAGCGGGGTGTTGCCCGCCGGGGCTGCGGCCACGAGGCCGGCACGAACGCCATCACAGGGTCGCGCCGCCACGGCAATACCGTCAGGCCGCGCGCCGCCGCTTGCGGCAGCGCAACCAGGCCAATGTCCAACGCGCCGCTGGCCAGGCGGGACAAGGTCTCCTGCGAGGTGAGCACCGCCACCTGCACGTCGATGCCCGGATGCTGCTGGCCCAGCACCTCCAGCGCCTGGGGAAGCAGGTGCGCGATGGCGCCCGTGGATGCGCCCAGGCGCACGCGCCCGGCCAGCCCCTGCACCTGGCGCTGCACAACATTCATCGCCTCGTCCGCATCAGCCAACAGGCGCCGGGCCCGCTCAATCAGCGCGTCGCCCACCCCCGATGCCCGCACCTCGCCGCGCTTGCGCACGAGCAGGGGGGCGCCGATGAGTGCCTCCAGGTCCGCGATGTGCAAGCTCACGGTGGGCGGCGCCAGATGCAGCGCACGGGCGGCTTCGGCGAACGAGCCCAGGTCGGCAATGGTGACCAGGGTGCGCAGTCGGTCCAGATTAAGTTCGCGCATGAAGTTCAGTAAATCTAATGCTGGTGTTTGTGAAATTCAACTTTTCAAAGTTTAGTCCGTCGCTGAAGATTCCACATCCTTCCCGTTCACACCTTTGCAACAAGGCGCCACTTTCTTTGACCACCCGGAGTCCCTCGTGACCAATTCACCCCTCGTCTTTATCGATGGCGACCAAGGCACCACCGGCCTGCAAATCCACGAACGCTTGCGCGGCCGCTCGGACCTGCGCCTGCTGACGCTGCCCGACAGCGAGCGCAAAAACACAGCCCGCCGCGCCGAGGCCATCAACAGCTGCCACATTGCCATCCTGTGTCTGCCCGACGCCCCAGCCCGCGAGGCCGCAGCCGCCATCGTCAACCCCGCCGTGCGCGTGATCGATGCCAGCTCGGCCCACCGCACCGATCCGCAGTGGGTGTATGGTTTTCCCGAGATGAGCACCGCCCAGTCGGCACACATAGCCAGCGCCCAAAGGGTCAGCAACCCCGGCTGCTACCCCACTGGCGCCATTGCCCTGCTGCGGCCCTTGGTACATGCGGGCCTGCTGCCTGCCGACCATCCCATCGCCATCCATGCGGTATCCGGCTACTCGGGCGGCGGACGGGCCCGCGTGGACGCGCACGAGGGCCCCGACGCGGTGCAAGCACCCGCCTTCCAGATCTATGGGCTGAAGCTGGAGCACAAGCACACGCCTGAGATTGCCCAGCACGCCGGGCTGTCGAAGCGCCCCTTTTTCCTTCCGGCCTATGGCGCTTTCCGGCAAGGCATCGCACTGACGATTCCACTGTTTCAGCAGCACCTGGCCCCTGGCATCCACGGCGACCACCTGCATGCGTGCCTGCAACAGCACTATGCCGGAGCCCCCCATGTGGAGGTGATGGATGTCGCGCAGGCCGAAGCCATGGAGCATCTGGACCCGCAGGCCTTGAACGGCACCAACCAATTGCGGCTGGGGATTTTCAACAACGCCCGCCATGGGCAGGTGCTGCTGACTGCAGTGTTCGACAACCTGGGCAAGGGCGCTTCAGGCGCCGCAGTGCAAAACCTGGACCTGATGCTGGCTCATATCGCTCGGTAGCCCCAGGGTTGGAGCAATGGGTGCGGCACAACGCTGCCGCCGCCATTCCGCCCCACAGCCTCGTGCAACGGCAGGTGCAACCCCCATGCCTCAATGGCTCCAAAGCCCTCACGGCACAGCGGGGGCTTTCCGTGGGCAACGGCAAGTGAAATCTACAATAAACAATCCATCCAGATGGTTTGTTCAATGCCAGAAGCTCACCGCCGACTCAAACAGCCCCAACAGATTCGCAGCCAACTGCTGGCCGTGGTGCGCGACCTGCTCGTGCACGAAGGCCCGCACGCGGTCACGCTTGATGCCGTGGCCCGCCAGGCCAACGTGACCAAGGGTGGTCTGCAACATCACTTTCGCAGCAAGCAGGCCCTGCTGGATACGCTGTCCGAACAACTGCTCGAAGAGTTCAGCCTGAGCTATGAGAATGCGCTGCGCCTGGAAGCAGACACACCCGGCCGCCATGCGCGGGCCTACATCCGCACCTGCTTTGACGACCACGCGGGCTGCGACCAGGCCGATACGCTGCGCGCCATTGGCCTGCTGGCCCTGACCTCCCCCACTTGCCGAGAACGCTGGCACGCCATAATGAAAGAAGCCCTGGCCGCCGACGGGCAAGACACACACACCGCCAACCTGCTGCTCGCCTGCCGCCTGGCGGGCGATGGCTTCTGGTTTGCCCAGATGCTGGATGTGTATGAGCTCGATGCACAACGCAAGGCGAGCCTTCTCGAACTGCTGCTGAAACTCTGCGGCGGGGAGGCCCAGCCATGAACACCGTCAGCGCCACCAGCTACCTATTGCTCGGCCTGGCCATCCTGGCAGAAGTGCTTGGAACCTCCGCGCTCAAGGCATCCAACGGATTCACGCGCCTGGCGCCCAGCCTGATCACGGTCGCGGCCTACATGGTGTCGTTCTATTTGCTATCGCTCACACTGCGCACGTTGCCCATCGGCATCGCCTATGCCATTTGGTCGGGGGCGGGCATCGTGCTGATTTCTGCCGTGGGCTGGCTGGTGTATGGGCAGCGCCTGGACCTGCCCGCCATGCTCGGTCTGGGCCTCATCGTGGCGGGCGTGTTGGTGGTGAACCTGTTCTCGCAAAGCGTGCGCCACTGAGGCCGCCCCCCCCAAACAAAAAGGGCTCCCAAAGGGAGCCCAGTCTGCTTGGCATCAGTGCGAGGGTCTAAAAACACTCCCCATGGCAGCAGCACCCACGACCGTGAAATGCCACCACCATGGGAAGGCCCGCAACTGCGTCAATTCCTCAATTACATGATGGTGCCGATTTCGCCCGAAGGAATCTGGCCTGTGCGCACAGCCTCAGCAGCCAGTGCACGCACGGCAGAGCGGTCAGCCGTGGACGAATAAGTCACCACACGCGAACCAGCAGGTTCTTGGCTGCGGGTCTGGGCCACGGTAGAGGCTTCGGCAGCCACTTCAGCGCGGGTGCGGTTGGTGTCGAACTGCAGGGCAAATTGCGAGCCATCGGCTTCATCGGCCATAGCGCCAAAAGAAGCGAAAGCAGCCACAGCGGCGAGCGAGAGGAAACGTGCGGTCTTGTTCATGGTGATACTCCAGTGAAATTCAAAAAATAGGGTTCTTCAACTCAACAGTCAGAGGGCAAAGGGCTTAGCCCAGCTCACCCGAAGGAATCTGGCCCGTGCGCACGGCTTCGGCAGCCTGGGCACGCACGGCAGAGCGGTCAGCCGTGGATTGGTATGTCGTCACACGCGAACCGGCTGGCTCGATGGAGCGGGTCTGGGCGACGGTAGAAGCTTCGGCAGCCACTTCAGCGCGGGTGCGGTTGGTTTCAAACTGGGTAGCGAATTGCGAGCCATCGGCTTCGTCAGCGTAGGCACCGAAAGAAGCGAAAGCGGCAACAGCGGCGATGGAGAGGAAACGTGCGGTCGTGTTCATGATGGAAGTCCTTGAAGTTAAAAAGCGTCTCAAAAAAATCCGGAGGCAAGACAACAAAACAAACAAAAGAAGAAACTGTCTCAACCCCGGTTTCGGTGAGTCGCCTTGCGGGTTCGGCTCATCGATGGGTTGAACTGTACGTCGATGGAGTTCAGGGAAAAACCATTCAGTCGCGAACTGACTGTTCTGGATATTGAAACAATCCGACATCAGGGTGGGGTGAAAAGTGCGTCCACTCCGCCTATCCGGAGCGCGCGCAGACACGGCGAGCTCATGTCGCAAGTCTTTGGTTCTTTTGAACACAAGGGGCGGGCGCGCCAGCCGTTGGGCCAATGGTCCACCACCCGACGCCTATTGCGGTTCAATGCGGCCGTAAGTGGCGCAGGAGTCTGCTTGCCGCAGATACGCATGAGACTTGCTGTGTTTTGCTGCGCCTCAACAGCAGGAGCTTGAGGTGTTTTCGAGGACCACCGCTTAATGGGCATGCGGCAATTGCTATAATTTTAATAGCAATTTGCTTGCAAAAAGTGAATTCTCCGGATGAGTCCAATGTTGCGGCCATCCGGTCGCAATGGCTTCGCCGCCTTCAGTGCTTCAAGCGCTCTGGATTGGCCCGTGGCCCCTCGTAGCCGCGCAGTCCCTGCGCGATAGAGGCGCACGCCTCCCATACGATGTGCCGGGCTGCTTCGCATAACGACTGCTTAGGTAGGGTATTTAACAAGGGCTCAGCATCCAGGCGCCACCGCAGACCACCATCTGTACGCATCCTCAAGTCAAAGTCGAGACCTTGACAGAGCCTCTGCGTTTCATCTATCTGAATAGATGTTCGCGGGTCTCCATGTGCGCTGTTTCTTTCTTGCCAGACCGGGGCACCATATCAGGCGCGCAACATTATTTGCTGTGCAATGAAACTCTTCGGCCTCGTACGTCGCTGCGGCTGTCCAAGCAGGTGCTCGCGCCGGACGCGGTCAGCGCTCTGCTTGGAGGGTGCACTGCTGGACGACGGCGTTACCCTTGACAGAACTTGCCTTGCAATTGCTTGCAATGCGCGTGCTATGGGAGAGAAGCCGTCAACGCACGTCCCTCGCAAAGCGAGACAACATCCCGAGCCAAGAAGGTTATCGCGTCAGCCATGGCTGCGTTCAACACCCCCATGAACTCACCATCACCGTTGGCCCAGTTCAGCTTCATTCCCTGGCCCACATACGTCCGCTTCAGATCCCCCGTGGGCGCGCGGTACCGAGCCTCTAGCACCACTGTGGCAGCCAAATTCATGCCCTCCGGCCATGCATGAGCAAGCTGCAACTGCACTCCTACATTCTGCCCCGTAGCGGTTGAATCCTGCGCAATGGCGCTCTCGGCCAAACTGATTCGTTGGTTCTGCAAGGAGCGCATAGCGCCACGCAGCCACGGCAGACCGTCCCCACCGCGAATGCTCTGCATTGCAATGGGCGTACCTCCTGCATGACCAAGCATGAAGATACCGGCGCCCAATGTCGTCTTGCTGGGGCGGACATCCGTCAACTGAAACGACAACGCGCACGGCCTACTTGCAAGGGGCACCACCGCGGCACCAGAATCGTCCCGCGAGGGTGACGAAACAGGAGGCGCCTCGTAAATCATGTCCAGTGGTTCCTCCGACAACGCATAGCACCACAACGGCAGCATGCAGGCGACGCTAGCGGCTGCGCGCCTCAGGGAGGTGGTTTTAAAAAACATGCGCGCCTTCACTTGAATTCCTTTTGGAGCGAGAACAACGTGCCCGTTTCATTTCGAACGACCATACGGGTCCCCTCCGACATGACCGTGACGGAGGGAAGGTCCATTACAGTGCCCTGCATGTTAAATCGGGGTACCCGCGCATTTCCAGCAGGCGTAGAGACTGCGCCCGCTGACACGCCCTCCCAATCTAGAGCCACCATTCGCAGAGTCTCTCTCACCGACTCCCTCATATAGGAACGCAGCAATTGGCCATCATTGGCCGTGAGTTGGGCCAAAACGACTTCCCGAGATCCCGCTGAAAGTGGGATTTGGTAGACGGCAGCGGATTGGAAGGAGGGCTCCATCTTGCCGTCTTGCCGCAATACAGCACTGGTACGTGTAGTGAAAGCGCCCAAGCCGGGCTCCAGCGCGTAGTGCACCAAAAGCATCATCACAGCGGGGCCGTTGCTTGTGCCGCCAAACAGCCGCTCAGCGTCACTCTTTCCGGGGACTGCGGCCAAAACCTGGGCAGAACGAACCACAAACGGCAGGCCTCCACCCGCCGCTGGCTCTTTCAAGGCTGCTTGAAGGGCAATGTCGGCCTCCTGTCGCAAATCGAATCGCGCCAAAGATCCAACCGTGCTACGGATTTCACCGGCCATTTCAGCCTGGCGAGATTTCTGAATCCCGGAATCGATCATCGCCCCGATCAACCCTCCACCGGCAGCCAAAGAAACGCCTGGTGACTTCGCCGACACCATGAAGCTCTCCTGCGGAATCACCATTCGTACGTCAACCGATTGGATGCGCTGCTTGTTTTCGGCCGTTAACGGCCTGTGAAAAGGAGCTGCGCAGGCCACCAGGCTCAGGGCCGCAGCAATCGCGGCAATGCGGAATATCAACATGCGTTCTCCATCCCTCAAGAGGTATCGTTTTTCTGCACGAAATGTAGTCGAAAAATGCACTGCCCTCGCCCAAGCGACAGATGTCAGCCTCGCGAACATCACCGACAGCGCCACAGACGCTCGCACCCACGCCGTGCGGGACTACACGCAAAAGCATCACAGACTGTCTATCGGGCGTCCGAGCGCACTGAGCCGGGCTATAGCCAGGTAACAAACAGAAGGCGGACGAACGGGCGTCTGCGCCTATTTTTTCTTTCCGTTTCCTGTCTGCGATGAGAGCGCTAAGGGCTGCGTCGACTCGAAAACGAGCGTGCGGCCCCGCAAAAGATCACGCGCACCTCACAGACTTCATTTAGACCTCACACCGCCTCCCAATACTTGCCCGCAACGCTCCAAACTTCTTGAAAGATAGCAATGCTGATCGCAATCGCCCTGGGCCTCACCTTGCTCTGCCTGGCTATCTTCGGGGCGGCAGCCTTTTTCCTGGCAAAAGGTATGGCCAGTGTTTTCGGCGCCTTGGCCCGCCAATGGCTTGGATACCCACCACCCGCCATCGCGCTGCGTGTTGTCGCCTGGGTCTGCGCCCTGCTCGTGTTGATACTGCTGCCCATGAGGGCGTGCAGCCGCTGGCAGGTCGAGTTGTACCGCCAAGCGATTCCGCCCCAGTTCGAGCTGACTGAAGTCGTGCACCACGATGAAGTCAGCGGGTTCAGAGAGGGCTGTGGATTTGCGGTCTTTCGGCTGTCCGAAGAAAACCTGGCACGCATACGCAGCCGGGGGCTGGCCTATTTTGAAACAGCCCACCTCGGAAGGGACGGCGATCCGTACCACCAGTACCAGCCTTGGAAAGCCACGCCGACAGCAGAACATGACCACCTGTTTCGTGGTCAGGACTGCGCAGGAAGCCCCCCCGAATTGCTAAATCAGGCTCAACGCGCCATAAGCAAGGAAGGTGCGTTCTTCACCACCGGCCATGAGCAGGATCTGGTGGTTGTCCCCGCGCTGGGAGTGCTCATCTACTCCTACGACGGCTGACAAGCTGGAGTGCCCTGGCGCTACAACGCCTTTGACGACCGAACGTCCTCGGCCAAAGCCATCAGGGTCAAGTCTTGTCTTCTACCTCTCACAAGCCCACCATGGCATCGCTCTGAGGTTGAGCGCCAAAAATGGGCTCTACCGCTCATTCATCAAGCACAAAAAACTATTAATACAGTAGCAAAAAATTCATCCGTACTGCAATACACCGCATTAGAAACCATTCTTTGGATAGAAAATATTGAATCGCCCCGGGTTTGAACTGCCCCCCAGAAGTTGGACGGTTGCCTCGCCGTC
>NZ_JAPUDY010000055.1:0-9778 GCF_027492855.1 Acidovorax sp.
CGTGCATCGGCATGGCGGGCCACGCGCATGTTGACGATGTCGCTGGCGTGCAGGTTGATCTCGGCAGGCGAGCCCGCGCCTTCAATCACCACCACGTCGTTCTCTGCGCGCAGCGCATCGAGCGCGGCAGCGATCTGCGGCCACACTTTTTCGCTGCGGCCGCGCCAGGGCATGGCCGTGAGCTCTGCACTCACCTGGCCCATCAGCACCACCTGGCTGTGGGTGTCGGCCTCGGGCTTGAGCAGCAGCGGGTTCATGCGCACCTCAGGCTCGGCGCGGGCGGCCAGGGCCTGGAAGTATTGGGCGCTGCCGATCTCGCCCAGGCCGCCGCCAGGCCCCGACACCACACGCGCGTTGTTGCTCATGTTCTGCGCCTTGAACGGCGCGACCTTGTAGCCCAGGTTGCTGTAGTAGCGGCACAGCGCGGTGGTGAGCCAGCTTTTTCCCGCACCGCTGGTGGTGCCCAGCACCATCACGCAGCGGGCGAGCTTGGAAGAGGTGTTTGAAGTCAAGGCAGTGGGCGGACCATGCGGTCCATGATGTGTTCAAGCGCCGCCGCCGCATCGGCGCAGCGGCCGGTGTGCACGGGCGATGTCTGGATGATGGCGCTGCGCCTGGCGGTCAGCCAGTGGAAACGCGAGCGGTAGGGCAACTGGGCAATGGGCCCGCAGCCCGGCTCGCCCGCGCAGATGGCCACGATGGCGGCCAGGTGGCGGTGCACGGTGTCGATGTCGGCCTGTGGGTCCATAGCCAAAAGGCGCGCCTCGTCGAGCGCGATAGCGGCCTGCAAAAAGCCGCTGCGCTGGCACGAAAGGATCACGCCCGCGTTGATGAATTCCTCGCGCTCCACGCGCGGCACCACACGCACGATGGCGTAGTCGTACACCTCAGCCGTGTGCATCGATCGCTCCCTTCAGCGCATCCACCCAGGCCTCGCGCCCGGCCAGGCGCGCACAAAAGTAATCCACATAGGCCTGGCGGTGGCTCTCGGGCGTTGCGAGCGGGCCGTCGGCATGCTCGGCACCGGCCAGTTGCAAAAACTCGTCGGGCACGTCGGTCAAGATGCTCATGAGCACTTCGGGCGTGAGGTGCTGCGCCAGTTTGGCATCCACCTCTGCCAGCGTCGTGGCCTGGGCCAGCAGCACATGGTCGGCAATGGGCGCAAACGGCTTGGCGGGCTGTGCCACTGCGCCGTTCCAGGCATGGTGAAAGGTGAGCGAAGCGCCATGGTCGATGAGCCAAGGCCTGCGGTGCCACATGAGCAGATTGGTGTTGCGCGCAGTGCGGTCCACATTGCCCACCAGGGCATCGAACCACACCAGGCGCGATGCGAAATCGGGGGACACCCTGTCCACCGCCGGGTCGAAATTGAGCGCACCCGACAGGTAATCGAGCCCCACATTGAGGCCGCCGCTGGCGCGGACCAAATCCTGAATCTCGGGGTCGGGCTCGGTTTGCGCCAGGGCCGTGTCGAGTTGGGCCAGCACGATCTCGGGCACGGGCAGGCCGATGGCGCGGGCGATGCCACCCGCGATGATTTCGGCCAAAAGGGCACGCACGCCCTGCCCCGCGCCACGGAACTTGAGCACATACAAGCCCAAATCGTCGCCTTCGACCACGGCGGGCATGGAGCCACCTTCACGCAGCGGCGTGACGTAGCGGTTGACGGTGATGGTTCTCACAAGGTCTCCCCGGAAACGATTGAAGATCGGCCTGGGATGGTACGGCCAGACCGCAGCCCTTCCCATGCGACCCGCAGGGCATCTTGCGCAATAGGAGCCAGCACGCCCATGCGCACGGAGCCTGGCAACCCGAACGAGGTGGTATCGCGCAGCTTGATGCCCACAGCGCGCAAAGCCGCCAGGTCGTGCGCCAGCGTGGTGCTGGCGGGCTGCGCACAGAAGTAATTGGCCAGGCTGCCTGCATGCACCGCCCAGCCCAGATCCAGGCACAGCGCCTGCTGGCGCGCCTTCCAGCCGCGCAGGGTGCTGAGGCTGTCCACCAGCCACTGCTGTACCACGGGCTGCGCCCAAGCTTGCAACAGGGCCACGCCATGGGCACCCACCGGCCACGAGGGCGCCAGGGCCACCAGCGCGCGCACTTGCTCCTCGCAGCCTGCGGGTGCGATGGCATAGGCTGCGCGCACCCCCGTCAGCCCCAGGGCCTTGTTGGGGGTCCACAGTTGCCAGCAGGCCGATGGCATGCGCGCGGGTGGCACACCGGCCCAGGCGCTTTCGGCGTCAAGCCGCAGGGGGACATAGGCGCAGTCGAGCACACGCAACGTTCTGGCCGCGCCTTCTCCTTCCTGTCGCCAGGCGTCCACAGTCGGGTCGGCCAGGCCCAGCGGGCTGGAGGGTTCGCAGGCCCACTGCAAGCCCGCCGCCACGTCCGCACTGCGCGCAACGGAGAGGCCGCGCACCCGTGCGGCCTGGGCATAGTCGCCATAGCTGTGCAAGGGCAGCACGGCCTGCACCGTGCCCTGCTGCGCAGCCAGCGCGGTGATGCGGTGAATGAACTCGCTGGCGCTGGCGGCCAACACGACACGGCCCGGCGCCACGCCGTGGAATGCGCCCAGGCTCTCACGCAGGGCTGTATAAGCCGGGTCGGGGTAACGCGTGGCGTCGGCCGTTTGCACGGCCTGCCGCGCTTCGGGGCAGGGACCGCAGGCATTGCTGTTGGTCGAAAAATCATGCACCGGGATACCCGCTGCATCCGGGCCACCATGCAACGGTGCCCATGGGGGCTGGATTTCGTGAACGCTCATGGCTGCACCCACGCTGAAAAAATCAGGACCACCAACAATTGGACGGCCGCCACCACAGGCACCAAGGCCAGCACCGCCCGCGTGCCCAAACGCGTCGCCCGCCGCGTATCCAGCGGCCCCGCCCTGCGCGCCTTGGCGTGCAGTGTGTACACACCCGGTTTGGCCAGCCGCACGCCCAGCGCCAGCGCCATGGCGGCCATGGGCCATCCGCTGTTGGGCGACGGGGTCTTGCGCGCCTGGCGCGCCAACGTGGACAGCGGCAGCCCTTTGGCGCCCAGCGCCAGGAGCAGCAGAGCCGTGATGCGCGCTGGCACCCACGACAGCACATCGTCCGCCCGCGCCGCCCACTTGCCCGCCCATTGCCAGTAGTACCCGCCCCGCATGCCGGGGTAGCCCCACATGGCGTCGGCCGTGTTGGCCAACCGGTACAGCGCCGCCCCTGGCAGGCCCAGCAGCGCAAACCAGAACAGCGGCGCCACCACCGAATCGTTGAGGTTCTCAGCCAGCGACTCGATGGCGGATTCGCGCACCTGCACGGCGTTCAGCGTGCTCACGTCGCGGCTCACCAGGCGTGCAAGCTGCGCGCGGCCCGCAGGCAGCGACTGGCCCAGCGCCACCTCCACCGCCAGCACCTCGTCGTGCAGCATCCGCCAGGCCAGCAAAGGCTTGAGCAGCAGCGCGAGCACTGCCGCAGCCAAGACATCGTGAACCCTCAGCGCCAGAGACTGCGCCATCCAGGACACTATCAAAACAATAGCTGCTAGCGCACACCAGACAAGCGCTGAGTGCCAAAAACACTTGAAATCACGTGCCACGGGCGCCGTGGGCGCCAGCCTGTCGCCCCACCACTGCAGCGCCCGGCCCATCCACACCACCGGATGCCAGGCCACGGGCGGCTCGCCCAGCCACCAGTCGATGGCCAGCGCCAGCACGGGTACACCGATCCAGACAAGGACAGCGGGCCATCCCCAGGATGGCAACAGCAGCTGGAGCCAGTGATCAGGCACGAAAACTCAATCCTCGATGCCGCGCTGCGCAGGAATACCCGCCTTGAACGCATGCTTGACCATCTGCATCTCGGTCACCGTATCGGCCAGCTCGATGATCTCGGGCGGGCAGCGGCGGCCGGTGAGGCACACGTGCACGTCCTTGGGACGGTCGCGCAGCGTCTGCAGCACGCCATCGAGCGGAAGCCAGCCGTAGATCAGTGGGTAGGTGATTTCGTCGAGCACCACCAAAAAATGCTCGCCCGACAGGATGGCGGCACGCGCTTTCTCCCAGCCGTCGCGCGCGAGCTGGGCTGAGTGTTCCAGGTCTTTGCTCTTCCAGCTGAAGCCATCGCCCAGGCCCTCGATGGGCAGGCCGATCTGCTCGAACATGCGGTGCTCGCCAAAACGCGCCGTGGGCACCTTCATGAACTGGTAAATCTTGACGGCCTTGCCCCGGCCATGGGCGCGCAGCGCCAGGCCAAAGGCGGCCGTGCTTTTGCCCTTGCCGTCGCCGGTGTTGACGATGACGATGCCCCGGCGCTCGCCCTCGGGTTTTTCGTAGCGTTTTTCGGTGGGCGGGGTTTCGATCTGCATGGGAAAGTTCCTGAGGAAAGTGTTCTCACAGCCCTGCCAGGCGTGGCTGCGGGGAAAACGATGACCGACGGCGCGCCTGCCACGCAGCGCCTGCGAGCACCACCAGGGCCATGACCAGCAAGGCCACGATACCAGCCATGCGCTCCACGGGAGTACGCTCCTTCGCAGCGTCAGGGGTTTCGCGCTCGGGCTGGCGCTCCAGCAGCACGCCCATGGCGGGCATGGTGGGAGCGGCTGGCGGGGTCTCTGCCTGGGGTGGCGGCACGGGGGCAGCGGGCGACTGCGGCGTGGCCACGGCCATACCGATGGGTGTGGGTGCTGCGCCCTGCGCGGCCTGCTCCACCCAGCGGCGCACGCTGGGCAACTCGGCTGCCAGCGGCGCTGCGCGCGTGAGCTCTTGGTACATCTGCGCGAGCTGTTTTTTTGTGTCGGCATCGGCCTGCCAGTAACCCTGGCGCTGTGCCTGCACCAGGCGCTCCAGCGACTGGGCGTAGGCTTGCGGATGCTCTTTGAGCCACTCGGGCAGGCCCAGCTGGTGTTTGTCGCGCACCAGCACGTCATAGAAGCTTTGCCAGTGGTCGCTGCGCACCGTGTCGGGCGCCACTGCTTGCCAGCCCCAGGCGAACTGCACGGCCTTGAGCACCTGCAGCGTGCCCGAATAGCCCTCGGCCTTCTGCGCCTTGAGCCAGCCGGGGTGCAGGTAGCGCGACTGCATCTCCAGCGCAATGGCGCGCTGCGCGGTCTCGGTGGTGGGCTCGCCCACATCCTGCAGCTGGGCCACATGCAGCTCCAGCCCCTGCGGGCGCCCCGCCACGCGGGCGGCGGCCGACAGGCCACCGAGGTACTGGAACGGGTCGTCCGAGCTGACCATGGCGTACAGGTGCGAGCTGCGCGAGAGGATGGCGGCGTCGGTGCGGCGCAGGTGCGCGCCCAGCGCCTTCGCGGCTGTGCCGCCCGCCACGCCGGTCACGGGCTCGCCCTCCAGATACGGCTGGCTCATGCGCTCAAGGAACATCTGGCCCAGGCGCGCGTCGTTGGTTTGCAGGCCGTCGCTCTGCACCGCGTCCGACAGGCCGGTGCCATAGTCGCCCACCGCATTGCCGAACGCGCGTACTCGCGCCAGTTGCTCGGCCTGCGCGCGGGGCACGCCGCTCTTGCGCAGTTCCTGGCCGATCTGCACGGTGTTGCGCGCGATCACATTGCCGGGCTCGGCCGTGGCGGCCTGGGCCACGGCGCGGTCGAGCAGCGCCATCAGCGCGGGGAACTGGTCGCGGTACGAGCCGGTGATGCTCATGAGCACATCGACGCGCGGGCGCTTGAGTTCATCGGTGGCGATGGTCTCCACGCGCACCGGGCGGCCGGAGTCGTCCCACACCGGGCGCATGCCCAGTGCCACGAGGGCCTGGGCTTCCATGATGCCCTGGTGGCGCAGCGTCTCACCCGCCCACAGCGACAGCGCCAAACGCTGCGGCGCCTGGCCGCCATGGCGCGCCTGGTAGTCCTTGAACCAGTCGTTGAACAGCGTCTGCGCCACGGCATAGGCCTGGCGCGTGGGCAAGCGGCTGGGGTCCAGCCCCGTGAGGTTGCGGCCGGTGGGCAGGCTGTCGGGGTTGCGGATGGGGTCGCCGCCGTAGGCCGCCGTGAGGTAGCGGCCCTCCAGTCCGGCGAGCAGGCCGGGCATCTCGCCTTCGGTGGCCAGCAGGCGCTCCAGCTCTTGCGCGCGCTGGGCCAGTTGCAGCAGCGCGGGTGTGTCGACCGGCTTGCGCGCGGCGCGGTTGGGCACATGGTCTTCGGCGCGCACCACATCGGATGCCGTCGCTGCACCCGGCGTTGCTGCCTGCGTCGGCAGCGCGGGGCGCAGGTCCAACTTGCTCGCGGCCTCGGCGTCCACCAGCGCCAGCTCCAGCCAGCGCGCGGGGCGAGCGGCCAGCACTGCATCGTGTTTGATCAAAAAGGCCTCGTCGATGTCCTCACCCAGCGCCTCGATCAGCGGCTTGCGCAGCGCTTGCAGAATGGTCTCGCGCCGCTGCTCGGGCGCGGGCACGCGGCCGAACACGGCCAGGCCTTTGGGCTGCGAGCTTTGCGCGAGCTGGTCCAGATAGGGATGCAGGATTTCGAGGAAGCCGTTGAAATCGGCCGCAATGCGCGCAGCGCTCCAGCCCAGGTCGCGGTGCAGCTGGTGCTCCACGAACTGCGCCACCAACTGCTTTTCGAGCGCGCGGCGCGTGGGGCCTTCGTCCACGGTTTCCCACTCGTGCATCACCTCGTGCATGTGGGCCATGCGCGCCTCGAAGCCCGCCGGGGCAAACACGGGCGTGCGGTGGCTCACCAGCACGGCACGGCCCCGGCGCTTGGCCGTGAGGGCCTCGCCCAGGTTGTCCACGATGTAGGGGTAGACCACGGGCAGGTCGCCCAAGGGCAGCAAGGCATCGTCGAACACATCGAGCGCACGCGCCTTGCCACCTGCCCACTCCTGCGTGCCGTGGGTGCCGAAGTGGATGAGAGCATCGGCTTCCAACTGCGCCCACAGGTATACCGCGAGGTAATGGTGCGAGAGCGGCGCCTTGGACTTGTGCATGAACGGGTTCTGGCCCAGGCGCAGGGTTTCTTCGCGCGGGGGCTGGGGCAATACCGAGAGCTTGCCGACCTGCAGGCGCGGGATGGCGAACACCTTTTCGCCCTGCCAATCGACCACATAGCGGCTTTGGCCGGGCGGGCCCCAGTGCGCGTTCATGCGCTCGCGCACGGCCTTCGGAAAGGTAACCAGGTGCTGCTCGTAGCGCGCCAGCGGCAGCGCAGCGGCCTGTCCGTTTTGCAGCAGCGCGCGCACATCGGCACCGGGGTAGTAGGCGGCGAGCAGGGGCTTGAGGCCGTCGATCCAGCCCTGCTCGGGCACCTGCTGCGTGCGGTAGCCCGCCTGGGCCAGGCCGCCGGACACCTGCTCCAGGCTGCGCGGCACGTTGAGGAACGAAGCGCCGAAGTTCGTGCCGCCCGGCGGGTAGTTGTAGACCATGGCCACCAGGCGCTTGTCGGCGGCGGACTTGGTCTGCAGCGCAATCAGGCGCCGCGCCTTGGCGGCCACGGCCTGGGCCTGGCGTTCGATGAGGCGGTAGTCGCGCCCCTCGGCGCCGTGGGCGACCGTCAACACCGGGTCGATGGCGCCCGCCGCTTCGGGCTGCGCCAGATAGAACGGCACGTCGGACAGCGACAACCCCGTTGAGCTCGCCTCCCACGCGGCGGCATCGCCCGTGCGGTAGGGCTGGGTGGCCAACAGCGGCACGCCCCAGCGGGTCAGCAACGGTTGCAGCGCCGCAGCCTTCGGCACCAGTTGGTGCAACACCAGCGCGGATGCATGCAAGCGGCCGGGGCCGCTCGTGCCGCTGGAGACAGGCAACTCCAGCACCTCAGCCAGCGACTGCGCCGAGACCTGCTGGCCAAAGGCCGCATAGGCGAACAGGCCCTGCTGACGGAAGGTGCGCAGCCAGGCATCGAGCCATTCGGTGCTGCCATCGACAAAATGGTGGCGGTGCACCAGCACGGCCACGGCGGGCAGACCGTGCAGCGCGGGCTGGCCTTGGCGCCATGACTCCAGCGCTGCGGCACTGGGCAGCAGGGTTGGTGCATCGGGGTGGTAGATGCCACGGGCGGGCAGCACCTCAGGCGCAGGCAAGGTGGGCAGGGCCGTGCCCGCCACGCTGGCACGTGCCAAGGCCATGGCGTTTTGAAGATTGCGCGGGCCACCGGCCTGCAGGTAGGCCACCATGCGCGCCGGTGCATCCAGCGCGGCCAGGTCGGTGGCGGGACTGCCAGCAGGCACCCAGACCACGCGGCCAGGAGTGCGTGCAGCGCGGGCATCCAGATCTGGCCCCGCCATGCGCCGCAGGCGCGCCTCCACGCTGACATGCGGTGCATCCACCCACACCAGCGCAGCCGTTGCCAGCGCATGCTGCAGCTTCTGCGATTGGGCCGCATCGAGCACCGCCGGGCCACCCAGCGGGTAGTCGATGTGCGCAAAGCCCAAGCCCGCCTCGACAGCCAGGCGCTGCACCATGGCCGTGCGCGGGGCGGTGGTGATGTCGGAGGTGAGCCAGAGCAGCACGGGCGCGGCCTTGTCGGCCTGTGCGGCATGCACCAGCGGCGCAGCCAGCAGCAGGCACCACAGTGCCGCGCGCAGGATCAGCGCCGTCATGGCTTGGCGGGGTCGGCCACGCCCACTTCTGCGGGCGCCGCACCGGTTTCGGGGATGTAGACGATGTTGCCGTCTTCGAGTTGGTAGGCCACGCCCGCGCGCACGCCCTGCCCTTGCGCGGCACTGCCAGCGCCCTTGAAGCGCACTTCCTTGCCTTGCTCGCGCACCACCACTTCCATGTCGGGCTGGCCGGGGTTGCGGATGATGGTGACGCTCTCGTTGGCGCTGGTCTGGCTCTGCACGGCCACGGCCGTGAGCAGCGCCACCACCAGCACCAGGAACACGTCCACCAGGTTCACGGCGGACAGCATCGGGTCGTCATCGTCCTCGGCCAGCACATTGAGGTGCCTCAAGCTCATTGCGCCACCCCACGCTCCTTGCGCACCACCAGCAGCTCGGCCAGCAACCAGCGACGGCGCACCGAGTACACCACCAGGCCCACCGACGCAGCAGCCAGGGCCAGCACCACGCCCGCAAACGCGCCGCTGAACACGGCCAGCGCCTGCTGGCCGTTGCCCGCCGCCACACTCTGCAGCGCGGGGCCGAGCGGAATCATCGTGGCGATCAGCCCCAGCATGGGCGACAGGCGGCTGAGCAGGCGCACGGGCTCCACCTGGCGCACCAGTTGCAGCTCCAGCTCTTCCATCGACAGGCCCGGCGCCACGCGCAGCGAGCGGTACTGCGGCTGGCGCCAGCGCTGCCAGGCCTCCATGAGCGTGGCGCCGCCCGACCACAGGGCATAGACAAACGCCAGCCCCACCAGCACCAGCACTGGCCACAGCAGCGACTGCGCGACCTGCGAAAAACCCGATTCGATATTCATGTTTTCACTCCCTGAACTTGTTACTGAAATGGCATCTTTAAACTTGACCCACCCGTTCGGGCTGAGCCTGTTGAAGCCTTGCGCGGCGCTTCGACTACGCTCAGCGTGAACGGCTCAAGTGGTTCACGCCGACCCCTAGTTGTTCTTGCGCCGCAACGATGGCAGCGCCATCCACATGCCGTCCAGGTGCCGGACCTGGATGCGGTTGTCAAACACCTGCTCCAGCGCAGCGTGTGTGTCGGGCGCATCGCAGGCGCCCTGGTGCAGAACGCGGCCCTCCGCCATCACCACCATGTCGTCGGCCTGCAGCGCGAGCGATACCTCGTGCAAAACGCTGACCACCGTGCCACCGGCATCGACCAGCGCACGCATGGTGTGCAGCCAGTCGGTCTGGTGCGGCGGGTCGAGGTTGGCCAGGG
>NZ_JAPUDY010000055.1:9878-14488 GCF_027492855.1 Acidovorax sp.
GCACGCATGGTGTGCAGCCAGTCGGTCTGGTGCGGCGGGTCGAGGTTGGCCAGGGGCTCGTCCATCAGCAGCACCTGGGCCTGCACGGCCAAGGCGCGGGCCAGCAGCACGCGCTGGCGCTCGCCACCCGACAGCTGCGACAGCGGGCGGTGGCGCCAGTCCCAGGCCTGCGTGGTGCGCAGCGCCTGCTCGACCGCCGCGTGGTCGGCCGCGCCCGGCGGCGCCAGCCAAGCCTGGTGCGGCAGGCGGCCCAGCATGGCCACGTCGTAGCTCGTGAGGTCGTCGGCCGAGCCTTCGTTCTGGCCCAGCCAGGCGAGTTGGCGGGCACGCTCGCGCGCCGGGATCTGCGCCAGCGGGCGGCCGAGCAACTGCACCTCGCCCTGTACGGAGGCACGGGGCAGCAGGCCCGCCAGCACCTTGAGCAAGGTGGATTTGCCCGCGCCGTTGGGGCCGACGATACTGGTCCAGCGCCCGGCGGGCAGTTGCAGGTCTATGCCCTGCAATATTAAGCGATTTCCGATGCTGGCGCTTATTCCACAAGCGTCAATAGCTATCAAGTTCATAGCGAACCGCCTTGCGCCGTGCGCCGGTGCATGAGCCACAGCAGGTAGGTGCCACCCAGGGCCGCCGTGAGCACGCCCACCGGCAGCTCCTGCGGCGCCAACAGCCAGCGCGCCAGGGTGTCGGCCGCCAGCAGCAGCACCGCGCCCATCAGGCTGGAGAGCACGATGTGCCGCTCGTGCGTTACGCGCACGATGGAGCGCACCAGGTGGGGCGCGGCCAGCCCCACGAAGGCGATGAGCCCGGTCTGCGCCACCGCGGTGCCCGTGGCCAGCGCCATGGCGGCCACCAAACCTGCACGCATGGGCATGAGCGGCAGGCCCAGGCTGGCGGCCGTGGCCTCGCCCAGCGTGAGGCCATCGAGCGCGCGCGCCAGCATCCAAGCGACCACCGAACACAGCGCCCAGGCCACCGCCATGAGCACGCAGGCCATCCAGCCCACGAAGGCCGTGCTGCCCAGAATGAAGGCCTGCATGGCCTGCAAAATGTCGGGCGAGGCCAGTTCCACCAGGTCACGCATGGCCCCCAGCACTACGCCCACGATCACGCCCGCCAGCAGCAGGCGCAGCGTGTGCTGCACGCCCCGGGCCAAGATCAGCGTGAGCACCACCGCCCCCGCCGCCCCCAAGAAAGCCATGCCCGTGATGCCAATGCGCGCCAGCCACTGCGCCGCCACCGGCGACACACCAAACATGGCCATGGCCACGGCCCCGCCCAGCGCGGCGCCCGAGGCGCTGCCCAGCAGGTAGGGGTCGGCCAGCGGGTTGCGAAACAGCCCCTGCGCCACCGCGCCCGACAGGCCCAGCAGCGCCCCCGCCAGCCAGGCGCCCAGCGTGCGCGGCAAACGGATGTCCCACACGATCTGCCAGGCCACGGGGTCGCCGTGCATGCGCAGCACGCTGTCAAAACCCGTGCTGCCCACGCTGGCGCCACACACCGTCAGCACCACGCTGGCCAGCAGCAGCCAGGCAGCACACCATGCCGCGCGGCGGCTGGCGGAACCGGTGGGCAAATCCATGGGGACGCTGGTCATGGCGCCTTGTCCGCAATGCAGCGCGCCATGATGCGCGCGGCCTCGGCCATGCGCGGGCCGGGGCGCACCACCACGTCGGATTCGCCGGGGCCGAACACACACAGCCGGTTGTCGCGGATGGCCCGCATGCTGGCCCAGCCGGGGTACGGCACCATGGCCTGCATGCTGCGGTTGCCGATCATGATGATGTCGGGATTGGCGCGCACCACAAACTCGGGGTTCAGGCGCGGAAACGGCCCGAGCGACGCGGGCACCACATTGCGCACACCCAGCCGGGTGAGCGACTCGCCGATGAACGACGACTCACCCGCCGCATAGGGCCCACGGCTCACCTCGAAGTACACACGGACATTCTTGGCCTTGGGCGGCAGGGACTGCGCGGCCGCCAGCACACCTGCATCGATCACGCGCCAGAGGCGGTCAGAGCCTTGCACACGGGGCACGCCCAGCAGGTCGCTCACGGTGCCCAGCACGCGGCGCACATCGGCGTGGGTCTTGGGTTCTAACTGCACCACCGTAAGGCCCAGCGCCTCCAGCCGGTCGCTGGCGCGCGAGCTGACGGACATCAGCACCACATCGGGCTTGAGCGCCACGATGGCCTCGATGCTCGGGTCGATGCCGCCGCCCATCTTGGGCAGCTTACCGACCACGGCCTCGGGCCAGTTGGAATAGCGGTCCACCCCCACGAGCCGGTGGCATTGCTCCAGCTCGCACACGCTTTCGGTCAACGAGGGCAGCAGGCTCACGATGCGCTGCGGCGGGCGGGGCAGCGAGACCTCGCGGCCCCTGTCGTCTTTGATGTGCACGGGCTGCGCCTGCGCCAGCCCGGCCATGAGCAGGCCCAGCAGCACCAGGATGGCGATCACCCACAGAATGCGGCGCACGGGGGTTGGTTTCATAGCTTCATTTCAAGGTCAAGGGCAGGCCTGCCGCCATCAGCGTGACGCGGGGGCACACCTGAGCCACTTGCTGGTTGAGGTTGCCCAGGGCATCCACAAAGGCGCGCACCTCGCGCCCCATCGGAATGACCCCCAGGCCAATTTCGTTGCCCACCAGAACAACGGGGCCGGGGGCTTTTCGAATTGCTCCTAAAAACATAGCTGCTTGCGCTTTCCATTCAAGCGCTAGAGCCTGTTTTTGCTTCAAATCCATGGCCTCGAAACCCAAGGGCATCGTCCAGTGAGTGAGCCACAGCGTGAGGCAGTCCACCACCACCAGGGTCTGCGGCGTGCTGTGCCGTGCCAGGGCAGCGGCCAGGTCGTGCGGCTCCTCCACCGTTTGCAGGCCAGGCACACGTTCGGCGCGGTCGCGCTGGTGGCGGGCGATGCGCTCGCGCATCTCGTCGTCCCAGGCCTCACCAGTGGCGATGAGCACGGCGCGGCGGTCGTCCGATTGCGCCAGCCAGTCGCGCGCCAGCAACTCGGCGCGGCGCGACTTGCCGCTTTTCTGGCCGCCCAGGATGAATTCGGTGGTGATGGTCATTCGGATGCGCCTCCCAGCAGATGCGCCACCGCCTCGGGGCTGGACGCAAACCAGGCGTGAAAGTAGCTGGCGTGGATGCTGCCCAGTTGGTACAGCGCCTCGCCCGCATTCGGCGCAGCCGCCTCGTTGGGGCGGGCCGTGCGGGCCACCACCGGGGCGCTGGTGTTGCTGGTGGAGTAATGGAAAGTGTGGCCGCGCAGGGTGTGCCCCGCCACGGCCAGTTGCTGCGGCCCCAGCGCCGCCAGGCGTTTTTGCATGGCCACGCGGCCGGGCAGCAGGCCCCACAGCGGGGCGGTGCCGCCGTCAGCCAGGGTGATGGATTCAAACAGCGCCATCATGCCGCCGCATTCTGCCCACAGGGGTTTGCCTGCGGTCGCATGGGTACGCAGACTGGCCTGCATGCCGGTGTTGGCAGCGATCTGCGCGGTGTGCAGCTCGGGGTAGCCGCCGGGCAGCCACACCGCGTCGCAATCGGGCAGCGCGGCATCATGCAGGGGCGAGAAGAACACCACCCGTGCACCCATCTGCGTGAGGCACAACACATTGGCCGCATAGATGAAGCAGAACGCGGCATCGCGCCCCACGGCCACCGTGCGGCCCGCCAGCAGGGGCGGCACGGCGTCAGCCAGGGCGGGGGCCGGGAAGTCCACGGCCCAGCACTGCAAGTCATCCAACGTCATCTGGCCCAGGGGCGTGGCCGCCAGGGCATCCGCAGCAGCGTCCAGCCGTTGCAGGCTGTCGGGCAGCTCATGCGCGGCGACCAGGCCGAGGTGGCGCTCGGGCAGCAGCGCCGCACCGGCCTTGCCCGCAGCGGGCGCAGCGCTTGTGGCCTGCACACGCATCAACGCCCCCATCCAGTCGTCGGCATCGTGCAAGCCTTCACGCAGCATGTCGGCGTGGCGTGCGCTGCCCACACGGTTGGCCAGCACCCCCGCCCAGGGCAGGCCGGGGCGGTAGTGGCGCAGGCCAAAGGCCAGCGCGCCAAAGGTGCCCGCCATGGCCGAGGCATCGACCACCGCCAGCACCGGCACGCCAAAGTGCCGGGCCAGGTCGGCCGCGCTGGGGTTGCCGTCAAACAGGCCCATCACGCCTTCGATCAGAACCAGGTCGGACTCGCGCGCAGCGTCATGCAGGCGCTGGGCACAGTCGGCCTCGCCATTCATCCACAGGTCAAGCTGGTGCACCGGCGCGCCGCTGGCCAACTGGTGCCAGTGCGGGTCCAGAAAATCCGGCCCGCACTTGAAGACCCGCACGCGCCGACCCTGGCGCGCATGCAAGCGCGCCAGGGCCGCGGTGACGGTGGTCTTGCCCTGGCCGGATGCCGGAGCGGCGATCAGGATCGCCGGGCAACGGGCAGGGTGAACCATCTCGCTTCCCCTCTTCCTCTCTCTAAACCCGTGAGGCGCTGCCGCGTCACTGCGGCGCCCACTTCACACCGACATAGACCGTGCGACCTGCGGTGGCGTAGGTGCGGGCCAACTGGTAGTCCTTGTCGGCCAGGTTGTCGATGCGCGCCAGCAGCGTGTAGTCGCGT
>NZ_JAPUDY010000056.1 GCF_027492855.1 Acidovorax sp.
CGGCCCAGGTGCGCCACGTGAGCCGCCTGTTCGTCACCGCCGCCAGCCTGCGCGTTCCGACCTTTAGCGTGGTGCTGCGCAAGGGCTACGGCCTGGGCGCCATGGGCATGGCGGCCGGGGGCTTTCACGCGCCGGTGTTCACCGTGGCCTGGCCCACGGGCGAGTTCGGCGCCATGGGGCTCGAAGGCGCCGTGCGCCTGGGCTTTCGCAAAGAGCTGGAGGCCCTGCCCGAAGGCGCCGAGCGCGACGCACTGTTTGCCAAACTGTTGGCCAAGTCCTACGCCAATGGCGAGGCGCTGCACATGGCGGCCACGCTGGAGATCGATGCGGTGATCGACCCGGCGGATACGCGAGCGTGGCTGGCGCGGGGCCTCGCGTCGGCGCAGGTGGGGCCGCTGGGGCACCGGTGCGTGGATACCTGGTAGTGCGGTGCGCAGGCACGGTGGCCCGTGCTAAGCTGGTTTTCTCACTAGCGTTGTGCCTCCAGATAGCCAGTCGCCTTCAAAACAAAGAACCGTTCAGTGAGCAAAGTCGAAACGCCGCGCAAGGCTTCGACTTTGCTCACTGAACGGGTTTGAGTGATGGAAGGCGAATCTCTATGAGGGGTGCATGCCGCTTAACCCCCTGCCTGCTACGGAGACTTTTTCATGCCCGGACTGCTGCCCGATATCGACCCCGATGGTTTGCTTGAATTTTCGGTGGTCTACACCGACCGCGCGCTCAACCACATGTCCAAGCGCTTCACCGGCGTGGTGCAGGACATTCTGGGTACGCTGAAAGAGGTTTACCACGCCCACACCGCCGTGCTGGTGCCCGGCAGCGGCACCTTTGGTATGGAAGCCGTGGCGCGCCAGTTTGCCAACAAGGAAAAAGTGCTCATCGTGCGCAACGGCTGGTTCAGCTACCGCTGGACGCAGATTTTCGACGCCGACAAGGGCCTGGGCGGCGGCTCGGTGGTGTGCAAGGCGCGCCAGCAGGGCAGCGGCCCACAAGCGCCCTGGGCGCCATGCCCGGCCGACGAAGTCGCAGCCACCATCCGCGCCGAGAAGCCCAAGGTGGTGTTTGCACCGCATGTGGAAACGGCCAGCGGCATCATCCTGTCGGACGACTACATCCGCACGCTGACGGCTGCGGCCCACGAGGTGGGTGCGCTTTTCGTGCTTGACTGCGTGGCCTCCGGCGCGATGTGGGTGGACATGCAGGCGACCGGCGTCGATGTGCTCATCAGCGCGCCGCAAAAAGGCTGGAGCGGCTCACCCTGCTGCGCGATGGTGATGCTGAGCGAGCGTGCCCGCCAGGTCATCGAAGGCACCACGAGCAGCAGCTTTTCGTGCGACCTCAAGAAGTGGATGCAGATCGCCGAGGGCTACGAAAAGGGCCAGCACGCTTATCACACCACCATGCCCACCGACGCGCTGGTGCGCCTGGCCGAGGTGATGGCCGAGACGCGCGCCTATGGCTTTGCCAAGGTGCGCGAGGAGCAGATCGAGTTGGGTGCCAAGGTGCGCGCGCTGCTCGAATCGCGCGGCTTCCCCAGCGTGGCGGCCGAGGGTTTCAAGGCGCCCGGCGTGGTGGTGAGCTACACCACCGACCCAGGCATCCAGAACGGCAAGAAATTTCTGGAGGTGGGCTTGCAGACCGCCGCCGGTGTGCCGCTGCAGTGCGATGAGGGACCCGATTTCAAAACCTTCCGCATCGGCCTGTTTGGCCTGGAGAAGTGGCACAACGTGGACCGTACCGTGGGCCATTTGTCGAAGGCGCTGGACCAGATCGCAGCCGCCAGTTAGGGAGCCTCTGCACGAATCACGCGTCAAGTGTGCGCTGCGGATCGGGAGGGGCTGCAAGGCGTAAAGCGCAGCAATAGCCGTAGCTATTGCGAGCATTGACAACGCGGCAGACCGCCCGAGGCCGCAGATGCACACGGCGCGATGATTCGTGCAGAGGCTCCCTGGCGGCTCTGTTACCGCTGCTGTTCGGCAGCAGCGTGTTCGGCCTCTTCGGCCGCATGGGCCTTGGCCAGGGCCAGTATCACCTCGCGCGCCAGGCGGCGCTTGGGCACGGGAAGGCGCAGGTACAGGTCAAACAGTTCGCGGTCCTGGTAGCCCAGGGTGACGTGCCAGGGTGCCTGGCGCTCGCGCGCCTGCAGCACGGCGCTGGTCGTATCGCCCCCCCAGCCCAGCTCCTGCACTGGCACCTGCAGCCATTCGGCCAGTGTGGCGAGCTTCTTGTGGTCGGGAATGGTTTCGCCCACCAGCCAGCGGCGCACGCCGTGCAAGGTCATGGGTTTGCCCCAGTGGCGGGTGTTGAACTCGCGCTCAAGCACCGATGCGCGGGGCTCGTAACCTGCCGTCACCATCGCATCGCGTAACCGCTGAGCAAATTGCTGTTTTTCATCCTGCATCCAGTGACATTAGAAAAATGGCCCACTGGAGGCGTAATTACATTCAATAGTCACGTTATTTTGTAATTTTAAGTTACGTTGCATTGCCAAGCAGTGTGCATGTGATGCAGCATCGGTGGGACGGTGTTCCTGGAGGAGCGCCGAGAGGGCGCCCAGTGCGATGGGCCATGCGGCCGTCGCGCTACGTCTTCACTGCGGAGGAAGCGGAATGTCCACAAAAAGCGATGAGGGAGGCCCGGCGTTTGCCGGGATGCAGCAGTCCATGGTGTTCGGCGACAGCGATGCACGGCCACCGCAGCAGAGCCAGGAGGTATGGCCCAGGCCGCTGACGCGACACGAAATTGCCAGCGCGCTCGCCAGCATGCACCGCCTGCGGGCTATGAGGGAGCGCGAGCGCCCCCCGCTGCCAGACGACGACGGGTCGCCCTGAGGCCCGTTGGGCGGGGGCGCCCAGGTTGTTTCTAGAACCTCGGCAGATCCGGGTGCTTGATCTGCCCGCCGCGCACCAGCATTTTTCCGTATTCCGCGCAGCGGTTGAGCGTGGGGATCACCTTGCCGGGGTTGAGCAGGCCCGCCGGGTCGAACGCATGCTTGAGGCCGAACATCTGCGCGTTCTCTTCGGCAGAAAACTGCACGCACATGCTGCTCAGCTTTTCCACGCCCACGCCGTGCTCGCCCGTCACCGTGCCGCCCATGGCCACGCTGGTCTCCAGAATGTCGGCGCCAAAAAGCTCGCAGCGGTGCAATTGGTCGGCGTCGTTGGCATCGAACAGGATCAGCGGGTGCAGGTTGCCGTCGCCCGCGTGGAACACATTGGCGCAGCGCAACTGGTATTTTTTCTCCATCTCCTGGATGGCCAGCAGGATGTCGGCCAGGCGCCTGCGCGGGATGGTGGAATCCATGCACATGTAGTCGGGGCTGATGCGGCCGCTGGCCGGGAAGGCGTTCTTGCGGCCGCTCCAAAAGCGCAGGCGTTCGGCCTCGTCCTGGCTCACGGCGATGGCGGTGGCCCCGGCGGCGCGCAGCACCTCGCTCATGCGGCCGATCTCTTCCTCGACTTCTTCGGGTGTGCCGTCGCTTTCGCACAGCAAAATGGCCTCGGCCGTGAGGTCGTAGCCTGCGTGCACAAAGTCCTCCACGGCGGCGGTCATGGGCTTGTCCATCATCTCGAGCCCCGCAGGGATGATGCCGGCCGCGATCACCGAAGCCACGGCGTTGCAGGCTTTGCGCACGTCGTCAAAGCTGGCCATGATGCAGCGCGCAAGCTGGGGCTTGGGGATGAGCTTGACGGTGACCTCGGTGGTCACGGCGAGCATGCCCTCGCTGCCGATCACGGCAGCCAACAGGTCGTAGCCGGGGGCATCCAGCGCCTCGCTGCCGAACTCCACGGGCTCGCCCTCCACGGTGAAACCCTTTACCTTGAGCACGTTGTGCACCGTGAGGCCGTATTTGAGGCAGTGCACGCCGCCCGAGTTTTCGGCCACGTTGCCGCCGATGGTGCAGGCGATCTGGCTGCTGGGGTCAGGCGCGTAGTACAGGCCGTAGGGCGCGGCGGCTTCGCTGATGGCCAGGTTGCGCACGCCACACTGCACCACGGCCGTGCGGCTTTCGGGGCTCAGGCTGAGGATGCGGTTGAACTTGGCCAGCGACATCGTTACGCCCATGGCGTGCGGCATGGCGCCGCCCGACAGCCCCGTGCCCGCGCCGCGTGCCACCACAGGCACCTGCAATTGGTGGCAGACCTGGAGCACGGCCTGCACTTCTTCATAGGTTTCGGGCAGGCACACCACCAGCGGGCGCTGGCGGTAGGCGGTGAGCCCGTCGCATTCGTAGGGCGTGGTGTCTTCGTTGTGCCAGAGCAAGGCGTGCGCTGGCACGGCACGGCCCAGTGCCTGGACGACTTCGGCCTGGCGCGCTGCGCGCTCGGCCGGGGTGGGGGCCGCAGTGGGGGAAGAGGCGGTGTTCATGGCCGCCACTGTAGGGGATGGGCGTGTGCGCGGGCTTGAGGATTTCTGCAGGGGTCTGTGAAAAACACCTGAGCGCTATAAAAATGCTAGCCGTTACCGCTTGTTGAATAGGCGCTAGGCCCTGTTTTTATGGAAATTCCTCGGGGTGGCCAGGGTTCAGTGAAGCTGGGACGCCGCCTTACGTCATGGTTTTGCGCAGCCATTCGGCGAACGCGGCGCATTCCCAGCGGTCCATGTTGCCGGTGCGCCAACATAGGTAATGCGCATGAGGGCTGGGGGCGTTGGTGGCGAACAGGCGCACCAGGGTGCCGTTTTCCAGCCAGGGGGCTCCGAGCTTGAGGCGCACCAGCGCCACGCCCATGCCGGCGGCGGCGCCATCGCACATCAGGCCGATGTCGTTGAACTGCGAGCCTTCGCTGGGCTCGGCCCAGTCCAGGCCCGTGGCCGCGAACCAGGTGCGCCAGGGCTCCAGCGGGCTGCGCAGCAGGGACACGTTTTCCAGGTCTTCGGGGCGCTCGAAGGGACCGTGCTCGCGGATGAAGGCGGGCGAGGCCAGGGGGGTGACCACGTCGCGGGCGATTTCTACATGCTCCACGTCGGCGTAATGGCCGGGGCCGTAGCGCACCATGAGGTCGGCGTCTTCGGCCACCACATCCAAAAGCGGAATGGACACCTGCAGCGCCAGGTCGATTTCGGGGTAGGCCTCGGTGAACTGGCGCAGGCGCGGAATAAGGATGGTGCGCGCGAACGTGGGCGTGACGGCCAGCTTGAGCCGGCGCCGCCCCGGCGCGGCCGCCTGCCCTGGAAAGCGCTGCAACGCGCCCAGCCCTTCGCGCACATGGGCCAGGTAGGCGCTGCCCTCGGTGGTCAGCGAGAAGTCGGCCCGCCCGAACAGCCGCACGCCCAGGATCTGCTCGAGCTGCTTGACCCGGTGGCTCACGGCGCTGGGCGTGACGCACAGCTCGTCGGCCGTCTGCGTCACGCTGCGCAGCCGCGCCAGCGCCTCGAAGGTCAACAGGCACTGAATGGGCGGAATGCGCCGCGCCGCGCTGCTGAGAAAGGACGATGAGGCTGCCGTGGTCATGGGTGTGGAGCGAAGCAGTGGGGAGAGATTAGCGGAAGACGACCGTTTTGTGGCCGTTGAGCAGCACGCGGTGTTCGCTGTGCCACTTTACGGCGCGGGCCAGCACCAGGCTTTCGGTGTCGCGGCCCCGGGCGGTGAGGTCTTCCACGGTGTCGGTGTGGTCGGCGCGGGCTACATCCTGCTCAATGATGGGGCCTTCGTCCAGGTCTGCCGTCACGTAGTGGGCGGTGGCGCCGATGAGCTTCACACCCCGGTCGTGCGCCTGGTAATAAGGCTTGGCGCCCTTGAAGCTGGGCAGGAAGCTGTGGTGGATGTTGATAGCCCGTCCGGCCAGTTTTTGACATAGGTCAAGAGACAGGACCTGCATGTACCGTGCCAGCACCACCAACTCGGCCCCTTCGGCCTCGATAATCTCGTACTGCTTTGCCTCGGCCTGAACCTTGGTGGCGGCGGTGACCGGAATGTGATGGAACGGCACGTTGTAGCTGGCTGCGAGTTGATAGAAATCGCGGTGGTTGCTGATGATGGCGCGGATGTCGATGGGCAGCAAGCCGCTTTTGCAACGGAACAGCAGGTCGTTGAGGCAATGGCCTTCCTTGCTGACCATGAGTACCGTCTTCATGGGCGTGGCCGTGGCGTGCAGGGTCCAGCGCATCTGGTGGGGCTCTGCAAACGTGGTCAGGCGGGCTTTGAGGGTGGCGTGGTCGTGCTGGTCGCAGGCGAATTGCACCCGCATGAAGAACAGGCCTGTGGCGTGGTCGTTGTATTGCGCGGCTTCTTCGATGTTGCCGCCGTGCTCCAGCAGAAAGCCGGAGACGGCGTGCACCAGCCCCAGGCGGTCGGGGCAGGACAGGGTAAGGATGTAGGCGTTGGTCATAGCTGCGCAATTGTCGCAGCATGGTTAGGGGGAGCCTGTTCAATGTCTTTTTGGAGGCCCCAAAAGACATTGAACAGGCTCCATGCGCTTGGGGGAACGGGGGAGTCGATGGTCAATCCGGGCAATGCCCCACGTTTTTCCCCCTGGCGGGGGATGCTGCTGTACCTGGTGCTGGGTGTGGCATGGGTGTACGTGGGCGATGTGCTGGTGGCGCGCTGGGTGCACGATCCGGTGCAGATCACACGCTTTCAGACCCTGAAGGGCTGGGGCTATGTGGTGTTTACCAGCGCCGTGGCCTGGTGGATGTTGCGGCGCATGCGCCGCGCCGAAAAGGTGCGCTGGTCGGTGGCGCGGGAGCTGTCGCAGATCGTGCGCCACGCTCCCGCGGGGTTTGCACGCCTGGCGCCGGACGGGCGCTTTCTGTGGGCCAACGAACGCTTATGCGACATGCTGGGCGCTTCGCTGGCGGATGTGCTCCATCTCAATTTTCACCAGGTGATGCTGGTGCGGGACCGGGACAGCGCCGTGGCCCAACTGGCGCGTCTGCTGGCGGGTGAGATCGACCACTACGTGGACGAACGCGAGTGCCTGCGCCCTGACGGCGCGCGCAAGGTGTCGGTGCTGTGCACCATGACGCAGATACCCGCCACGGACGGCGAGCCCGCGCACCTGGTTTGTGTGGTGCAGGATATGGACGAGATCAAGGCTGCGCGCGATGCGCTGCGGACCAGCGAAGCCCGCCAACGGCTGGTCGCCACCGTGGTGGACAACACCATCGAAGGCGTGGTGGTGACCGACGCGCACAGCCGTATCGTGTCCGCCAACGCCGCCGTCACCCGGCTGCTGGGCTACTCCGAGGAGGAACTGCTGGGCAAGACGCCGCGTGTGTTCAAGTCGGGCCGCCACGACCTGGCGTTCTATGAGGCCATGTGGAACGCGGTGCGCCAGACAGGCCACTGGCAGGGCGAAATCTGGAACCGGCGCAAGAACGGCGAGGTGTTTCCGGAGCACATGTCGTTGTCGGCCGTGCGCGACCCGAGCGGCGAGGTCACGCATTACGTGTGCATGTTCACCGACATCTCCGAAGAAAAGGCGCACCAGCGGCAACTGGAGTTCCTGGCGCACAACGATGCGCTCACCGGGCTGTCCAACCGCGCCTGGTTCGGCCAGCAGCTCGAGCTGGTGGTGCAGGAGGCGCGGGCCGATGGCGAGCACATTGCCGTGATGCTGCTCAACCTGGACCGCTTCAAGGACGTGAATGACAGCTACGGCCACCTCGCGGGCGACGAGGTGCTCAAGCACATCGCGCGGCAGGTGCAGTCGGCCCTCAGGCCCGGCGACGTGATGGGGCGGCTCGCTGGCGACGAACTGGCCGTGGTGGCGCGCCACCTGCGCCACGCCGATGGGGCCGCGGTCGTGGCGCGGCACCTGATCACCGCCGTGGCCGAGCCCTGGCGCTCGCCCGACGGGTTCGAGGTGGTGGCGGGCGTGAGCGTGGGTATCTGTATGTTCCCCGAGCACGCCAGCACCGCCGGGCTGCTGCTGCAGGGCGCGCATGCGGCGGTGTATGGCGCCAAGGCCCGGGGACGGGGCGCGTGGTGCTTTTTTAATGAGGCGATGACGCAGGCCGCGCGCGAGCGGCTCGCGCTGGAATCGCGCCTGCGTCTGGCGCTGGCCCAGGGCCATCTGCAGATGCACTACCAGCCGCAGGTAGACATTGCCACGGGCCGCATCCTGGGGGCCGAGGCACTGGTGCGCTGGAACGACCCCGAGGAGGGCCTGATCTCGCCCGCCCGCTTCATCCCTGTGGCGGAAACCTCGGGCGTGATCGGCCCGCTGGGCGAATGGGTGCTGCGCGAGGTCTGCCGCCAAGGGCAGCAGTGGCGCGCAGAGGGCTTGCCTGGCATGACGCTGGCCGTCAACGTGTCGCCGCGCCAGTTTCACCTGACGGACCTGGCGGGCTGCACCTCGGCGGCGCTGGCCGACTCGGGCTTTCCGAGCGAACTGCTGGAGCTGGAGATCACCGAAACCGCGCTGGCCGAGCGTACCGAGGAGGTGAGCCAGGTGCTTACGCGCCTGCGCAAGCTGGGCGTGCGGATCGCGGTGGATGACTTCGGGACCGGGTATTCGTCACTGGCGCAGCTCAAGCGCTTTCCGATCGATGTGCTCAAGATCGACCAGAGCTTCATCCGCGACATTCCGACCAGCGCGGACGACATGGCCATCAGCGCGGCCATCATCGCCATGGGGCACAGCATGGGCCTGTCGGTGCTGGCCGAGGGTGTGGAGGACGAGGCACAACTGGCCTTTCTGCGCGAGCGCGGATGCGACGCTTACCAGGGCTACCTGTGCAGCCGGCCGCTGGCCGCCGATGCGTTCGCGGCGCTGATGCGGCAGCGCGGCGGGTCGGGCTGATGGCAGGGCAGGCGGCTACTTCCCCGCGCCTGCGCCCTGGCCCCACTGCTCGCGCAGTTCGGCGCAGTGGTCCTTGGGCGGTAGGGCAGGGGTCTCAATCACTGTATCTGCTTCATTTTTGATAGCTGGTTGCGCTTGTCCTTCCTGCGCAAGAAGCACTTTTGAATTGAAGTTTTCAGGCCAGTGCGTGGGAATGCCCAGGCTGCGCAGCACATGGCCACCACCGGCTACCAGCACCACGGTCTGGCCGGGGCGCAAGGCCTCTTGCGCGGTGCGGGCCATGCTGGCGTCGCGGGCGATCTGGATGCGGGCCATGGGCGCGACCTGCGGCTCGGGCAACAGGCCGCAGTGGCCCTCGCGCAGTGCTTCGTACTGCCGCTGCAGCGCGGGGGCGGGCAGGTGCCTGTCCCAAGCGGCTTTGCCCATGGCAGCACGCATCTGGGCGCGCGGCAGGTTGCCGCCCAGCACGGGAACACCCGCGCGCACGGCGGCCATCACCACGGGGCCATAGGCTGCCCAGGGCCAGGCGGTGTCCTTCCACTGCAGGGCGGCTTGTGCCTGGGCTTCGGTGGCGTCGCGCGGCAGGCCGCTGGTGCTGTGGCCGCGCTCGGCCATTTCCATCACCAGGGCTGCAAGCTGGCCCCTGGCCGCCAGCCATTGCACGGTGTCGCGTTGCAGGCGCTGGTGGTCGGGGGCATCGTGTTTCTCGCCCAGCAGCAGTACATCGGTGGGCAGCAGGGCCTGCAGGCGGGCGGGCCAGGCGTCGGGTGCGGGTGTCGCTGTGTTGGCGCAGGCGGTTGTCAGCAGGGCCAAAAAGGCCGCCAGGGCGAGCGCGGGGGCCGCGCGGCAGGGGCGGTTCAGTCTGGGAATCGCGCTGGCGGCGAAGGATGGCGAAGGCGCAGTTTGCATGGTGCGATGCTACGCGGGCCAAACTTGACGCAAGTCAAGAACCAGCGGGAAGCCCCTGCCTACACTGCCTTGATGAGGTCCAACCCCACGCTCACCACCAAGCTCCTGGCCCTGGGCGCAGGTTTTCTCGTGGTGGCGCTTGCGTCCATCAGCCTTACGCTGTGGGTGACCTGGAAGCTGGAAGGTGGCGCCGCCGCCGTGAACGAGGCGGGCCGGTTGCGCATGAACATGATGCGCATGGTGCTGGTGCTGCAAACCGAACCGGCCGAGGCGGTGCAGGCGCGCGCGCAGCTTTTTGACGCCAGCCTGGACCTGCTGCGCACGGGCGACCCCTCTCGGCCGCTGTTCGTGCCCTGGAGCGACGAGACGCGCAAGCGTTTTGAAGCCATCCGCGCCCAGTGGCAGCAGGCCCGCAGCGGCTGGGTGAGCACGCTGCCGCCCAACCGGGCGCAGACACTGGCACAGGCCGATGCCTTCGTGCAGCAGGTCGATGGTTTTGTGGATGCGATCGAGATCCAGATCGCGGGCTGGACGGCGGCGCTGCACCTGTTCCAGCTGTTCATGATGGCGCTGGCCATTGTGGCGGCCGTCACCTTCATGGCCGTGAGCTACCTGCTGGTGATCAACCCCGTGGCGCGGCTGCAGGCGGCCCAGGCCCGCCTGCGCCAGGGCGAGCTGGGCACGCGCCTGCCGGTGGAGACCGATGACGAATTCGGCCAGCTCTCGGCGGGCTTCAACCTCATGGCGCATGCGCTGCAGGCCTCGCACGACGACCTGGAGCACAAGGTGCAGGAAAAAACCGCCAGCATCGCCGTGCAGAACCAGCGCCTGGCAGCGCTGTATGAGGTGAGCGCGCTGACCTCTTCTGCCAGCAGCCTGGAACTGCTGGCCCAGGGCTTTGTGCGGCAGATCCGCCGCGTGGCCGGGGCCGACGCTGCCGCCGTGCGCTGGTCCAACGAGGCCAACGAGCGTTATGTGCTGCTGGCGGGCGACGGCCTGCCCCGCGCCATGTCTGACGGCGAGCACTGCCTGCACACCGGCTCGTGCCTGTGTGGCCAGCCACAGGCCCAGGCGCGCACGCGCGTCATTCCCATCACGCCATCGACCGAGGTGGCGCTGCCGCACTGCCGCGATGCGGGGTTCCAGACCATGGTGACCATCCCTGTGCAGATGCAGCAGCGCCTGCTGGGCGAGGTGGACCTGTTCTTTCGCGCCCAGGTCGAGCTGACCGACGAGGTGCGTGAGCTGCTAGAGGCCATGACCCGCCATCTGGCCAGCGCCATGGAGGGCCTGCGCGCCACCGCGCTGGAGCGTGAGGCCGCCGTGGCCGAGGAGCGCAGCCTGCTGGCGCGCGAGCTGCATGACTCCATCGCGCAGTCGCTCGCCTTCCTCAAGATACAGACCCAGCTGCTGCGCGACGCGGTGGCGCGTGGCGACGAGGCCAAACGCGACCGCAGCATGGGCGAGCTGGACGTGGGCGTGCGCGAGTGTTATTCCGACGTGCGCGAACTGCTGGTGCACTTTCGCACGCGCACCAGCGAGGAAGACATCGAATCCGCGCTGCGCGCCACGCTGTCCAAGTTCGAGCACCAGACAGGCACTGCCACCACGCTGGGCATGGTGGGCCACGGCCTGCCGCTGGCGCCCGACCTGCAAATCCAGGTGCTGCACATGGTGCAGGAAGCATTGTCGAACGTGCGCAAGCACTCTGGCGCCACGCGGGTAGAGCTGCTCGTGCACCGCCATCCGCGCTGGCGCTTCGAGGTGCGGGACAACGGCTCGGGCTTTGACGTGGCCTCCGTGCCGCCCGACTCGCTGCACGTGGGCCTGGGCATCATGCGCGAGCGTGCCCAGCGCATCGGGGCCGTGGTGCAGGTGGAATCCGGACCAGGGCAGGGCACCACCGTATGCATCGAAATGCCCACGGTGGCCCCCGAGCCCGTCACCGCGCCACGTTCGCCATCCACCGCCCAGGCGCGGCCCGTGGCCAACGACAAAACCCCCATCGCCGCACTGCAGGAAGTACACACCCCATGACGACCACCCTGTCATCCTTGGCCCAGCCCTCGCTGCCGGAGTCTGCGGCGGCGCCCGTCACGCTGCTGGTGGTGGACGACCATACGCTGTTCCGGCGCGGGCTTATCGCCCTGCTGGGCCAGGACGACGGCCTGCAAGTGGTGGGCGAGGCGGGCGACGCGGCCGAGGCCCTGCGGCTGGCGCCCCGGCTGCAGCCCCAGGTGATCCTGCTCGACAACCACCTGCCGGGTGTGATGGGGGTGGATGCCATCCAGGGTCTGCGCGAGGTGTCGCCCACATCGCGCGTGCTGATGCTCACCGTGAGCGAAGACGCGCAGGACCTGGCAACGGCGTTGCGCAACGGCGCGCAGGGCTACCTGCTCAAGACCATCGACGGCGACCTGCTTGCGCAAGCCATCCGCCGCGCAGCGCGGGGCGAGCCTGTGGTCAGCCCCGAGCTGATGGGCAAGCTGGTGGCGGCCTTTCAGTCGCAGGGTGCACCCGAAACGTCGCCACCGCCTCCGCAGGCCGAGGCTGCGACCGCGGGTGGCTGCACGCCGCTGTCGCCGCGCGAGGAAGACGTGCTGCGCGAGATTGCGCGCGGCGCCAGCAACAAGGAAATCGCACGCACGCTGGACATCGCCGAGACCACGGTAAAAATCCACGTGCAGCACATCCTGCGCAAGCTGAGCCTCACCTCCCGCGTGCAGGCAGCGGTGTATGCCTCGGACCGCCAGCGCGTGGAGTAGCTGACGCCCCGTGCCAGGGGCAGCAGGTGTTTTGTTTGCTCTCAAAATGAGAGCTGCTTGCGCTTTGTTGGTGGCGATTTTTAGCTATTTCCTTTTGAAATCCAGAGTGGATAAGCGCTAGCCGCTCCTGAATTGGGAGCGTTTGGCCGCCGTTGCCAGCGCGCCCTGGCAAGACATAGTTCTTTTGGACGATGGCCTTGCCTTAGTGACTACTCCCTTTGCCGCGCCGTACACCCTCTAGCGAAGGATGTGCAAAACCGGCCATCGGCGTGACCATTGCTTACATCCCAAAAAGAGAGGACTAGCGCAATGGCACATACCCCCTTGCCCCCGGGCGACAGCCCGCAGCGCACCCGCCAGGCCTGGTCGGTGCTGATCGTCAGCACCTTCGCATTCACAGTCTGCTTCATGGTCTGGATGATGTTCGGCGTCATCGGCATCCCTATCAAGAAGATGCTCAACCTGAACTCCACGCAGTTCGGTTTGCTCATGTCCATGCCCGTGCTCACGGGCTCGCTGGTGCGGGTGCCACTCGGTATCTGGACCGACAAGTACGGCGGCCGCATCGTGATGGCCGCCGTGATGGCCACCACCGTGCCCGCCATCTGGATGATGGGCTACGCCACCGAATACTGGCACTTTCTCACCATCGGCCTGTTCGTGGGCCTGGCAGGCGGCTCGTTCTCGGTGGGCACGCCCTATGTGGCCCGCTGGTTCCCCAAGAACCGCCAGGGCACGGCCATGGGCGTGTACGGCGCGGGCAACTCGGGCGCGGCCGTCAACAAGTTCGTGGCCCCGGTGCTGCTGGTGGCCTTTGGCTGGACCATGGTGCCCCAGGTGTACGCGGCCATCATGCTCGGCACGCTGGTGTTGTTCTGGATCTTCAGCTACAGCGACCCGGCCCACCTGGTGCCCAGCAACGTCAAGTTCACCGACCAGCTCAAGGCGCTGAAGGACCCCAAGGTGCTCAAGTACTGCCAGTACTACAGCATCGTGTTCGGCGGTTATGTGGCGCTGTCGCTGTGGATGGTGCAGTACTACGTGGGCGAGTTTGGCCTCGATATCCGCGTGGCCGCGCTGTTGGCGGCCTGCTTCTCGCTGCCTGGCGGTGTGCTGCGCGCCATCGGCGGCATGCTCAGCGACAAATATGGCGCGCACAGCGTGACCTGGTGGGTGATGTGGGTGAGCTGGATCTGCCTGTTCCTGCTGTCGTACCCACAGACCGATTTCACCATCGCCACCGTCAACGGCCCCAAGACCTTCCACATCGGCCTGAACGTGTATGTGTTCACCGGCCTCATGTTCCTGCTGGGCATTGCCTGGGCCTTCGGCAAGGCCAGCGTCTTCAAGTACATCAGCGACGACTATCCCCAGAACATCGGCGCCATCAGCGGCATCGTGGGCCTGGCGGGTGGCATGGGGGGCTTCATCTTGCCCATCCTGTTCGGTGCGCTGATGGATCTCACCGGCATCCGCTCCAGCGCTTTCATGCTGATGTACGGCGTGGTGTGGGTCTCGCTCATCTGGATGTACTTCACTGAAGTGCGCCGCACCCATCTCATGGGCACGCAGGGTGCTGCTGCCGCCCCGGCCGCCGTCCGCTGATTTTTTGCAAGGAACCCATCACCATGTCTGCCACTACCAACAGCGGGCGCCAGGGGCGTCTGCTCACCCTCTGGGCTCCCGAGGACAAGACGTTCTGGGAGCGCGAAGGCGAGGCCGTCGCCAAACTCAACCTCTGGATCTCGGTGCCCGCGCTGTTCCTGGCCTTTGCCATCTGGCAGGTCTGGAGCG
>NZ_JAPUDY010000057.1 GCF_027492855.1 Acidovorax sp.
CAACCCTTCGGGAAAGCAGGGGAAAGGCCCTGCCACGTCGTTGCAGGCCGCTTGCAGTATCTATACTGCGGCGCGTCCTGCGCCTAGTTGCCGGGCCTTTCCCCTGCTTTCGTAAGCACGTAAATGTGCATCACGCACTTCAATATGCCCACCATCCGCCCCAGCACCGACAGCGATATCCCCGCCATCACGGCGATTTACCAACACCACGTCCTTCACGGCACGGGCACCTTCGAGATCGATCCGCCGTCTGAAGCCGACATGGCGGGCCGCCGCGCCGACGTGCTGGCGCGCGGCCTGCCCTGGCTGGTGGCTGAAAAGGACGGGCAGGTGCTGGGCTTTGCCTATGCCAACTGGTTCAAGCCGCGCCCAGCCTACCGTTTTTCGGCCGAGGACTCGATCTACATCGCCGAACAGGCCCGTGGCATGGGCCTGGGCCGCAAGCTTTTGACCGAGTTGGCCGTGCAGGCCGAGACGGCGGGCGCGCGCAAGCTGCTGGCAGTGATTGGCGACTCGGCCAACGCAGGCTCCATCGGGGTGCACCGCGCGCTGGGGTTCACCGACGTGGGCATCATGCGCTCGGTGGGCTGGAAGTTTGGCGCCTGGCGCGACATCGTGCTCATGGAAAAAACCCTGGGCGCGGGCGACACCACATCCCCCGAATAAATGAATGAATGAAGGAAGCAGCAACACATGAAGAACAAGACCGTGGCGGCCTGGCTCGCCTTTTTGGGCGGACCGCTGGGCCTGCACCGCTTTTACCTGCATGGCCTCTCCGACCTGCTGGGCTGGCTGCTCCCTATCCCGACAGCGCTGGGCATCTACGGCATCCAGCGGGTGCAACAGCTAGGGCAGGACGATCACTACAGTTGGATGCTGATCCCGCTGCTGGGCTTCACGATCGCTGGCTGCGCCCTGCAGGCCATCTTGTTTGCGCTCAAGACGCCCGAGGCCTGGAACGCACGCTACAACCCCACGGCCGCACCCGATGCGCCCGCGGGCCGAACCCAATGGATCACCATCGGCGCCATCGTGGTCTCGCTGATGTTTGGCACCGCAGTGCTGATGGCCAGCCTGGCGTTCAGCTTTCAGCGGTACTTTGAATACCAGATCGAGGAAGCGCGCAAGATTTCGCAGTGAAATCGGGTGCTAGCGCTTATTGAACAAGCGCTAGCAGCTATAAAAAATATAGCAAAAAGAAAACACTGTCAGAAAAACTGCAGGCTGAGCCAGTAGGCCACGGCGGCCACAAACGCGCTGGCCGGAATGGTCAGTATCCAGGCCCACACAATGTTGCCCGCCACACCCCAGCGCACGGCGCTGGCGCGCTGGGTGGAGCCCACGCCGACGATGGCGCCGGTGATGGTGTGGGTGGTGGACACCGGAATGCCCAGCGTGGTGGCGAGGAACAGCGTCAGCGCCCCGCCCGTCTCGGCGCAGAAACCGCCCACGGGCTTGAGCTTGGTGATCTTCTGGCCCATGGTTTTCACGATGCGCCAGCCGCCGAACATGGTTCCAAGGCCAATGGCCACGTAGCAGCTCACAATGGTCCAGGTGGGCGGCGCTGCGTCAGAGGCCGATGAATAGCCCGTGGCGATCAGCAGCAGCCAGATGATGCCGATGGTCTTCTGGGCGTCATTGCCGCCGTGGCCCAGGCTGTAGGCCCCGGCGGACACCAGTTGCAGGCGGCGGAACCATTTGTCCACCCGGCTCGGCCGGGTTCGCCGGAAGATGTGCGCCACGGCCACCATCATGATCGAGCCCAGCAAGAAACCAAGCAGCGGCGAGACGAAGATGAACGCCACCGTCTTGAGGATGCCTGAGGACAGCAACGCACCCGAACCCGCCTTGGCGATCACCGCCCCCACGATGCCGCCGATGAGCGCATGCGAGGAGCTGCTGGGGATGCCGTAGTACCAGGTGATCACGTTCCAGGTGATGGCGCCGACCAGGGCGCCGAACACCACATGGGTGTCCACGATGCCCGGCTGCACGATGCCCTTGCCCACCGTGGCCGCCACGCTCAGGTGAAAGACAAAAATCGCAATGAAGTTGAAGAACGCCGCGAACAGCACCGCCTGCGCGGGCTTGAGCACGCCGGTGGAGACCACCGTGGCAATCGAATTGGCGGCATCGTGAAACCCGTTCATGAAGTCGAACAGGATCGCAAGCGCCACGAGCATCACCACAACCCACAGGGCCGTCTGTACGGTTTCCATGCTGGTCTGCCCGCCGGATCAGGAGTTTTCGAGGACGATGCCCTCGATACAGTTGGCCACGTCCTCGCACTTGTCGGTGATGGTCTCCAGCAGCTCATAGATGGCCTTGAGCTTGATCACCTCGCGCACGTCGGGCTCCTCGCGGAACAGCTTGCTCATGGCGCTGCGCATCACGCGGTCGGCGTCAGACTCGAGCTTGTCGATCTCTTCGCAGGTCTTGAGCGCGGCCTCGGCCACGGCCGGGTCGGCGATCTTGTCCAGGAGCTTGACGGCATCGCGCAGACGCTCGCAGCACTTGAGGCTCAGGTCGGTGAGGCGGGTGATTTCTTCCGTCATGTGGCGCACGTCGTACAGCGCCATGGTCTCGGCAGAGTCCTGGATCAGGTCGGCCACGTCGTCCATGGTGTTGATCAGCGTGTGGATCTGCTCACGGTCGATGGGGGTGATGAAGGTCTTGTGGATGGCCTTGTTCACCTCGTGCGTCACGCGGTCGGCCGCGCGCTCGGCGTTGTCCACGTCCTGGTTGTACTTGTCGCGCAGGTGCGGGTCGCCGTAGTTCGCCACCAGTTGCGAAAAGGCCCGAGCGGCCTCGACGATGCGGTCCGCATGCTGGTTGAACATTTCGAAAAAATTGCCTTCGCGTGGCAACAGCTTGGCAAACAGCATGTGAACTCCTGGAACGGGATCGAATTTTTGAAAGAAGGCGAAATCATGACAAACGCATGACTTTTCGTAACGGGGGGAGTTTAACCGTCTGCTCCACCCCGGCTGGCGCCTGCGCGCCCTGCAGCCGCCCGCTGCGCACAGCGGTCAGCCACCACGAAAGATGAAGTACACCGCACCCACCAGGCACAGACCTGCCCAGAGGTAGTCCCACTTGAGGGGCTGGCCCATGTAGAACACGGCAAACGGCACAAACACGGCCAGCGTGATCACTTCCTGCATGATCTTGAGCTGCCCCACGTTGAACTGGGTGAAGCCGATCCGGTTGGCGGGCACCTGCAGCAGGTACTCGAACAGAGCGATCCCCCAACTGACCAGCGCAGCCACGTACCAAGGCGAGGACGCAAGGTTCTTGAGGTGCCCATACCAGGCAAAGGTCATGAACACATTGCTGGCCACCAGCAGCAACACGGTCTGCAGCGGGATGGGCAAAGAGGAAAGTGCGTTCATGGCGAGGTGGATTCGGGCGTGCGGCAGAGCTGAATTATGAACAAAATGAGCCACTGGCGCTTTCTACACAAGCGCAAACAGCTATCAAAATAATAGCAAATCAATACACCCGCGGCTCCGGCGCGCCCACAAAAAAAGGCACCGCCCGCAGGGAGTGCCTTGATGGGAAGCGCCCGCAAAACAGGCGCCACTGCCTGCAGCCTGCGGTGGCGGCTTATTCGCCCAGGTACGCAGCGCGCACCTTGGGGTCGCTCAGCAGCTCCTGGCCAGGGCCGGTCATGGTGATCAGGCCGGACTCCATCACGTAGCCACGGTCGGCGATGGCCAACGCGCGGCTGGCGTTCTGCTCCACCAGCACGATGGTCACGCCCAGGGCGTACACGTCGCGCACCACTTCAAAGATCTTGTCCACCATGATGGGCGACAGGCCCATGGAGGGCTCGTCCAGCAGCAGCACCTTGGGCTGGCTCATCAGCGCGCGGCCCATGGCCAGCATTTGCTGCTCACCGCCCGACATGGTGCCCGCCAGCTGGTCCTTGCGCTCGCGCAGGCGCGGGAAGATGGTGAACATCTTCTCGATGTCGGCCAGGATGCCCGCCTTGTCCTTGCGGATGTAGGCGCCCATCTGCAGGTTCTCGGTGATGGTCATGCGCGCGAACACGCCACGGCCTTCCGGCACCATCACGAGGCCTTCCTTGACCAGGTCCCAGGCGCCCTTGCCCTTGATGCTCTTGCCCAGGTATTCGATGTCGCCATCGTTCATGGGCAGCGTGCCGGTGATGGCCTTCATGGTGGTCGTCTTGCCGGCGCCGTTGGAGCCGATGAGCGAGACCAGTTCGCCTTCGCGCACTTCGAAGTCCACGCCCTTGACGGCCTGGATACCGCCGTAGGCCACTTTCAGGCCCTTGACCTGCAGCAGTATCTTGTTGGATTTTTCGGCCATGCTCAATGTCCTCCGGTGCCCAGATAGGCCTCAATCACTTTTTCGTTCTTCTGCACTTCGGCAGGGTTGCCTTCGGCGATCTGCTTGCCGTAGTCGAGCACCGTCACGCGGTCGCACAGGCCCATCACCAGCTTCACATCGTGCTCGATGAGCAAGATGGTGCGGTTGTCGTTGCGGATGCGGTCGATCAGCTCGCGCAGCTGCACCTTTTCGGTGGCGTTCATGCCAGCGGCGGGCTCGTCCAGCGCGATGAGCTGCGGGTCGGTGGCCAGGGCACGGGCAATCTCCAGGCGACGCTGGTCGCCGTAGGACAGCGTGCGCGCCTTGTAGTCGGCGAACTTGGCGATGCCCACGTATTCGAGCAGCTCCTGCGCGCGCTTGGCGATCGCAGCCTCTTCGGCCTTGAAGCTCTTGGTGCGCAGCACCGCGCCGAACAGGCCGGACTTGGTACGGATATGGCGGCCCACCATCACGTTCTCCAGCGCTGTCATTTCAGCAAACAGGCGGATGTTCTGGAACGTGCGGGCAATACCCGCCTTGGCCACCTCGTGCACGGCCGTGGGTTCATAGGGCTTGCCAGCCAGCTCAAAGCTGCCGCTGTCGGGCGTGTACAGGCCGGTGATCACGTTGAAAAACGTGGTCTTGCCCGCACCGTTGGGGCCGATCAGGCCATAGACCTGGCCGCGCTTGATGGTGATACCTACGTCGGACAAGGCCTGCAAGCCGCCGAAGCGCTTGGAAATACCGGCGACCTTCAGCACCACCTCATTGGATTTCTCTGTCATTGCTAACTTTCTGTGGTGTTCGTCTTCAGGTCTTCTGCGTCAGGCTCTTGCCGTGATCGGGCGATGGCCACAGGCCGCGGGGACGCATCAGCATGATGATGATCATGGCCAAGGCAATCAGCAACTGGCGCAGGATGGCAGAGTCAAGGCGGCCGTCCGTCATGGCCTGCAGCGGGCCTGCCACGTAGCGCAGCACCTCGGGCAGGGCCGACAGCAGCACGGCGCCCAAAATCACACCGGGGATGTGGCCGATACCGCCCAGCACCACCATGGCGACGATCATGACCGACTCCATCAGGCTGAACGACTCGGGCGACACGAAGCCCTGGAAGGCGCCGAACATGGCACCCGAGACACCGCCGAACGAGGCACCCATGGCAAACGCCAGCAGCTTCAGGTTGCGGGTGTTGATGCCCATGGCCTTGGCGGCGATTTCGTCTTCGCGGATGGCCATCCAGGCACGGCCAACGCGCGAATCCTGCAGGCGGTAGCAAATGATGACGCTGACGACCACCAGAACCAGGAACAGGTAGTAATAGAGCGTGACCGAGCTGATGTCAAAGCCGAACAGCTCCAGTCGCTTGCCCAGGTCCAGGCCAAAAATCTTGACCGAGTCGATCTGCCCGAGGCCCTTGGGGCCGTTGGTCAGGTTGATGGGGTGGTCCAGGTTGTTCAGGAAAATACGGACGATTTCACCGAAGCCCAAGGTCACGATGGCCAGATAGTCACCACGCAACTTCAGCGTGGGCGCCCCTAATAGCGCCCCAAAAAACGCCGCCAATATCGCCGCAGCCGGTATCACCAGCCATAGCGAAGTGTGCAGGCCATTGGGGAACATAGCCGCAAAGGCCGCGAAGTTGTCCGCCAGGTGGGGCGATGCCATCAAGGCAAACAGATAGGCCCCCACGGCGTAGAACGCCACGTAGCCCAGGTCGAGCAGGCCGGCGTAGCCGACCACGATGTTCAGGCCCAGGGCCAGCAACACATACAGCAGAGCCAGGTCGGCAATACGCACCCAGGCGTTGCCGAAGGATTGCAGGATCAGCGGCAGCACCAGCAGCGCCACGGCGCCGATGATCCAGTTGGTTTTGGTGTTCTTCATGGTGAAAGGCTCCTCAGGCGCGATCGGCCACACGCTCACCCAGCAGGCCCGAGGGGCGCAGCGTCAGGATGATGATGAGCACGATGAACGCAAAGATGTCGGTGTAGTGGCTGCCCAAGAGGCCGCCCGTGAGCGTGCCGATGTAGCCCGAGCCAATCGCTTCGATCAGGCCCAGCAAAATGCCGCCGACCACCGCGCCTGCCAGATTGCCGATGCCGCCGAACACCGCCGCCGTGAAAGCCTTGAGGCCGGGCAAAAAGCCCATGGTGTGCTGCGCCGTACCGTAGTTGGACGCATACATGATGCCGGCGATGGCCGCCAGCACGGCACCGATGATGAAGGTGGCCGAGATCACCATGTCGGGCTTCACGCCCATCAGGGACGCCACGCGGGGGTTTTCTGCCGTGGCGCGCATGGCGCGGCCCAGGTTGGTGTGGTTGACCAAGTAGACCAGCGAAGCCAGTGCCACCGCCGTCACGCCCAGAATCAGGATCTGCGTGGGGGTGATATAGGCGCCACCCACTTCAAACGGCGTGCTGGGCAGCAGCGTTGGATAGGGCTTGTAGTTGGGCTTCCAGATGATCATCGCCAGCGTTTGCAGCAGGATGGACATCCCGATCGCGGTGATCAGCGGGGCCAGGCGCGGGCTGTTGCGCAAGGGCCTGTAAGCCACTTTCTCAATCACGAAGTTGAGCGTAGCGGCGACCACGCAGGCGATGAGGGTCGCCAGCAGCAAAATCGTCCAGCCCGGCGCGCCCGGCATGGCCGCCTGCATCATTCCAATACAGCTCCAACTGGTCAGGGCGCCGATCATGAGCACCTCGCCGTGGGCAAAATTGATGAGTTGAATAATGCCGTACACCATGGTGTAGCCCAAGGCTATCAAGGCGTACATGCTGCCGAGTACCAGACCGTTGATGATCTGTTGCAGCAAAATGTCCATAAGAGAAGTCCTTCGTTTGTGACGCACCCACCGCTCAGGCACCGGAATCGGTACAGCCTTGTGGGCCCGACTGCCATCTAGCAAAAAACCCGCCAGACGTGCAACTGTGCGGGTTTGTGGCCGGAATTGTAGCGAGTAGTCACAAGGCACCCTATCCATGCCGGGCGGGGTTTTCCCTCGGGTTTTGGCCCCATCAGCGGGCAGCGGACTTCATAAGAAATCTTGATGCACGCAGGAATATTGATTTGTTAACTTATTACCTAACCCATGCATGATTTGCATAAAGCGCGCTTTCACCCTTTTTTCCCCGCACTTTTTCGCCCCACGCGCAGCCATGAAAAAAGCCGCCAGCCCTGACAGGGCATGGCGGCATGCAGACAGGGCGAGGGCAACGCCCTCGCCAGCCCGTTGCAGGCTCAGTGGTAGGTGTAGGTGACCGTGTAAGGCACGGTCATCGCCACGGGCGACGTGATGGCCAGCGTAGCCGATACGTTGCCGGTGTTCCCGCTGAAAGAGCAGCTATTGATGGTTAGCGTGCCGGAGCCTCCCTGCACGGTCTGGCTAAGCCCGATGCCGGACGATGTGCTCGCAATATCGCTGCAGAACTCGGCCTGCGTGGCGGGCTTGGGCACGTTGGTGATGGTGACCGGCGGTGCCGTCACTCCACCCGCGTTGACATTCAACGTCAGCGTGTAGTTGCCGCCGTTGCCCGTGCCCCCGGTTCCGCCACCCGTTCCGCTGCCGCCCACGGTGATCGTGGTGTGCGCATTGCCCAGGGTGATCCGGAAGCCGTCCGACAGCGTGAAACTGGTGTTGCTTGCCGCACTCACAAGCGCCGCATAGTCCATGCCCAGGGTGGACAGGGCTTGCCACAGCGCCTCCAGCACATCATCCACCTTGTCCTTGGGCGTGGCAGCAAAAACCACGGTGCGCGGATCAAAAGTCTGCAGCACTTGCAGGCCCAGGGCCGTCCGCAGGGCAGTCAACGCTTTCTCGACGCTGGCGGGCGTCAGGCCAGCCAGGTCGGTGGGGCCTGTACCGCCCCACCAGGTGGCGGGCAGCTTGCCAGTGGCGTTGGCGACGATGAGGTCGGTCAGCGGCGTGATGTTGAGGGTGTCAAAGGACAGCGCGATGGAATGGTAGGCCTGACCGGCGGCCAAGCTGCCGCCCGTCACGCGAACCGCGCAGGGCAAGGTCTGGCCGGTGGTGTCCACTTTCCAGGTGCCGCTCGCGTTGGTAGTGGACTCCAGCACATTGCCGCCGGCGCATCGCACCTGCACCGTACCTCCGGCGATGGGCGCACCCACGGCCGCAGTACCCGCCAGGCTGGTGGCCGCAGGAGCAGGCGTGCTGCCTCCCGAGCCATCACCATCCCCCCCGCCGCAGGCCACCAGCGCAGCGGTCGCCGCAAGCAGCGTCACGCGCCGCAGTTGGCTCCATCCCGATTGGACCAAAACACCTTGTTTCATGCTCACACCCCCATGTATCGGTTAAAAAATGTATCCGGGGCAAATTGTTCAACCAGAGCCTGTGCCAAGACAATCCCGCGTTCTCGGGGGTGGTCACCCCAGGCTTGAACCCCTACATTCACCGACCAACCATGACATCGCAGAACCCCGTACCGCGCCCTCCGTCACGCTGGCTGTTTGCGGCGTTCGCATACACGCTGGCGGCGGTGGCTCTGGCCATTGGCCTGGCAATCCAGGCTCCGTGGCTGGGCCTGCAGCTCGCCACGGATGGCGACCTGGTGCGCGTGGAAAGCAGCCAGGGGCCTTCGGCCTCTGTTCCGGCGGGCGCCGCGTTGCTCGCCGTCCAAGGCGGTGCCGCCTCCGCCCACCAGGCTGCCATCCAGCTCCAGGCCATCGATCTGATCGAGGAGCCCGATGTGATGGGCACCTACGCCCAGATCGACGGCTTCTTCCAGCGCCAGCAGCAGATCACCGCCGTGCTGGCGAAGCCGCAAGTCACCCTGTACTGGAACGCCGCCGGGGTGGCCGGGGACACGCTCGTTGAGCCCCAAAGCCGCCCCATCAGCGCGCTGCCCATGCTGTTCTGGTTCCAACTGGTGGTGTCCGTCACCGGTTGCCTCATTGCCTGCTGGGTGTGGGTACTGCGCCCACGCGACTGGGGCGCGCGCATGTTCGGCATTACCGGGTTGATGTTTCCGGTGTTTGCGATGCCTGCGGCGGTCTATAGCAGCCGAGAACTGGCGCTACCGGGGGATCTGTTTTTCACGCTCAACGCACTCAACCACTGGGGCTCCATCATGTTTGGAGCGGCACTTGGCACGATTTTCCTGACCCATCCCCGTCCGCTGGCACGGCCGGTGTACATGATTTGGTTCTTTCTGGCCTTCAACCTGTGGTGGCTGACGGATGTGCTGCGCATCGCCCCCAACCCTGGCGTGGGCATGCAGCTGTCCGTCGTCACCGAAATGTTGCTGGCCATGGCTTTCGCCGCCGTGCAGTGGCGCAAAAGCCGTGGCGACCCTTTGCATCGGGCTGCGCTGCGCTGGTTCATTCTGTCCATGCTGCTGGGCAGCGGCCTGTTCATCCTGCTCATCATCACCACGGCCCTGCTGGGCTGGCTCCCCCCCATGCCGCAGGGCTATGCCTTCGGTTTTTTTCTTTTCATCTACATTGGCATCGCCTTGGGGCTGCGCCGCTACCGGCTGTTCGACCTGGACGAGTGGGCGTTTCGCATGCTGATGTGGCTGGGCGGCGCGCTGGCCGTGGTGGGGGTGGACGCGCTGCTGATCCTGGCACTCGATTGGTCTGCCGGACCCGCGCTGGGCGTTTCGCTGTGGATCTGCGGCGCCCTGTACTTCCCGGCCCGACAGTGGCTGTGGCAACGCCTGACGCAGCGGCCCGGCATGCAGTTGCATGAGCTGATGCCTGACGTGGTGCACATTGCGTTCCAGCCTTCCCGCCAGGCGCAAGAGGGCGCCTGGAAGGATCTGCTGCGCCGCCTGTACGACCCACTGCACCTGGAACCCGACCCTGATTTCACCCAGCCGCACGCGCAGATCGATGAAGGCGGGCTGATGCTGCGTGTTCCTGCCAGCGGAGGGCTGGGCGCACACAGCCTCAGCTACCCATCCAGGGGGCAGCGTCTGTTCTCCACCAAAGATGCTGCCTTCGTCAACGCGCTGTCCCAGCTCATGAACGAGGCCGAAAGCAGCCGCGACGCCCACGAGCGCGGTGCCCACGACGAACGCAAGCGCATTGCGCGCGACATGCACGACGACGTGGGCGCTCGTTTGCTGATGCTGATTCACCGCGCCCAGTCGCCAGAACTCACCGACTTGGCACGCGCTGCGATGAACGACCTGCGCACCGCCTTGAATGTGATGGATGCGCATGCCATCCCACTGGCCGACGCCCTGGCCGACTGGCGTGCAGAAGCCACGGCCCGGTGCGACGCGGCGGGCGTTGCCCTGGCCTGGAGCGCGCCGCAGCAAAGCACCTGGGAGCTGGGGTCGCGCCAGAAATCGGTGGTCGAAAGGGCCCTGCGCGAGAGCCTGACCAACGCCCTCAAACACGGCCACCCGCACCATGTGGACATCTGCGTGGAGCTTGCCGCCGAGCACCTGACCCTGTGGGTGCGCAACGACGGCGCGCCCACCAGCCCCGCCCAATGGGCCGAAGGGCGTGGGCTGCGCGGCATGCGCCACCGGCTCGATGAATATGGTGCGCAGCTAGAGGCCCGCACCCTGGCGGACGGGCGCACCGAGGTCTCGCTGCGCCTGCCCCTGGCGCCCGCGTCCGCTCCCCCAACCGCCACGCAGGAGACCGCATGAAACACATCTTGCTTGTGGACGATCTGGCAGACGCCCTGGCCATGCTGCAGGACGCCATCGTGGCCGCTTTCGGCCCCGTGCCCTGCACCCAGGCGCGCTGCGTGCGCGAAGCGCTAACGGTCATCGACAGCGGCACCCCCTTCGACCTGGCGCTGATCGACCTGGCCCTGGGTGACGGCAGCGGCCTGGACCTGATCGGGCGGCTGGCCCAGAGCCAGCCCCAGTGCGCCGTGGTCGTGGCTTCCATCCACGACGACGATGACCATCTCTTTCAGGCGCTGCAGGCGGGCGCGCAAGGCTATCTGCTCAAGGACCACCCCACGGCCTGGCTGGCCCTGCAACTGCAAGGCATCGCCCAAGGACAGCCACCATTGTCACCGGCCATTGCGCGTCGGCTGCTGCGCCACTTTCAGCCGCCGCCAGCCGCGCAGGCGCCCACGGCCTCCGACCTCAGCGCGCGCGAGCGGGATGTGCTGGGGCTGCTGGCTCAGGGCGTGCGCATTGCGGACATCGGCATCGCGCTCGGCATTTCGCGCCACACCGTGGGCGACCATGTCAAAAACATCTACCGCAAGCTCAACATCAGCAGCCGCGCTGAGGCCGCCTTGCAGGCGCGCCAACTGGGGCTGATCTGAGCGGCGAAGCCGCCGCCATCACTCCTTGCCTGCATCTGCATCCAGCTGTCGCAGGTAAGCCAGCTTTTCCGCAATCTTCGCTTCCATGCCTCTGGGCACTGGCTGATACCAACCAGGCTCTTCGATGCCGTCAGGAAGATAGGTCTCCCCAGCAGCATAGGCATTGGGTTCGTCGTGGGCATACCGGTATTCATGCCCATAACCCAGTTCTTTCATGAGCTTGGTGGGGGCATTTCTCAGGTGAACCGGCACCTCGCGGCTCTTGTCCTGCTTCACGAAAGCCTTGGCCTGGTTGTAGGCGTTGTAGCCCGCGTTGCTTTTGGCCGCCACGGCCAGATAGATGACCGCTTGCCCCAAGGCCAACTCTCCTTCCGGGCTGCCCAACCGCTCGTAGGTCAAGGCGGCATCGTTGGCAATCTGCATGGCCCGCGGGTCCGCCAAGCCAATGTCTTCCCAAGCCATGCGCACGATACGCCGTGCCAGATAGCGGGCATCAGCGCCTCCATCCAACATGCGCGTCAGCCAATAGAGGGCCGCATCAGGGTGGGAGCCCCGCACCGACTTGTGCAAGGCAGAAATCTGGTCATAGAAGTTGTCCCCGCCTTTGTCAAAACGCCGACTGTTCAGGGTCAAGGCGTTCTGCAAGAAGTCCGCTGTGATCGCCGTGATTCCAGAAGCATTGGCGGCTGTGCTTGTCTGTTCCAGCAGGTTCAAGAACCTTCTGGCATCTCCGTCTGCATAACCAATGATGGTGTCCCTTGCCAGGTCGTCAAACTGAAGATGGCCAAGGGCGATTTCTTGGGCGCGAACAAGCAGCAGCCTCAGCTCTTCGTCTGTCAGCGACTTCAAGACATAAACCTGGGCGCGCGACAACAGCGCCGAGTTCACTTCAAACGAAGGATTCTCGGTGGTGGCGCCAATGAAGGTGACCAGGCCACTTTCCGCATAAGGGAGAAGAGCGTCTTGCTGGGACTTGTTGAACCGGTGGATTTCGTCCACGAACAAGATGGTGTGCTTGCCCATGGCCAGGTTCTGCTGGGCCTGCTCCATGGCCGCGCGGATGTCTTTGACCCCGGAGAACACCGCAGACAAGGCGATGAACTCGCATTTGAAGGCCGTGGCCGTGAGGCGAGCCAGCGTGGTTTTTCCCACCCCCGGAGGCCCCCAGAAGATCATGGAATGGGGCTTGCCCGACTGGAAGGCCAACCTCAGCGGTTTGCCCTCCCCCAGCAGATGGGACTGACCGACAACTTCGTCCAGGGTTTTGGGGCGAAGGGCCTCTGCCAGCGGGGCCACAGGCTCCTGTGCGAACAAATCAGCCATGTTTGTGTCCTGCCTACATCACGCTGATTTTTTGAATGAAAAGTGGCTCTAGCGCTTATTCGTCAAGCGCAAACAGCTATATTTTTAATAGCAACCTATTGTTTCACCACATCCGCCCCGGCAGGCGGCTTGAACTGGAAGCTGCTGGCGGGCAGCGCCGCATTGGCCTGCATGCCGGTAAAGCGGATCAGCGAGCGCTGGCCAAAGCTGTCCAGGATGTCGAGCGCCGCCAACTGCTCGCCCGCAAACCCCACGCGCACGCTTTTGAGCTGCCCGTCCTTGGCCTTGGGGCTGGCCAGCACCCACTGCAGGCCGTCTTGCTCGGGCGCTGATTCAAGCGTGAACTCGGCCTTGAGCGCCGACAGATCGGGCGCCGAGGCCAGCAGCGCCGCAGGCGTGCTGCCCAGCGCCTGGGATTGCGAGCGCTGGGTGACCTGGTTCAGGTCCACGTCGTACAGCCACAGGCTCTGCCCGTCGGCCACGATGGTTTGCTCGAACGGCTTTTTATAAACAAACTTGAAGCGCCCAGGGCGCTGAAACTCAAAGCTGCCGCTTGACTGCTTGGTGCGCGCGGCCTGCCCTTCCTTGGGCGGCGAGGTCACCGTTTGCGTGAAATCCGCACGGCCCGTCTGCGTGCCCTTCATGAAGGATTCCAGGCTTTTCAGGCCGTCAGCGCTTGCTACACCTGCGCTGGCCGCTATCAAAATTGCAGTGGCGATTTTTTTCAATGAAAACTCCTGTGGGGGGGCTGCCCGGCCCGTCATTCGCTGCGGTTTGGCACCAGCACTTCGCGCTGGCCGCTGGTGGTGAGGCCGCTCACCAGGCCCGCCTTTTCCATGTCTTCCAGCAGCCGCGCCGAGCGGTTGTAGCCAATGCGCAGCTTGCGCTGCACGTACGAGATGCTAGCCTTGCGGTCCTTGAGCACCACTTCCACGGCCTGGTCGTACATGGGGTCCTTCTCGCCCCCTTCGCCGCCAGTGCCGTCCCCTGACAGATCACCGTCGCCGTCCACAGTTCCGCCTTCGAGCACGCCTTCTATGTAGTCCGGCTCCCCTTGTTCCTTGAGGTAACTGACGACACGGTGTACTTCTTCGTCCGACACAAAGGCGCCGTGCACGCGGATCGGCAGGCCCGTGCCGCTGGCCAT
>NZ_JAPUDY010000058.1 GCF_027492855.1 Acidovorax sp.
GCTCGCGCAGGTCCACGTCGAGGTTGGAAAACGGCTCGTCCAGCAGCATGAGCTGCGGGCGCGGTGCCAGCGCGCGCGCCAGTGCCACGCGCTGCTGCTGGCCGCCCGATAGCTCGTGCGGAAAACGATTCTCGCTGCCCTCAAGGCCCACGAGTTGCAGCACCTCGGCCACACGCGCAGCCTGCTCGGCCTTGGGCAACTGGTGGATGCCAAAGGCCACGTTGCGACCTACCGGCAGGTGAGGAAACAGCGCGTAGTCCTGGAACACCATGCCGATGCGCCGCTCTTCCGGCGGCACGCTCAGGCTGGCGCTGCTGACCAGGTTTTTGGTCAAGCGGATCTCGCCGCCCGTCACGGGCTCCAGCCCCGCCACCGCGCGCAGCAGCGTCGTCTTGCCGCAGCCCGAGGGGCCGATCAGCACACCGATATCGCCCGCATGCAGGCCCAGCGTGACACCTTGCACCGCAGCCTGCGGGCGGCCCGCATAGTGCACTTCGAGTTGGGAAACCTCTAGAAACATGCCAGCATTCTAGGTGGGGCAGGAGCGAATGCTTAAAATTCGCATTTGCATTCCTGAGCGTTGTCCGGTGGCCGTCCGGGCGGGCGTGCGTTTTCCCTTCTCTCCTTTCGCCGAGCCACCCCCTTGCGCCGCACGCCTTTCGCCCTTCGCACCATCCCCCTGGTCCTGTTCGCAGGTTTTTTGGCCTTGCCTGTGTTGGCGGTGCTGGCCTCGTGGCTGCCGTTTTCGCCCACGGGGCAGGGCGATGCGCAGGCGGGCGCCATCCTGCGCGAGATGGCCGCCACGGTGTTGCCCGGCTATGTGTGGACCACCTTGTGGCTGAGCGTGCTGGTGGCCCTGGGCGCGGCCCTGGTGGGCACAGTCACCGCTGCCGCCGTGACCTTGTTCGACTTTCCCGGTCGCCGCACCTTTGAATGGCTGCTGCTGCTGCCGCTGGCCATGCCCGCCTATGTGACGGCGTATGCGTACACCGACTTTTTGCAGTTCAGCGGCCCGCTGCAGGTGGGGCTACGCAACACCTTCGGCCTAGAAGGCCGCCTGCTGCCCGAGGTGCGCAGCCTGGGCGGTGCCGTGTGGGTGTTCATCTTCTCGCTGTACCCGTATGTGTATCTGCTGGCGCGCACGGCCTTGGGCGAGCGCACGGCGCACCTCATGGAGGCTGCGCGCCTGCTGGGGGCGCCGCTGTCCCGCCGCATCCGCGCCGTGGCCCTGCCCCTGGCGCGCCCTGCGGTGGCGGCGGGCGTGGCGCTGGTGCTGATGGAGACGCTGGCCGACTTCGGTGTGGCCAGCTACTTCGGCATCCAGACTTTCACCACCGGCATCTACAAGGCCTGGCTGTCCATGGACAACCGCCTGGCGGCCGCGCAGTTGGCCACCATGCTGCTGGTGGTGGTGATGGCGCTTTTGCACATGGAGCAGCGCGCGCAAAAACGCATGCGTTTTGCCACGGGTGGTGGCCGTGCAGGCTCGGCCGAAGCCCAGCCACTGGCGCTGCACGGTGCGCGCCGCTGGGCCGCATGGGCGGTGTGCGCGGTGCCGGTGCTCATGGGTTTTGTGGCGCCGGTGATCTTCATGCTGCGCCCGCTGGCGGCCGACTGGTCGGTGCTGCCCTGGGAGCGTTTTATGGAATGGGCCTGGCATAGCGTGCGCCTCTCGGGCATGACCGCTGCGCTGGCTGTGGCCGTTGCGCTGGCGCTGGCCTTTGCCGTGCGCCGCCAGCCCGACGCCGTGACGCGCGGTGTGGTGCAACTGGCCAGTGTGGGCTATGCCGTGCCGGGCGCCGTCATCGTGGTGGGGCTGCTGCTGCCCGTGGGCTGGCTGCAGGCGGCCATGCCGCAATGGGGTGTGGGCGCGTTGGTCACCGCCACGGCATTCGGCATTGTGTGGGCCTACCTGGTGCGCTTTTGCGCGGTGGCGCTGCAGTCCATGCAAAGCGGCTATGCGCGCATACCGCTCAGCCTGGATGATTCTGCCCGCATGTTGGGCATGGGCAGCACAGGGCTGCTGGCGCGGGTGCATTGGCCGTTGCTCAAGCGTTCTACCGCTGCTGCTGCCTTGCTGGTTTTTGTGGACGTGATGAAGGAGCTGCCCGCCACCATGGTGCTGCGCCCCTTCAACAGCGATACCCTGGCCGTGGTGGCCTACCAGCTCGCGCGCGACGAGCGCCTGGGCGAAGCGGCGCTGCCCTCGCTGGCGCTGGTCGCGGTGGGGCTGGTGCCGGTGATTTTGCTCAGCCGCACGCTGCGCAGCAGCCGCTGAAGCACCAAGTGATTTGATGAAATAGGCGGCTGCCGCTTTATTCATCCCATTATTTGCTATTAATTAAGTAGCATTTTCTTTTCAGGGCGAAGCTTGCGCCCCAGCCTGCGCCAGCCGATCACCACGCCAGAGAGGCTCAGGGTGGCGCCCCCCAGGCTCAGGGTGATGAGCAAGATGTCCCACAGCGGTCGGCGCTCCAGCAGCGGCAGCCAGTCCCAGCTGTGCAGCATGCCAAAAAGCCAGCGGCTGGTGCGACGGTGGCTGTCGGTGCGGCCCAGCACGGCGCCGGTGTGCGGGTCGATGTGGACCCAGGTGGCCTCGGGGTCGGCAAACACCACGCGCAGCACGGGCAAGGGTTTTTCACCGCCACCGGTCATGGAGTGGGCTGCGCGGTCGTAGTAGTGCAGGTCGTAGGCCTGCAGGGTTTCGGTGCGCGCCACCGGGGCGGGTAGCAGCCGGGTGGCGGCCTCGGCCAGCGCGACGGGGCCAAAGGCGTGGGGCGCTGCCGTGGTGGCATTCAGCAGCGTGGGGGCGCCGGTGGGGCTGTGCGCCTGCACCAGCGTGTGGCCCGCCGTGCGCACCCAGCGCAGCTCGCGGGTGTTGGGTGACGCGGCTGCCAGCAGCGCCTGCACCGGGGCCGCATCGCCGGGCAGCGCCAGCGGGCCGCCGTGCATGGCCTGCAGGCGCAGGGGCGCGGCGCCGCTGTCAAAAATCTTCCAGGGGTTCATCGACATCAGGCCGCTGAAGACCCAGGTGAACACGATCACCGCAAACGAGAGGCCCAGCACATGGTGCCAGCGCATCATGGCGCTGCGGTAGGGGGTGCGGGCGCCGGTTTTGTAGCGGCCTGAGAAGCGCCAGCGCAGCACGCCTACCACGGTGCCGGTCAGCGTGAGTGCAATGCCTGCGATGGACAGCCAGTTGACGATGTCGGTCCAGTAGGCGTCCAGGGCGCCGCCCCGCAGCGGGTACAGCCAGTGGATCCAGGCACCGGCGTAGTTCCACACGCGCTCGGTGCGGGTGGCGTCGCGCACCACCTCGCCGGTGGTGCCTGAGACATAGACCACCGTGTCCGCGCCGTCGCCCAGCGCCAGGCGGTGCAGCGGGCGGTGGGCGTCGAGCGCGCGCGAGTGGGTGAAGGCGTCTTCCATCGCCTGGCCCAGGTACTGCGGCGCGTTGCCGGGGCCGTTCGCAAAGGCCTGGGCCGATGCAGTGGCGTGCGCAGCATCCACCCCGCGCAGCACCTCGCCGGTGTGGGCGTCGATCACCGTGGCCGCAGTGCGCTTGCGCGGGCCGCCCTCCTGCTGCGGCAGGGCGAGGTACACCGCACTCCCACCGCTGGCCACGGCCAGCCGCAGGTCCGCCAGCGGGCCTTCAATGCCTGCGGCGCGCAAGGCCTGCGCGGGCTCCAGCCCCACCGGGGCCGTGCGCAGCGGCGGCAGGTGGGCCAGGCGCTCGGCCTGCGTGAGCTTGGGGTAGCCCACGTACATCATCACCACGCCCGAGAGGAACCACATGGCAAAAAAGGCGCACAGCACCACGCCCATCCAGCGGTGGACGAGGTACAGCCAGCGCTTGGCGTGTGGCATGCCTGTGTCTCCCGGCGTCAGAACGCGGTGTGCAGCGTCACGTCCAGCGTGCGTGGCGCGCCCAGGTACACCTGGTCGCGTGCCTCGGCGGCGTAGATGCGGTCGGTGGCGTTGCGGATGCGGCCGGTGAGGGTGGTGGTCTTGTTGACCTTCCACGCCAGGCCCAGGTCCAGCAGCGTGTACGAGGGCCAGAACTTGGAGTTGGCCGCATTGGCATACACCTTGCCCACATGGCGCACCCCGGCGCTGGCGGTGACGGTGGGCGTGATGGCGTACGAGGCCCACAGGTTGGCGACGGTTTGTGGCACCAACTGGGGCACGTTGCCCGCGCGCGAGACACCACCTTGCACAAAGTTCTCATACCGCGCGCGGATCAGCGACAGGTTGCCCTGCAACTGCCATTGCGGCGTGGGACGGATACCCGCCGACAACTCGACGCCCTTGGACGACTGTTCACCCACCAGCACGATGACGTTGGGGTTGGCCGGATTTTGTGTGGCGATGTTCTTGCGGCGGATCTCAAACGCAGCCACGGTGGCGCTGCCCTTGCCGTCCCAGAAGTCGAACTTGCTGCCCACCTCGACCTGGCGGCCGGTGGTCAGCGCGCTGTTGTTGCGCACATCGGTAAACGAGGCCGATGCCAGCGAGCCCGATGGCGGGTCTGCCGCGTTGGAGGCCTGCGCGTACAGGTTGGCGCCGGGCGCAATGCTCCACACCACGCCCATGCGGCCGGTGGTGGGGTGGTAGCTGCGGCTGAAGGTGGCGGGCGCGGTGGCCGTGATGGCGCGGCGGTTGACCAGGTCAAGGTCAATCCACTCGTGGCGCAGCGCGGTGATGACGTTCACCCCCGAGGCTACCGCCGTGCGGTTCTCGACGTACAGCGCGGTGGTGGTGATCTTGTTGTTCTTGTCCGGGCTCAGAACGGGCGACATGCCGGGAACGTCGAAGAAATTCTCGGTGCCAAAGTGGTACGGGTTGACGGTGCTCACGACGGCGGAGGACGACTGCGGGAAGCGCGTCTGTTTGTTCACACTCACGTCCAGGCCAAATGCCCAGTCGCTCCTTTGGCCTGCGATCTGCCCTTGGTAGGTGCCTTCCAGGCGGTTGCCCACCAGTTGTTGGTCGTGGCGCTGCAAAAAGGGCGCGGTGCGTGTCACGGCCGTGTTGGCGGCGTTGAAGGTGTAGATCTCCACATTGCGGTAGTCGCGCAGCGCGTCGTAGGCGTACAGCGTGTTCTTGAGCTGCAGCGCATCCGATACGCGCCACTGCGCCACCGAGCGCAACCACTGCACGCGGTGCTCGTACATGCCGTCGGCGCTGTTGTAGTTTTTGAAGCGCGTGGCCGGGTCAATGGTCAGCGCGCCCACGGCGGGGTTCAGCACCGGCGTGCCCCAGTAGGGGCGGTCCACATGGTCCTTCTGGTATTCGTAGGCCAGTGTGTGGGTGAAGCCGCTGCCCAGGTCCGACAACAGCGAGGTGGCCAGCTGTGTGGCCTGCGTTTTGGTGCCTTCGGTCCAACTGCCCTCGTTGCGGTGGTTGAGGTCGATGCGCGCGTAGTGGGCGGGCGCGGCGCTGCCGTTGCCGCCGGCAATGCGCCGGTTCAGGCCCACGGACACTTCCTTCAGGTCGTACGAGCCCAGGCGCACCTGGCCTTCGGCAAAGTCGCTGCGCTCGGCCGTCTTGGTGATGTAGTTGATCGAGCCGCCCACGCCGCCCGATCCAAACAGAAAGCTCGACGCACCGCCGATGGCCTCGACGCGGTCGTAGATCCAGCTGTCCACCGCGCGCGTGGCGCTGCCGTATTGTGGGTTGATGCCGTTGTAGAGCTGGGCCACCGAGTTGCTGGTAAAGCCCCGGTAGCTGGCGGCCATGGAGCCGGGTGCGTTGTGGGCCGTAACGCCGGGGATGGCGCGCAGGATCTCCTGCGTGTCCTGCGCACCGCGCGCATCGATGGTGGCGCGGTCCACCACGGTGACGGATGCAGGGTTTTCGCGCGCCGTCAGGCCCAGGCGGCTGCCGGTGTCGATGGGGGTGTCAAGGCGCAGCTTGCCATTGGCGGCGGGGGCTGCATCTACCACGTCCACCGCTGTCAAAGTGGGCGTTGTGGTGGTTTGCGACTGGGCCACCAGGGGCGCCAGCGCCAGGGCGGCCAGTACGCCAGCGCACAGGGGAGACAAAGGAAAAGCAGGGTGACGCAGGCCGGGGGCGCAGGCGTGCGCAGCCGCAGCGCGGCGCAAGGAGGAACGGGACATGAAAAAAGCTCTCGAACGGACAGCGGCGCCTGCAAAATGGCGCGCGGTCTTTCACACAGACGGGGGAAATGCAGCACCTGCCCACCAGGTGCCGGGCGCTGCAATGGCGAGTCAGTTCAAGAGCGTGCAGGGGGCCCGCGTGCGGGCAAGGGGGCTGCCGTGGCGGCAGCAATGCGGGCGGCCTCCACCGGCTGCAGCGCATGCGCCAGCGGGTGAGGCAACAGCGAGGCTGCTGCAGGCGCCGGGGGCGGTGCGCCAGGGGTGGCGCACAAAGGGCAGTCCATGCCCATCGCGCCCATTTCCACGGTGCCATCGTCGGTCTGCACCAGCAGCTTGATGCTGCCCGTGCCCGAGCAGATCACCTCGAAGGACTGGGGGTGAACCAGTGGCGAAGCGATGGCCACACCCAGCGACGCCATGAACCATGCGAGCACCCACAGGCGCAGCGCAGAGAAGGGTCGTCGGGGGGCGGTCATGGGGCGTGATGATACCTGTCCCAGGATGGCTTGAATCCGAGGAATGATGGGATTTTGCTCCTAAAAATATAGCTAATTCTGCTTTTTGGACAAGCGATAGAGGCCAAGTTGGTTCAAATTTTTTACCGAAACATGTTTTTCATCGAGCCTTGGCGCTGGTCACTAGGCCCTGGGTGGCGGCCCAGGCGTTGATGTCGTCGCGGCGGATGGCGGCGGCCATGAGCTGGGGGAAAGCGTCGGGCGTGCAGGCAAACGACGGCACGCCCAGGGCGGCCAGCTTGGCGGCCAGGGCATGGTCGTAGGCGGGGGCGCCTTCGTCGCTGAGTGCCAGCAGTGTGATGAACTGCACGCCACTGTCCACCAACTCGGCCGCGCGGCGCAGCAGGTTGGCCTCCACGCCGCCTTCGTACAGGTCTGATATCAGCACGAAGATGGTGTTGCGCGGCTCCTTGATCAGCGACTGGCAGTAGCCCACGGCGCCATTGATGTCGGTGCCTCCACCCAGTTGCACGCCAAAGAGCACGTCCACCGGGTCGTCGAGTTGTTCCGTCAGGTCCACGATGGCGGTGTCGAACACCACGAGCTTGGTGGCCACGGCGGGCAGACTGGCCAGCACGGCGCCGAAGATGCTGGCATACACCACCGAATTGGCCATGGAGCCGCTTTGGTCGATGCATAGCACCACCTCGCGCTGAGGGCGACGTGCCTTGCGGCCAAAGCCCACCAGGGTCTCGGGCACCACGGTGCGCAGGTCGGGCTGCCAGTGCCGCAGGTTAGCGCGGATGGTGCGGTTCCAGTCGATCTCGGCGTGGCGCGGGCGGCGATTGCGCTGGCTGCGGTCCAGCGCGCCGCTCACGGCAGAGCGCATGGGGTCTTCCAGCCGTTTCATCAGATCGTCCACCACGCGGCGCACCACCATGCGGGCGGTGTTCTTGGTGCCTGCGGGAATCACGTGCGACAGTGCCATCAGGTTGGCCACCAGGTGCACGTCGGGCTGCACGCTCTCCAGCATCTCGGGCTGCAGCAGCATGTCGCGTAGGTTCAGACGCTCCATGGCGTCGCGCTGCAGCACCTGCACTACCGAGCTCGGGAAGTACTTGCGGATGTCGCCCAGCCAGCGTGCCACGCTGGGTGACGAGCCGCCCCGTCCGCCGCGTCGTTCGCGCGATTGCAGTCCGCCCGGGCCATCGGCCTCGTACAGCGCGGCCAGGGCTTGGTCGAGTTCGGCTGCGCGGCCGGTAAGGGCGCCGCAGCTTGCAGCGGCCTCGCTGCCCAGCACCAGGCGCCAGCGGCGCAAGCGGTCCTCCGGGGAGAGCTGCGCCATGGGTTCGGTCTGGGCTGCGGGTTCGATGGAGTCGGGGGTCATGCTGTCAGTCCCATGATTTCGCGCAGCAGCGGCAAGGGCAAGGCGGCGCGGGCCTCGTCCCAGGTGGGGCTGGTCGCCTGGGCGGGGGCGGCCCGGGCGCCCTGGCTGGCACGTTGTGCCAGGTCGCGCCGCTCGCTGCTGCCAAAGGCGCTGAAGGTGCGGCGCACCAGTGGCAGCACGCGCACGAAGTGCTCTTCGTTCAGACCGGCCAGCCACCGGTCCACCAGGCGCCATACATGGGCGTCGTGCAGCAGCACCACGGCGTTGCGGTTCAAGAAACCATCGAGCCATGCAGCGGCGCGCGCGAGCTCTGCCCCGGCCGACAGATGCAGTGACAGGGCGTTGGCCACTTCGTCCGTCGGCCAGACTCCTTCGTCCAGCAGCAGGCGCACGGCCACGCCTTGCAGAAGCTCGTGCGCGCTGGGCTGGTGCGCTACCTGCGTCAGGGCGTGCTGCCAGGCCTCGGTCTGCCCGGCGCCCTGGCGCAGGCCCACGGCGGCGTGGGCCGCCAGCAGTTTTTCGCGCAGGGTCTCTGCGGCATCGTCGTTCAGTGCGCTGCAGGCCAGTGGCAGACTGATGGCTGCGCGCGCGATCAGGCTGTCGAGCACATGCCCCACTTGGGCGGCGTCGGTCTGGCGCACATTGCCGTAGCGGAACACGTTGCTAAGCGGAGGCAGGGCGGCCAGCAACTGCAGCGCATCACCGGTGAGGGCTGCGCGCCCCTCCAGCGCATGAGTGACGGCGGTGACGGCCGGGGCCAGGTCGGCCAGTAGCACGCGATCTACCAGTGCCGACAGTTCGGCCAGGTCCTCGGACTGCTTGCCTTGGTCGATGGCGCGCGCCGTGGCGGCCTGTGCCACGGTCTGGCCCCACTGGCTGGCCTCAATGAGGCGCAGCACAAATTCGGGCTGCCACTGCAGGTTCCACACCTCATGGAAAGTGCCGCGTGACGACCGGCCTACCTTGGCCAGCATGCCCCAGGGCACTTCCAGCAGGTTCAGGCGGTGCAGCAGGTGGCTGCGAGCCAGGTCGTTGGCGCTGCGCAGGTCCAGGTCCAGGGTCTTGTGCGTGGCCTCGGGCTTGAGGCGCAGGCTTTTCTGCAACTGTTCCACATCGCGCTGCAGCGGCACGGTGGGCACGTCGGGCGGCACGGCGCCCAGGCGGTCACCGACGACCAGGGCATCCTCAATGAAGCGCAGCACTGATTCGTCGCCCATGGTCAGCACGGTGCGACTGGCCTCGTGCAACTCCTCCAGTCCGGGGGCTGGGCGCTGGCGCAGTGCGGCCAGCGCATCGGCCAGGCGGGCGGCTTCGATCAGGTGGGCGCTGGAGCAGTCCAGGTCGCGCTCGCGCATTAGGCGCGCCACGCGCGCTAGCCAGCCAATGGCGCGGGGCTGGCGGCTTTCGTGACTCAGCCACAGGTGTTCGTACCAGCCAGGGAAGTCAATTCCCGCCCCGTAGCCACTGGCGCTGGCCAAGTGCCGGTAGGTCCAGGGTACCCAGGTGCTTTGCACCTTGAGCTTGGGCAACCCCTTGAGCAATGCCTGGTCTGCCCTGACCGTGGTTTTGGCGGCCTGCAGGCCGCCCAGGTGCCACGCGCCGCAGACGACGGCGATGCGTTCAAAGCCTTCCTTCTGCGCCGCGCGGATGCACTGTCGCATGTGGGCCTCGCGCTGTGCTTCGCGCCGGTCGCTTTCGGGGCTGCGGTGGCGTTCGCCTGCTTCGGTGCGCAGCGCCAGCATGGCTTCGGAGATGGCGGCAAACAGCTCTTCGCCATCGCCGCGCTCTTCTACCATGTGGTTCCACCAGGCTTCGCCGTCGGCATAGCCTGCGGCCTGGGCCAGCCAGGTCAACGGGTCGTCGGCGGGTGCTTGTTGCAGGGTTTCGGTGGTGTCTGCGTTGCTTTCTTCGACTGCCGTCTCGGCGGCGGGTGAGGCAGTGTCTTCAGGCGTATCTCCGGGGGCGGCTGTTTCGTTGTCATTCGTCTGCAGGGTCTCGCGCCGGGCTTTCTCTAAGGCCAGGCTGTGGGCCACAGGCAGGTCGATGAAGCGCACCGGCACCTGCGCGCTCACGGCCCAGCGGGCAGCCTGCCACTCGGGAGAGAACACGGCGAAGGGGTGGTAAACGGCGAGACCGGTTTCGTCAGGCACGTGGCTCAGCAGCGCCACGGGCGGCTGCATGCCTGCGTGGGCGATCAGGGGCAAGAGGCTGTCGCCCTCGGGCGGGCCTTCGATCAGCACGCAGTCGGGGCGTAGCGCCTCGAAAGCGCGGACCAGACTGCGTGCGCAGCCGGGCCCGTGGTGGCGCACGCCAAAGTAGTGGGGTTCGCTCATGGGCGCAAGGGCGTCAGTTCAGCTCGCGGAAGGCGCGGTACAGGTCCTTCCACTCGGCGCGTTCCTTCACCACGGTTTCCAGGTATTCGTTCCACACGACCTGGTCTTGTATGGGGTCTTTCACCACAGCGCCGATCAGGCCCGAGGCCATGTCCAGCGGCCGCAGCACGCCGTCGCCAAAATGCCCAGCCAGCGCCATGCCGTTGTTGATAACCGAGATAGCCTCGGCGGTGGACAACGTGGCCGTGGGCGATTTGACCTGCGTCTTGCCGTCTTCGGTCTTGCCGCTGCGCAGCTCGCGGAAGATCTGTACGATGCGCCGCACTTCCTTGAGTGCAGGGGGCTCGGCGGGTAATTGTAGGGCGTGGCCCATCTCAGACACGCGCTTGACGACGATGGCCACCTCGTCGTCTTCGTTGCCCGGCACGGGCAGCACTACGGTGTTGAAGCGCCGCTTGAGCGCGGCCGACAACTCGTTCACACCTTTGTCGCGGTTGTTGGCGGTGGCGATCACGCTAAAACCGCGCACGGCCTGCACCTCGCTGCCCAGCTCGGGGATGGGCAGGGTTTTTTCTGACAGCACGGTGATCAGACTGTCCTGCACATCGGCCGGAATGCGGGTGAGCTCTTCCACGCGGGCGATCTTGCCCGCGCGCATGGCCTGCATCAGCGGGCTGGGCACGAGGGCTTTTTCAGAGGGGCCGTTGGCCAGCAGCTGCGCGTAGTTCCAGCCGTAGCGCAATTGCTCTTCGCTGGTGCCAGCTGTACCCTGGATGAGCAGGGTGGAGTCGCCGCTGATGGCTGCGGCCAGGTGCTCGGACACCCAGGACTTGGCGGTGCCGGGAACGCCGTACAGCAGCAGACCCCGGTCGGTGGCCAGGGTGGCCACAGCAATCTCCATGAGGCGGGAACTACCGATGTATTTGGCGCTGACCTGAAAACCGTTGTCCAGCGTGGCGCCCATCAGGTACTGCACCACGGCCCAAGGCGAAAGCGCCCAGTTTTCGGGCCGCTGGCGCTGGTCGTGTTTTTTTAGTTCTGCCAGCTCTTCGGCGTACTGTTGTTCGGCGTGCTGGCGCATCACGGAGGTGGCGGATTGGCTCATGGCGTGGCAGATGAAGTGGATAGTTGAACAAGGGCGCGCTGCGTGGCAATGACCTGAGTCAGTCCGAGCACAATGGCGGCAAAGGAAGGGGTTTCGTCCGCGTGGCGGGGCCATGGGTCCAGCGTGTGCAGCGCTTCGGGGTGCATGATGCACAGCAGCTCACCCAGCAACTGCCTAACGCCATAGTCGTCGGCCAGCGTGTTGTGTTGGGCACGCTCGCGCAGCAGCACTGCCACCGTCAGCGACAAGGGTTGCGACAGGGTCTCACCCGCTGGGCAGCCCGCGAGCATCTGCGATGCGAAGGAGCCCAGGTGCGTTGCTGCACCGCGCTCCAGTTGCTGTTTCCACCAGGCTTCGCGCTCAGTGCGAGGTAGCAGCGCCACCAGTGTGTCGGTGTCTGTGAGTTGCCGTGCGGCTGCCGGGGCCTGCAGGAAGGCCAGGCACCACTGCGGGTCAGCGGTGCTGAGCAGCACATCGCGCCAGCCGCGCAACAGGGCCTGCGCCCATTCGGTGCTTTGCGCCCAGGCCAGCAGGTCGGTGGGACTGGACTCCAGGTGCTGCTGCCACCAAGCCAGGGGCACCTGGCCCACGCATTGGTAGAGCCACCAGGCCCGTTCGCCCAGCTTGTCGTTCTGTGGGCGAGAGGCATCCAGGTGGTCGGTCTTGGCATCCGGTGGCAGGGCCGTGGGCGCGTCGATGGTCCACCGCTTGCGTAGCAGAGGCAGAGCGCGTTCATGCTTGAGCAGCGCCGCTATGCGGGTGGTTGCGCGCTGGGTGAATGCGGCTTGCTGCAGGCGCAGCAGAAGAGCCAGGGCGGCGGAGCGCACCTCGCGACTGCGGTCTTGGCGCAAGCGGTCCAGCAAGGGTTCGTCGGCCAAGCTCAGGCCCTCGGTCAGTGTGGCGGCCAGCTCGGCCCGCTCCCGCGCGGGTAGTTCGGGCAGGACATCGCTTAGGCGCTGGCGCGCGGTGTCAGCAGCGTGCGTGCGCTCGCTGCGCAGGAAGGCTTTGCGCTGCTCCAGGTTGCCTTCGCTCCAAAGGGTTTCAGGCGGCGCGGTATCGCTGGCGCCGGTGGCGTAGCGCCACTCTTCGCGCTGCGCGGCCAGCCAGTGGCCCCGCTCGCCCAGCACAGGCGCCAGCCAGGGGCGCAACGCCACAGAGCGGCGGCCCAGCTCCAGTGCCGCAGGCAGAAAACGCGGCGGCAATTGCAGGCCCGCGCGGTCCAGGCCCTGGAACACGGCCTGGTGCAGCCGGTGCGGCCCCTCGGCTATCACCCACGGCAATTGGGCCAGCAGTGGGCCCGCCGCCAGCGGAGGGCGCAGGTCGGCCGGGGCTGGCGAAACCCGTGCGCTGGTGGCGGATTGCCCCTGGACTCCCGCCAGACTGCATGCTGCCACGATACCGGCGGCGCGCAGCAGGGCCGTGGCGTTGTCGGTGCTTTGCGCCGTGGCTGCGGCGATCAAGTCGCCCACCGGGCCTTGCAGGGTAGGGGTGGCGGGCAGGGCCAGGCGCTCGGTGCCCACCATGGCGGCGGGGAGCAGGGCGCCCCAGGTGGCCGATGCGCTCATGCCTGGCCCCTTTGCCATACGGGCGCCGTGCAGTTGCTGGCGGCGGGCGGCGTGGCCTTTGCGCCATGCCAGGCGGTGAGTGGCGCAAAGTTTTGGCCATCCCATTCGCCCACCACGCTCAGGGGGTGTCCGCCGGAGGCGGCGGTCAGCGTCCACAGGTCTTCGTTGGTGATTTGCATGGGCAGCCAGTGGCCGTTACAGAGCAGTCCGGGTTGTGCGTCCAAGGTGTGCACGACGGCTTGTGGCAGCACCACAGGGTGCCAGCCCACCCAGGGGCAGGCTGCGGTGCGGCGTGCAACAGCATCCCACTCGTCTGCGGCGGTGCTGCGAGGCCACACAGGCGCCGCCGGGGCGCTGTGCACGTTCACGGTTTGGGCGCGCAGGCCTGTGGTGCCGGGGAAGTACGCCAGTGTGGCGTTGACGCTGGTGCCGGGGATCCAGGCCTGCTCAAATCCCTTGCCGCCGAAAGCGTGGTCCCACAGCCAGGCACGGCGCCCGCTGCGGTGGCCGTGCAGCCACACGCGGCGTTCGGTAAGCTTATCGTCGCGTTCTTCCGTGGAGCAGCCCAGCACCGTCCAGGCATCCTCTACCTGCTCGCCGCGGATCAGCACCTCGGCCTTGTCGAGAGGCCAGCCCGCCACGGCCCGCAGCTCGGCTTGCAAGTCGGATGCGAGGTGATCTCGGCGCTGTAGCGCTTCACAGGCGAGTTGTAACAGCCCCAGTCGGTGGAGGGTACGCTCGGGCCAGCTCTCCCCTTGGCGCACGCCCGCGGCGGCAGCGCGGACGCGCTGGGCCAGGCCGGGCGCTTGGGCGTCCACCATACGTGCGGCCATGGTTTGCCAGGTTTTCAGCACCTCATCGGTGAGGGCGCCCAGGCCCTGGCGTATCTGGTCGCTCAGCCAGCGTTGCAGTTCCTCCGCAGCAATCTCGATGCGCTGCCAGCGCTGGGCCTCGCGGCGGATCTGCGCTTGTTCGTCCGCGGGGGCTGCAGCTTTTTCTGCCTGGCGCTCCTCTTTCTTCTGGGCTTTCTCGGAGCGTGATGCAATCCATTCAGTCACCCAAGCGGGGGCATCAGAAGCAGTGAAAAGAGCAGGGCTTTGGGCCTGCAGCATCAGCAAGGCCAGGCCGTGTTTGCAGGGGAACTTGCGGCTAGGGCAAGAACATTTGAACGCAGGGCCCGAGAGGTCCACCTGTGCCTGGTAGGGCTTGGAACCGCTACCCTGGCATTCGCCCCAGACGCCCTGATCGTTGGCGCCCAGGGTGGGCCACTTGGCGGCCGAGGTGAGCCCTTTGGCCGCTTTGGCCGAGGCGTCGTCGGGCGCCAGTGCAGCCACCGCTTCCAGTGTCAGATCCATGCCATTACCCGCCCTCCCATGTTGTTGTCATACGCCTTGTCAAAGCGCGGGAAATCATAAGCGGGACAGGCGCTTGCTGCCTGGGAGGGCGCGGATTGATGCATCCTGTTTCAATTTCAGAAGGGCTGGGCAATCCCCCCCTGCAGCTTCACGCCTGCGTGTAGGCCGTCTTCACCGTGGTGTAGAACTCCGCCGCATAGCGGCCTTGCTCGCGCGGGCCGTAGCTGCTGCCCTTGCGGCCGCCGAACGGCACGTGGTAGTCCACGCCAGCGGTGGGCAGATTCACCATCACCATGCCGGCCTGGGCGTGGCGCTTGAAGTGGGTGGCGTGTTTGAGGCTGGTGGTGGCGATGCCGCTGGCCAGGCCGAAGGGGGTGTCGTTGGCCAGGGCCAGGGCCTCGTCGTAGTTCTTCACGCGCTGTACGCTCACCACGGGGCCGAAGATCTCTTCGCGGTTGATGCGCATGCCGGGCGTGGTTTCGGTGAACAGGGCGGGGCGCAGGTAGAAGCCGGGCGCGCCGTCGGTGTTTTTCTCCAGCGCTTCGCCGCCGTAGGCGAGCTGGGCGCCTTCCTGCTGGCCGATGGCGATGTACTCCAGGTCCTGCGCGAGCTGGCGGTCGTCCACCACGGGGCCGATGTCGGTGCCGGCCTTGCGGGCGTCATCTACCTTCAGGGTCTTCATCTTCTCGACCATGGCGGCCACAAAGCGGTCGTGGATACCTTCGGTCACGATCACGCGGCTGCTGGCGGTGCAGCGCTGGCCGGTGGAGAAGAAGCCGCTGTTGATGGCCGCGCCCACGGCTACGTTCAGGTCGGCATCGTCGAGCACCACAAACGGGTTTTTGCCGCCCATCTCGAGCTGCACCTTGGCGCCGCGTGGCACGCAGGCTGCTGCCACGCGTTGGCCGGTGCTCACCGATCCGGTGAAGCTCACACCCGCAATGCGCTCGTCTTCGAGCAGCACCTGGCCCACGTCCGAGCCACGGCCCATCACCAGGTTGAACACGCCAGCGGGCAAGCCCGCGCGGTGCAGGATGTCGGCCAGCGCCCAGGCAGAGCCGGGCACCACCTCGGCGGGCTTGAAGACCACGCAGTTGCCGTAGGCCAGGGCGGGAGCGATCTTCCAGGCCGGGATGGCGATGGGGAAGTTCCACGGCGTGATGATGCCGATGGTGCCCAGGGGCTCGCGCGTGATCTCGATACCCACGCCGGGGCGCACCGAGGGCAGCAGCTCGCCACCGGGGCGCAGCGCCTCGCCCGCGAAGAACTTGAAGATGGCGGCCGCGCGGCCCACTTCGCCAATGGCTTCGGGCAAGGTCTTGCCCTCTTCGCGGGCCAGCAGGTCGCCCAGCTCGGCCTTGCGCGCGATGATTTCGTTGCCCACGGCGTCCAGAATGTCAAAACGCTGCTGGGGTGTGGACAGGCTCCAGGCCGGGAAGGCCGCGTGCGCTGCCGCTACGGCAGTCAGCGCCTGCTCGCGGCTGGCTACGGCGTAGTCGCCGATCACGTCGCGCGTGTCGGACGGGTTGGTGTTCTGGTAGGTGCGGACGCCGTCGGTCCAGGCGCCGCCAATCAGGTTTGCATGCATGGGTGTGTGCTCGGGAAAGGTAGGTGGCTGAAAGATGAAAGAAGCCAGGGAGGAATGGGGCAGGGTTCTGGGCGCATGCGCATGGCCCGTGGGATGAATCCAGCGTTCCTCGTTCTTCAAAAAATGAACAAATGTTGTATGTCATCGTACAACATATATAGAAATCTATCCAGACCATTTTGTTGGCCCGGTAGATGCAGCGGGCAGGGGAGCGCTGTGCAGGCGCTTCGCCCGCAGCCCTGGCCGTTCGGTGTTGCGGGCTCGCCGGTGGGGGTTTGGCTCAGCCTGCTTCGGCCTGGGCGCGGCGGCGGCGTTCGCGGCTGTTGGCCAGGTGGGTGCGCATGGCGGCGCGGGCGGCGTCGGGGTCTTGGCCCACGATGGCGTCGTAGATGCTTTCGTGCTCGCCGTTCACGCGAAGCAGGTACCGGCGCAGGTCATCGTGGGTGCCATCGCCGGTGTTCAGCCGGGCGCGCGGAATGATCATGCTGCCCAGGGTGCCCATGAGTTCGGCAAAGTGGCTGTTCTGCGTGGCGCGCGCCACCTCCAGGTGAAACTGAAAGTCCGCTGATACGGCATCGCGCCCCTCGTCCACGGCCTTCGCCACGGCGTCGAGCGCCGCACGCATGGCGGCGATGTTGGCGTCGGTGCGGCGTTGGGCTGCCAGCGCGGCGGCCTCGGTCTCGACGCCGATGCGCAACTCCAGCACCGCGATCACGTCGCGCAAGGTGCTGAACTGGTCGGCCGTGATTTTGAAGCCCGGTGCCTGGCCCAGGCCCAGCACGAAGGTGCCGATGCCATGGCGCGTCTCCACCAGCCCCGAGGCCTGAAGCTTGGAGATGGCCTCGCGTACCACGGTTCGGCTCACTTCGAACTCCGCCATGATGGCCGCCTCGGTGGGCAGCTTGTCGCCCAGTCCCAGTCGGCCATCGCGGATGCGGTCGCCCAAAGATTCGACCAGTTCCAGGGCCAGGGTGCGGGGCTTGCGGCGGAGGGCGACGGCGGTGTTCATTTCTTGGTGTTATCCCTATGTGATCCAGGGGGTTCTTGGGAGTACATTGTTTTCGTTGTATGACAACCGATGACATGCAACTGTGTGCTCCACACTGTACCAAGAACATTCTCGATTGCCATGCCCAGCCATCCGACCCCGATCCGTTTCAATCGTCTGCTGCTCACCGGCGCTGCCGGTGGTTTGGGGCGGGAGCTGCGTGCTCGCTTGAAGGCCTACTGCACCACCCTGCGCCTGTCTGACATCGCCGACTTGGGTGCCGAGGCCGCAGGCGAGGAGGTGCGCCACGCCCAGTTGGAAGACGCTGCCGCCATCCACGGCCTGCTGGTTGGTGTGGACGCCGTGGTGCACCTGGGCGGTGTCTCCACTGAGCAGCCCTGGGACGCCATCCTGCCGGCCAACATCATCGGCGTGTACAACCTGTACGAGGCTGCGCGCAAGCAGGGCGTGCGGCGCGTGGTGTTCGCCAGCAGCAACCATGTCACGGGCTTCTACCGGCAGGATGAAGTCGTTGGCCTCAAGGACCCCGTCCGGCCCGACGGCCTGTACGGCGTTTCCAAGGCCTTCGGCGAAGATCTCTCGCGCTTTTACTTCGATCGCTACGGCATCGAGACCGTGTGCCTGCGCATCGGATCCTCCTTTCCCGAGCCGCGCAACCGCCGCATGCTGGCCACCTGGATGAGCTACGACGATCTGGAGCGCCTGGTGGTTGCCAGCCTCACTGCGCCGGTGGTGGGCCACAGCATCATCTACGGCATGGGCGACAACACGACCACTTGGTGGGACAACACGCTGGCCCGCCACATCGGCTACCGCCCACAGGACAGCTCGGAACAATTTCGCGCCAAGGTGGAGGCGGCCGACCCCGCGCCCGATATGGCCGACCCCGCCGTGATCTACCAAGGCGGTCCCTTCGTGCGCACGGGGCCCTTCGAGTGAGCGACGGCGCCGTGGATCTGCTGTTGCCCGACCACCGCGATCAGGTGGGCGAAAGCCCGCTGTGGAGCCCTGCCGAGCAAGCCCTGTACTGGGTGGACATCGAAGGCCGCGCCCTGCGCCGTCTGCGCTGGACCGACCGGCAACTCACGAGCTGGGCTACGCCCGAGCGGCTGGCCTGCATCGGGCTGCATGCCGGTGGCGGGCTCATCGCTGGCATGGACAGTGGCCTTTTTCACCTGCACCCGGCCGACGACGGCACACTGGCCAGCACGCTCATATCGGCCGTGCGGCACCCTGAGGAGGGCATGCGCTTCAACGACGGGCGCTGCGATCGCCGAGGGCGCTTCTGGGCCGGCACCATGGTGCGCGACATGGCGCTCGCCCAGCCAGCGGGCGGCCTGTACCGGCAGGACGCGCGCGGCCTTTCCGTGCCCCAGGTCGAAGGCCTGGTAACGCAGAACGGTCTGGCCTTCAGCTCCGACGGCACCACTATGTACCTGAGCGATAGTCACCCGAGCGTGCAGAAGATCTGGTCACTGGACCTGCACGACGACGGCAGCCTGGGCTCACGCCGGCTGTTCGTAGACATGCGCGAGCTGCCCGGCCGGCCCGATGGCGCCGCCATCGACACCGACGGCTGCTACTGGGTCTGCGGCAATGACGCTGGCTTGGTGCACCGCTTCTCGCCCGAAGGCGTACTCGACCGCTCGCTCACCGTGCCGGTCAGCAAGCCTTCGATGTGCAGCTTCGGCGGGCCCGACCTCAGCCTGCTGTTCATCACTTCCATCCGCCCCGGCCAGCCGCAGGGCAATGACATAGCGCATGGCGGCGCGGTCTTCGTGACCCGCCCTGGCGCACAGGGGCTCGCAGAGGTCCCGTACCGGCCCGCCTGAGTGCGACGCCCCACCCTCCATTCAACCCAGGAGACAAAGCACCATGAACGTTCCACACCTCTTTGGCCGCGTGGCAATCGCTGCCAGCGTACTGTTTAGCAGTCTGGCCGCACAGGCCACCGAGTTCCGCTCGTCCGATATCCATCCCGAGGACTACCCCACAGTGCTGGCCGTGCGTCACATGGGCGAGACGCTGTCCAAGGCCACGGGTGGAAAGCACAGCATCAAGGTCTATGCCAAGGGCTCCCTGGGCATCGAGAAGGACACCATCGAACAGACCAAACTGGGCGCCATTGCCATGACGCGTGTCAACGTTGCGCCCATGAACAACATCTGCCCCGCCACCATGGTGCCTACCATGCCCTTCCTGTTCCGCGACAAGGAACATATGCGCAAGGTGCTGGACGGCGCCATCGGCGACGAGATCCTGAAGGATTGCGAATCGCAAGGTTTCGTGGGCCTGGCTTTCTACGACAGTGGCGCACGCTCGATCTACACCGTCAAGAAGCCCGTCAAGACACTGACCGATGTCAAGGGTATGAAGGTGCGCGTGCAGCAGAGCGACCTGTGGGTGTCGCTGCTCGAAGCCATGGGTGCTAACGCCACCCCGATGCCCTTTGGTGAGGTTTACACAGCGCTCAAGACCGGCTTGGTAGATGCCGCCGAAAACAACTATCCCAGCTACGAGAGCTCACGCCATTTTGAAGTTGCCAAGTACTTCAACAAAACCGAGCATTCGATGGCGCCCGAGATCCTGATGTTCTCCAAGCGCGTATGGGACACCCTGAGCGCCGACGAGCAAAAGGCCATCCGTGCTGCAGCCAAGGAGTCGGTGGGTTTCATGCGCAAGATCTGGGACGAGCGTGAAGAAAAATCCTTGGCCACCGTGAAGGCTGCCGGTGCACAGATCGTGGAGGTCGACAAGGTCGCGTTCAAGGCCGCCATGAAGCCCGTGTATGAAAAGTTCTTGAAAGACCCCAAGCTGCAAGACATGGTCAAGCGGATTGACGCGGTGAAGTAATAAGAACGATGTTCCCAGGGGTAGGCACCACACAGGACGTAGCCCGCCGTCTTCCCATCTCCTGTTTTTTGAATGTCCACTATGTATACGCGACTCTGCGCTTTCATTGCGCGCTCCTGCCTGCAACTTGGGGTAGGGGGGCTCGTTTTGCTGGTTTGCGCGGTGCTCTACCAGGTCATCGGTCGCTACGTGTTTAACGACACGCCGACTTGGGCTGAGAGCGGCGCCGTGCTGCTTGTGCTCTACGTGACGATGTTGGGCATGGCGGTGGGGGTGCGTGACGCAGGCCACATCGGACTCGAATCTTTCCTGGTGTTGGCGCCCGACTGGCTGCGCGTCAAGCTCGAACTGCTGATTCATGCGCTGGTGCTGTTGTTCGGCATTGTCATGGCCTGGAACTGCGGCGTCCTGGCCGAATCGGTCGCGCCTTACAAGATCCCTACGCTCGGTATCTCCGAAGCCTTCAAGTACGTTCCGCCTGCGATGGCTGGAGTGCTGGTGGCCATGTTCTCACTGGAGCACATCATCGCCATCCTGCGCGGCGTTGAGGTCGAACCGGCCTGGCATTGAGCGTTTCCGTGCCTGCCTGACTTCCCCACCCTAACGTCCTCACAAAGATTCCACCATCATGGCGTTGACCATCCTCTGCGTGACCTTCACGCTTTTGCTGCTGCTGGGCGTACCCGTGGCCTTTTCGATCGGTCTGTCGTCGCTGGCCACCATCCTCTACGAAGGTCTGCCGCTGGCCGTGGGCTTCCAGCAGATGATTTCGGGCATGAACCCGTTCTCGTTCTTGGCGATTCCGTTCTTCATCTTTGCGGGGGAAATCATGATGTACGGCGGCATCGCCGACCGCATCGTGGTCTTCGCCAAGAGTGTGGCTGGCCACGTGCGTGGCGGCCTTGGCATGAGCAACGTGCTCGCCTGCACTCTGTTCGGCGGCGTCTCGGGATCGCCCGTGGCCGACGTGTCTGCCATGGGCGCTGTGCTCATCCCGCAGATGAAGAAAGAGGGCTACCATGCGGACTACGCAGTGAACGTGACGACCCACGCCTCGCTGGTTGGTGCGCTCATGCCCACTTCGCACAACCTCATCATCTTTACGCTGGCCGCCGGCGGCAAGGTGAGCATCGCGGCGTTGATCCTCGCCGGCATCGTGCCCGCGCTGCTGCTCACGGTGTGTAACCTACTGGCTGCCTACCTGGTGGCTGTCAAACGCGGCTACCCCGCGGGCACCTTCCCCGGCTGGGAGATCGTGTGGATCTCATTTCGGGCATCGGTCCCCGGCCTGGCCGTGGTGGTCATCATCATTGCAGGCATTCTTTCGGGGGCCTTCACGGCCACAGAGTCAGCCTCAGTGGCGGTGGTCTGGGCGTTGTTGCTCTCGGTCTTCGTCTACAAGAAGCTCACGCGCGAGCAGTTCCTCAAGGCCGCGTCCAAGGCCGTCAAGACCACGGGTACCGTACTGTTGCTGATCGGCATCTCGTCCATGTTTGGCTACCTCATCGGGCTGTACGGCGTGGCAGAACTGACCGGCGAAACCCTCAAGTCCATGAGCACCTCGCCTTGGGTCATCTTCCTGTGTGTGAACATCATCCTATTCATCCTGGGCACGTTCCTCGACATGGCGGCCACCATCCTGATCTGCACGCCGATCTTCCTGCCCATCTGTCAGCAGTTCGGTATGAGCACTGAGCAATTCGGCATTGTGATTCTGATCAACTGCGCGCTGGGCCTGAACACGCCGCCCGTTGGCACTACACAGTTCATCGGCTGCACCATTGGCGGTATCTCCGTCGGCGAGGTAATGAAGACCATCTGGCCGTTTTACAGCGCGCTCATAGTGGCGCTGATGCTTGTGACCTACGTGCCGCAGTTCTCCATGTGGCTGCCCGACCTGGTACTTAGGTCTGGTGGATGATCATGCGGTGCAACACCCGAAGTGAAAATGAAGTGAACGACCCGATGCGAGAACCTCTCACCATCCGCATGCATGTGCAGGACAACGTCGCCATTGTTGCCAACGACGGCGGCTTGACGGTTGGCACGGTGCTACCCGAAGGCGTGCCGGGCGCGGGCGTCACCTTGCGCGACAAGGTGCCCCAGGGCCACAAGGTTGCACTGCAAGACATCGCCGAGGGCGGCGTGGTGCGCCGCTACAACGTGCCCATCGGCTACGCGCTGAAAGACATACCGGCAGGCAGTTGGGTGCACGAACGCCTGCTGCAAATACCCTCAGCCCGCGCGCTGGAGGGCTTGCCCATGGCAACCGTCAAGCCGCCCGTGCTGGAGCCGCTCACGGGCTACACCTTCGAGGGCTACCGCAATGCCGACGGCTCGGTGGGCACGCGCAACATCCTGGCTATCACCACCACCGTGCAATGTGTGGCGGGTGTGGTGGCCCTGGCGGTGCGCCGCATCAAGGCTGAGCTGCTGCCCCTGTACCAGCAGGTGGACGACGTGATCGGCCTGGAGCACACCTATGGCTGCGGCGTGGCCATTGATGCGCCTGGCGCCATCATTCCCATCCGCACCCTGCGCAACATCAGCCTCAACCCCAACTTTGGTGGCGAGGTGATGGTGGTGAGCCTGGGCTGTGAAAAACTGCAGCCCGACCGCTTGTTGCCGCCGGACAGCTTCCCAATCACCGACGAGCGCGACGCAGCGCTTGGCCCCGAGACGGTGTGCCTGCAGGCCGACCACCATGTGGGCTTCATGTCCATGCTGGATGACATCGTACAAAGCGCTCGCCCACATTTGGAGCGCCTGAACGCCCGCCGCCGTGAGACCTTGCCTGCCAGCGAGCTGGTGTTGGGCGTGCAGTGTGGCGGCAGCGATGCTTTCTCGGGTGTCACGGCCAACCCGGCCGTGGGTTTTTGCGCCGACCTGCTGGTGCGTGCGGGCGCCACGGTGATGTTCAGCGAGAACACCGAGGTGCGCGATGCGGTCGAGCAGCTCACCAGCCGCGCCGCCACGTCCGAAGTGGCAGAGTCAATAGTGCGTGAACTGGGCTGGTACGACCAGTATCTCGACCGGGGCCGCGTGGACCGGGCCGCCAACACCACACCGGGCAACAAGGCCGGGGGGTTGTCCAACATCGCCGAGAAGGCCATGGGATCCATCATCAAGAGCGGCACCGCGCCCATCTCGCATGTGCTGGCACCGGGTGAGAAGCTGCGCCCCGATCAGCGCGGCCTGGTCTATGCCGCCACGCCCGCCAGCGACTTCATCTGCGGCACATTGCAACTGGCCGCTGGCATGAACCTGCATGTGTTCACCACCGGCCGGGGCACGCCCTACGGCCTGGCCGAATGCCCCGTGGTCAAGGTCGCCACGCGCAGTGACCTGGCCCGCCGTTGGCATGACCTGATGGACATCAACGCTGGCAAAATCGCCGACGGCGAAGCCAGCATTGAGCAATTGGGCTGGGAGATGTTCCACCTGCTGCTCGACGTGGCCAGCGGCCGCAAGAAGACCTGGGCCGAGCACTGGAAGCTGCACAACGCGTTGGTGTTGTTCAACCCCGCGCCGGTGACCTGAAGCGCGCTGGCCGGAGGGCTGGCGCACCCGCTTTACCGGTCTGTCGCCGTACCAGCATTCAACGGAGGTGACCCATGGATATATCCCACGCACCGAGCACCGATTGGAAAGAAGTTGTCGCCCCCGACGAAGCACAGCGTTTTGCCGGGTATGCACGCCAGTTTGCCGAACTCCAAGCGCGCAAGTCGCAGATCTATGGCAAGGGAAGGGCCTTGCATCGCAAGCAACTCACCGCCGCACGCGGCCAGTTGCAGGTGCTGAAGGGCCTGCCTGCGTTTGCGGCCCACGGGCTGTTTGCACGGCCGGGGCAGCACGATGTGCTGGTCCGCCTGAGTAACGGAGGCATGGACGACGCCCCTGACCGCAAACCCGACATCCGGGGCTTTTCCTTCAGTGTTCTGGGTGTGCAGGGCGACTCTGCTTTGGGCAACGGGCCCGCCAAGAGCCAGGATTTCGCGCTCATCAACCAGGAGAAATTTGCTTTCCCGCAGAGCGCCGAGTTCGTGGACTTTGTCGTGGCGGCGTCGCATGGCAGCGGCGCGCTGCTCAAGCTCCTGGTTCAGCGCCACGGGGTGGTGGGCGCTCTCAAGCAGATCGGCAAGGCGGCGAAGACTTTCAGCCGGCCTTTTGGTGGCTTTGCAGCCTACGCCATGCACAGCGCAGCGCCCATTGCGTGTGGGCCCTATGCGGTGCGGGTGCGCCTGGCACCCCATGCATCCAACGGCGCGCCAGTGGCCCAGGCGCAGGACGATTGGGGCGCAGAGTTCTCGGGCCGTCTGCGCCAGAACGACCTGCAGTGGGATCTGCAGTTGCAGCCCTTTGTGGACGAAGCCACCACCCCCATCGAAGACGCCAGTGTGGATTGGCCCACGCCCTACACCACCGTGGCGCGGCTGACCTTGCCTGTGCAAGACACTGCAGCCGACCCGGCGCTGGCTGCACGGGTAGAGGCCGCTGTGTTCGATCCCTGGCAGGCGCTGGCGGCGCACCGCCCGCTGGGCGATGTGATGCGCGCCCGCAAGGTGGTGTATTTTGAAAGCCAGCAGGGGCGCGGAGCGGCGTAGCCCAGTGCCTCTTTTACCTGGGGAACTGCCCCTCGCGTCCCAATTGCGCACCTAAGTTTCGTCTAAGTGTTGGCGCCCACACTGCTTTCCATCATCCACTGACTGGAAAGCAGAACCTCATGAACACACTCACATCCACCCCCCGCCGCTTGATCCTGGCCCTGGTGGCCGCAGGGGCCGTGGGCGCTACGGGCGCCGGTCTGATTGCCGGGCACCCGGCACTGGCGTCTGCGTCTTCTACCCCCGTCGCAACGCAGGCAGCCATGGCCCCGGCCGCCGCGCTGCCCAGCTTTGCGCAGATCACTGCGCAGAACGGCGCGGCCGTGGTCAACATCAGCGTCACGGGCAGCAGCAAGACAGCCATGGCTGGTGACGACGAGGACGGTGAGGGACAGCCCGCCACCCGCCAGCGCCGGGGCCCGCAAATGGACCCGAGCGACCCGTTCTACGAATTTTTCCGCCAATTCGGAATCCCCGGCGCGGGCGTGCAGGGCCAGCCCAACGTGCCGACGCACGGCCAGGGCTCCGGCTTCATCGTGAGCGCGGACGGCCTGGTGCTGACCAACGCCCATGTGGTCAAGGGCGCGAGCGATGTCACTGTCAAGCTCACCGACCGGCGCGAGTTCCGCGCCAAGGTGCTGGGCTCCGACCCCAAGACCGACGTGGCCGTGCTCAAGATCGACGCCAAGGACTTGCCCACCGTGCGTTTGGGCAGCACACGTGACCTGCAGGTGGGCGAGTGGGTGCTGGCCATCGGTTCGCCCTTTGGCTTTGAAAACAGCGTGACGGCCGGTGTGGTCAGCGCCAAGGGCCGCTCGTTGCCCGACGACAGCCTGGTTCCCTTCATCCAGACCGACGTGGCCGTGAACCCCGGCAATTCGGGCGGGCCGCTGTTCAATGCCCGTGGCGAGGTGGTGGGCATCAACTCGCAGATCTACAGCCGTTCGGGCGGCTACCAGGGCGTGTCGTTTGCTATCCCCATTGAACTGGCCGCCAAGATCAAGGACCAGATTGTGGCCACGGGCACGGTGCGGCATGCACAACTGGGCGTGGCTGTGCAAGAGGTCAACCAGGCCTTTGCCGAGTCGTTCAAGCTCGACAAGCCCGAAGGCGCGCTGGTAGCCAGCGTTACCAAGGGCAGTCCTGCCGAAAAAGCGGGCCTGCAGCCCGGCGACGTGATCCGCCAGGTGGATGGTCAGCCCATCGTCGCGTCTGGCGATCTGCCCGCCTGGGTGGGCCAGGCTCTGCCGGGGCAGCAGGCTCGCCTGTCGGTGTGGCGCCAGGGCAAGCCTCTGGAGTTGACCGCCACCCTGGGCGATGCCAGCGACAAGGCCACCAAACAGGCCCGCAATGACGATGCCGTGGGCAAGGGGCAGCTGGGCCTGTCACTGCGGCCGCTGGAGCCTCAGGAGCGTCGCGACGCAGGTGTGAGCGAAGGCCTGGTGATCGAGCAGGCGCGCGGCCCCGCCGCAGCGGCTGGCGTGCAGCCAGGCGATGTGCTGCTGGCCATCAACGGAGCCCCTGCCAAGGACATCGAGCAGGTGCGCTCAGCCATGGCCAAGGCGGGCAAATCGGTGGCGCTGCTTATCGAGCGCAATGGCGACAAGATCTTTGTGCCGGTGCGCCTGGGTTGAGTGAGATGGTGGGGCCGAGCGGGCGCCCACCATCAATACTTCAGCCGTCCGCGCGAATCCAGGATGCCGATGTCCACATACGTGCCACCCGTGTTCCCGCGTGAAAAATCGACCGCGAAGCCGCCAATGTCCAGGGGCCCGGCAGCGCGCAGCGCCTTGGCCAAGGCGGGGCCGCTGGGGTTGGCTGCGCGGCGGGCCGCTTCGGCGAACACGCGGGCCACCACGTAGCCCTCGAGGTGAAATTGAGCGTACTCGGTGATTTTGGGATGCGCGCTGAGCATGGCGGCCTGGAAGTCGCGTTGCAAAGGCAGCACGATGCCCGTGGCGTTGGGAAAGGTCTGCACCAGGGCCACGCCACGGCCGTTTTGCTCGGTGGCCTTGTTGACCAGTGCGGGGGATGCATACGACAGCGCAAACAGCGAATGCGTGACGCCCGCGCTGCGCAACTGGGCGATGCCATTGGCCATGAACCAGGGCGCGCCCAGCACCAGCGTGGCTTGGGAGTTGAGGCCGCGCACCTTGGCGGCGCCAGCTTTCAGCGATGCGGGTTCTTCCGATGCCTCGACGGCCTCAATGGTCACGCCAGCGCGTTCCGCCGCCGCCTTGGCCATGGCCAGGCCGGAGATGCCGGTGGGGATGTTCTGGTGCAGCACCGTCACCCGGACCTGGCCCACGGTCTTGACGTGGGCAAAAACCTTTTCGATCTGCTGGCGGTCGCCCGCGCGCACGTGCATCAGTTGCGGGTGTCCGGGCTCGCGAAAGCTCTCGGCACCCGGCACGGCATTGAGCACCAGCAGGTCGGTCTGGTCCAGCAGTTTCTCGGTCAGCATGTGCTTGATGAGGATCGACCCCACGGGGCTGAGCAGCGCCACAGCCTTTTGCTGCACGGCTTCGCGAAAACGCTGCGCGAAGCCGTCAGTGGTGTAGCCGTCGTCCAGCGAGAAGAAGCGAATGCGCCGCCCGCCGATACCGCCGCGTGCGTTGATCTGTGCAAAGCAGGCCTGGGCGCCTTCGTAGAGCTGGCTGGCATCCTTCACCGGAATACCCGTGAACGGCCCGATCTGCGCCACCACCCACTCATCCGCAGCGGCGGCAAGCAAGGGGGACGACAGGCCTACGGTGGCGGCGGCGCCTTGGCACCAGAGACGGCGATTGATCATGGAGTGCTCCTTTTGTTGTTACTTTTTCTTGTCAAGCGGAGCCAAATCGCGCATTTCCCATGGTTGAGGCGTGAGCTCACCCCGGAAAATCTGCGGGTTATTTGATTTCGCACAAGTTTTGATGAGCGAGACCCTATCATTTAAGGTGTCACTTGGGTGACAGAAATATGCGGCGTTGTTCGCTAGCAACCGTTGCTGATCTGCACGGTTCAAAACCTGCTATGAGGCTTGGCAACCCCATGACTTTCGAGTTTGGAGGATGGCTGTCTCCCGCTGGGCGCACCACCTCACCATTGGCTATGCTTGGCAGCCATGCGCCTGTTGTTAGTTGAAGATGACCCCATGATCGGCGAAGCTGTGCAAGACCTGCTGCGCGCCGAACATTACGCTGTGGACTGGGCGCGCGACGGCGACGCGGCCGACACAGCGCTGCGCACCCAGTCTTACGATCTCGTGCTGCTCGACCTGGGCCTGCCCAAACGCGATGGTTTGGCCGTGCTGCGCGACCTGCGCACCCGCAAGGACCGCACCCCTGTGCTGGTCGCCACTGCCCGCGATGCCGTGGCCCAGCGCATCGAGGGGCTGGATGCAGGGGCTGACGACTATGTACTCAAGCCCTACGACCTCGATGAACTGCTGGCCCGTATCCGCGCCTTGCTGCGCCGTGCTGCGGGCCGGGCCGAGCCGGTGTACGAGCACAAGGGTGTGTGCATCAACCCCGCCACGCGCGAGGCCACGGTGCAAGGCGTGCCGGTGGTGCTGTCGGCGCGCGAATGGGCGGTGCTGGAGCCGCTGATCGCCAGGCCCGGCATGGTGCTGTCGCGCCAGCAGCTCGAAGACAAGCTCTACGGCTGGGGCGATGAAGTCAGCAGCAATGCAGTGGAGGTCTATGTCCATGGCCTGCGCAAGAAACTGGGGGCGGAGGTGCTGCTCAACGTGCGTGGTGTGGGTTACCTGGTGCCGAAGGCATGACGGTACGACGTATTCAGACCCTGCGTGCGCTGCTGCCGCGCTCCCTGCGCATGCGGCTGCTGGTGTTTCTGCTCGCGGCCATCGTGCTCGCGGGGGCTGTGCAGGGTGCTCTGGCCTATCGCGGCGCGCTGGCCGAGGCCGATGTGCTGTTCGACTACCACATGCAGCAAACCGCGCTGGCCCTGCGCGCAGGCTTGCCCGCAGATGCGCAGGGCATCGGCACTGCGCCCGCGCCCGAGGACGAAAACCACGAATTCATCGTGCAAGTCTGGACCAATGAGGGCCTGCGCATTTTCGAATCCGCTGTGGGTGCGGCCTTGCCGCAGATCGCCGTGCTGGGTTTTACCAACGTGCAGGCGCGCGGCGGCACTTACCGTGTGTTTTCGATGCAGACGCGCTCGCAGGTCATTCAGGTGGCGCAAAACATGGCCGTGCGGCGCGACATGGCCCGCAGCCTGGCGCTGCGCACGCTGGCGCCGCTGGCCTTTATGGCGCCGTTGCTGGTGTTGGCCGTGTGGTGGGGCGTGAGCCGCTCGCTGGCCCCGGTAGAGCGTGTGCGCCGCCAACTGGCACAGCGCCAGGCCGACGACCTGTCGCCCGTGAGTGATGCGCAGTTGCCCGACGAAGTACAGCCCCTGGTGAGCGAGCTCAATCTGCTGTTCGAGCGCGTGCAGCGTGCCTTTGATGCGCAGCAGCACTTCGTGGCCGATGCCGCCCACGAACTGCGCTCGCCCCTGGCCGCGCTGCGTCTGCAATTGCAGGGCCTGCAGCGTGCAGGTGACAGCGCCGCGCGCGCCGCAGCCATCGACCGCTTGTCGGCCGGCATCGACCGGGCCACGCGGCTGGTGGAGCAGCTCTTGACCCTGGCGCGCCAGGAGGCCAGTGTGGGCAGCCCCACCGCGCGCATGGAGCCGGTGGACCTGCAGGCCGTGGCACGGCTTGCGTTGGCCGACGCGGCCCCTGCGGCACAGACACGATCCATGGACCTGGGGCTGCTCGAATCCGACCCGGTTTCGGTGCCTGGCAATGCGGAAGCCTTGCGCATGCTGGTGCGCAACCTGCTCGACAATGCGATCAAGTACACACCGCCAGGAGGCCAGGTGGATCTGCAAATCCGGCGCACAGATGAAGCTGGCGGCAAGGGCGCACAGGGCGCGCTGCTGACCGTGGAAGACAGCGGCCCCGGCATTGCCGAGGCGCACCGCGCCCGTGTGATGCAGCGTTTTGTGCGGGAGACGGCTGACGGAGCCACGGGCAGCGGCTTGGGGCTGGCCATCGTGCAGACCATTGCCCAGGCCCATGGGGCCACGGTGGTGCTTGGCACGTCCCACCGCCTGGGCGGATTGCGGGTCGAAGTACGTTTTGAAGGAGGTGCTGCGGTATGACCTGGTTTGCCGTGCTCTCTGGCCTGGGGCATGCGGTTTTGGCCACGGCGGGCCTGCTGGTGTATGTGCTGGCCACGCGGATCGGGCACCAGCGCAGGCACCCATCTGCGGCGCTCGGTTGGGTGGTGGCCATGGTCGGGTTTCCGTATGTGGCGCTGCCGTTGTTTCTGCTCATCGGCACGCGGAAGTTCGTGCGCCCTTTGCGGCGCCCTCGTGGTGCCGTGGCCGCGCCCTCTCCAGACCGGGAGACCTTCACCAGTGCGGTGTGGGCCACCCAGCTTCTCGCATGCATGGAGCTGGCGCCCGCCGTGCCCAACCAATCCATCCGATGGCATGCCGATGGGGCTGCCGCACTGCTCGGACTCATGCGCACCATCGATTCGGCATCGCACAGCCTGGACGTCTGCACCTTCGTGTTTGCCAACGACGAGATCGGCAACCAGGTGGCAAAGGCGCTGCTGCGTGCTGTAGAGCGGCGTGTGGTGGTGCGCCTGCTGGTGGATGCGGTGGGCAGCATGCATGTGCCCCAAAGCATGCTGCGGCAACTGCAGGAGGGCGGCGTGCAGGTTCAGCGCTTCATGCCCTTGTTCCACAATCCCATGCGGGGGCGCACCAACCTGCGCAACCACCGCAAGCTGGCGATTGCCGACCGGCAGTATCTGTGGAGTGGAGGGCGGAATCTGGCGGTCGAGTATTTCATCAGCAAGCCCGGACGGCCTGCGTGGGTTGACTTGAGCTATGAGGTCCATGGCCCCCTGGCAGAGATGGCGGCAGCGCAGTTCACCGGTGACTGGCTGGCCGCCAGCGGCCGACCCACGGGCCCAGCGGCCGAGACGGCGCCCCAAGCGCCGGCACCCGACAATCTGCTCGCCTCCAGCAGCGGCGCCGGGCATGCGTGGGCCCAGTGGGTGCCCAGCGGGCCCGACCATGCCGATGACACCGTGCACACACTTTTGCTGGCTGGCGCTTATCAGGCGCAGCGGCGTATCGTGGCCGTCACGCCTTATTTTGTGCCTGACGATGCCTTGCTGGAGGCCTGGTGCCTGGCCTGCCGCCGTGGTGTGCAGGTTCGCCTGCTGGTACCCCGGCAGTCCAACCACCGTCTGGCCGATTGGGCGCGCGAGCGTGCGTTGCGCGAACTGGCGGCGGCGGGCGCCCAGGTGTGGCTTGCACCCGGAATGGTGCACGCCAAGGCCGTGATCATCGACGATGACCTGGCGCTTTCGGGTTCGCTGAACCTGGATGCGCGCAGCCTGTTCCTGAACTACGAGGTCATGGCGGCGTTTTATGGTGAGGATGAGCTGGACTGGCTCTCGCACTGGTGTGACGGGCAGATCGCACAGGCCCAGCCTTTCCAGGCGCGCAAACCCTCATGGATGCGCGATGTGGGGGAAGGGATCGTGCGGTCCGTGGGCTTTCAGCTATAGATGGCCGTTCGGCATGCCATGAGCACCGTGCAGGGAACCATCACATGAACTTCATCGTCGTGGGGGCAGGCGCCATTGGCTGCTATGTGGGCGGGCGCCTGGCCGCGCAAGGGAATCCCGTGTGCCTGGTGGGGCGACCCCGCGTGCTGGCGTCCATCGCACAAGAAGGCCTGCGGGTGACGGACCTGGATGGGTTTGATCAGCAGGTGCCGCCCAGCGCCTTGCAATTGGCCGCCACCTTGGCAGAGGTCGAGCTCCCGCCTGGCAGTGTGGTGCTGCTTTGTGTCAAAAGCGGCGCCACAGAAGCCGCAGCGCGCGAGCTGGCAGCGGTTTGTGCGTCTGGCACGCCTGTCATCTCGCTGCAGAATGGCGTAGACAACGTGGCCCGCGTTGCGGCATTGGCACCGGACCTGAATGTGCTGGCGGGCATGGTGCCGTACAACGTGGTGCTGCGTGGCGCCCATGTACACCGCGCCACCGCTGGCCACTTGCAGCTGCAGCGTGATGCCGTTACAGAGCGCATCGCGCCGCTGCTCGACGCCGCAGGCCTTGCCACCGTGTTGCCTGCTGACATGCGCGCCGTGCAATGGGGCAAGCTGCTGCTCAATCTCAACAACCCTGTCAATGCATTGTCGGATTTGCCCTTGCGCCAAGAGCTGCTCGACCGCGACTACCGTCGTGTTTTCGCCGCACTGCAGTCCGAAGCCCTGTGCGTGATGGCACGCGCGGGCATCACGCCCGCCAAGGTCACGGCCGTCTCGCCCACGCTCATGCCCCATGTGCTGCGGCTGCCCAACTGGCTATTCATGCGCCTGGCAAAGCGCATGCTGCAGATCGATGCCCAGGCCCGCTCGTCGATGTGGGACGACCTGGAGGCCGGGCGCGTGACCGAAATCGATGCACTCAGTGGCGCGGTGGTGCGGCTGGCGCAGCAGCACACCATGGCCGCACCGCTCAACACACGCATGTGCGAGCTGCTGGGCGGCCCGCGCCAGCGGCTGTCGGGCACGCAGATGCGCCAGGCGCTGGGGCTGTGATCAGGCGGCTGGCAAAGCCTTGCCCAGCGGCACGCGCAGCCCGGTCTTGAGGCAGCCCAACGCCACCGAGGTGCGAAACCGTCGCACGTTGTCATCGCTCTCGAACAAACGCTGCGTCAGCGCCTCGTAGTCTTCCATCGACGCCACGGTCACCACCAGCAGATAGTCCGCTTCGCCCGTTACGCTGTAGCACTGCTGCACGGCGTCTTCGGCCGCAATGCGCGCGCGCAGCGGCGCCGTGCGGTCGGGGCGCTCGTTTTCCAGATGGATTTCGAGCACGATGGTCAACGGCATACCCACCTTCACCGGGTCGAGAACAGCCACGTTGGCCCGGATCACGCCACTGTCTTTCAGTCGTTGGATGCGCCGCTGCACAGCGGGCGCCGACAGGTTGACCGCCTGCGCGATCAAGCGCTGGGGCGTGGTGTTGTCAGCCTGCAGGATGTCCAGGATGGCGAGGTCAAAGTGGTCGAGCGCAGAAGGAGCAGCCATAGGGACTCCGGTAAGGTGAGCGAAAGTTGCACATACACCTTGAAAATCGAGCAAAAAGCATGCGCTGATCGCACTATATTTTCATGCATGAGCGCTTCACGATTCCACCGTTTTATCCCCTTCCTCGCCGTCCTGGGCTCTGTGACCGCGCTGGGCATTGGCACCTCCTGGGCCAAGCACTGGCTGTTTCCATTGGTGGGTGCACAGGGCACCACGGCCGTGCGGGTGGGGTTTGCAGCCCTGCTGGTGCTGTTGCTGTGGCGGCCCTGGCGTTGGCACCTGTCGCGGGCCGATGCCCGCGCCATCGCGCTGTATGGCGCGGCGCTGGGGGGCATGAACCTCATGTTCTACCTGTCGCTGCGCACCTTGCCGTTTGGCCTGGCCGTAGCCATTGAGTTCTCGGGCCCGCTGGCTGTGGCTATCTGGTCGTCGCGCCGCGCGGTGGACTTTGTGTGGGTGGCGTTGGCCATGGCCGGGCTGGGCATGCTGTTGCCGTTGGGCCTGAACGGCAGCATGCTCGACCCTGTGGGCGTGATGTACGCGTTGGGCGCTGCCGTGTTCTGGGCGCTGTACATCGTGTTCGGCAAGCGCGCCGGGCATTTGCACGCAGGGCATACGGTGTCGCTGGGCTTGTTGGTGGCGGCCCTGGTGGTGGTGCCCGTGGGCGTGGTGCACGCAGGCGCAGCACTGCTGTCGCCAGCTGTGCTGCTCATCGGCATGGCGGTGGCGGCGGTCTCTAGCGCCATCCCGATATCGCTCGAAATGATGGCCCTGAAGCGCCTGCCCAAGGAGGCCTTCGGCATCATGATCAGCATGGAACCCGCCGTGGCCGCCGTGCTGGCCATGGGCCTGCTGGGCGAGCACCTGAGCGCCATCCAATGGCTGGCCATTGGATGCATCGTGGCAGCGTCGATGGGCAGCGCCATGACTGCAGGGCGGCCAGTGGCGGCGGGGGCGCAGCAGCCGCAGGCGGCATGATGGGATGCTGGACGGAAGGCCATGGTGCCCGGGCCTTTGGGTGACGGCCTATCTGAACGCGGAAGCCTTGTAGCGATAGCGCTACTTTTTTTATAGCTGCTTGCGCTTGTATATAAAGCGCTAGAGGCCTTTTTGACCATGAATCTGGTCCCCTCGACAGGAATCGAACCTGTATCTAGCGCTTAGGAGGCACTCGTTCTATCCATTGAACTACGAGGAGGCGAGACAGCCGGGCATTGTAGTGGTGGTGCGGATGCCTTCCGGGGTGTGGGCCTCAGTCGTACTTCACGGTGTAGATGATGTCCACCGCGCTCTTCTCGCCGGTTTGCCCGCGCAGGGTGATGCGGCGTGAGAGGTCGTAGAAGATGTACAGCGTGCCCAGCGTGCCCGACAAGCTGCGTTCGTAGGTCACGTACAGGTCCGAGGACAGGCGCTTGCCGAAGGTGAGGGCGGCGGCGCTGGCGTCGTCACCGGCGCCGCGGAAGCCGATTTCATCGAGGCCCAGGCGGCTGGCGGCGTTGGCGGTGGGGTTTTTGCTGCCGTTGCGGCCCAGCAGGGCGAGCGCGGCCTGTTGCAGCATGGCGCCTTCGGCTCCGCCCGCAGATGCACTGCGGCCCAAAACCACCCATGAGAGCTTTTCGGCGTCAGGCAGGTCGGGGTCGGAGTAGAGCTTGACGCGCGGCGCCTGTGCGCTGCCGGTGACTTGCACCCCGGCGCGCACGCTGATGTTGGGGCGCAGCGCCAGGATGTCGAGCGAGGGGTTGTTGTAGGGGCCGTTGAAGCGGATCAGGCCCGTCTCCACGTCAAGCACCTGGCCCCAGGCGCGGTAGCGGCCCTGGTCGGTGCGCACCTCGCCTGTTACGCGGGGTGGGGCGCCGGGCACGGCGCTGCTGCGAATGTCCAGCTCGCCGGTCAGGCGGGTGGTGATGCCTTGGCCCTGCAGCGCAAAGTCCTGCCCCAGGTTCAGGGTGATGGCAATGTCGGGGGGCTTGGCGGTTTCTGCCTGGGCGGCAGCTTGGTTGGCCTGGGCTGCTGCCTGGGCCTTGGCCTGTGCTTCACGGTCTTTGACGGCCGAGCGCACCACCACGTCCGCGCCCAGGCTGGGGGCCGATTCGTCGGGCAGGATGATGGTGGCGCGGTCGGTGGTGAGCTGGCCGCGCAGGCTGATCTGCCCCTGCTGCAATTGCGCCTGCAATTTGCCCGACACGCTGACCTGGCGGTCGGCGCGTACCAGCACCTGCAGGGCCTTGGCCTCGGCCTGCAGCGACATGGCGATGCCCGACTGCCCCGTGCGCGCTGCTGCGCTGCTGTCGCCCCAGGTGATGCGGCCTGTGGCGGTGAGCGTGCCGCCGTCCTGCGGCGCTGCCGTGCGGTTGCCGCTGAAGCCTGTGATGCGTGCGCGGCTGCCGTGCCCGCCCTGCAGGCGGAACTCGGTGATATTGAGCTGGTTGCCCTGCAGCGTGGCGCGCAGGCGGCCGCCCTGCAGGTCCACGCCATCGACCACCGAGCGCAGGGCCATGTCGTCGGCCCCCAGCGTGCCCGCCCAGCGAGGGGCGTCGCGCGTGCCCGACAGTGTGGCGCTGGCGTCGAGCGTGCCACGCACGCGCCAGCCGGGCGGTGCCAGGGCTGACCACACGCCCACATCGGGCAGGCGTGCGCGCAGGGTGCCAGCCAGGGGGGCGTTGGCGGCCCAGGGGTCCGCACCGGCGGCGGGGAGCATGCTGACGCGGGTGTTGGCGCTGGCGTCGATCTCTCCTGCGCGGTCGCTGGCCCAGACCAGGCGGGCGCGCACAGCGTCGCCTTCGGCTTCGACAGAGATTTCCGCCTGGCGCACGCCCGCCGGGGTGCCTGGGGTGCTGGCCTGGCTTGTTTCTGTGGCCACGGCGGTGGTGGCTCCCGCGCCGGTGCCCTGGCCCCGGCTCTGCACGGCGGTGACGGCCGTGGCGTCGCCCGCCAGGATGCGCAGGTCGCCACTGGCGCGGCGCAGGCTGGCGCTGGCGCGCAGGGTGTCGCCCATGGTGTCCACGCTCCATTGCCCGTCGATCACGATGCTGCTGGCCAACCCCATGCGCGCCAGCAGCGGCTGGGTGGGACGGCGGCCTGCGTTGCTGGAGGTTGCGGGCGTTTCTTCGCCCAGGCCCAGCGCATCAACCCAGGCCGTGGGCAGGCCCTGCAGCGTGCCCTGGGTCTGCAGCCGGGGCAGTGTGCCTCCCGTGGCGGCAGGGGACCAACGCACGGGCAACCAGCGTAGCGCCACGGTGCCGGGCAGGGGCCCGGTGAGGCGCGCCTGGCCTGCCGATGTCTGCAGGCTGAGGGCGGGTGAGGTGGGGCTGGCGGATGCGAATGTGGTGCGCACCGTCATGCTCAAGGGTTCGGACAGTTGCAAGGCCCAGGGGCCTGGACGCTGGGCCGCTTGCGCCTGCAGGCGCAGTGTCTGGATTTGCGCCTGCCACTGCCCTGCGGCTGCCAGGGATCCAGAGATGCGGGTCTGCAGCGTGGCGTGCGCGGCCTGGGGGGCGGGGGTGCGCAGTTCGCCCGATAGCGCGAGGCTGGCCTGGGCCAGGCTGCCCGAGAGTTCGGCTTTGATGGCGCGCAATTGCAAGGTTTGCGCGGCGGTCCCGCTGGCCACGCCGCCTTCCGTGGTGGTGGTGGGCAGTGCCAGGTCCAGTTGTGGCGCATTCAGCGTGGCCTGCAGCTCGAACGTGTTTTGGCTGCGGGGCAGCGCGTTGCCAGTGCTGGCGGCTTGCAACTGCTGGGCCAGCGTTTGCCAGCCGCCCTTCCAGCGGGCGCTGAGCTGTGCCGCGCCCTGGGCGCTGGCGCCTTGCAGCGTGCGCTGCAGGTCCGCGCCGACCAGCGGCAGGCCCGTGAGCCAGCGCTGGGTGCGTTGGGGGTCGCTCCACTGCAATTGCAGGTCGCCCGCACCGGTCTGGGCCGCCAGCGTGCCTTGGGCCTGTGCGGTGGCTCCGGGCACGGTCACGCTGATCTTGCCCTGAGCGGATTGATTGCCCAGCGCTACGCGCAGGCCGGTGGCCTCCACGCGGGCCTGCAGGGCGTCGAGCAGCAGGCGGTCCAGCTGCACGGTGCCACCGGCGGGGGCCTGCCATGTGCCTTGTGTGCTGAAGGCATTGATGCGCAGCGGGGCCGTGCGCTTAGCGTTCTCGGTGGTTGCAGGCGCGGCGGCGCGTACATCGGCACTGAAGCGCACGCCATCGCCCTGCGTTTGGGCGCTGAGGCGGCCCGAGAGCGGGGCGGCGGCCAGCAGGGTGTGCAGGGCATCGGGCCGCAAGGCGCGCAGTTCGGCTTGGCCGTCCAGAGCGTGGGTGGCGGGGGTGTAGTGGCCCTGGGCCGTGATGCTGCCCGCGCCGACCTGCAGCGTGGCGCTGGGCACTGTCCAGCGCGTGCCGTCGTAGTGGGCGCTGGCCTGCAGGGCGGTGAGGGGCAGGCGTGCCTGGTCCCAGGGGCCGGGCAGGTTGTTGCGCAACTGTGCCTGCAGGCTCCAGCCTGCGGCCGTGCCCGGCGTGGGCCCGGCCTGCACCGTGCCGTGCAGTTGCGTGGCGGGGGCCTGCGGCCACAGCGCAGCCAGATTGACGGCTTGCAGCGTGGCGCTGGCCGACTGCAGGGGCTGCGGCGCCCAGGGGGCCAGCGCGGCTTGCACCTGGGCTTGCATGGAATCGTTGGCGGAGGGCGCAGGGGTGACCTGGGCCTGTAGCTGCAGTTGCGCATCGGCCGTGGCCAGCGTGCCTTGCAACGTGGCCTGCGCGCCGAGGTGCAGGTCTGCGCCGCCGCCGGGGACAGCGGTGTGGATGTCTCCGTTCACGGTAACGTTCAGGGCCATAGGGGCCAGGGCGTCCAGCGCGGCATGCGCGCTGTAGCGGCCCTGGGCCAGCTCCACACCGCCGATGTTCAGCCGGTGCTGGCGGCCGTCGAACCGGTAGTCGCCCTCCAGGCCCAGGGCCTCTACGGCAGGCGGCCCGGCCCATTGCAACTGGTCCACGCGAAACGGCACGCTCAGTTGCAGCGGCAGCACCAGCTCGGTGAGGGGCGTGGGGGGGGGCGAGGGTTCGGTGGTGGGCAGGGGGGTGAGTTGCACGCGTGCTGCATGCACTTCGCCAAGCTCCAGGCGGCGCTGCAGCAGGGCAGGCAGGGCCAGTTGCCAGCCCAGGCGCAGGTCGGTCACTTCCACCGTCAGGCTGGGGCTGCTCCAGCGCAGCCAGCCAATGCGTCCGCCGCTGCGCAGCGAACCTGTGGTGTCGCGGCTTTCGAGCTTTTGCTCTGCGGGCAGGGCCTGCGCGGCTTTGGCGAGCACGGTGGCCAGCGATGTATTGCTGCCCGTCCACCACCACAGCAGCGCTGCAGCGGTGATGAGCAGCACGGCCAGCACCAGCAGCAGCCTGCCCAGGGCACGCAGCACGCGGGTGGCCCGTGGGCGTTGTGGTGGTGGCGGGCGCCGGGCCGACGACGACCCGGCGCTGAAATCCGACGCGCGGGGGCGGGGCCTGGTGGGCGGGGTCGGTGTGTTCATCGCCATCAGAAGCTGAACCCCAGGCGCAGGTGCAGGCGCACCTCTTGGGTCTTGATACCGTAGGCCAGATCGGCCTGCAGCGGGCCCACGGGGCTGCGCCAGCGCACGCCAGCGCCCACGCCCACGCGCGGGCTCAGGTCGCCGGTGCGGTCGGCCACCGCGCCCGCGTCGATGAACAGCGTGCTTTCCCAGTCGGTCATCGCGCCGCCATAGACGATGGGGCGCTGCCATTCCACGCTGCCCACCGCCATGTAGCGGCCGCCGTAGAGCTGGCCGTTGTTGGTGCGCGCGCCGATGCTGCGGTAGCCATAGCCGCGCACGGTGGTGTCGCCGCCGGTCAGAAAGAGCTGCGTCACGGGGATTTCCGCGCCTTCGCGGGCGAACACGGCGCCTGTCTCGGCGCGCAGCGAAATGCGGGCGTTGCGGCCTGTGCCTGCGTCGTCCACCACGCGCCCGGCAGGGATGAAGGACTGCCAGCGCAGCAGGGTGCGCACAAAGGGGTCGCGCTCGGGCCGCAGCGTGGTGCCCAGTCCCAGCTCCACGGCCAGGCCATGGCCGCGCGTGGGGGCGGTGGGGTTGTTGAAGTAGCGGCCGGTCCACCCGTAGTTCACGCTCACCGCGGTGCTGGTGACGGGGGCATCCACCCCCTGGCTGTTGGCGTAGTCGTACTGCAGGAAGTAGTTGCGGTCGATGCTCTTGGTGGTTTTACTGCGGCCCGCGCGCAGGCGGGCGCTGTTGACGTCGTAGTCGCCGGTGGCTTCGCGCTGCATCTGGCCGCCCGCGAACCAGCGCCAGCCGTTGTTGTTGGGCAGATCGGTCCACTCGGTGCTGGCCAGTTTGGTTTCGCGGTCGAGCGCGAGCTTGGTGACGGCGCGCCAGCCCAGGCCCGGCATCTGGTTGTGGATGTGCTCCAGCGACAGGCGCGCGCCGCTGTCGGTGGAGAAGCCAGGCCCGAACACCAGCTTTTGCAACTGCGCCTCGCGCACCTGGGCGACCACGGGCGCGGCCAGTGGCTCGGTGCCTTCGGTGTCGAGCGTGAGGAACACGGAGTCGTAGTAACCGCTGCTGGCAAGGCGCAGTTGGGCGTCCAGCATCTCGGCCTCGTCGTACACGGCGCCCGTGGGCAGGCGCGCCAGGCGCCGCGCGCCATCGCTGTCGTAGCGCTGGCTGCCTTCCACACGCAGCGGGCCGAAGCGGTAAACGGGGCCGGGGTCGTAGTCCACGCTGAGCTGTGCCTGGTGCTTATCGGCATCGACCTCGGCCCGGCTGTGGGCAATGCGCGCCGTGGGGTAGCGCCGCGCTTGCAGCCGACGCAGGCCGTCGGCCTTGGCGTCGTCCCAGGCAGACTGGGTGAAGGGCTGTCCGGGGGCGAGCGACCAGTTGCGCTGCACGCGCTGCTGCTGGCGTGCGTGGCTGGCTGCGTCCGCATCGGTGGTGGATGTGGATGTGGCGGCGGGGTCGGCCACGGTGATGTCGGCGCTGGCGATGTGGGTCTGCGGACCGGGTTCCACGGTCACCGTGACGGTGCGTGGGGTGGTGGTGTTTTCAGGCGTTTCGGTCAGCTCCACCGTGATGGTGGGCGCGAAGTAGCCCAGGGTGCCCAGCAGCTCGCGGGCGTTGGCGTCGGTGGCGCCCAGCAGGCGCTGCAACTCGCTGGCCTGCAGATCGGGCAGATTCCGAAAACGCAGCAGCTCCAGGTGGCGCTCCAGCAGTTCGCGCACGGCCTTGTTGGGCGCGCGCACGTCCACGGCAAACGATGGGGATGCGGGCTCGGAGGTGGTAGCGCCGGATTCTTCGCTCGCCAAATCCTTGTTGTTGTTCCCCAAAGGCAGCAGGCTGCAGCCCTGAAGGCCCATCGCGCCGAAAAGCAGCAACGCCGACCATCGGGCCGGCGTTGGGAGGATGGCGATAGAACTCAGGGCGCGAAAAATCACGGTAGAAGGGAGGATGAAGGGCCTGGCAACAAAGAAATAAGAAAGAGGGGCGCGCGGTGGCGCCTGCCACCACGTCGCCACACTATGCCCGGAAAATCGCAGACCGCCTGTCAGACAAAGTCACTCAATCCGTCCGGTTTTTTGCCATGCCGGTGTCTGCATGGGCCCCAAGCCACTGGCAGGAGATGGAGTGGCCTATTTTGACAGCAGCCGCATCGTCTCTTCGAGCCCTTTGAGCGACAGCGGGTGCATGCGGTTGCCCACCAGTTGCTGGATGATGCTGATGCTCTGTCGGTATTGCCACACGCCCTGGGGCTCGGGGTTGATCCACGCATGTTTGGGGAAGGCGTGGGTGAGGCGCTGTATCCACTCGGCGCCCGCTTCTTCATTGTTGTATTCCACACTGCCGCCGGGCTGCAGGATCTCGTAGGGGCTCATGGTGGCGTCGCCCACGAAGATCAGCTTGTAGTCCTTGTTGTACTTGCGGATGATGTCCCAGGTGGGGAATTTCTCCGCGAAGCGGCGGCGGTTGTTCTTCCACATGAAGTCGTACACGCAGTTGTGGAAGTAGTAGAACTCCAGGTGCTTGAACTCGGTTTTGACGGCGGAAAAGAGTTCTTCCACGCGCTGGATGTGTTCGTCCATGGTGCCGCCCACGTCCATCAACAGCAGCACCTTCACGTTGTTGTGCCGCTCGGGCACCATCTTGATATCGAGGTAGCCCGCATTGGCCGCCGTGCTGCGGATGGTGTCGGGCAGGTCCAGCTCCAGCTCATGGCCTTCGCGCGCGAACTTGCGCAGGCGGCGCAGCGCCACCTTGATGTTGCGCGTGCCCAGTTCCTGCTGGTCGTCGTAGTCCTTGTAGGCGCGCTGCTCCCACACCTTCACGGCACTCTTGTTCTTGCCCGCGCCGCCGATGCGGATGCCCTGCGGGTTGTAGCCGCCGTGGCCGAATGGGCTGGTGCCGCCCGTGCCGATCCAGCGGTTGCCGCCTTCGTGGCGCTCTTTTTGTTCTTCAAGGCGCTTCTTGAGCGTCTCCATGAGCTCGTCCCAGCCCATCTTCTCGATGGCCGCCTTCTGCTCGGGCGTGAGTTCGTTTTCCAGGATCTTGCGCAGCCAGTCGGCGGGGATCTCTTTGGTGAAGTCGGCCACCATCTCCACACCCTTGAAGTAGGCGCCGAAGGCTCTGTCGAACTTGTCGTAGTGTTTTTCGTCCTTGACCAGCGTCAGGCGCGAGAGGTTGTAGAAATCGTCCAGGCTCCATGCGTCATCGGACTTGGGGCCGACCACGCCAGCCTGCAGGGCTTCGAGCAGCGTGAGGTATTCCTTCACGGACACCGGCAACTTGGCCGAGCGCAGGGTGTAGAAGAAGTCGATGAGCATGGTTTTGGCCTCTGGCGCTTATCAGATGTGCGTATTCCGCTCTAAAAGATATAGCAACTGTGCTTTGGCCTCGGGCCATTCGCCCGAGCGCATGCTGTACATCACCGTGTCGCGGATGGTGCCGTCGCGGCGCAGCGCGTGGCCTCGGATCACGCCATCCTTTTGGGCGCCCAGGCGCTCGATGGCCTTTTGCGAGGCAAAGTTGTAGTTGTCGGTGCGCCAGCCCACCACGTGGCAACCCAGGGTGTCGAAGGCGTGGCCCATCATCAGCAGTTTGCAGGTGGTGTTGACGTGCGTGCGTTGCACGCTCTGGCAGTACCAGGTGTAGCCAATCTCCACGCGACGCACGGCGGGCAGGATGTCGTGGTAGCTGCTGCTGCCCAGCACCTTGCCAGTGGCCTCATCCACCACGGCGAACGCAAAACGGTGGCCTTCTTCCCGGCCTTTCAGTGCGGTCTCGATGTAGGCGCGGGTGTCCTCTGGCTCGGGCACGGAAGTGATGCGCAGCTTCCACAGCTCGCCATCCGCCGCAGCGGCGGCCAGGCCTTTTTCGTGCGAGAGCGCCAAGGGTTCGAGGCGCACGCCCCGGTTGCTCAGGATGACGGGTTCTACAAAGGCCATGGTCTCGGGTCTCTTCAGTCTTTGGAGGGTTTGCCGCGGCGGCTGGCCTGCCAGCGTTTGGCGGCATGCAGGCCCAGGCCACCGCCCAGGCCTACCAGGGCGATACCTATCAGGGTTGTGTTGCCGTAGCCCGGTGCAAAGATGTCCAGGCCCAGCCACTGGCCCAGCCAGAAACCGGCCAGGGCACCGCCGACAAAGCCAACGGCGTCGGCGATGCCGTCGGCCAGGGAAGGGGTTGTGGGTTGGGTCATTGCGGGGGACTACTTATCGGTTCCGTTGGTTCATGAACACCAGCTTTTCGAACAGGCTCACGTCCTGCTCGTTCTTGAGCAGCGCGCCCACCAGCGGCGGCACGGACACCTTGTTGTCGGCGCTTTGCAGGGCGGTGAGCGGGATGTCCTCGGCCACCAGCAGCTTGAGCCAGTCGAGCAGTTCGCTGGTGGAGGGCTTCTTCTTGAGGCCTGGCAGGTTGCGCACATCGTAGAAGGTCTTCATCGCCACGCCCAGCAGGTCGGCCTTGAGCGTGGGGAAGTGCACGTTCACGATCTGGCGCATCGTGTCGGCCTCGGGGAACTTGATGAAGTGGAAGAAACAGCGGCGCAGGAAGGCGTCGGGCAGTTCCTTTTCGTTGTTCGACGTGATGAACACCAGCGGGCGGTGCTTGGCCTTGATGAGTTCGCGTGTTTCGTAGCAGTAGAACTCCATGCGGTCGATTTCGCGCAGCAGGTCGTTCGGGAACTCGATGTCGGCCTTGTCGATCTCGTCGATCAGCAGCGCCACGGGGCGGTCGGCCGTGAAGGCCTGCCACAGTACGCCCTGGATGATGTAGTTGCGGATATTCTTCACGCGTTCGGCGCTGTCGCCATCATTGAGCTGGCTGTCGCGCAGGCGGCTCACCGCGTCGTATTCATACAGGCCCTGCTGCGCCTTGGTGGTGGACTTGATGTGCCACTGCAGCAGGGGCATGTCCAGGGCCTGGGCCACTTCCTCGGCCAGCATCGTCTTGCCCGTGCCGGGCTCCCCCTTGATCAGCAGCGGCCGCTGCAGTGTGATGGCGGCATTAACGGCGAGCATCAGGTCTTGGGTGGCGACGTAGTTCTGGGAGCCTTGGAATTTCATGGGGGAAAACACCGGATCGTTGATGGATGGGCTTGACAGGGCGCTGGCTATAATCGGCGGCTGATCAGAGCCCAGAGCTGAACTTCCACGAGATTGTGCGCGCAAAATGAACAAAACGTTGACCACGCTATTTGCCCTGGCTGTCGCTTCCGTGACCGCCTTGTCCCACGCCCAGGAAGCCAAAGGCGACGTGGAAGCCGGCAAGCAAAAGATTGCCATGTGTATTGGCTGCCACGGCATTGTTGGCTACCAGGCCAGCTTTCCTGAGGTGCACAAGGTGCCGATGATCTCTGGCCAGAGCGCCAAGTACATCGCAGCAGCCCTGGTGGCTTACCAAAAGGGCGAACGCAAGCACCCCACCATGCGTGGCATTGCGGAGTCGCTGAGCGAAAAAGACATCGCCGATGTGTCTGCCTACTACGAGCAGCACGGCAAGACCGGCGCCGAACTGCCTGCCAAGCCCACCCGCGAGCCGAGCGTGCAAGTGGCCGAGCTGCTCAAGAAGGGCGCTTGTGTGTCCTGCCACGGCGACAACTTCGCCAAGCCCATCGATCCTTCTTACCCCAAGATCGCGGGCCAGCATGCGGACTACCTGTTCGTGGCCCTCAAGTCCTACAAGGTGGAGAAGAACACCAACGTGGGCCGCAGCAACGCCATCATGGGTGGTGTGGCCAAGCAGTTCACCAACGCCGAGTTGAAGGCGCTGTCCAACTACTTGGGCAGCCTGGAAAGCGATCTGCACACGGTGCCCCAGTCGCGTTTCCGCTGACCGGGCGGCATCGCGCCAAAAACCCAGAGCCCGCCATTGGCGGGCTTTTTTGTGGGCGTTGCGTTTCTTTGTCCGCGCTGGCACGAATGCGCCTTGCTCCTACAAGGGGCTCTGGGGGGAGCCCCTACAATTGGCGTGGGTGTCGCAGTCATGGTGATTCGGCAGGTTCATGCGCTGGTCGGGCCGCCTCGCGGCTTGACTGCGACCACTGATGCAATCTTCCCCCACCCTGATCCAGGCGATCGGCGCTATCCTGTTCGGACTGGCGATCCTGCACACTTTCTCCACCAAGTATTTCACGCACCTGGCCCACACGCGGCCACGGCATGCGGGCATTTGGCATTTGCTGGGTGAGGTGGAAGTGGTCTTCGGCTTCTGGGCCTTGATCCTGATGCTGTTCATGTTCGCCATCAGCGGAAAACAGCAGGCCACGGACTATCTGGACAGCCGCAATTTCACCGAGCCGCTTTTTGTGTTTGCCATCATGGTGATTGCGGCCACGCGGCCCATCCTGCAACTGTCGGGTGCGGTGGTGCGCGGGTTGGCGAAGTGCATGCCTTTTCAGCGCGGCACGGCCATGTACTTCTTGGTGTTGTCGGTGGTGCCCTTACTCGGCTCGTTCATCACCGAGCCCGCCGCGATGACGCTGGCCGCGCTGATGCTGCGCGACATCCTGTTTTCTCAGCCCCTGTCGAGCAAGCTCAAGTATTCGACCATCGGCGTGTTGTTCGTCAACATCTCGATCGGCGGCACTTTGACGCCTTTTGCCGCGCCGCCCGTGCTGATGGTGGCCGCCCAGTGGGACTGGGACCTGTGGTTCATGATTTCCAACTTCGGCTGGAAAGCCGCCATCGCCGTGATCGTCAATGCCACCATTGCCACCCTGCTGTTTCGCAAGCAGGTCGGGCACATGGGCCGCAAGGTGGCGGTGGAGGATTCGCCCGTGCCACTGTCGGTCATCGTGGTGCACCTGGTGTTTCTGGCGCTGGTGGTGCTGTTTGCGCACCACCCTGCGGTGTTCATGGGGCTTTTCCTGTTTTTCCTGGGGTTCACCACGGCCTACCAGCGCCATCAAAACCCGCTGATCCTGCGCGAGGCCCTGCTGGTGGCCTTCTTCCTGGCGGGGTTGGTGGTGCTGGGGGGGCTGCAGCAGTGGTGGCTGCAGCCCATCCTGATGAAGATGGACGCCAATGCGGTGTTCTTTGGTGCCGCTGCGTTGACGGCGTTTACCGACAACGCGGCGCTCACCTACCTGGGCTCCCTGGTCGAGGGCTTGAGCCACGAGTTCAAGGTGGCGCTGGTGGCTGGTGCGGTGACGGGCGGTGGGTTGACGGTGATCGCCAATGCGCCGAACCCTGCCGGGGCGGCGATCTTGAAGGAGAAGTTCACCGACAGCGCCATCAACCCCCTGGGCCTGCTGCTGGGGGCGCTGCCACCCACCTTGGTGGCGGTGCTGGCGTTCAAGCTGTTGTGACGCCGTGCGCGGGGCGTCAGTCCCGCGTAGCGCGCCGCTGCACGCAGGCGATGTAGGCCTCGCCGTCGGGTGGGCGGCCTGCGCGCTGGCTCTCCCACAGCATTTCGCCCAGGCAGTCCATGGCCGCGTGGTGCGCGTCGTGCAACGAATCCAGGCGCGCCGTCAGCAGTTCCACCGCCTGGCGGATGCCACGGGGCTGGTCGATGCTGCACTGCTCGCTGATCGACAGGTGCATGGACAGGTGCAAAAACGGGTTGGTCTGGCCAGGTGTTTCGTCGTAATTGCGCGCCACGGCCGCGTCGGCGTCGGACAGGTCGGCGTGGTATTCGGGGTGCTCGGCGATCCACAGGCTGGCCAGCGTCTCGATGGCCTCCATGGGAGCGCCGCTCTGGGTCTTGGCGTGCACACCGCAGAGAAAGCGGCGCACGTCGGCTTGAGAGGGGCTGAACATGGCGGGAAGGTTAGCACGCAGGCCATGGGCCCATGGCCTGCGGGGACGGTTGCGCTACCTTGCGCTACGTGGTGCTGCGGCGGCGTCCTACGCGCGCGGGGCCTGGGTGCTCCTACAGTGGCGGTGCGCAGAGGAAGCCGGGTCCGCTCTGCCGATTCTTTACGAACCACCCGGCATGTGGGAGATGTGTCATGACTGCAATGCGAATCGTCGGGGCCTTGCTGCTGGTGTTGGGCCTGGCGGGCTTTTTGACCGGGGGTTTTAGCTTCACCAAGGAGACCACGCAGGCCAAGTTGGGCCCGCTGGAGCTGACGGTGAAGGAGAAGGAATCCGTCAACATCCCGCAGTGGATCAGCCTGGGCGCCATGGTGCTGGGTGGCGTAGTGCTGGTGCTGGGCTTTCGCAAGCGCTGACATGAATGAAAGACGAAGGGCGCTGAATGCGCCCTTCGTCTTTTCTTTTTTTTGAGTGTTCGCCCTCAACCCCGTGGCGCACCCATCATGCGCGAGATGGTCTTGGCCGCGCGCAGCAGGGCGGGCAGCAGCGTCTCCTGCATCATGGCCGCGCTGGTGCGGTTGGCCTGGCCGCTGATGTTGAGCGCGGCCACGGTGCGCCCTGTGCGGTCGGCCAGCGGCGCGGCGATCGAGATCAATCCCTCTTCCAGCTCCTGGTTCACCAGGCACCAGCCTTGCTGGCGCGCAGCGCGGATGCGTGCCAGCAGCGTGGGCAGGTCGGTGGCCGTGTGCTCGGTGTGGCGCGTGAGCGGGTGCTCTGCCAGGCGCGCCTGCAATTCCTCATCGGGCAGCCCGGCCAGCAGCACGCGGCCCATCGACGTCCAGGGGGCGGGCAGGCGCGAGCCCACGCCCAGGTTGGTGCGCATGATCTTGTGCGTGGGCACGCGCAGCACATAGACGATATCGAGGCCGTCGAGCACGGCGGCCGATGACGACTCGCGCACCTCTTCCACCAGGTCTTCCATCACCGGCTCGGCCAGGTTCCAGATCGGCAGCGACGAGAGGTAGGCAAACCCCAGGTCCAGGATGCGCGGGCTCAGGCGAAATAGCTTGCCGTCCGTCTCTACATACCCCAGCGTCTGCAGCGTGAGCAGGATGCGCCGCGCCCCTGCCCGCGTGAGGCCCGTGCGCGCAGCCACCTCGCTCAGCGTTTGCTGCGGCGCGCTGGCGCTGAACGAGCGGATTACCTCCAGCCCACGCGCGAACGACTGCACATAGCTGTCGCTGGGTTTGGGGTCTTTGGTGGGGAGCGTTTCGGGATTCATGCGGCGGCCCTCTATAATTCTTTATGCGAACATTTGTTCTATAAGCGAACAAATTCTAACCCGAAATCTGAGACATCACGAAAGCGTTTCGATGATCAACAAATTGGCGGACTCGGTGGCCCAGGCCCTTTTGGGAGTGAAGGATGGTGCCACGGTGTTGATTGGGGGTTTCGGCACAGCCGGCATCCCCGGCGAGCTCATCGACGGGCTCATCGCCCACGGCGCGCGCGACCTCACCGTGGTGAACAACAACGCAGGCAACGCCGACCAGGGCCTGGCCGCGCTGCTCAAGGCGGGTCAGGTGCGCAAGATCATCTGCAGCTTTCCGCGCCAGACCGATAGCTACGTGTTCGACGAGCTGTACCGCAGCGGCAAGCTGGAGCTCGAACTCGTGCCCCAGGGCAACCTGGCCGAACGCCTGCGCGCAGCGGGCGCGGGCATTGGCGCCTTTTTCTGCCCCACGGGCCATGGCACCGAGCTGGCCCGCAACGCAGACGGGTCCAGCAAGGAGACGCGCGAGATCAACGGCAAACACTACGTGCTCGAGTACCCCATCCACGGCGACGTGGCGCTCATCAAGGCCGAGAAGGGCGACCGCTGGGGCAACCTCACCTACCGCATGTCGGCGCGCAACTTCGGCCCCGTGATGGCCACCGCCGCCAAGACCACCGTCGCCACCGTGCACGAGGTAGTGGATCTGGGCACGCTGGACCCCGAATCCATCGTTACCCCTGGCATCTACGTGAGCCACGTCGTGAAGATCGGGCGCACGGCCACGCAGGCGGGTGGTTTCAAGAGATCGGAGTAAAAATGCCATCTAGCGCACAACTATCAAGCGTGAGCAGCTATCAAAAACGTAGTAAAGACGAACTGGCCCGCCGCGTGGCGCAGGACATCCACGACGGCGCCTACGTCAACCTGGGCATCGGCCAGCCCACCCTGGTGGCCAACCACATCCCGGCAGGGCGCGAAGTCATCCTGCAAAGCGAAAACGGCATCCTGGGCATGGGCCCGGCACCGGCTGCAGGGCTGGAAGACTACGACCTCATCAACGCCGGAAAACAGCCCGTGACCTTGCTGTCCGGCGGCGCCTACTTTCACCATGCCGACAGCTTCGCGATGATGCGCGGCGGCCACCTCGACATTTGTGTGCTGGGCGCCTTCCAGGTCAGCGCCACCGGCGACCTCGCCAACTGGAGCACCGGCGAGCCCGGTGCCATCCCGGCCGTGGGCGGTGCCATGGACCTGGCCATCGGTGCCAAGCAGACCTGGGTGATGATGGATCTGCTGACCAAACAGGGCGCCAGCAAGATCGTTGAGCGCTGCACCTACCCACTGACTGGCGTGGCCTGCGTGAAGCGCATCTACACCGACCTGTGCACGCTGGCCTGCACGCCCACCGGGCTGCAACTGATCGACGCCGTGCCCGGCATCACACATGCCGAGCTGGAGCAAATGGTGGGCCTGCCCATCCGTGCTGCGGCTGTTGAATGAGTCATTTCGCCACCAGGCCCCACCCGTTCGGGCTGAGCCTGTCGAAGCCAGGGCGCTGCGCAAGCAGCCCTTCGACAGGCTCAGGGCGAACGGCGGGGCTCGCTATTTCCACTGAGTAGAAACCGAGGAGACAACCCCATGACCACACGCCAAGCCTTTATCTGTGACGCCATCCGCACCCCCTTCGGCCGCTACGGCGGCGCATTGAGCAGCGTGCGCACCGACGACCTGGGCGCCATCCCCATCAAGGCGTTGATGGACCGCAACCCCGGCGTGGACTGGGCCGCAGTGACCGACGTGCTCTACGGCTGCGCCAACCAGGCCGGTGAAGACAACCGCAACGTGGCCCACATGAGCAGCCTGCTGGCGGGCCTGCCCATCGACGTCGCGGGCGCCACCATCAACCGCCTGTGCGGTTCGGGGCTCGATGCCGTGGGCACGGCGGCGCGTGCCATCAAGGCGGGCGAGGCGGGCTTGATGATCGCGGGCGGCGTGGAGAGCATGAGCCGCGCGCCTTTTGTCATGCCCAAGGCCGAGAGCGCCTTCAGCCGCAACAACGCGGTGTATGACACCACCATCGGCTGGCGCTTCATCAACAAGCTGATGAAGGAAAAGTACGGCGTCGATTCCATGCCCGAAACCGCCGAGAACGTGGCCACCGACTTCGGCATCGAGCGCGCCGCGCAAGACCGCATGGCCCTGGCCAGCCAGCTCAATGCCGTGGCGGCCATCAAGGCGGGCCACCTAGCGCGCGAGATCGTGCCCGTGCACATCCCGCAAAAGAAGGGCGATGCCATCGTGGTGAGCCAGGACGAACACCCGCGCGAGACCAGCCTGGAAGCGCTGGCCAAGCTCAAGGGCGTGGTGCGGCCCGATGGCACGGTGACAGCAGGCAACGCCAGCGGCGTGAACGACGGCGCCTGCGCGCTGCTGTTGGCCGACGAAGCCAACGCCGCCAAATATGGCCTCAAGCCCCGCGCCCGCGTGGTGGGCATGGCCGTGGCGGGCGTGGCACCGCGCATCATGGGCTTTGGCCCCACGCCCGCCACGCAGAAGGTGCTGGCGCAAACGGGCCTGACCATCGACCACATGGACGTGATCGAACTCAACGAAGCCTTTGCCGCGCAGGGCCTGGCCGTGCTGCGCGCGCTGGGTTTGAAGGACGACGACGCACGCGTCAACGCCTGGGGCGGCGCCATTGCGCTGGGCCACCCGCTGGGTGCCAGCGGTGCGCGCCTGGTCACCACCGCCGTGAACCGCTTGCACGAGCATGCGGGCCAGTACGCGCTGTGCACCATGTGCATCGGCGTGGGGCAGGGCATTGCCATCATTCTGGAGCGCGTGTGACGGTGACGGAACGCAACCCCACCCCGGTCGCCGTCATCACCGGCGCCAGCAATGGCATTGGCCGCGCGATTGCCGAAGCCGTGTTGGCCCAGGGCCATGCGGTGGTCAACCTGGACTATGTGCTGCCCAGCTGGAGCCACCCACGCCTCATCTCGTACCAGGGCGACCTGACCGACGAGGCATCGACCCGCGAACGCGCCGCCGAGATCGCCGCCAAACACAACGTGACGGCCCTGGTGAACAACGCGGGCGCCACGCGCCCCGGCACCATCGACACCGCCACCACGCAGCAGCTGGATGACGTGGTGGGCCTGCACCTGCGTGCGCCCATGCTGCTGGTGCAGGCGTTTTTGCCCACGCTGCGTGCCAGCGGCCAGGGGCGCATCGTCAACATGTCGTCACGCGCCGCTTTGGGCAAAGGCGAGCGCATCGTGTACTCGGCCACCAAGGCCGGAATGATCGGTTTGACACGCACGCTGGCCATGGAACTGGGGCGTGACGGCATCACCGTCAACGCCATCGGCCCCGGCCCCATTGCTACCGAACTCTTCCGCCAGAGCAACCCCGAGGGCGCGCCGCAAACGCAGCGCATTCTCAGCAGCATTGCCGTGGGCCGCATGGGCACGCCCGAAGACGTGGCGCGCGCGGCGCTGTTTTTCCTCTCGCCTGACAACGGTTTTGTGACCGGGCAGGTGCTGTATGTGTGCGGCGGCACCACGCTGGGCATTGCTCCTGTGTGAGATGACAACCCCCTGAGTCGCCCTCGGTGCGGGGCGGCCCTTCCTCGGCGTCCCGCGCTTGCGCTGCGCCAGTCTCGTGCGCCGTCCCGCACCGTGCACTATTTCAATCAACCCCCATCTTTGAAGGAGACCCCCATGCCACATTCCCACTCCACCCGCCGCTTCGCCCTGGGCACCATCGCCTCGGCTGCCGCTCTGGGCGCGGGCCTGCTGGCCGGTGCACCGGCCATGGCCCAGGCCTATCCCAGCAAAACCGTCACCATCATCGTGCCGTTTGCGGCTGGTGGCACCACCGACATCCTGGCGCGCATCATCGGCCAGGCGCTCACAAGCGAGCTGGGCCAATCCGTCATCGTGGACAACCGCGCGGGCGCAGGCGGCAACATCGGCGGCGCGCTGGCGGCCAAAGCGACTGCTGACGGCTACACGCTCTTCATGGGCACGGTGGGCACACACGCCATCAACGCCAGCCTGTACAAGAAGATGCCCTTCGATCCGGTCAAAGACTTCGCGCCCCTCACGCGCGTGGCCAACGTGCCCAACCTGCTGGTGGCCAACCCCGCCAGGCCCTACAAAAGCGTAAAAGAGCTGATCGCCTACGCCAAGGCCAACCCCGGCAAGGTGGACTTCGGCTCCTCGGGCAACGGCAGCTCCATCCACCTGTCGGGCGAGCTGTTCAAGAGCTTGGCCAAGGTGGACATGGTGCACGTGCCTTACAAGGGCAGCGCCCCGGCTGTCACCGATCTGCTGGGCAACCAGATCGGCATCATGTTCGACAACATGCCCTCGGCCATCCAGCATGTGCGCAGCGGCAAGCTGGTGCCGATTGCCGTGACCACGGCCAAGCGCTCGCCCGAGCTGCCCAACGTTCCCACTATTGCCGAAGCCGGTGTGCCCGGCTACGAGGCCACCTCCTGGTTCGGTATGTTCGCGCCTGCGGGCACGCCCGCGCCGGTGCTGGCCAAGCTCAACACCGCGCTGGTCAAGGTGCTGAACCAGGCCGACGTGAAGAAAAAGATCAACGAGCAGGGCGCCGAGACCTACAGCGAAACGCCCGAGCAGTTCGCTGCCTTCATCCAGGCCGAATCGGTGAAGTGGGGCAAGGTGGTCAAGGAGTCTGGGGCAAGTTTGGATTGATCTCCGCTGCAGCTCGTTGGTGCTATTAAATTAATAGCTGCTACCGCTTGATATACAAGCGGTAGCAGCTATTTTTCTTAAACCCTGGTGGGCTGCGCTCACTGCACGCGGTACACCCGCCCCGTCTGCGCGCCTTCCACGCTGCGCTGGTAGGCCAGGGCCGCACGTGCGGCGGGCACGGGTTCAAAGCCCGGGAAGAAGGGGGCGTAGCTGCCCATCGATTCGGTGAGCACCGTGGGGCTGACGGCGTTGATGCGCAGGCCGCGTGGCAGCTCGATGGCGGCGGCGGCCACAAAGCCCTCAATGGCCGCATTCACGGCGCTGGCGCTGGCGCCGTTGCGGATGGGCTCGGTGCTCAGGATGCCGCTGATCAGCGTGATGGAGCCGCCGTCGTTCAAGTGCTGTTGGCCCAGCAGCGCCAGCTGCACCTGGCCCAGCAGCTTGTCCTGCAGGCCCAGGTTGAACTGCGCGGGTGTCATGTCGGCCAGGGGGCCGAAATGCACATTGCCCGCCGTGCTCACGATGGCATCGACCTTGCCAACGGCCGCAAACAGCGCGGCCAGCGAGGCGGGTTGGGCGAGGTCGGCCTGGTGCATGCCGCTGTTGCGGCCCACGGTGATCACATCATGGCGGGCGCCCAAGTTGGCCAGCACGGCCTGGCCGATGGTGCCGCTGGCGCCGATGAGAAGAATCTTGGACATGGTGTTTTCCTTGGGTTGAAGAATCGATGAGCCTTGATTCTTTTGCTAATCGATCAATGCATAAAGTACATTGAAGTTCTTTTGGTGATAACCATTGATTAGGAATTGCCATGGACAAGCTGCGCAGCATGGAGGTCATGGTGGCCGTGGTCGAGGCGGGCAGCTTTGCCGCCGCTGCGCGCCAGCTCGACATCTCGGCGGTGATGGTGGGCAAGCACATCCAGCAGCTCGAAACCCACCTGGGCGCAAGCCTGCTCCAGCGCAGCACGCGCCGCAGCAGCCTGACGGAGGTGGGTGCGGCGTTTTACGAGGACAGCAAACGTGTGCTGGAGCAGGTGCGCTGGGCCGAGTCAGCGGTAGAGCGCAGCCGTGCCACGCCCCAGGGCCTGCTGCGCGTGAGTGCGCCCTTCACGATGGGCAGCCATGTGATCGCCCCGTTGGTGGCTGAATTTCTGCAGCGCCATGAGCAGGTGCGTGTGGACCTGCAGCTCACCGACAGCGTGGTGGACCTGGCAGGCGAGGGCTTTGATGCAGCCGTGCGCATTGGCGGTGTAGTGGATGAGGGCCTGGTGGCCCGCCCGCTGCGCCCCTACCGCATGGTGATTGCCGCCGCACCCGCCTACCTGCAGCGCCACGGCACGCCAGAGCGTGCGGCCGACCTGGCGCGCCACCAGTGCCTGAGCCATTCGGTGTGGCAGCGCCGCGTGGAGTGGACGCTGCGCGACGGCAACCAAGAGTTCTACTGGCCCGAGCAAGCCCGTTTTGTGTGCAACCAGGGCGACGGCCTGCGCCAGGCCGCGCTGCGCGGCCTGGGCTTGGTCATGCAGCCCGAGGTGCTATTGGCCGAAGACCTGGCCAGCGGCGCCCTGGTGCCCGTGATGCCGCAGTGCCTGCCCGCGTCACGGCCCATGCACCTGGTTTATGCGCCTGATAGGCGGCAGTTGCCTAAGTTGGCGCGGTTTGTGGAGCATGTGGTGGGGGCGTTGGGCGCGCCATAGCATCTCGCTCAGTGCAATTAATGCGATCAATGCGGGCAAGGCGGCCCGTCCGTCATTCCACGGCATCGCGGGGCACTTCCGGCCCGATCTTGAACACCCCGCTGACCCGCGCGCACGGCACGCCATCGGCCGTGACCAGCCCCTGCGCAAACACCAGTGAGCGCGTGACGCGCAGCGGCTCGGCTTCGCCCTCCACCCAGGCGCCCAGCGGGGCGGGGGCCAGGTAGTCGATCTGAAGGCTGATGGTGGGCAAGAAGCGGTCGGCCACCTGGGCGTTTTTGCGGTGCACCGACAGGGGCAGCAGCATGTCGCAAAAGGTGGCCATCATGCCGCCGTGCAGATTGCCCATGGGGTTGGTGTGCCGCCGCTCCACACGAAAGCCGAACTTCACCACCTCGCCCTGGTGCAGCAGATACAGCGGGCCGTTGTGCTGGATGTAGGGGCCACCGGCCTGCAGGGCGGCAAAGCCTGCGGGGATGACGGTGGCGATGGGCTTTTCGGCGGCTTGCATCAGCGGGCTTCCTTTTCAATGTCGTGGGCAAAGCTGGCATCTTGCAGGCTGCTGCGGGTGGCGTCGCCCGCCAGCCAGCCGCCGTACACGGTGCGAAAGTCGGCCACGATCTGGTCGAGCGGCATGTCGTCAAAGGCGCCGCGCTGGTGCACGTATTCCATGTGGCGCTGGCCGGTCTTGTCGAACGGGTGGTAGATCGAATCTGCGACACCATCAAACGTGAGTGGCAGCAGGCCAAAGCGGTCGCACAGCTCGATGTTGAACGCTGGCGTGGCCTTGCGCCAGGCGCCGTCCAGCCAGATATCGGCGTAGCCGTGCCAGATGAAGAGGTCGGTTTTCATGGTCTCGCGCATGCGTTCAGTGGATAGGTGATTACGCACGTCGGCAAAACCCATGCGCGCCGGGATGCCTGCCGCACGGCACACGGCGGTGAGCAGCGCGGCCTTGGGAACGCACCAGCCGTGGCCATTGGCCAGCACGGTGCTGGCCGTCATGCCGTGGGACGAAAGGTCGATGCGATAAGGGTCGTAGCGAAAGCCGTCGCGCACTGCCAGGTACAGGGCCACGGCGCGTTCGCGGTCATCGCTGCCGCGCGCGTGTTCGGCGGCGAATGCCTGGACAGTGGGCGCGTTGCTGTCGATGAGCGTGGTGGTACTCAGGTGGGCGGGGGTGGGGCGGTCGGTCATGAGGGCTCTCCTGTGGACCCAGTGTGCAGGCGGCCCCGGCACAAGGCTGTCACGGTGGCGCCACCCGGTGCTGTGTTCTTTGATTCACACCCGCCAGGCGGGCAATTGCCAGTTGCGCCACAGCGCAATGCCGCGCAGCCCGGCGGTGAGCGCCACGCAGGCGAGCAGTGGCGCCCAGTCGGGTGCGTGCAGGTGGCGCAGTGCCACGTCAGCCCAGCCGCCCGCGAAGGCGCACAGTGCGTAGGGGCGGTGGTCGCTGAAGGCCTGGGGCACCTCGTTGCACAGCACATCGCGCAGCACGCCGCCAAAGACGCCGGTGATCACGCCCATCATCACGCTGATGATGGGCGGCATGCCGATGGCGGTGGCGATGTCCACACCCACCGCCGCGAACAGCCCGAGGCCAATGGCGTCGGGCAGCAGCATGGCGCGTTCGGTGGGCTGAAAGTGGCGTTGGCGCATGAACAGCATCGCACCCAGGCTGAGGGCCAGGATGCCCCAGACAAAGCTGGTGTGGCGTATCCAGAAAAAGGGCCGCTGGTCCAGCAGCAGATCACGCAGCGTGCCGCCGCCAAAGGCGGCCACGAACGCCACCACGCACACGCCCACGGCGTCGAGCCGCTTGTGCGCGGCGGCGATGATGCCCGACAGCGCGAAGGCGATGGTGGCGGCCACTTCCAGCAGGAAGCGCAGGGTGTGCACCCAAGGGGCGTCAAGCAACTGGTCCATGGGCGCGATTGTGCCGTGGCGCGCAGGGCTGTGGTGGCAACGGGTTCAGGCTATTTTGCTATTAAATGAATAGCTTATTGTGCTTGTATTTAAAGCGCTAGGGCCAGATTTGATGAATGGTTTTTCCCCAGGGGTTCGCAAGAACCCCTGGGGTTAGCTATTGCCAGTAGCGCGGCGGCGCGGCAGAGCGGCAGAGCATCAGAAGAAGTAGGTCAACCCCACGCTGAAGCTGCGCGGCATGGCGGGCGACACCACATTGGCGTTGATGGCGCCGTCGTAGTAGGCCTTGTTGAACAGGTTCTTCACACCCGCCGTGATGCGGTAGCTGTCGCCCGCGTAGCTGACGGATGCATCGGCCACGAAGTACGAAGGCAGCGTGAAGGGGTATGAGCCGATTTGCTCGCTCACGTAGCGCCCGCCCAGGCCCAGTGTGACGCGCTGGTACTGCGGCAGCTTGTAGGTGGCCCAGGCCGTGAGCGTGTGGCGCGGCGTGAGGTTGAGCGGCTGGCCTACGATGGCGGCGTTGTTGTCGCGCGTGACCTCGGTCTGCGTGTAGGTGTAGGCGCTGGTGAGTTTCCAGCCGTTTTTCAGGTCTGCGCCCAGCTCCAGCTCCAGGCCACGTGCGCGCTGCTCGCCGGTCTGCACGCTGAATCCGGTGTTCACCGGGTCGGCGGTGCTCACGTTCTGGCGGGTCAGGTCGAACAGGGCAAGCGCGCCGGTGAACTGGCCGCCGGGGGCCTCGTATTTCACGCCGGTCTCCCACTGTTTGCCGGTCTCGGGCACAAAGGGCGTGCCGCCAAAGCTGACACCCGACACGGGCAGGAAGGATTCACCGTAGCTGCCGTAGGCGGCCCAGCCGGGCTTGAACTCGTACACCAAGCCGGCCGACAAGGTGGTGGCGCTGTTTTTTTGCTGTGTTTGCTTGCCGCTCACTCGATTGTCGATGTTGTTGGTGGACCAGTCGCGCCGCAGGCCCACCAAGGCCGTCCAGCCCTGGCCGAACTTGATCTGGTCCTGCGCATAAAGGCCTGCCACGGTGAGCTTGGCGGGGGCGTTGTTGGTCAGCGCTTCGGGGCATGTGGCCTGCGTTCCATAGACCGGCTTGAACAGGTCCAGCGCGCCGATGCGGCAGGTGCGGCTGGCCTGCAGGCTATGGCCGCTGCGCAGGTCCAGGCCCGTTACCAATTGGTGTTGGGCGCCCAGTGCCTCGAAGCGCGAGAGCAGCGAGGTGTCGGTGGCCAGCAGGTCAAAATCCATGTACTGGCGCGACGCTTGGCGGTTTTGCAGCCGCTGGTTGGCCTGAAGCGCCTGGTTGGACACGAAGTTGCCCGTGCCCTTCTCGGTCTCGTAGCGCACGTTCTGTCGCAGGCTCATGGCCTGCGACAACCGGTGCTCCAGCGCGTAGCCGACCGTGGTGCTCTCCACGTCATACACACCAAAGGCCGGGTCGCCGGTGAACATCGTGACGGGCAGCTTGCCATTGCGGTTGGGCAGCACCGTGCCATAGGGCGTGATGCCCTGCTGGCGCAGCCACTCACTGCGGCTGTAGGTGGCAAACAGCACCAGATCGGTGTCGCGGCCCATGTCGATGGAGAGCGATGGGGCGAACCAGCGGTCTTTGCGGTATACGAACTGCGTGGGGTCGTCGCTGTTGGACACCATGGCGTTAATGCGCAGCGCCGTCTTACCCGATTCAGACAGCGGGCGGTTGAAGTCGGCCTGCAGCGTGCGCTGTCCAAAGCTGCCCACCTCCACGCCGACTTCGTTCAGTGCTTCCTTTTTGGGCCGCTTGCTGATGGCGTTGACGATGCCGCCCGGCTGCACCTGGCCATAGAGTACCGAAGCCGAGCCCTTGAGCACCTCAAAGCGCTCATAGCCATAGGGCTGCAGCTTTGCCCACATGCCAGGGCTTTGCACCAGGCCATCGACCAGGATGGATTCGGTCGAGCGAAAGCCCCGGATGTTGAGGTCATCAAACCCCCGGCGCCCAAAGTTGACGGGGCTCACACCCGCCACGGTCTGCAGCGCCTGCTGCACGTTCACGATCTGGCGCGACTCCATCTGCTCGCGCGTGACCACGCTGATGGACTGCGGCGTCTCCAGCCGCCGCATAGGTGCCTTGCCCGCCGTCTGCGCCTCGACGGGCGCAAAGCCCATGTCCTTTTCGGTGCTGGCGTTGATGCGGATTTCTTGGAGTTGGGGGGCTGTGGCGTCGGAGGCCGGAGCGCCGGTTTGTTGCGCCAGGGCGGCTTGCGTGAGGCACAGAGCCAATGGTGTCAGGGCGAACAGGCTGACTTTGTGGGTGGACGAGGGGGCGAAAAGCGGAAGCGTGCGGGTAGCGCTGGGCGCCAAGGCCGCGCGGGAAGATTGGAAAGACATGGATGTCCCGGTGATGGAGGGTGCGCAAAACGCGGGTGCACTGGCTCGCGTTGTGTGTCCGGGACGCTGGCTGGTAGAAAATTAAATTTTAATGCGAATCATTGTTATTTGTAAATTTCAACTGAACGATGCTGCTCAAGCGCGCCGCAGGTCAAAACTTCTTGAGGCCAGATCAATGGTTGAGACAACGCAGTGAACTGCTTGGGCGAACCTCGTATCCCGCCGCCGCAACGTTGCATCTCACGGCTTGCGGCCCGCCCGTTGGGGATTTCGCGGCTGGCCTGAAGGGTTTTGTTTTCGCCAGCGCTCCCAGGGCACATTGCCTCCAGAGAATGCCTCGGCAAGGCTAAGCCGGAAAGCCCGCACCCTTTGTGGCATGTGCCTTGCCGTTGGCGTGACGGCATGAATCGGCAACGTGGGTGTTGCGTACTTGGGGAGCACTTGTACCAGTGCACCTCGTTCGAGGTGGGAGGCAAATGCAAAACTTGGGCCGTACGCAATGCCCAAGCCAGCTGCGGCCGCTTCGGCCATCATTTGCGTGTTGTTCGTGACGAATTTGTATGGATCGGAAATCGCTGTGACCTTGTCCCCAGGTCCCTCGAACGACCAGGGTGCTGTCGATACCGTGCCCAGGTAGCCAATCCGAACATGGCTGGCGAGTTCGGCGGGAGACTTGGGTGTCCCGCAGCGCGAAAGATATGCCGGAGCCGCGCAAGCGATCAGCGAGCAACTTGATATCTGCTGGGCAATCAATTCAGAATCCTTGAGCTTGCCTATGCGAATGGCAATGTCAACGCCCTCCTCGATGAGATCAACGAATCGATCCTTTAGTTGGACCTCGACTTTCACCTCTGGGTAGTCGTTCGAGTAGTCCGCGATGACGGGCGCCAGAAAGGCAGCCCCAAACGTCACAGGAGCGGAAACCCTTAGCGTTCCTCGTGGAGTGCTTTGCGTGGCCGCTACTTCGTGATTGGCCTCTTCCAGTTCATCGAGGATTCGCTTGCACCGAGGCAGGTAGAGCACTCCTGCGTCCGTCAAGGCAAGCTGGCGTGTCGTGCGCTGGACGAGCCGCGCGGGCAGGGCATCCTCGAGCGCCGTCAAATACCTGCCAGCCATCACGGAGGAAAGGCCAAGCCGACGAGCCGCCCCGGCAATGCTTCCTTCCTCGACCGCCGCGACGAACACTGCCAAGCTCATCAGTTTGTCCATAGAACTACCTACTGTGAATACATATTGCGAAAATTATTAGTCATATTATCAACTGCTCGTAGGTAGATAACACTTCCCTTCACGAGGCTCTCGCAGAGTGCGCAGCGCCGAGAAACACAAGGGGGGAAGAATGAAAGTAGTAGCTAGCGGTTTGTCCGATGCACCTGCATCCGGCGATGGGATCAGCGGCCTGACGGATGTCGGCCCTCCCTGCTCTTTGGAAGCAGGAGATGCGAAGGCCCGCGAAGGTATGGCCTGTTGAGTTGAGGAGACCTATCGTGAGTCAGCTCGATTTTCAGGGTATTGGTGCCATGGGGACCCTTGTGTGGGGCGCGGGAAATTGTGGGGAGCTTGGGCGTCTTGAGAAGGTCCAACTGATCGGCAATCTTGCCTACGTTCAGGTGCGCGAGGCCGTGGATGGATTGCGACAGCACTTGGGCTTGCTGCGGCCAACCGCCACTGTGTTTGACGACCTTTTTCCGCCCCGGTGTGCCCTCGTTGATGACGCGCTGCAGTTGGCCCAGGAAACGCACGAAGAGGCGCTGCTGTTTCATAGCTGGAGGACGTACTTCTTCGGCGCGATGTTGGCAGCCCATGAGCGCATCGAGTACGACCCTCCGCTCTTCTTCGCGGCGGCGATACTCCATGACGTCGCGTTGACCAAAGACCACTCGCCCCACTTGTGCGAGCGGTGCTTCGCCCTGAGCGGAGGCGATCGCGTTCGCGACTTTCTCAACGCCAAGGGGCACCCGCACGAGGTCGGAAGCAAGGTTGGCAACGCAATCGCCCTGCATTTGAACGGCTGGGTCTCCCGGAAGCGGCATGGGGCGGAAGCGCATCTCGTCTCGCGTGGGGCTGTGTGCGATCTGTTTGGTGCTGGCCGACGTCGATTCGCACAAGACACTCTTGTTCAGGTCTTGACCCGTTTTCCCCGCGATGGGGTGATCGAAGCGCTCCAATTTGAAGTCGCCAAGCATCGCCAAGATACGCGGGCCGCGGTCATGACCGGCCTTTCAGGTGGCAAGGCGCCACCAGATCCATTTCGCAACGTACCTGGCCGAAGTTGACCAAACCGCTCACGTGTAGCTGCTGCAAGTTAGGCCGGACCTTTTGAGCCTCAGGTACTTGGGGGCCAACCGGTGGCGACCCGCTTCGGGCAAGTCAGAGGTCTCCTCCAATCCTGCGATCACCGTCCCCTTTTTTTAACGAGGCATCATCATGGGAATCACGCATCAAAAGTACAAAGTTGCTGTTGTCCAGGCAGCTCCGGTATGGCTTGATCTAGACGCCACCGTAGACAAGACGATTCGGCTGATCGAGGAGGCCGCTACCAACGGCGCCAAGCTGATCGCCTTTCCCGAGACCTGGCTTCCGGGATATCCGTGGCACATCTGGCTTGGCGCGCCCGCTTGGGCGATCGGGCGTGGATTCGTCCAGCGCTACTTTGACAATTCCCTGTCCTACGACAGCGCTGGCGCCGAGCGTATTCGCCTCGCCGCCCAGGGGGCGAACATCAACGTCGTGCTGGGTTTGAGTGAGCGCGATGGCGGTAGTCTCTACATTGCGCAATGGCTCATCGACTCCAATGGGAAAACCATCGCCAAGCGCCGTAAGCTGCGGCCGACGCATGTAGAGCGCACGGTGTTTGGAGAAGGTGACGGGAGCGATCTGGCCGTGCACTCCCGACCCGATATCGGGCGCCTGGGCGCGTTGTGCTGTTGGGAGCACATCCAACCGCTGACCAAATACGCCATGTTCGCGCAGAACGAACAAGTGCACGTGGGTGCCTGGCCCAGCTTCTCCTGCTATGAGCCTTTTGCGCATGCGCTTGGATGGGAGGTCAACAACGCGGTGAGCAAGGTTTATGCGGTCGAAGGCTCCTGCTTCGTGCTTGGCCCGTGCGCGACGGTCTCCAAGGAGATGGTCGATGAACTGTGCGACACCGAAGACAAACACAACCTGATCCATGCAGGTGGCGGTCATGCGGTGATTTACGGGCCTGACGGCAGTCCGCTGGCAGCAAAACTGCCGGAGGACCAGGAGGGCTTGCTCTATGCCGATATTGACCTGGGAGCGATCGGGGTTGCCAAGAACGCAGCGGATCCGGTGGGCCACTACTCGCGTCCCGATGTGACGCGGCTGCTACTGAATGACAAGCCCGCCCGGCGCGTGGAGCATTTCAGCTTGCCGTTGGAGGTAGCGGCGGCGCACATCGACTACGTCATCGAACCCGAGCCGCTCAAGTAGGCGATGCCAGCAAACAACTGACAGCCAGTTTCTTCCCTTTCGACAGAAAGATATGGAGTTCTCATGAAAATCCTTGCCACCCTTTTCCCCAAGTTCACCGCTATCGACCTGATCGGTCCGGCGAACACCTGGATGTTCATTCCGAACGTCGAGATACAACTCGCTGCAGCAAAGCCTGGTGCTGTGCCAACCGACATTGGCCTGACCATCAACGCCACGCACGATTTTGAGACGTGTTTTCAGGAGCCGGACGTGCTCCTTGTGCCAGGCGGCGGAATTGGGGCCTTTCAGGCCCTGCAGGATGACGAGTTCATAGACCAAGTAGCGCGACTCGGTGCCAAGGCGGGATGGGTCACGAGCGTGTGCAACGGCTCCCTCCTGCTGGGAGCGGCCGGATTGCTTCGTGGGTACAAAGCTGGCTGCCATTGGTACTCCCGCGACTACCTGCGGAAGTTTGGAGCCGAGCCGCTGGCTGAACGGATCGTGGTGGACCGCAACCGCGCGACTGGCGGAGGGATGACGGCAGGGATCGACTTTGCCCTCAGCATGATGGGCCGTTGGGGTGGCGAGCCCGCCGGTCAGTTGGCCGAACTGTGCCTAGAGTACGCACCTTGCCCACCTTTCAAGACCGGACTGCCCGATCTGGCGCCGCCGGGTGTGCTCGCCATGGCGAACGAAATATTGGCCCGTGAGATGCCGAACTCCGTTGCGGACGAAACGGCGAAACGCCGTGGTTTTGTGGGTTGAGCGGGGCAAGGCTGCTATGGAGCCTATCTTGAGTAGGGGGTGAGTGCCGCCATGGCGGCGTTGTCTAGGCCCCGTTTTTATCTAGACCGCGAGTACCGGTAACCTCAACGCTCCCTTGCTCTGCCCCCACCCCGCCATACCCCGGATACACCGTACCCGCTGCGTTCAGCGCCGCGCCTTCCTGCCGTTCCTTTTCCATCTGCTCTACCAGTTGTTCGCGCCCCTCGCGCGCCACGGCGAGGTACTTGGCGCGGTCTTTGTGGTGTGGGTACATGCGGTCGGACAGCGCAATGTTGTGCTTGCGAAAGCGCTCTGTGACGGCGGTGGCCTGGGTGGCGGGCATGCCCATCAGTTCTAGCACCGTGCGGGCGCTGTGCAGGCTGGATTCGAAAAGTTCGCGCTGCACCAGCGTTACGCCCAGGTCGCGCAGCTTGTTCCAGTGGGTGATGTCGCGGGCTCGGGCCACGACTTGCAGGTGGGGGAAATGTTCGCGCGCGAGCTTGGCGATCTGCAGGGATTGTTCGGCGTCGTCCACCGCCACCACCAGGATACGGGCGTGCTCGGCGCCCGCGATGCGCAGCAGCTCCAGGCGCGTGGCGTCGCCATAGAACACGCGGTAGTTGAAGATGCGGGCCACTTCCAGCATCTCCACGCTGTGGTCCAGCACGGTGGCGGGGATGCCCTGGGCCAGCAGCACGCGCGAGACGATCTGGCCGTAGCGGCCAAAGCCCGCGATGATGACGGGCGCCTCTTGCGGCTCGGAGATTTGCTCGGCCTCTGGCGCGTCCGTCTTGAGCCTGGCGTAGCGGCGCAGCAGCGCGCGGTCGAGCGCCACGAGCAGCAGCGGGCTGATGAGCATTGACAGCGCCACGGCGCCGATGAGCAGCGAGGCGGTTTCGGCCGGAAACACGCTGGCGCCCGCGGCTGTCTGGAACACCACGAACGCAAATTCGCCGCCCTGCGCCAGCAGCAGCGTGAACACCGGGCGCTCTTGGTAGGGGATGCCGACGATCTTGGCCAGCGTGTAGATCACCACCGCCTTGACTGCGAGAAAACCGACCACGAGGGCGGCCATGAGGCCGGGCGAGTGCATCAACACGCCGAAGTCGATGCTCATGCCCACGGCGATGAAAAACAGCCCGAGCAGCAGGCCCTTGAAGGGTTCGATGTCGGCCTCCAGCTCGCGCCGGTACTCGCTGTCGGCCAGCAGCACCCCGGCGAGGAAGGCGCCCAGCGCCATCGACAGCCCCACCAGCACCATCAGATAGGCAATTCCCACCACGAGTAACAACGAGGCGGCAGTAAAGATTTCGGGTGTGTCGCTTTTGGCGATCCAGCGCAGCACGGGGCGCAGCAGCAGGCGCCCGCCCAGGACGATGGCGGTGATCACGCCCACGATCTTGGCGGCCTCCAGCGCCACCTCGCCGGGGGTGTGGGCAACCGCGCTCCCGGCGCCAGCGGTGGCGGCGCCCAGCAGTGGCAGCAGGGCCAGGATGGGGATGGCGGCCACGTCCTGGAACAACAAGATGGAGAAGCCCGCTTGCCCACTTTGTGTGCGCAGCAGGTTGCGCTCGCCCAGTACCTGCAGCGCAATTGCCGTGGACGACAGTGCCAGGCCCAGGGCGCCCACCAGGCTCACGCGCCAGGGCAGGCCCGCCAGCGCGCCCAGCCCGAACAGCACGGCCGCGCAGCCCAGCACTTGGGCAGTGCCCATCCCGAAAATGGGGCGGCGCAGTGCCCACAGGCGGCTTGGCTGCAGCTCCAGTCCCACTAAAAACAGCATCAGTACCACGCCGAACTCGGCAAAGTGCAGGATGTCCTGCACGTTGCTGACCAGGCCCAGGCCCCAGGGCCCGATGGCGATGCCCGCCGCCAGGTAGCCAATGATGGCGCCCAGGCCCAGCGCCTTGGCAATGGGCACGGCCAGCACCGCCGCCGTGAGGTACAGAAAACCGTAGGTGAGCCAGTTGGGGGCGTGTTCCATAGAGAGGCAGGCGCGGGCGTCGCGTGAAGGAAGGTGGTATCTCAGGATTCTGGCATTGCCGCAGCGAATCGGCTGCGCGCGGGTCATGTCTGTGAATGCTTCGATTTTGATAGCTGCTGGCGCGCATTGGTGAAGCGCTGGCGGCTATTTTTGTTTAAACCCTGGCGGCGGCACCTTAAAATGTGAGCCCTTCTTTCTTCTTTGCTCACGGATACGGTGACCCATGGACTTGCAGACCTGGCTGGCTTTTTTTGCGGCATCGTGCCTGATCGCGGTGTCGCCGGGCTCGGGGGCCGTGCTGTCGATGAGCCACGGCCTGTCGTTTGGCGTGCGCAAGACGGGCGCCACCATCTTGGGGCTGCAACTGGGCCTGCTGCTGATCTTGCTGATCGCCGGTGCGGGCGTGGGCTCGCTGCTCTTGGCGTCCGAGGTGGCTTTCAGCGTGGTGAAGGTGCTGGGCGCCTGCTATTTGATCTATGTGGGCTTTAACCAGTGGCGCGCGGGTGATGCATCGCCCGTGCAGGGCGATGATCAAGAGGCGGCGGGCACCTGGCAAAAGCGCTGCCTCACGGGCTTTTTGACCAATGCCACCAACCCCAAGGGCATCATCTTCATGGTGGCCGTGCTGCCCCAGTTCATGACCGACACACGCCCGCTGTGGTCGCAATTGGCGGTGATGGCCGCCACCACTGTCGCAGTGGACGTGGTGGTGATGCACGGCTACGCTTTCGGTGCCAGCGCGCTGCGCCGCCTGATGCGCAGCGCCCGCGCGGTGCGGGCCCAGAACCGCGTGTTCGGCGGCCTGCTGATGGCGGTGGGCGCGGGGCTGTTCTTCGTCAAGCGCGGCGGGCAGCACGCCTGAGCCGGGCCGGTGGCGTATCAAATTTGATAGCTGCTAGCGCTTGATGAATAAGCGCTGGAGGCTGATTTGACTTGTATTTTCATGGGCGCAGAGATGCCAAGGAGCTTGTCATGCCAGTAGTTGTTGTCGCCAATCCCAAGGGCGGCGTGGGCAAGTCCACGCTGTCTACCAACATCGCGGGCTACTACGCCAGCCAGGGGCACCCCGTGATCCTGGGCGATGCCGACCGGCAGGAGTCCGCCCGGCTGTGGCTGAGCCTGCGCCCGCCAGCGGCGCGCCCCATTGGCGGCTGGGACGCCAGCTCGGACGTGATCAGCCGCCCGCCCAAGGGCACCACGCATGCGGTGCTCGACACCCCTGCGGGCCTGCACGGCTGGCGCTTGAACGACGCGCTCCGGCTGGCCGACAAGATCATCGTGCCGCTGCAGCCCAGCGTGTTCGACATCTTCGCCACGCGCAGTTTTCTTGACCAACTGGCCGAGCAGCGCCATGCGGCGGGCGTGCAGGTGGGCATCGTCGGCATGCGCGTGGATGCGCGCACCAAGGCGGCCGAGCAGTTGCACCACTTCGTGGACAGCCTGGGGTTTCCCGTGCTGGGCTATCTGCGCGACACGCAGAACTACGTGCACCTGGCGGCGCACGGCCTCACTCTGTTCGACGTGGCGCCGGGCCGTGTGGCGCGCGATCTGGAGCAATGGCAAGGAGTCTGCACGTGGCTCAATGCGTGATTTGCAGCCTGCGGGAAAACACCTGTCCCGCGCCAGACATCGGGCACTCTGTGGCGGCGCTACATTGCGGCCATGAAAATCTTCCGCTCTTATTCCGAAGTCAGCGCCTGCGTGGGCCAGGAGGTCGCCGTGACCGACTGGATCACCATCACGCAGGAACAGGTCAACCTGTTTGCCCAGGCCACGGGCGACCACCAGTGGATCCATGTGGACCCGGAGCGCGCCAAGGCCGGGCCGTTTGGCGCGCCCATTGCGCATGGGTTTCTCACGCTGTCGCTGATCCCGCAGTTCTTCGACGCGGGCCTGAGCATCGAGGGCGCGCGCATGGGCGTGAACTACGGGCTCAACAAGGTGCGTTTTACCGCGCCGGTGCCGGTGGGCAGCCGCCTGCGTGCGCGCCTCACGCTACAGGCCGCCGAGCCGATTGCGCCCGATGGCATGCAGATGACCTGGCTGGTCACGGTGGAGCGCGAGGGCAGCGACAAGCCGGTGTGCGTGGCGGAATCGCTGGCACGCAATTTCGGCGCTCCGGCATAGAAGTGCAACCCCCTGAGCGGCTGCGCCGCTTCTCCCTTCTCTCGAATGGCTGCGCCATTCGGGAAGAGGGACGCCGCCAGCGCGGCGGGGCGGCCCTTGCGCGGCGGCCGCTGGCTGGGGGCGTGCGTGTTCCGTCGATGGCTCCGTCGCTGAGTGTTGGTGTTGCTGCGCAGGAGGCCTGAACCATGGACCGCCTGCAAGCCATGAAGATTTTTGCGCGCGTGGTGGAGGAGGGCGGCTTTGCCGCCGCCGCCCGCGCCATGGACATGTCGCCCCCCGTGGTCACCCGCATGGTGGCCGAGCTGGAGCAGCATCTGGGCACGCGCTTGCTGCAGCGCACCACTCGCAAGCTCGCGCTTACCGACGCGGGCGAGGCCTATCTGCAGCGCGTGCATGCCATCCTGCACGAGATCGACGACGCCGAAGCCGCGGCGGCGGCCAGCACACGCGACTTGCGCGGCACCGTCCGTATCGTGGCGGCGCCGGTGCTGGCCACCAATTTTCTGGCGCCTATGGTGGCGGTCTGGCACGAGAACTTTCCCAAGCTGCAACTGGATATCAGCATCGATGCATTCGCGTCGGACCGCGTGGACGAGTTCGATGTGACCATCATGGTGGCGGGCGAGGACTTCGATGCCAACATCGTGGCGCGCCCCATGCTGAAAGGGGAGGCCATCGTGGTGGCCTCGCCCCAGTACCTGAGCCGCCGGGGCACCCCGCAAGAGCCGCAAGACCTGGTGCGGCACGACTACCTGCGCGACTCTGGCGTGGCTGCACGCTCGCAAACGGGGCCAGGACGCAAGCTGCGCCTGCAGTCGATCGACGGCAGCCTGCCGGTGCAGGAGGTGGATGCGCCTGCGGTGTTGCAGTCCGTCAGCACCGAGCTGCTGCTGCGCGCCGCCGTGGACGGCGTGGGCGTTGCCGTCACGTCGCGCCTGCTGGCCGAAGAGCATCTGGCGCGGGGCGAGCTGGTGCATGTTCTGCCGCAGTGGATCTATTCCCGCTACACCGTGTACGCCGCGATGCCGTCGGGCCGCATGCTGCCTGCGCGCACCAAGGCGTTTCTGGATTTTCTGACCGAACAGGTGCGCGCCTCCCTGGCCGAGCAGGGCAAGTAGGCCCTTGGTGGGGTGCGCGGCGCCCTCAGCCGAGCTGCGCGAACCCGCTGATGATGGTGCCCTCGGGCTCGGTGGTGATCTGGCCGTCGGGCATGGCAAAGCTGTTCTGGCGCCAGGCCTCGAACACTGTCACCGCCACCGCGTTCGACAGATTGAGGCTGCGCTGGCCTTCTACCATGGGCAGACGCAGGCGCTGCGCTGGCGGAAACCCCTCCCGCAGCTCGGGAGGCAGCCCCCGGGTTTCTGCGCCGAACACCAGCCAGTCACCCGGCAGAAAACAGGTGGAATGCACCGGCTGCGAGGCGTGCGTGGTCATGGCGAACATGCGCGCCGCATCGGGCTGCGCATCGCGCAGGAAAGCCGTCCAGCCTGCGTGGCGCAGCACCCGCGTGTATTCGTGGTAATCCAGCCCCGCGCGGCGCATCAGCCGGTCTTCCATCGAAAACCCCAGGGGCTCTATCAGGTGCAGCGTGCAGCCGGTGTTGGCCGCCAGCCGGATGATGTTGCCGGTGTTGGGCGGGATTTCGGGTTCGACGAGGACAATGTGGAACATGCCCGCTATTGTCAGCGTGCCCGGTATCCATTGGGCAACTGCTGGTAATCAAAAGTTTCTTGCTTGGGCGCGAGCCCTTCATTCCAAGGCCGTGCGCGCCAGCACCACCACCGTGACGTGCGCGACACCGGCCTCGCGCAGTGCCAGCGTGGCCGCATGGGCGGTGGCGCCCGTGGTCATCACATCGTCCAGCAGCACCACACGCTGGCCGCGCAATGCGTTGGCGCGTGCGGGCTCGACTACAAAGGCGCCCCGCAGATTGCGCAGCCGCTGGGCACGCGGCAAGCCGCTTTGCGCCTCGGTGACGTGCAGGCGCAGCAGGCTGTGCCCATCGGCCTTGGCGAGCGCCAGGTGCCGCGCCAGCAGGGCCGATTGATTGAAGCCGCGCTCGCGCAAGCGCTCAACGGACAGCGGCACGGGCAGCAACCGGTCGGCCGCCTCGATGGCGGGCTCCACCCAAGGGGTGCTGCGCAGCAAGGTGGCCAGCGTACCGGCCCATCCGGGGTCGGCGCGGAACTTGAAGTCCGCCAGCACGCCCGCCCAGGGGTAGGCATAGTCCACCGCCGCCAGGCAGGCGTCGAACAGGGGAGGGTGCTTCAGGCAGGCCCCGCATACGCCAACCCCATCGGGCACACGCAGCGCGCAGCGTTGGCAGCGGCTGGCGGGCTGGGCAAACCGCGCCGCGCAGGCGTTGCACACCCGCTGCGACGGCCATGTGTGGCACACGGCACACTGGCTGGACACGTGGCCCGCCAGGCTCCGCAGGCGGCGCGAAAGCCCTGACCATCCTTTAAAAAGCATGAATCAATATACTCGCGCGGTCCCCTGAACCGCCATGTCCTCCGAGCGTCCCCCCACCATCGATCCCGTTGCCGCTGCCCGCTGGCAGGCCGCCGCACCCGCCGTTTCACCATGGCTCCATGAAGAAGTCGCCCGCCGCATGGAGAGCCGCCTGCAGTGGATTCGGCAGGCGCCGCAGGCCTGGTGCCACTGGGACGCACTGCGTGGCGGGCTGCAGGCACACGCGCTGGTGAGTGCCCGCTACCCCAAGGCACGCAGCCAGGTGTACGAAGCCTCCGCCCACTGCGAGCGCGTGGCCCGCGAGGCATTGGCCAAGCCCTGGTGGAACCCCGCCCGCTGGGCCGCTGCCAGCCCACAATGGGGCCTGCCAGCCGATGCCAGCGTGCAAATGCTCTGGGCCAATATGGCGCTGCACACTGCGGCAGACCCTGAGGCCCTGATCGGGCAATGGCACCGTGCGCTGGCGGTGGACGGCTACCTGATGTTTTCGTGCCTGGGGCCGGACACGTTGCGCGAGCTGCACGGGGTGTATGCGGCCCTGGGCTGGCCCCCGGCCGGCCATGCCTTTACCGACATGCACGACTGGGGCGACATGCTGGTGCACGCCGGCTTTGCCGAGCCGGTGATGGACATGGAGCGCATCACACTCACTTTTGCCACCCCCGAGCGGCTGGTGCAAGAGCTGCGCGAGCTCGGTTGCAACCTGCACCCTGATCGCTTTCCCTCATTGCGCGGACGGCGCTGGCGAGAGAAGCTCTACCAGGTGCTGGCCGAGCGGCTGGCCGATCCACAGCAGGGAGGCCAGTTGGCACTGACTTTTGAAATCATCTATGGCCATGCATTCAAACCCGCGCCGCGTGTGCGCATGAGCCCCAGCAGCGCTGTTTCGCTGCAGGACATGCGCTTGATGTTGCACAAGGGTGGCAAAGAAAACTAAGCGGTCGCTCTGTGTCAATGACATGGAACAAGGCACGCTACAATTCGGGGTTATTGAGATTTCGGGCATCTTCCCACGCAAATTTGCAGGCTGCGCCTGCGGTGCCAAAGGCACCGCGCACGGTGCACCAGCAGTCTTGTGAGCACTACCGGTGACGGGCTTGGTTTTTCGTTTTGCCACGGTGTCGGGCCAGCGCATTGATTGGCGCCTCGTCCGCAATCGCTCGGTCACGCTGGCGCAGTTGGGGTGGATGTATCTGTCCTTGTGTCTGGTGTCCCTGGGTATTGCAGCGTGCTTCTGGATGCTGGGCGCTCAACGGGTGATGCCGTTTGCGTGGCTCGAAATCTTGGCTTTAGGGATTGCATTCGCCATGTACGGTCGCCATGCGGCGGATGGCGAGAAGATTTCACTGCAAGGCTCACGCCTGGTGGTGGAACTGGAGACGGCAGGCCGCCTGGAGCGCGCAGAGTTTGACCGGAGCCGGGTTCGCGTAGAGCCCAAGACCGGAGACCGCTCGCTCATCATGCTGTCTGCGCAGGGCCGATCCGTTGAAGTGGGGCGCTACGTGCGCCCCGAACTTCGACCGGCCTTGGCATCGGAGATCCGCATGGCCTTGCGCGCAGCCTGACCCCACGCAGGCGCACGCAAGGGATTGGTTAAATTGAGGCTTAGAAGTAAGTGAGAACTATGAAGAGCATTTCCAACAAGCTGGCTTCTCTGCTGCTGATTGCCGGTGCATGGGTGGGTAGTGCAGCCCATGCCGTTCAGGACCTGCCTGGCGGCCCTGCAGTCAACCAGCTGAACTTGCATCCCCCGGTGACAAAAATTGCTGAAGAACAGCACTTTTTGCACTGGATGATGATGATCATCTGCACGGTGATCTTTGTTGCAGTGTTCTCCGTGATGTTCTACTCGATCTGGAAGCACCGCCGTTCCAAGGGCGCCAAGTCGGCCAACTTCCACGAGTCCGTGACCGTGGAAGTGGTGTGGACGATCATTCCGTTCCTGATCGTGATCGTGATGGCCTTGCCTGCGACCAAGGTGCTGGTGGCCCAGAAGGACACCACCAATGCCGACCTCACCATCAAAACCACGGGTTACCAGTGGAAGTGGGGCTATGACTACCTCAGCGGCGAAGGCGAGGGCCTGGCCTTCATCTCCACGCTGGACAGCAGCCACCGCGTGATGTCCGACAGCGGCAACGTCAAGGACGC
>NZ_JAPUDY010000059.1 GCF_027492855.1 Acidovorax sp.
AATGAAGACCAGAGCGCGTTTGTCGCGCAAACAAACGGGGGAGTCCATCCCATCATTCAACGGGACGTGCCTACGGCCCGCCCGTTAATTCGAACGTTAGGCCCACAACTACACACATCAAGCATGCAAAAGTTCTTCCAACCCATACTTACCTTCGCGGCGGCCGTCGCGGTGGCCAGCATCACCGGATGTGCATCAACAGCAAGCCCGGGAACACCATCGGTCAGCAGGAGCCCCTCTTCATCTAGCGATCTATCTACCGTCTACATCTTCCGAAAGTATGCAGAGCCCACGATATGGAACGCGACGATTAAGATCGATGGGGTAAGCGGAGCATCACTTTCTCAGGGAAGCTTCACTATAGTCAAAGTGCCACCTGGGGCCCACACGTTCAAAGCGAATTGGCCGCTCCTTTCAGGACAACGGGACTCGTTCATAGAGGTCAATACAAAACCTGGTGGTACGTATTTCGTTGAATTAACTGGCATTAGTCAGGTTGTTGGCATAGCTCCCGCCTACACTGCCGGGCCCGGAATCGGCGTCGTATTCCGCATGGGCTCCGGCATGGCAGGGATTGAACAGGCGACGGCGGAGCGCACGATCGCCGAATGTTGCAAGCTACGTAAGAGTGAAGCCTTTGAGTAGGCGCCTCACGTAATCCACGATCACCGTGTTTTCAATGCCCTCTCCTTCTCGCAACAGCCCAACTCGGCGTTCAACGCGGACGCCACGGCAGGCCATGCCTTCGGCATCTTCATGGCCTGCCGCAGTACCCTCCGCACTTCGTGCTCCGGCGCCGGTTAACTAGGGCGTTGGGCGTCCGCTTTCATTTGCCGCAACCGACTGCTCCTGGCCGAAAACGTCCATTAAAACAAGATCAGCGCTTATTTCCCCACCAGCCTCCCAATCACCTCCCACTCCCCCACCTCCACCGGCGTGATCGACAGTCGGTTCCCTCGTTGCAGCACCCGCATCTGCGCCAGCTCCGGGTGTTCGCGCAGCTCGGCCAGGCCCACCAGCCGGGTCTTGCGCAGGGCTTGCACGTCCAGCAGCAGCCAGCGTGGCTTGTCTGTTGGGGACTTGGGGTCGTGGTACGGCGAGTTAGCGTCGAACTGGGTGGGGTCGGGCCGGGTGGCTGAGGCCACGCGGGCGATGCCTGCGATGCCGGGCTCGGGGCAGCTGGAGTGGTAGAACAACACACCGTCGCCCACCCGCATTTCGTCGCGCATGAAGTTGCGGGCCTGGTAGTTGCGCACGCCGGTCCAGGGCACGGTGGCATCAGGTGCGGCCAGGGCATCGTCGATGGAGCATTCGTTGGGCTCGGACTTCATGAGCCAGTAGCGGGGTGAGGAGGTCATGGCACCATTCTGGCAAAGACGGGAGGGCAGGGGCGCCAGCGCGTTCAGCCCGCCTTGCGAAACGTGAGGTTGATGCGCAGCGCATCTGTCATCGCATGCGTGGCCTCGGCCAACGGCATAACCCCATGAAACCGCAACCGCGCCGGGCCGCCCCACACGACCACGTCGCCATGCCACAGGCCCACGCGCCGGGCCTTGTCGGCACGCAGCGCGCCGCCCCACAGAAAAACCGCTGGGATTCCGAGGGAGACAGAAACGATGGGGTGGTCGTAGTTGCCTTCGTCGCGGTCTTGGTGCAGTGACAGCCGTGTGCCTGGCGCGTAGCGGTTGATGAGGCAGGCGTCGGGCGCAAAGCCGGGGTAGCCCGCGGCCTCGGCTGCATTGCGGGCCAATTGGCGAAACGTCACGGGCATGGGCGGCCATGGCGATCCGGTGGTTGGGTCGATGGGGCCGTAGCGGTAGCCGCTGCGGTCGCTGATCCAGCCCAGGGCGCCGCTGTTGGTCATGCCCACCGACATGCGTTGCCCGCCGGGCGTGACGAGGTGCCTGAACGGCGCCTGGGCCGTGATGGCATCCACGGCCTGCAGCAGCCCGGCCGCTTGTTGCAAGGCAAAGCCGCGCAGCACCACGGCACCCGGCTCCAGCCATTCGGGGGCCTGGGGCGTCGCGGGCAGGTCGTCAAACAGGCCGAAGGTCATCGTCGTCTATTCAGCATCATGAAAAATGATGCCCACCGTGTGCCGCTGGCCCGAGCGCACGCGGCTCACGCCGTGGCGCAGGTTCACGCGGTAGGTGCCGCGTGTGCCCAACACGGGGCGGTGGTGCACGGCAAACGCCACGGCGTCGCCTTGGCGCAGGGGCACGACTTCGGCGCGCGACTGCATGCGTGGGCGCTGCTCGGTCAGCACGAACTCGCCACCCGTGAAGTCGCGGCCGGGCTCTGACAGCAAAATGGCCACCTGCAGCGGGAACACATGTTCGCCATACAAATCCTGGTGCAAACAGTTGTAGTCACCCGGTGCGTACTGCAACAACAGTGGCGTGGGGCGCAACTGGCCCGCCGCGTGGCAGCGGGCGATGAAGTCGGCATGGCACGGTGGATAGCGCACATCAATACCCATGGCGGCATTCCAGTGGTTGGCAGTGGGCTGCAGGTATGGGTACAGCGCATCGCGCAGATTGGCCACCACATCCGGCAGCGGGTAGCTGAAATACTGGTACTCGCCCAGGCCAAAGCCGTGACGCTGCATCACCACGCGGCTGCGAAACAGCGGCGGGCCTGCGTGGCGGTAGAGTCCGGCGAGCGCCGCACATTCTTCGGCGCTCAGCAACTGCGGCAACACGGCGTGGCCCTGGGTGTGCAGGTCGTCGGTGGCCTGGGGCCAGTCGAGTGCGGCGATGCGGTCGGGCCAGGGCCGCGAGGGCGCAGGCGTGGCTTGGGGCGGGGCGCTCATGCCACTTTCTCCAGTGTGTGCGCTGGTTCGGCGGCGTTGGCTTCGCGTTGCAGCAGTGCACGTTTGCGCTCCACGCCCCAGCGGTAGCCTGAAAGTGCGCCGTCGCTGCGCACCACCCGGTGGCAGGGGATGGCCACGGCCAGCGCATTGGCCCCGCAGGCCTGGGCCACGGCGCGTGTGGCGGTGGGCGCGCCGATGCGCTGGGCAATATCGGCATAGCTGGCGGTTTGCCCGGCTGGTATGGCGCGCAGCGCCTGCCACACGCGCTGCTGGAAGGCGGTGCCCTGCACATCGAGTGGCAGATCCAGGCCCAGGCCGGGCGCTTCGACAAAGGCCACCACCTGGGCCACGAGCGCTTCAAAGTCGGCGTCGCCACCCACGAGTTGGGCTTGCGCAAAGCGGTCCTGCAGGTCGTGGACCAGGGCCTCGGGGTCGTCGCCCAGCAGGATGGCGCACAAGCCCTGGCCGCTGTGCGCCACCAGGATCGCGCCCAGCACACATTGCCCCACCGCAAAGCGGATGCGCTGCGCCGGGGCGCCTGCGCGGTAGCGTTTGGGGGTCATGCCCAGCACCTGGGTGGACTTTTCGTAGAAGCGGCTGCTGGACTGGTAGCCCGCGCCGTAAATGGCGTCTGTTACTGAATCGCCCGATTGCTCCAGTGCGCTGCGCACGCGCCGTTCGCGTTGCGCGGCGGCATAGGCCTTGGGCGTAAGGCCCGTGGCCTGCTTGAAGATGCGGTGCAGGTGCGAGCTGCTCAGCCCCACGCGCTCGGCCAGTGCGTCGAGCGTGGTGGCCTCTTCGGCTTCGATGATGCGGCAGGCCTGCGTAACCAGCGTGGCATGGTGCGCCAGCGCCGAAGGCTGCCGGGGCTTGCAACGTTGGCAGGGCCGAAAGCCCGCGCTTTCGGCCTCGGCGCAACTGGCATGAAACCGCACGTTTTCAGGCCGGGGTGTACGCGCGGCGCAACTGGGGCGGCAATAGACGCCCGTGGTTTGCACCGAATACCAAAAGCTGCCGTCCGCCGCCGCTGAGCGCTCCAGCACCGCCGCCCAGCGCGGGTCGGCCTGGGTGGCTGCCGCCTGTACGGCTTTGGCGGAGGGCGTGGCATGGATGGGCATGGCCGCAGTGCAGGTGAAGGAGGTGTTCAGGTTCATGGTGGATGGCTCACAAGGTGGATGCGATGCCATGCACTCTAGGGACGGGGGGCGCGGTGCGCACTCCGAAGCTTGCTTTTGAATTCTGCGCCAGGCCGCCGAGATGTGCTGAGCTTGGTGTTTGCTATTAATTTAATAGCTATTTGCGCTTGATGAATAAGCGCTGGAGGCCAAAAATACCCAAAATACATACTGACGATGTGTGGGAATGATCGCGCCTTCTTTCTATCTTTTAGACTGCACGCGGCTTGCTGCCAACGCCCAGGCCCACCAAAACACAGTCCATCGTTCGGGAGGAGATTCATGCCGCACACCCGCCGCCACCACACCCGCAAGGCCCTGTTGCTGGCTTTGTTCGCTGCCACCGTGGGCGCAGGGCCCGTTGCCTGGGCAGCAGGCCCGCAGACCTCGCACCCCCTGGTGGGCCGCTGGAAGCTGACCAGCGTCAACGGCGCGCCGCCCCCGAACTTCGCAAGCCGTCAGGTGTTGGTGATTCAGGCCGACGCAAAGATCATCACCCTGGACCCCAAAAAATCCGGCGGCTCCGCGGCCTCCGAGAGCACGATCCCAACGGCCTTGACCGACGTGCTGACCCGCGGCACCTGGCGCGCTGACAAGGCGCGGCTGTATGTGTCCAACAGCCTGCGCCACGACACGGGCAGCGCCTACACCTTTGCGCAGAAGGGCAAAGTGCTGAGCCTGGAGCCGGACCCGTATTTCTCGAACGCAGACGTTCCCTCCAAGGCAACTTACGAGCGCCTGCCGTGAGGCAGCACCGGGGCACCGAGAACAAGAAGACACCCGGCGGCGTGTGGCTGCTGGCACTGGTTGCCATTCCGTTTGCGGCGGCAGGCCTGGGCATTCTGTTGCTGATGGTGGCCCCCGCCATCTACGACTGGGCGCGCATGCAAAGCTGGCAACCGGTGTCGGCGCAGGTGGAGTCGGCCACACTGCAAAGCCACCGCGGCAGCAAGGGCGGCACCACCCGCAGCGTGTCGGTGCGCTACCGTTATGAGGTGGGTGGCGTGACCTACACCGGGCAGCGCGCAGCCATTCACGAGCGGCCCGACAACATTGGCAGCTTTCAAGAGCAACTGGGTCGGCGGTTGAAGGGCGCGCAGCACACGGGCACGCCGGTGCAGGTGTGGGTGAACCCGAGGCACCCCACCGAGTCGATTGCCGACCGCAGCCTGCGGCCAGGCCTTGTGGCGCTTGCGCTGGGGGTGGCGGTGTTAACGGGCGGCTTTGGCCTGCTGGTGCTGGCCATGGTTGCGCGCAAGGTGTGGGGCGGGTTGCGGGCTGCTGCCCCGTAAGCCTGCCGGGCAAGAAGTAGTGGTTGAGCGCCCCATGCAGCGGGGTTCGAGATCGTCTACGCTTGTTTTCAACTTCCTTGAGATGAAGGTTATTGCTATTATAAATATAGCATCTGGCGCTTGATGGATAAGCGCTAGAGCCCAAAAATACCTGATTTTTGATACGCCTCAGGCTTCGAGCCCCTGGATCCGTTCGGGCTCAGCCCGAACGGTTGATACGGTATCTGAGGTGTGTAGAGAGTCATGCAAAGGCACTCAGACTTCAGGCGGCTGCAGCGGCCTGGGCCGCCGTTTGCCCGTGCCGCCCCAGCGCAGCGCGTCTTCGCCCGGAATACCCAGCGGGTTGTTGGCGGGTTCGGTCAGCGGCGCCAGCAGGGCGTGCAGGTCGGCTTCGCTGAACTTCACCGTGCCTTCGGCGTCATGGCCCAGCACGCCGTGCGCGAGCGCGGCCTTGCGTGCCTGCAGCTCCAGCATGCGCTCTTCGATGCTGCCTTGCACCACCAGCTTGTAGACGAACACGGGCTGGTTTTGCCCAATGCGGTGGGCGCGGGCGGTGGCCTGTTCTTCCACGGCGGGGTTCCACCAGGGGTCGAGATGGATCACGGTGTCGGCGGCGGTGAGGTTCAGGCCGGTGCCACCGGCCTTCAGGCTCACGAGCAGGATGGGGGCCGCTGCACCCTGGGCTTGGAACTGCTGCACCACCGCGCCGCGCTGGCCCGGCGGCGTTTGGCCGGTGAGGGTGAGGTAGGGCAGGGCGATCGTGTCCAGCAGCTCGGCGGCGAGCATCAGCATTTCGGTGAACTGCGAGAACACCAGCACGCGGCGGCCTTCGTCGACCAGGGCGGGCAGCATGTCGGCCAGCAGCTCCAGCTTGGCGCGCTCGGTGCCGGGGTGGATCTTGGCGCCTTTGACCAGGCGCGGGTCGCAGCACACCTGGCGCAGCTTGAGCAGCGCGTCGAGGATGGTGATCTGTGCGCCATCGAAGCTCTGGCGCTCCAGCACGCGGCGCACCTGCTTGTCGGCGGTGGTGCGCACGGCTTCGTACAGCTCGCGCTGTTTGCCTTGCAATTGCACGCGCTGGATGACTTCGGTGCGCGGCGGTAGCTCGGTGGCCACGTCTTGTTTGCGGCGGCGCAGGATGAAGGGGCGCACGCGCTGGGCGAGCAACTGCGCGCGCAGGGTTTCGCCGTTGTCCTCAATCGGCTTGCGCCAGCGGGCGTTGAAGCTGCGCGCGTCGCCCAGAAAGCCGGGCATGAGGAAGTCGAACTGCGCCCACAGCTCGCCCAGGTGGTTTTCGAGCGGCGTGCCGGTCAGGCACAGCAGGTGGGGCGCCTGCAGGCGGCGCAGCGCGCGGGCGCTGCGGCTGCCCGCGTTCTTCACCATCTGGGCCTCGTCCAGGATCAGCAGGTGAAACGGCTCTGCGGCCAGCGCATCCACATCGCGCCACAGCAGGGGGTAGGTGGTGAGCACCAGGTCGTGCTGGGCAATCTGCAGATAGCGTTGGCCCCGGTCGGGCCCATGCAGGCTGAGCACGCGCAGGCCCGGTGCCATGCGCGCGGCCTCGGCTTGCCAGTTGAAGACCAGCGAGGTGGGCAGCACCACCAGCGCGGGGCGGGTCAGGCGGCCTGCCTCTTTTTCGGCCAGCACATGGGCCAGGGCCTGCGCGGTTTTGCCCAGGCCCATGTCGTCGGCCAGGATGCCGCCCAGGCCCTGCGCGCGCAGGTATTGCAGCCAGGCCAGGCCTTCGAGCTGGTAGGGGCGCAACTGGATCTGCAGGCCGTCTGGCGCGGCCACCGGCTGCGGTGCGCCGATGTGGCGCAGCCGCTGGGCTAACTGGGCCAGGCCCAGGTCGCCCTGCAGTTGCCAGTTGTTTTGGGGGGCCACGCGGTGCGCCTGCACCAGCCCAGCGCGCAGGGCCTCCAGGCGGCGCGCCTCCCAGGCGCCCAGGCGCAGCGGGTCGCCGTCCTGGCGCTGTTTGCGGGTGGGGTCCGTCAGCAAATCCACCATGGCGCCCACGATGGCCTTGAGCGGTCCGGCGGGGGCGTCGATGCGCCGCCCGCCCGGTGCGCGCAGCGAGATGACGGCGATGTCGTCGATGGAGGCCATCTGCCGGGCGTTGAGCCAGCGCACATCGCGGCGCAGCAGGTCGGCCAGCATGGGGGCCAAATCCAGCACGACGCCGTCGATCTCGATGCCTAGGCTCAGCAGCCAGGCGCCTTCGCGCTCGGGCAGGTGCAGCTTTTGCACGGGGCGCTCGCGTGGGCCCAGCGGGCCATCCACCTCCTTGGCCAGCAGCTCGCCGGTGTCGGGGGCGATGACGAGTTTCCAGCGCTGCACGGGCACACTTTCGTGCGCGAAGCCGGGGTGTACCACCACGCTCCAGCCTTCGGCGCGCAGCGGTGGGATCTGGTCGGCCCAGAAGTCGCCGAATTGCGCCTCCTGCGCCAGCGTCCACACCGGGCCCAGCGTGGTGGCGGCCTCGCGGTGGCGCCACTGCAGGTGTTTGGGGTCCACGGGCACCAGACCCAGGTCCCACACGCGGTCTGTGGCGTCCGCCTCGGCCGCCAGGTTGCGCTGCATGCGCACCACGGGGCCGCCGGTGTCGTACAGGTCTTGCACGGGGGCGGGGCGGGCGTTGAGCACGGAGGTGGGGGCGGCGGTTTCCCATCTGGCACCCTCATCGGTGTGATAGGTCCAGTCGATCTGCGCCAGGGTTACGCTGTCGCCACGCGGCCCTAGCTTGCCCTGGGGCGCCATGCCCAAGAGTCCATCGCCCCGGCCCAGCGTCATGAGGGTGATGCGGGGGCGGAAGTGGCCGGTGGCGATGCCGGGTGCCGACGGCTGGGCCGTGCCGCCGCTGGTGTGCGCCGCATCGGGGGCGTCGCCGCGCAGCACGGCCATGGCGCGGGCGGCTTCGGCATCGGTGAGCGGTGCCAGGGCCTTGAGCGTGGCGGCATCGGCCTGGTTGCGCAGGGCGCGCACCCAGGCCGCTATCAGCGCGGCACGGTCGGATCGGTGCGGTTCGGGTTCGTCGGCAAAGGCCTTGCCAGGTGCGGGCATAGGCTGCCGATTGTGCAATTGTTGCAACTGTGCCGTGGGGGCGGCTACTTACCCCAGGGACTTTTTGCGCAAGGGGCCCGAAGGGGCTGGCAACTGCAGTTGGGCCTCTTGCACCACCCGCACGCAGTCGCGCAGGTGCTGCTCGCCCAGGTAGCGCAGCGTGGCGTAGCCAATGGTGGCGGCCACGGCCTGGCCCGCCAGCGGCACGTATTTGGCGGCCTGTTTGGTGGTCAGACGCAGGCCCACGGTTTGTGTGGCGCGTATCACCAGCTCTCGGGTGATCAGCTTGCCGATCAGCACCGAGCCGACCAGGCTCACGGCCTTTTGCACCTGTTCGCGCTTGTTGGGGTCCAACTGGTCGATTTGAGCGGCGGACAACCCAAACTCTGCGCTGACCTGTGGAATCAGCCGTGAGAGCAGGGCGGCATCCACCGCCCAGTCGAGGCCGGGCACCGGCACCATGCTGGCAGCAGCGGCCACTAGGGCGCGCCGGTGCAGCAGCTTGCGCGCGCGCTGCACGGCGGCGGCAAGGTCCGGGTTACCGGCGGCCAGGTCCGAGGCGTTTGGCATAAGGTGTTGAGCGCGGCGCGGTTTGTTTTTATTTAAGCCACGATCAGGACGACTTGCCCTTGACCAGGCCATAGATGACCAGCAGCACCACGGCACCCACGACCGATGCGATCCAGCCCGCTACAGCGCCCTGGGCATACCAGCCCATGGCGGTGCCCACGTAGCTGGCCAAAAAGGACCCCGCCACGCCAAGCAGCGCGGTCATGATCCAGCCCAGTTTGTCGTCCCCAGGCTTGACGGCACGGGCGATGAAACCCACAACCAGACCAACCAGCAATGTTCCGAGCAATGACAACATGTGTTTTCCCCTTTTTCACGTCAAGTGAGATTTTGATGACAGCGTGACTGTACTGGCGAGGCGGCATGGCGCCTGTCAGACAATACCCTTTGTCTGTATCACGGGGGTGACATGGTGCCCGCACCGAGAGGATTCAAGGGCCGCTCGAAAAGACAGTGCCCGAACCGGTGGGCGGGCAGGTCCATGCCCGAGATCTGGTGGTGCGCGTTTTCGCAGACGTAACGGCCCGTGGGCAGTGCGGCGTAGGCCGCTGCGGTCAGCAAAATTTCGTTGGCGCTGGCGATGTCTTCGCCCAGCTTGCAGGCGCAGTTCATCTCGGGGCCGAAGAGATCCTGGTGGGCAATGACCAGCGTGGGGCCAAAACCAATGCCCGCGCTCACGTTCAGGATGCGCTCAGGGGGCAGCACGGTGTTCATGGCCGCAAGGGCACGCAAAGTGTCCTGCGCGGCCTCCAGGGCCTGCTCGGGCGTGGCGAACACCGCAAACAGGTTGTCGGCCTCCTGCTTGATGACTTCGCCGCCATTGCCCCGGATGGCGGGGCGGGCCGCTTGCTCCATCTGGTGGATCATGGCCAGAAAATGAATGATGCCGTGGCTTTGGGTGATGCGCGAGAAGCCGCACATATCGAGCACCAGGATGGCAACGTTGCGCACAAAAGCCTGTTCGATGGCGGCGTCGATGCGGGCTGCGTTGGCGGGCGCCTGGTTGCGCTCGGCCAGCAGGCGCCGCAGGTAGTCCTTGTCGTGCGGGGTCTTGTTGTTGCCGTCGGGGAGCGCGGTGGGGTGGGTCATGGCGGCGGGCCTGTGGGTGGTGTCCGACATGGTAGCGCGGCCCATGCTGGCGCAACAGGGGCCTGGTGCAGGCCTACAGTGGACCCATGCCATCCCGCTGCCCTGTGTACCCCTTGTTGGCACGGCGCGGCACCCACAAGGCAAGAAAGAAAGGAAACGCCATGACCACTTTCCATCGAACCACCCGTACCTGCACCCCACTTTTGGCCGCGCTGGCCCTGGGCAGCCTGCTGGCCTTGCCCTTGGGCGCCATGGCGGCGGGCAATGAAGAGGCCTCGCTGGTGCGGGGCGCCGTGCCGGACACCACGCCCCAGCAGCGCTACCAATCCGCCATCCGCGAGGCGGGCGGTGGGCTCAAGGTGAGCCTGGAGGAATGCCGGGCCATGGCCGCGGCTGAGCGCAAGGGCTGCGAATCCGAGGCCCGCGCGCGTTACCAATCCGATATGCGCGCCGCCAAGATCATGCTGTCAGACCCGTCTGCCGGGCCGGTGAATGTGGTGGGTGGGCCGATTCGCAGCACCGAAACGGTGTACGAGATCAAACGCTAGGTAAGAACCGCCGCGCCTATCGCTGCACAGCGGTGGCTTGTGTGCTGCCTGCGTCGTCGTCGGTGGTGACACGGCGGGCGCCATTGAAGCGGCGTTTCCAGTAAGACAGGCCCATGTCTTCCACCCGGATCTCGGAGCCGCTGCGGGGGGAGTGGATGAACTTGCCGTCGCCCACATAAATGCCGACATGGCTGAAATTGCGGCGCATGGTGTTGAAGAACACCAGGTCGCCGGGCTGCAGGTCTTTTTTGTCGATGACCTGGGTGGCCGCCGCTTGCTGGTCGGCACGGCGGGGCAGCAACAGGCCCACGGTCTGCTCGTACATGGCGCGCACAAAGCCGCTGCAGTCAAAACCGGTTTCGGCGCTGTTGCCGCCGCGTTTGTAGGGCACGCCCAGAAAACCCATGGCGTTGACCACCAGATCGGACGCCTGGCCTGCCACCGTGTGGGCCTTGTCGGCCACTTGGTGGCTCACATTTTCAAGGCGCGTCAGCAGGCCTTTTTCCGCGATGAGGCGGTCCATATCGTCAGGGTTGGCCGCCGCAGGCGCAGCCTGCGCGGCGGTGGCGCAGGCCAGGAGAAGAATGCAGAACCATCTGGACATGGGGGCGAAGGGTAACACGGCAAACTTGCTTATTGAAAGTAATCGATTTTGCAAGCCTTTGATTTGATTCAAGTAAATCGGTTTTTGCTGTCCGCTGCAGGGCCCACCGCGCAGAATACGAGGGCGGTGGCATGGTTCTGGGCCTTGAGGAGATTTGCGCCATGGGTTGGATGCAAAAACGGCAGATAGCGCTTGTCCATAAAGCGCAAGTAGCTATATTTTTAATAGCGTTCGGTTTCTGCTGCGTCGGCGCAGCCCAGAGCGCTGCGCCCCTTGCTTCCGTGGTGCCGACGCCGGTACCGGTGGCGACCGGGCTGGTGCACCCGTGGGGCCTGGCCTTTTTGCCGGATGGCCGGTTTTTGGTCACCGAGCGGCCCGGCCGCATGCGCGTGGTGGGCACCACGGGCGAGCTGGGCCCGGCGCTGAGTGGTGTGCCCGCCGTGGCGGCGGGCGGGCAGGGTGGCCTGCTGGACGTGGTGACGGATGCCGACTTTGCGCAGAACCGCCGCATCTATTTCTGCTTTTCCGAACCCGCGGCCAAAGGCGCGGGGGGCAACAGCACGGCGCTGGCGCGCGCCACCCTGTCGGACGATGCGCTCAGCCTCACGGATGTGCGCGTGATCTTCAGCCAGCGACCCAAGGTGGACAGCCGCTTGCATTTTGGCTGCCGTATCGCGCAGGCACGGGATGGCCAGCACCTGTTTCTTGCGCTGGGCGAGCGTTTTTTCCGCAAGGAGGATGCCCAGGCGCTGGACAACCACCTGGGCAAAATCATCCGCATCACGCCGGACGGCGCCGTGCCCGCCGACAACCCGTTCGTGAAGCAGCCCGGCGCCTTGCGCGAGATATGGAGCTACGGCCACCGCAACCCCCAGGGCGCCGCCCTGGGGCCGGACGGCCAGTTGTGGGTGAACGAGCACGGCCCGCAGGGCGGCGACGAGATCAACCGCCCCCAGCCGGGCCGCAACTATGGTTGGCCGGTCATTACCTATGGCGAGAACTACGGCGGCGGCAATATCGGCGAGGGCACGGCCAAGGCGGGGATGGAGCAGCCGCTGCACTACTGGGCGCCATCCATCGCGCCGTCGGGCATGGCGTTTCTCACCAGCACACGCTACGGCGCGGCGTGGCAGGGCAGCCTGTTTGTGGGGTCGCTCAAGTTCGGCACGCTGCACCGGCTGGAGTTTGCGGGCGGCAAGCTGCAGCGCGAAGAGGTGCTGATGCAGGGCCGGGGCGAGCGCCTGCGGGACGTGCGCCAGGGGCCGGACGGTTTGCTCTACCTGCTGACCGACAGCCCGCAGGGGCGGCTGCTGCGCCTGCAGCCGCCCTGAGTTTCTCTCGGGGGCTGCGACAATGCACCCATCTCCAATCCATGAATCCCGCCGCCCAGGCGCGGCCCACAACACCCATGCTGCTTGACGCCACCGAATCGCAACTCGTCCTGGTTGACTACCAGGAACGCCTGATGCCCGCCATCTTCGAAGGCCCCGCCGTGCTGGCCAACGCCCGCCGCCTGGCCGAGATCGCCCGCATGCTGGATGTGCCCGTGTGGGGCACCGAGCAAAACCCTTCGCGCCTGGGCGCCAACGACGCCGCGCTGCGTGCCCTGTGCCAGAAAACCCTGGCCAAGATGCATTTCAGCGCCGCAGAAGAAGGCCTGGGTGAGTGGCTGCGCCCGCCCGCCAAGCCCCAGGGCGGCAACGCGCGCAGCCTGCCCAAACACCTGCAAAAACCCGCCCAGCAGGCACCCGAGCGCGGCACCATCGTGATCGCGGGCTGCGAAGCTCATGTATGCCTGCTGCAGACGGCGCTGGACCTCATCGACGACGAATTCGAGGTGTGGGTGGTGACCGACGCCTGCGGCTCGCGCACCGAGCGCAACCGCGACGCCGCCTTTGACCGCCTGGCCGGTGCGGGCGCCGAGCTCGTGACCACCGAGATGGTGGCGTTTGAATGGCTGGGCACGTGCGAGCACCCGGCGTTCAAGGATGTGCTGGGGCTGATCAAGTAGCCTTGTTTTTTTGAGATTTTTTGGGGATTGCTCCACAGGTATTGATATCTGAGGCCATCGATAGCACAATGACGC
>NZ_JAPUDY010000060.1 GCF_027492855.1 Acidovorax sp.
TTCTTCTTGATGAGCGCGGCGCGCTCGAACAGGTAGGCGTATTCGTCGGCGGTGAGGTCGGTGAACTGCAGGTAATGTTTCAGCGTCGTCGTCATGGCGGTGTTGCGTTTCTTCATTCAGCCAGAATGGCTTTGACCAGCGGGGTCAGCTTGGCGACGATCTCGTCGGCCTCGGCGGTAGTGAGAATCAGCGGGGGCACCAGACGGATCACGCTGTCGGCCGTGACCGACAACAGCAGGCCCGCCTCGGCCGCGCGGCCGATCAGGGCGCCGCAGGGCTTGTTGAGCTCAATGCCCAGCATCAGGCCCTGGCCGCGGATTTCCTTCACGCCCGGCAGGCTGCCCAGCTCGCGCTGTAGCGCCGCGCGCAAGTGGTCGCCCACCTCGGCTGCATTTTGCAGCAGGCCGTCTTCTTCCATGATGCGGATGGTCTCAACCCCGGCGCGCATGGCCAGCGGGTTGCCGCCAAAGGTGGTGCCGTGGTTGCCGGGCTGCAGCACGTTGGCCGCCTTGGGGCCCGCCACCACCGCACCAATCGGCACGCCCGAGCCCAGGCCTTTGGCCAGCGGCATCACGTCCGGCACGATGCCCGCCCACTGGTGCGCAAACCACTTGCCGGTGCGGCCCACGCCACACTGCACTTCGTCGATCATCATCAACCAGCCGCGTTCGTCGCACAGCTTGCGCAACTGCTGCAGGTATTCCACGCGCATCGAGTTGATGCCGCCTTCGCCCTGGATGGTTTCGAAGAACACCGCCGCCACATTGGGGTTGCCCTCGGTGGCTTTTTTGATGGCTTCGATGTCGTTCATGGGCACGCGGATGAAGCCCTCGACCAGCGGGCCAAAGCCGCTGTAGATCTTGGGGTTGCCCGTGGCCGACATGGTGGCGATGGACCGGCCGTGGAAAGCGCGCTCATAGACCACGATCTCAGGCTTGGCGATGCCTTTGTCCACGCCGAACTTGCGCGCGATCTTGATCGCGGCCTCGTTGGCTTCCAGGCCCGAATTGCAGAAGAAAACGTTCTGCATGCCCGACAGCTCCACCAGTTTGGCGGCAAGCGCCTCCTGGCCGGGCACGTGGTAGTAGTTGGAGGTGTGGATCAGCTTGCTGATCTGGTCTTGCAATGCGGGCACAAATTTGGGGTGGTTGTGCCCCAGTGTGTTCACGGCGATGCCGCCCAGGCCGTCCAGGTATTCCTTGCCGTTCACGTCCCACACGCGGCAACCCTGGCCGCGCTCCATCGCGATTGGCACGCGGCCATAGGTGTTCATCACGTGGGGCGAGGCTGCCGGGGTGGTGGCGGTCATGCAGAAATCTCCTGACGGTACGGTGATGGGCTGGCTTGTAGCCAGAAACCCGAAAAAGCGAAACACGATTCTAGGGCGCGCGAGGGGCTTGGCTGTTGACGATTGCGCATCACTGCAATGCCGCTCACTACCCCAGTTCCAGCTGCCTGATGGGGCTTTGCATGGGGATTAGAGGGCTAGCTCTTATATAAGAGTTAGAATGTGAGGCTGCGGTGCAGCATGCAGCGATCCTGTGTCTGACACCCTCACTACCACTCCAATCCCCCGATGGTTTCCCCCACCTCCAAAGAAGTCTTCATCCAGGGCATCACCCATGATGGGAAAACCTTTCGTCCCAGCGATTGGGCCGAGCGCCTGGCCGGGGTGATGAGCAGCTTTCGCCCCGGTGGCGCCAGCCCCGGCAGCCATCTGAGCTATTCACCCTGGTGTATTCCCACCACGCTCAATGGCGTCAAGTGTGTGGTGGTGCACCGCGACCTGCAGGGCCATGAACCCATGGCCTGGGACTTCGTCATCAACTTCGCACGCGACAACAACCTGCAGGTGGCCGAGGCCTGCCTGCTGCCCGACCCGCCCGCCAAGGGCTGAATGGCGTTACTGGATCGAGGTCGGTCCTTCGTGGTAGACGGGTTCATGGCTCGGGTCGCTGTGGCCTCCGAGGATTTTCCTAGAAACGAACAATCAACGTCATGATGCCCCAGAACGCAGCCACGGACGGCTCGAAGCTTGGCAAATCGATCTGAAGTTCGCGCTTGGTGGTGATGATCGAACGCTCCTGGATGTTCCCGAGGGAGTGGCGGGTTTTTCTGTCCATGAGCGTGTATTTTTTCCGGAACCAGCCCGACGAGGTGCTCAGCTCCGCCGGTGTGGGTTGATCCATCACCATGAGCGGCTGACTCAGGCGGGATTCCCCTTTGAGCACATCCATTTGGGCGTGAATGGTCTCATCCGCAGCTTCCAGTGTGTATCGCACATCGTTGGTGTAGCCCCGTCGAAGATGCAGGTGGCGGATCCTCCAGGCATGGCCGTTCAGTTTGAGTTGAATGTCGCCTTCAATGGCATCCTCGGGGCGGTATAGGCGCAGCCGGGCATTTTTCGCCTGGGAGAACCAGGGATATCGAAAGTCACCTATGACCATGGATGTTCCGTCTTCCAGGAACTCGTAGGTGAAGCCGTCGAGGGCAGATTTCTGGCGCAGGATCATGGAGGTGTCGCGATGGTCAGCCTCCGCAATGTACCAAGCAAGCGGTGGTGGCTTTCGGAAACGAAAAAACCGCCCGAAGGCGGTTTTGTTCGTTGCTGGCAGCGCACCCGTTACAAACGGCGAACGGCGGGAGCCGTTCGGGCTGTTTGCCTGCCGGGGCAGGCGGTGAGTTTTTAAGCGGAAGCGAGTGCCAGGGCTTTCACCTTGGCAGACAGACGGCTCTTGTCGCGAGCAGCCTTGTTCTTGTGGAAGATGCCCTTGTCAGCCACGGTGTCGACCACGGCTTGCATCTTGGCGAACAGTTCGGTCGCCTTGGTCTTGTCGCCAGCCAGAACAGCCTTTTCGACGTTCTTGACAGCGGTACGGTATTTGGAGCGCAGCGAGGTGTTCGCGGCGTTGATCTTGACGTCCTGGCGGACGCGCTTGCGGCCCGATGCCAGGCGGGGGTTCTTCTTTTTGGGTTTAGCGGATGCCATTGTTTAGTTCCTTGGGTCTGTGGATGATGCCAGCAAAGCCCGCGATTATAGCCCAGAGCGTATATTTTCGCGAAAGCGCTCGTTTGTGCGGCCCCGCCGGGGTGCCGCAGCGTCGGGGCTACACTCCCTGCGGTGTCACTGTTCAAAGCCGCCTCCACCGTCTCCCTTCTGACTTTAGTCTCCCGCATCACCGGGCTGGTGCGCGAGTTGCTCATGGCATCGGTGTTTGGGGTCAGCGCGATGACGGACGCCTTCAATGTGGCGTTTCGCATCCCCAACCTGTTTCGCCGGGTGCTGGGCGAGGGCGCTTTCAGCCAGGCCTTCGTGCCGGTGCTGGCCGCCACCCGCGCGCAGGAAGGCGATGACGGCGCCAAGGCGCTGATCGACCATGTGGGCACGCTGCTGGCCTGGACGCTGGTGCTTTTGTGCATTGCCGGTGTGCTGGGCGCGCCCTGGATGGTGTGGGCCATGGCCAGCGGGCTCCAGCCCCAGGGTTTTGACGCCGCCGTCACCATGACGCGCTGGATGTTCCCCTACATCGGCTTCATGTCACTGGTTGCGCTGGCCGGGGGCATTCTCAATACTTGGAAGAAGTTCGCGGTGCCAGCGGCCTCGCCCGTGCTGCTCAACATCGCGCTGATCCTGTCCATCACGGTGGGCGCACCCTGGTTTGAGCGCCATGGCATCGAGCCCATCTATGCCCAGGCGGCAGGGGTGATGCTGGGTGGCGTGCTGCAACTGGCCTTGCAGGTGCCCGCGCTGGTGCGCCTGGGGCTGCTGCCGCGCATAGGCGTGCGCTGGGCTGCCATTCGCGCAGCCTGGGCCGACCCCACCACCCGCAAGGTGGCCCGCCTGATGCTGCCCGCGCTGCTGGGGGTGAGCGTGGCGCAGATCTCGCTGCTCATCAACACGCAGATCGCCTCGCACCTGGCCACGGGCAGCGTGAGCTGGATCTCCTATGCCGACCGCCTGATGGAGCTGCCCACCGCGCTGCTGGGCGTGGCGCTGGGCGTGGTGCTGATGCCGCAACTGGCCAGCGCCCGCGCCAAGCAGGACGACGAACGCTACTCGGCCATGCTCGACTGGGGGCTGCGCCTGGTGGTGCTGCTGTCGGTGCCCTGCATGGTGGCGCTGCTGGTGTTTTCGGGGCCGCTGGTGGCGGTGCTGTACCACTATGGCGCCTTTGGCGACGAAGACGTGCGCAAGACCACCCTGGCGCTGACGGGCTACGGCGCGGGCCTGGTGGGCATCGTGGCCATCAAGGTGCTGGCACCGGGCTTTTATGCCAAACACGACATGCGCACCCCCATGCTGATTGCCGTGGCGGTGCTGGTGCTCACGCAACTGATGAATTGGGTGCTCGTGCCTTACCTGCAGCATGCTGCATTGACGCTGACTATCGGTATCGGCGCGCTCATCAACGCCACCTGGCTGTTGGTGGGCCTGCTGCGGCGCGGCAGCTACAAGCCCCTGCCGGGCTGGGGCAAATTTGCCTTGCAGGTGATTGCTGCGAGCGCCTTGCTGGCGGTGCTGCTGGTGTGGGGCGCGCAGTATTTCGACTGGGTGGCGATGCGGGGCAACGCCTGGAAGCGCATCGGTTTGCTGGCCGCGCTGATGGCGGTGGCCGCCGTGCTGTACTTCGGCGCACTGTGGGCGGCGGGCCTCAAGCTGCGCCAGATGCTGCGGCGCTGAAAAGCCCTGCAAAGCACCCCCTTCTGCCGCTTGACGCCGGTGGGCGCGGCCCTTACAACCCCACCATGTCCCTGAGCTATTCCGTACCCACCTCGCTGGAGTACTTTGCATCGCTGGTGCAAAGCGACGACCACTTTCCGTTGCTGGAGGCCGCCGCCAGCCTGGCCCAGGACGAATACCCCGAATTCGACGTGCAGCAACTGCTGGGCGACATGGACCAGCTGCTCGCGCGCATCAAGCGCCGCCTGCCGGGTGATGCACCCGCGCTGCAGCGCCTGCGCGCGCTCAACCAGTTCTTTTTTGCCGACCTGGGTTTTGGCGGCAACATCAACAACTACTACGACCCCGAGAACAGCTATCTCAACGCTGTGCTGCGCACGCGCCGGGGCATCCCCATCAGCCTGGCCGTGCTCTGGATGGAGCTGGCCCAGGGTGTGGGCCTGCATGCGCGGGGTATCGCTTTTCCGGGGCACTTCATGGTCAAGGTGCTGCTGCCCAAAGGCCAGGTGGTGCTCGACCCGATCTCGGGCCAGTCGCTCAGCCGCGAAGAACTGTCTGAGCGGCTGGAGCCCTACAAGCGCCGCAACGGCCTGGTGGACGACTACGACGTGCCGCTGGGCCTGTACCTGCAGGCCGCCACGCCGCGCGACATCATCGCGCGCATGCTGCGCAACCTGAAAGAGGTGCACCGCACCCAGCAAGACGGGCAGCGCCTGATCGCCGTGCTCGACCGGCTTGTCGTGCTATTGCCCCAGGCCTGGGGCGAGCGGCGCGATCGGGGGCTGGCCCATGCCGAGCGGGGCAACACCGCCGAGGCGGTGGCCGACCTGGAGGCCTATCTGGCCCATGCCGAGGATGGGCTTGATATCGACCTGATCGCCGACCGGCTGAGCGCGCTGCGCCAGGCCGGCGACTGAGTGATCCGCGATCAACCCTCCGTTCAGGCTGAGCCTGTCGAAGCCCTGCGCGGCGCTTCGACGGGCTCAGCGTGAACGGTTGGGGACATTTGATCGCAAGTTTCTAAACGCAACCTGGTGTCAGAACGGCGCGCTGTCCGCCGGAAGCGCGGCTTGCAGTTGCGCCACTTGGCGGCGCAGCTCGGTGTTCTCGGCCGTGAGTTCCGCCACGCGGTGGCGCAGGGCCTGCAGCTCGCCGGTGCCGCCATCGGCGCTGGTGCCCGCCTCTGCTGCGGGGTTTTCTTCAGACGATGATTCGTCGCGCGGCTTGCGTTTGTTGAGCTCGCGCACGCGCTTGGCGGCCTGCTTGAGTTCGTCCTTGCCCGCCACCACGGCGGCCACCTGCTCCTCGGCGGGCAGCGTGGACACGGCGGCAGCGGCATTGATGGAAATGGTGCCCGACTTGACGGCGGCCACCAGCTCGGGCGCCGCCTGTTTCTGGATTTTTTCGATCATCACCACCTGGCTGCTGCTCAGGCGCGCGGCCTTGGCAATGGCTTCGCGGCTGTTCAGTGGCGCGGGGTCGGGTGGTGCGGCCACGGCGTCGGCGGCTGGGGCTGCGTCCGATTCGGCGGGCTCGGGCGCCACGGCGGCCCGCGCCTTGCGCTCGGCCATGATCTCGCGCTTGCGCAGCGCCAGCACGCCGCGCTGGAAGTCGGACACGCTGCGGCGGCCCAGGTGCTGGTCGATCATCCACAGGTGCACGTCTTCCATCGACTGAAAGCGCGGGTTCTGCACGGTCTGAAAAGGCAGGCCGTGTTTTTGGCAGATGCCGTAGCGGTTGTGGCCGTCCACCAGCACATCGCCCCACAGCACCAGCGCATCGCGGCAGCCTTCGGCCAGGATGCTGCGCTCCAGGGCCTCGTGCTCGTCGGGGGTCAGGGGTTCAATGTAGGCTTTGAGTTCTTCGTTGACGACGATGTTCATCATGGCAGGCAAGGCAATCGGGAGCGGGCAAGGGGCGCGATTGTAGGGGGCGGGTTGGTGAGGCGGGCCGGGGTCGCGTGACTGCCGGAGTGCACTGGTTTCGGCAAATGCCGCTAAGCCGTTGTTTTCTGCGGTGAATTTGAGATTTCTCAACCGGCAGGGTGTTTGGAGGGCGGTGTTGGAAACGAGCGACACCACGGTTTTTTCGCGCTGATAACTTTGCGGCCCTCACCCATACAACTGGAGCCGCAATGCCCAAGACCCTGATCGAACCCTTCCGCATCAAGAGTGTGGAGCCCATTCGCATGACCACCCGTGCCGAGCGCGAGCGCCTGCTCGAAGAGGCCAAGCTCAACGTCTTCAAGCTGCGCGCCGAAGACGTGCTGATCGACTGGCTGACCGACTCCGGCACCGGCGCCATGTCGTCCAGGCAATGGGGCGCCATCATGGAGGGCGACGAGAGCTACGCTGGTGCGCGCAGCTTCTACCGGCTGGAAAAGGTCATCCAGGACATCACCGGCATGCAGCATTTTGTGCCCACACACCAGGGCCGCGCGGCCGAGAAAGTGTTGTTTGGCGCCACCTGCAAGGCGGGTGACCTGGTGCCCAACAACTGCCACTTCGACACCACGCGTGGCAACCTGGAGTTCATGGGCGTGGAGGCCGTGGACCTGGTCATTGCCGAGGGGCTGCAACCGGCGCTGGACTACCCGTTCAAGGGCAATATCGACCTCGCGCGTGTCGAGGCCGTCCTCAAGGAACACGGCCACCGCATTCCGTTCGGCATGATCACCGTGACCAACAACACCGGCGGCGGCCAGCCGGTGTCGATGGCCAACATCCGCGCCTACGCGGCCTTGCTCAAGAAACACGGCAAGCCCTTCATCATGGACGTGTGCCGTTTCTCCGAGAACGCCATGTTCATCAAGATGCGCGAGCCGGGTTACGAGAACGCGTCCATCCGCGACATCGTCAAGGAGATGTTCTCGTATGCCGACGGCGCCACCATGAGCGCCAAGAAGGACGGCATGGTCAACATCGGCGGGTTCGTTGTGCTGCGCAGCGACGAGTGGCTGGACGGCGTGCGCAATGGCCTCATCATGATGGAAGGCTTTCCCACCTATGGCGGCTTGGCCGGGCGCGACCTCGAAGCCCTGGCCGTGGGGCTGGAGGAGGGCATGGAGGAAGACTACCTGCGCTATCGCCTGCGCACCGCCGAGTACCTCGGCGAGCGGTTGGAGGCCGCTGGCGTGGGCTTCGTCAAGCCTACGGGCGGCCACGCGGTCTATATCGACGCCAAAACGGTGCTGCCGAACATGCCGGTGGAGCAGTACCCCGCCTGGGCGCTGTGCAACGCGCTGTACCTTGAAGGCGGCATCCGGGGCGTGGAGATCGGCTCGGTGATGTTTGGCAAGCGGCTGGATAGCGGGGTGGAGACCTTCCACAGCATGGATCTGGTGCGCCTGGCTTTTCCGCGCCGCATGTACACGCAAAGCCACTTCGACTATGCGGCCGAGGTGATTGCCGAGGTGAAGGAAAAAGCCGCCAGCATCCGGGGCGTGAAGATCACCAAGCAGCCCCGGTTTTTGCGCCACTTCACCTGCGAATGCGCCTGGGCATGAGCGTGTTTCCGAGTTTGCAGGTTTTTTTGGCAGATGCTATAGATTTAATAGCTGCTTGCGCTTATCCAATAAGCGCAAGCAGCCAAAAAGACCTGAAATTTTGGGAGTTATGCCGGGTTTTGAAGCATTGCGATCGTCGAGATCACATCCCGCACCTTGAAGGGCTTGAGCAGCACACGCCGCACATGCAGTGCCTTCATTTTTACGGCCGTGGAGGCATCGACCTGGGCCGTGGTCACGGCCACGGGCACCTGGGCGTCCACGGCGAAGCGGGCATCGCGCACCTGTTCCAGCAGGGTCACGGCCTCGCGGTTTTCGTCTAGCGAGATGATGACGCCCAGGAAACCCTGGGCTGCCAGGTGTTGCTGCGCGGTACGCACACTGCTGACCTGGCGCACCATGGGCAGGTTGAGCTGGCGGGCGGTGGACACGATGATGCTGGCCGTGAGCGAGCTGGGCTCCACCAGCAAGATGGGCGGTTGTACCGAGTCGTGGCTCATGCTGCGGGCTCCTCGTTGGCGCGGCGTATCAGTTCTTCCACTGCCAGGTCGCGCAGCGAGGCCAGAATGGCCAGGTCGATGTGATCCAGTTGGCGCGGCGTGCGGTCGATGAGGCACAGCGTGCCGATGTTGTGCCCGCTGGGCATCTTGAGCTGCGCCCCGGCGTAGAACTGGACATGGGGGTCGCCGGTCACCAGTGGGTTGCCAGAAAAACGATCATCCAGCGTCACATCGGGCACCACGAGGGGCTCGTCCTGCAAGATGGTATGGGCGCAAAACGAGATGCTTCGATCGGTCTCGGGTATGTCCACGCCATGGCGCGACTTGAACCATTGCCGCTGATCGTCGATGAGCGTCAGCAGCACCATGGGCATGTCGAACTCCTGCGCCGCAAAAGCCGTCAGCCGGTCAAAACGCTCCTCGGGGGGCGTGTCCAGAATCAGCAATTGGCGCAGGGCCTGCAGGCGGTCATCTTCGTCGGGCGCGCGCGCGGGCTCTTTCATGGCGGTATGGGGCAGTCGCGGTGGGAACCCATTATTGGCCGCCAACGCAAGCCTGACATCTTTTCGGAATGTGAAAAATTTTCAAAACAGTTCAGTGGGAGCGGCCTGGAGCTGCCCCTTGCGAAGGCGTGCCCTCTCGCCCGAACTGGTGCCAGGCGCGGCGCAACTGCGTGTCGGAGCTGAAACCCGCCATCAGGGCCGCCTGCGTCACGTTCTGACCCGAGCGCAAGGCCGCCTCGGCCGTGGCCAGGCGAATGCGGCGCAGATACTGCAGTGGCGCGATGCCCGCATGCTCCAGAAACAGCCGTGTGAGGTGGCGCGGCGAGGTGTGCGCCGCCTCGGCCATCTGGGGCACGCTCCAGTCGGCCTGGGGCTGCTGGCTCACGGCGTCCTGCACGCGGTGCAGCGCGGGGTGCAGGTGGTTGCGGTGGTGCAGAAAAGGCGAGAACTCCGGGTCGTTGGGCCCCCGGCGCAGCGCCACCACCATGGACTGCGCCACCTGGGCGGCCAGCGCGGGGCCGCAGGTGTCGGAAATGCGGTGCAGCAGCAGGTCGATGCCCGTGGTCACGCCCGCGCTGCTGTACACGGCGCCATCGGCCACGAACACGCGGTTGGCCACCACGTCGCAGTGCGGGTCCACGGTGGCCAGCTCATGAAGGTGCAGGTGGTGGGTGGTGGCGCGGCGGCCCGTCAACAGCCCGGCATGGGCGGCCAGCAACGCGCCAGCGCACACGGTGATCAGCTCCAACTGCCCAGCCACGGGCCGCAGCCCGCGCAGCCAGTGCAGCAGCGCGCGCGCTTCGTCGCCCGCCACGTCGATGCGCTTGCCAACCAGGCCCACCAGCACCACCCAGGCCGACGGCGCCAGGGCGTCGGGCAGGGGTTCCAGCCCCGTCAGCAGGGCGCCCACCGAGGTCACCGACTGCTGTGTGGGGCTCACGAAGTGCAGCACAAACCGCTCGGGCTGGCCTTGGCGGGCCAATGCCTGGTTGGCGATACGCAGCGCCTCGGCCGGGCCCGCCCAGTCGAGCACCAGGCTGCCTGGGAGCAGGGCGAAATAAACGTGAATGGGTTGCGGGTCTGGCATGGCTCTCAGTCTCTCAGCTCTGCCCATCCGCCACGCGGCTGGCGCGGCCCAGGGGTTTTATGGTTCTTGGTTCCACGGGGTGTCCATTTGGCGGGCGGTGCGCTCGGACAGCGCGGCACCCACCAGCCGGGTGACCAGGTGCAGGCTCATGTCGATGCCTGCACTGATGCCCGCCGACGTGACCAGCGCCCCCCGGTCCACCCAGCGCACATTCTCCTGCACGCTGAGCGCTGGAAACTGTGTGCGCAGGTCGGCGATGTCCTCCCAGTGGGTGGTGGCGGGGCCTTCGGTGAGCACCCCTGCTGCCGCCAGGATGAAGGCGCCCGTGCACACCGAAGCCGTGATCTGCGCGCCAGCAGCGGCCTGGGCCACCCAGGCACGGGTGGCGGGGCAGGCGGCTGCGGCATCGACCACACCGCCCGGCACGATGAGCAGGTAGGGGGCTGTGGCGGTGGCAAAGTCGGCGTCGGGCAGCACGCGCAGGCCCGCGCGGGCGCGCACCGGGGCCAGGCTGCGGGCCACGCACTGCACCGCAAACGGCGCAGGGGCGCCGGGGTGTTGGCGCTGGTACATGCGGCTGGCGGTGGTAAAGACCTCATAGGGGCCGCCCAGGTCCAGGGCTTCCACCTCGTCGAATACCAGGATGGAGACTTGCATGGGATGGATGTTGGTATTGTTCATGCTGCGGCCCTTTCCAGCGCCTGCTGCACGGTGCACAGCGTGGCAAAACGGTCCTGCAACACGGTGGCAGTGCGGGCCTTGATGTCTTCGGCGGTCAGCGTCTGGCCGTCGGGTTGCACCATGTCCCAGGTCAGGGTCGCATCGGTCACGTAGTCCACGGCCCAGCCCAGGTCCGAGGCGTGGCGGGTGGTGGTTTCGCAGCATTGCTCGGTGCGGATGCCGCTCACGATCAGGCGCTGGATGCCGTGGCGGGTGAGCCACACATCGAGCCCCGTGCCCACCAGCGCACTGTGGCGCGATTTGGTGAAGGTGGCGGCCGCCGCGAAGGGGGCGAGGCCGTCGAGTGCACGCACCTGGCCTGAGACCTGGGAGAACGAATTCTCGGGCACCTCTGGGCCATCGCTGTGGAACACCCGCACCACGGGGATGCCTTGTGCGGCGCAGCCCTCGATCAGCGCATTCTGGGCCTGCAGGTAGGCGGGTAGGCCGTGCGCCGTGAAGTACGGGCGGTGGCGGAAGGACTCTTGGACATCGATCACAATCAGACAGGTTTTCATGGATATTCTCCGAAAGGCTCTTGTTGGGAGTCCTTATCTTGCAAGCGCAAGCAGAGAACGTCCGACCCCATCTGGACAGGAATCGATCAATTCAGGCCATAGATATTGGCCCTGTGGCTACACCAGCCGTGCCGCCACCAGCTCTTTCTTCAGGTAGGCATAGAACAGCGGCGCCGCCACCAGCCCGGCGGGGCCGAAAACGGCCTCGGCCACGAACATCACCGACAGCAGCTCCCACACGCCCATCTGCGTGCGGCGGCCCACCACCTTGGCGTTGATCACGTATTCGGCCTTGTGGATCAGGATCAGAAAGCCCAGGCAAGCGGCAGCCGCCAGCGGCGACACCGACAGCCCCACGATGGTGATGACCACGTTGCACACCAGGTTGCCCACGATGGGCACCAGCCCCGCAACAAAGGTAAAGGTGATGAGCACCGGCGTGTAGGGCAGCTCCAGGCCCCACAGCGGCAGCACGAACAGCAAAAACAGCGCGGTGAGCAAGGTGTTGAACGCCGCGATCCAGAACTGGGCGGCCACGATCTGCCGAAACGCCTCGCCAAACAGCGTGATGCGCATCTGCAGTTGCCGGGCCAGCGGCCCGCTCACCAGCATGGGCGGGCGCACGGCGGCCAGGGCGCCGATCAAGAGGCCTACGTAGGCAAACAGCACGCCTGCCAGCCAGGCGCGACCCGCTATGGCCAGCGCACCGGCCTTGGCGCCCAGGTAGCTGGCGATGATGCGCTGGATGTCGGCGGCGCCTTCGGGCAGGTGCGCGGCCATGTCGGCGGGCAGCTTCAGGCGCAGCTCCAGCACTGTGCGCGCCATGTAGTTGAGCAGTTCGCGGTATTGCAGGGGCGCTTCGACCAGGTAGCCGCGCGAATGTGTGAGCCCGATGGCCAGCAGCGCCAGCGGCAGCAGCATCACCAGGCCCGCCGCCGCGACCTGCGCTACGCGCTGGCGCGTGCCCGAGGGCGCGCCCTGGCGTTGCAGGCGGCCCAGGCCCTGTGAAAACCAGCCGGTGAGCGCGCGGGTGAGCAAAAAGCCCAGGCACACACACAGCAGGCCGGGCAGCAGGCCGCGCCACATCACCAGCAGCAGCGCCCCGGCCATCAGCACATAGCTGGCCGTCACGATGCCCTGGCTCAATGATCGGGGCGGTTGTGTGGTGGGTTGTGGGTCAGTCACGGCACTGCCCAGGCCGCAGCGGATGCCGCGAAGCGGCTTTCACCTCAGGCCACCACCACGGCGGCGCCTTCGCCACGCGCAGCGATCGTGCCGATGGCGTACACCTGCTCGCCCGCGGCGCGCAGCGTGGCGGCCGTGGCTTCGGCATTTGCCGCGTCCACCACCACCACCATGCCGATGCCGTTGTTGAAGGTGCGGTTCATCTCGATGT
>NZ_JAPUDY010000061.1 GCF_027492855.1 Acidovorax sp.
CCACGCTGGACAGCAGCCACCGCGTGATGTCCGACAGCGGCAACGTCAAGGACGCGCCTGCCGACTACCTGCTCAAGGTGGACAACCCGATGGTTGTGCCGGTCAACAAGAAGATCCGCATCATCACCACGGCCAATGACGTGATCCATGCCTTCATGGTGCCTGCCTTCGGCATCAAGCAGGATGCGATCCCCGGTTTTGTGCGCGACACCTGGTTCCGTGCCGAGAAGATCGGCGACTACTACGGCCAGTGCGCCGAGTTGTGTGGCAAGGAACACGCCTACATGCCCATCCACGTGAAGGTGGTGTCCGCCGAGGACTATTCCGCCTGGGTGGCTGACCAGAAGAAGAAGGCTGCCGCCAAGTTGGACGACCCCTCCAAGGTCTGGACACTGGACGACATCATGAAGCGTGGCGAGAAGGTCTATGCCGCCAACTGCGCGGCCTGCCACCAGGCCAACGGCAAGGGTGCAGGCCCGATCAAGCCACTGGACGGTTCGGCCATCGTGGTCGATGCCGACCATGCCAAGCAGATCCAGGTTGTGCTCAAGGGCGCTGCCAATGGCGCGATGCCCGCATGGGCGCAACTGAGCGACACCGATATCGCTGCCGTGGTCACCTATACCAAGAACACCTGGTCCAACAAGACCGGTCAATTGGTGCAACCGGCTGAAATCGTGGCCCAGCGCGGCAAGTAATCATCGCCCCATCGTATTGAGGAATCCAAAATGAGCGCAGTTCTCGACAACCATGGGCATGCTGGCGACCACGCACACGACGACCATGGCCACCACGGCCCCACCGGCTGGCGCCGCTGGGTGTACGCCACCAACCACAAGGACATCGGTACGCTGTACCTGCTGTTCGCCTTCACCATGCTCATGGTGGGCGGCGTCCTGGCGCTGCTGATCCGCGCCGAGCTGTTCCAGCCCGGCCTGCAACTGGTCAACCCCGAGCTGTTCAACCAGCTCACCACCATGCACGGCCTGATCATGGTGTTCGGCGCCATCATGCCGGCCTTCGTGGGCTTTGCGAACTGGATGATCCCGCTGCAAATCGGCGCATCCGACATGGCCTTCGCACGCATGAACAACTTCAGCTTCTGGCTGATGATTCCTGCGGCCATCATGCTCGTGGCATCGTTCTTCATGCCCGGTGGCGCGCCTGCCGCAGGCTGGACGCTGTATGCGCCGCTGACGCTGCAGATGGGCCCCTCCATGGACGCCGGCATCTTCGCGATGCACATCCTGGGTGCTTCGTCCATCATGGGCTCGATCAACATCATCGTGACCATCCTGAACATGCGCGCCCCCGGCATGACGCTGATGAAGATGCCCATGTTCGCCTGGACCTGGCTCATCACCGCGTACCTGCTGATCGCCGTGATGCCCGTGCTGGCTGGCGCCATCACCATGACGCTGACGGACCGCCACTTCGGCACCAGCTTCTTCAATCCCGCTGGCGGCGGTGACCCGGTGATGTACCAACACATCTTCTGGTTCTTCGGCCACCCCGAGGTGTACATCATGATCTTGCCGGCCTTCGGCATCATCAGCCAGATCGTGCCCGCGTTCTCCCGCAAGAAGCTGTTCGGCTATGCCTCCATGGTGTACGCCACCTCGTCTATCGCCATCTTGTCGTTCATCGTGTGGGCCCACCACATGTTCACGACCGGCATGCCCGTGACCGGCCAGCTGTTCTTCATGTACGCCACCATGCTGATCTCCGTGCCCACGGCCGTGAAGATCTTCAACTGGATCGCCACCATGTGGCGCGGCTCCATGACGTTTGAAACCCCCATGCTGTTCGCAGTGGGCTTCATCTTCGTGTTCACGATGGGCGGCTTCACCGGCCTGATCCTGGCCATGGCGCCCATCGACATCCAGTTGCAAGACACCTATTACGTGGTGGCCCACTTCCACTACGTGCTGGTGGCAGGTTCGCTGTTCTCCATGTTCGCGGGCGTGTACTACTGGCTGCCCAAGTGGACGGGCGTGATGTACTCCGAAACGCGTGGCCAGATCCACTTCTGGTCGTCGCTGATCTTCTTCAACATCACTTTCTTCCCGATGCACTTCCTGGGCCTGGCCGGCATGCCCCGCCGCTACGCTGACTACCCGATGCAGTTCGCTGACTTCAACGCGATCGCTTCGGTGGGCGCGCTGGGCTTTGGCTTGGCACAGGTGTACTTCTTCCTGGCTGTGGTTGTGCCCGCCATGCGTGGCAAGGGTGAAAAAGCCCCGCAAAAGCCCTGGGATGGCGCTGAGGGCCTGGAATGGGAAGTGCCTTCGCCCGCACCGTTCCACACCTTTGAGAACCCGCCCAAGCTGGACGCTACCGCTACCCGCGTGATTGGTTGATGGCCATGTCCATGACCCCCGAGCAAAAGAAGAGCAACCTGCGGATGGCGCTGATCCTGGCGTCCATCGCGGTGGTGTTCTTTGTCGGGTTCATGGTCAAGGTGGTTTTCCTGTCTCGCTGAGCCCGCCACCGCCATGAGCCTGTACCGCGAAAACGTCAAGATGGTCGGCAAGCTGGTCGTGATTGCGGCTGGTATGTTCGCCTTCGGCTATGCGCTGATCCCCATCTACAAGCACATCTGCGAGTTGACGGGCATCAACATCCTGTCGCTGTCCGAGCGGCAGGTGCCGGGCAACGGCGTGGCAGGCAAAGACGTGAAGGTGCCCGCGAACACGCAGGTGGACAAGACCCGCACCATCACGGTCGAGTTTGACGCGAATGCGCGTGGCCCGTGGGACTTCAAGCCCGCGCAGCGCTCGGTGCAGGTGCACCCTGGCGAGCTGACCACGGTGATGTACGAGTTCCAGAACGTGCAGAACCGCCGCATGGCTGCGCAGGCCATTCCAAGCTACGCGCCGCGCCAGGCAGCCGCCCACTTCAACAAGCTGGAGTGCTTCTGCTTCAACCAGTATGTGCTGGAGCCTGGCGAGAAGAAGGAATGGCCCGTGGCCTTCGTGATCGACCCGCGCTTGTCCAAGGACGTAACGACCATCACGCTGTCCTATACATTTTTCGAGGTAGGGGGTAAGACCCCCGCAGCCCCCGAATCCACTGCGGCCGTTGTGCTGCCTTCCTCCGCCCAGCTGGGAGCCGGATCATGAAAACCCCTGTGGAGCAGCAACCCGTGGCGGCGACGCCGCTGGAGCGCAAGGGCTCGCTGCTGCGCACTGTGCGTGCCGTGGCCTGGTCGCTGATCGGTTTGCGCAAGGGCAGCGAGTACCAGAAGGATGTCGAGAAAATCAACCCGCTGCACATCATCGCGGTGGGGTTGATGGCCGTGGTTCTCATCGTGGTCGGGTTGATCGCGGTGGTGAACTGGGTGGTCTGAGCCGGTATGAATGGGTCGTTGGAACCGTATCGACAACAAAGCTGAAAAACAAAGATTTTGAGAGTCAGGAGCTGAAATGAGTGCATCAACCCACGGCGGAACCCCGTACTACTATGTGCCTGCCGAGTCGCGTCACCCGGTGATGGCGGCCATTGGTCTGTTCTTTGTCATCCTTGGCGCAGGCCAGTGGATCAATGGGCATGACTGGGGCAAGTATTCCCTGGCCCTGGGCCTGGTGTGGTGGTTGTTCACGCTGTACCAGTGGTTCGGTGATGCCATCCGCGAGAGCCAGGGCGGCCTGTACGGCCACAAGATCGACCTCTCATACCGTTGGAGCATGAGCTGGTTCATCTTCTCGGAGGTGATGTTCTTCGGCGCGTTCTTCACAGCCCTGTGGTGGGCACGCGCGCACTCGGTGCCTGCGCTGGGCAGCCTGGACAACGCACTGCTCTGGCCCGATTTCAAGGCCGTCTGGCCCAGCATCGCTGCCGGCGCCACGGCTTCGCCCGCAGGCATCGTGGAGCCCTTCCAGACCGTGGGCCCCTTCTGGCTGCCCACCATCAACACGGCGCTGCTGCTGACCTCGGGCGTGACGCTGACCATCGCCCACCATGCACTGCGCGAAAACCATCGCGGCAAGACTATTGCCTTCATGTGGGCCACGGTGCTGCTGGGCTTCGTCTTCCTGCTGGTACAGGGCTATGAGTACTATCACCTCTACACCGACCTGAACCTCAAGCTCAACTCGGGCGTGTTTGGCTCCACCTTCTTCATGCTGACGGGCTTCCACGGCTTCCACGTGTTCCTGGGCATGCTGATGCTGCTGGTGATCACGCTGCGCCTGCAAAAAGGCCATTTCACGGCCGACAAGCATTTCGGCTTCGAAGGCGCCGCCTGGTACTGGCACTTCGTGGACGTGGTGTGGCTGGGCCTGTACGTGCTGGTTTACTGGATGTAAGCAGGGCACGGCACCATGAAAAAAGCGCCGCGAGGCGCTTTTTTTGTTGGGCGGTACGGCGTAAGAGGGTTCAGCGGGATGTTGCAGGCAGTCCGGTCGGCTGGATGTAGCCCAGTTGCCAGGCGATCAAAATACACAGGAACAGCACGATGGAAAGCCCCACCCGCACGGCCAGCGCTTTGGCCATGTGGTTGCCTTTGCCTTTGTCGTCACGGCCATTGCGCATCATGAAGAACAGGGCCGACGCCAGACTGGCCAAAATGGCGATGAACGCCAGCACTACGAGGTATTTCATGGAGCACATTATCCCGTGACCACTTTCCGCCGTCCTGTGGGCCTGCGCTTCTGGCTGATCACGCTGGCGACCGTGGCGGGCATGCTGGTCACGGCGTCGCTCGGGCGTTGGCAACTGTCGCGCGCCGCGGAAAAAGAGACCTTGCAGGCCACGCTGGATGCACGCGGCCAGATGCCTGCTATGGATGGCCGTGCGCTGCTGTCCCTGGCCGCAGGCCCTGCAGACGAAGCCCAGGCCCAGGTGCACCGCCAAGTGGTTCTGGAAGGCCGCTGGTTGCCAGAGCACACGGTCTACCTCGACAACCGCCAGATGCAGGGACGGCCTGGTTTTTTTGTGTTGACGCCCTTGCAATTGAACGGCACCAGCCCCGGTGTGGTGCTGGTGCAGCGCGGCTGGGCGCCACGCAATTTTCAGGACCGCACGCAACTGCCCCAGGTGCAGACGCCGCAGGACGCCGTGGTGCGGGTGCAGGGCCGTGTGGCGGCCGCGCCGTCACGCCTGTACGAGTTTGAGCGGGGCGATAGTGCCGAGGGGTCTTCCCGCATCCGGCAAAATCTCGACCTGGCCGCGTTTCGCACCGAAACCGGCCTGGCGCTCGCCCCTCTCACGGTGCTGCAGACGGGCGAAGCTGGCGAAGGCCTGCAACGCGATTGGCCCGTGGTGGGCGCAGGCGTCGATAAACACTACGGTTACGCATTTCAATGGTTCGGGCTCTGTGGCCTGATGGCAATTCTTTATGTCTGGTTCCAAATCGTCCGACGGTTCATTCGCCCGCGCAGCCAGCCTGCCGCCTGACTCGCAGGCCCGTGCCCATGCCGAGCACCCGCTCGGGCTGACCGTGCACACGCTGCCCGAAGCGGGCGACGCCGTGGCCACCGCTCAGCGCGCACGCCATGGCCGCTGGAAGATGCTGGGCGTGCTGATGATCTGTGCGGCGCCGGTCATTGCCTCGTATTTCACCTACTACGTGATCCGGCCCGAAGGCCGCCGCAACCATGGGGAGCTGATCGACCCCCAGCGCACCGCGCCCGCGCTCACGGCCACCACGCTGGGTGGTGCCCCGGTGCCCCTGGAATCGCTCAAGGGCCAATGGCTGCTGGTGAGCGTGGCGGGCGGCGATTGTGATGCGGCCTGCCAGAAGCACCTGTACCTGCAGCGCCAGTTGCGCGAAAGCCTGGGCAAGGAGAAAGACCGTGTGGACTGGGTCTGGCTGGTCAACGACAACGCTCCGGTGGCCGATGCACTGGCGCCCGCGCTGCAAAAAGCCACGGTGCTGCGCGTGGATGGCGCTGCGCTCAATGCCTGGCTGGCACCTGCTGCAGGCCAGCAGTTGGCCGACCACCTGTATGTGGTGGACCCCATGGGCAACTGGATGATGCGTTTTCCTGCCGGCATGGATGCTAGCGGGGCCGCCAAAGCCAAGCGCGACCTGGAGCGCCTGCTGCGCGCGTCCTCGTCGTGGGATGAGGCGGGGCGGCCCGCCAAGCCATGAGCATGAGCGATACGCAGCCGCTTTACGACCTGGCGCCCGTGCTGGAGCTCATGCTCCTGGGCCTGGTGATTGCGTTGGGCCCGCTGACCTGGGTGTGGGTGCGCAACCGCCGCAGTTCGTCCATGCGGCGCCTGCAGGCACTCACGGTGCTGACCCTGTTCCTGACCTTTGACCTGGTGCTGTTCGGCGCTTTTACCCGGCTCACGGATTCGGGCCTGGGCTGCCCCGACTGGCCTGGCTGCTACGGCAGCGCCAGCCCGGTGGGCGCGCGGGCAGAAATTGCGGCGGCGCAAGAGGCCATGCCCACCGGCCCGGTCACGCACGGCAAGGCCTGGGTCGAGATGATCCACCGCTACCTGGCCACGGGCGTGGGCGTGCTCATCATCGTGATCACGGTGTCGTCCTGGGTGCAACAGCGCCGAGCCCTGCGGGGCGCTGCCGAGGCGCCGCCCCTGAGCCCCTGGTGGCCCACGGTGACGCTGCTGTGGGTGTGCCTGCAAGGGGCGTTTGGCGCGCTCACCGTGACGATGAAGCTGTTTCCCGCCATCGTCACCTTGCATTTAATTGGCGGACTCGTGCTGCTGGCGCTGTTGTGCGTGCAGGCGGTGCGCCATGCGCATGCGGCACAAGGCCGCTCGTCCACGGTGATTTCGTCCGCCTTGCGCTGGGGCGTGGTTCTGACGGGGCTGCTGCTGGCGCTGCAGGTGGTGTTGGGTGGCTGGGTCAGCACCAACTACGCCGTGCTGGCCTGCACCACCTTCCCTACCTGCCAGGGCAGTTGGTGGCCTGCCATGGACTTTGCCCAGGGGTTTCAGGTCTGGCGCAAGCTGGGCATGCTGCAGGACGGCAGCCACATCAGTTTTGCAGGCCTCACAGCCATCCATTACGTGCACCGCCTGATGGCCTATGTGGTGCTGGCGGCGCTGGGCTGGCTGGCCTGGCGCTTGCACCGTAGCGGCGCGCTGCCCGCACAGGCGCGGTGGCTGGCGGGCCTGTCAGCTTTGCAATTGGTCACAGGGCTATCGAACGTGGTGCTGGACTGGCCCTTGGTGGCCGCCGTGTTGCACACCGGCGGTGCTGCGGCCCTGGTGGTGGTATTGACCTGGGCCCTGGTGTCCAGCCGCGCGGCGCCCGCGCGCCAAGAGTTTTCTGCGCCATCGGGCGCATCGAGAGTATCTGCATGAGTGTTGCTCCCCCCGCCGTTGCCGTTGCGCCATCGCGCCTGCGGCAGTTCTATGCGCTGACCAAGCCCCGCGTGGTGCAGCTCATCGTTTTTTGTGCCCTGATCGGCATGGTGCTGGCCGTGCCCGGCCTGCCCAGCGCAGCACAACTCGGGCTGATGGCGCTGGCCTGCCTGGGCGTGTGGCTGGTGGCTGGCGCGGCAGCCGCCTTCAACTGCATCGTGGAGCAGGGCATTGACGCCAAGATGAAGCGCACGGCCTGGCGCCCCACGGCCAAGGGCGAGCTGTCCAATGCGCAGACGCTGCTGTTCTCGGCCGTGTTGTGCGGCGCGGGCTCGGCCCTGCTGTACTTTTGGGTGAACCCGCTGACCATGTGGCTTACCTTTGCCACTTTCGTGGGTTATGCGGTGGTCTATACCGTGATCTTGAAGCCGCTGACGCCGCAGAACATCGTGATCGGCGGCGCATCGGGCGCCATGCCGCCGGTGCTGGGCTGGGCAGCCATGACGAACGATGTGGGCCCCGAGGCGCTCATTCTGTTCCTCATCATCTTTCTGTGGACGCCGCCGCACTTCTGGGCGCTGGCGCTGTACCGGGTGGAGGACTACCGCAAATCCGGCCTGCCCATGCTGCCGGTGACACACGGCAACGAGTTCACGCGGCTGCAGGTGTTTTTGTACACCCTGATCCTGTTCGCGGGCTGCCTGATGCCCTTCATCTACGGCATGAGCTCGTGGATCTACCTGGCGGCCGCCGTGCTGCTCTCTGCGGGCTTCTGCGGCTACGGCTTTGCGCTGTGGCGCAATTATTCGGATGCGCTGGCGCGCAAGACCTTCCGCTTTTCCCTCATCCACCTGAGCGTGCTTTTTGCCGCCCTGCTGGTGGATCACTACGTGCTGTAAACACCATGTTCAAACGAAATGCTATCAAAATAATAGCTATTAGCGCTTTATCTATAAGCGCTGCTGGCCTTTTTAGTGCATGTTCTGAAAAGAAGACCGAGTTTCGCGGCGTGGACGTCACCGGGGCGGACTACGCCCGCGACATCCCCCTGACCGACCACAACGGCCAGGCGCGCCATCTCACGGACTTTGCGGGCAAGGTGGTGGTGGTGTTCTTTGGCTACACACAGTGCCCGGACGTGTGCCCAACATCCATGCAGGAGCTGGCCGAGGTCAAGCAAATGCTGGGCAAGGACGGCGACCGCCTGCAAGGCATCTTCGTCACCGTGGACCCCGAGCGCGACACGCCTGAAGTGCTCAAGGCCTACATGGCCAATTTCGATCCCAGCTTTCTGGCGCTCAGCGGCACGCCCCAGCAGCTCGCGGCCGTTGCCAAGGACTTCAAGATCTATTTCAAGAAGGTCGATGGCAAGACGCCTACCAGCTACACCATGGACCATTCGGCCGGCAGCTACGTGTACGACACGGCGGGGCGCCTGCGCGTTTACACCCGCTACGGCAGCGGCGCGCAGGCCCTGGGCGCTGACGTCAAGGCGCTGCTCGGCGAAGCGGGCTGAGCCCAGGGCGCCTGGGCGCTTGCCTGTGCAGGCAGGCGCGCCACAGCGCTTGTCGCGGATTTGCCGCATGCAGAGGCGCAAGAATGCGATGCGCGTCACATTGGCCGCAAGTCGCCAGTGCTTGTCAGGTTTTCTTCACGGCGATTCTGGTCTGATCATCGGGATTGGTTTCAGCCGTCCGACCCGGAGCTTTGGGCAGATGGCTTGCCCATGCGCTGGGTGCGGCATTCGCAAGCGGCTCCCGCGCCCGATCATCTCCCGCTCCGCGAAAGGCCCGCGCTTTCATGCGTTCGAACGTATATGCAGCCCAGGGCGACCGTCCGTGGTCGGCGGGGGGCAATGGCTCCCTGATCCTGGCGGCCATGAGTGCGGCCCCCGACGGCATCCTGCTGGTGGACCGCAGCGGCCGCATCGTGATGGTCAATGCCGCGATGGAGTCCATCTCCGGCTATTCGGCCGATGAGCTGTGCGGCAATTCAGTCAACATCTTTTTGCCTGCGGCCATGCGCAGTGCCCATTCCCAGTATCTGGAGAGCTACTTTTGCACGCCCTCGCGCCGCCCCATGGGGATGGGGCGCGACCTTTGGCTCGTGCGCAAGGACGGCAGCTCCGTGCCCGTGGACATCGCACTGGGGCACACCGAGGTCCATGGCGGCACGGCGGTAGCCTTCGTGCGCGACATCACCGACATGCGGCGGCTGGAGGCACAGATGCACTTCCAGGCCACCCATGACACATTGACGGGCCTGATCAACCGCTGGCAATTCAGCCTGCGGCTCGAACAGGCCATTGCCGAATCGGCACGCTCGGGCCAGTCCTTTGCATTGCTGCTGCTGGACCTGGACGACTTCAAGGCCGTGAATGACGGCTATGGCCATGCCGCAGGCGACCAGTTGCTGCTGGAGGTAGCGCGCAGACTCAAGAGCGTGCTGCGTGCGGGCGATGCGTTGGCCCGGCTGGGTGGGGACGAGTTCACCGCGCTGCTCCCCCAAATCAACCGGCCGCAAGAGGCAGAGCAGGTAGCGGCCAAGCTGCTCGACACCTTGTGCCAGCCTTACCAGATGCATGGCTTCGAGCTGGATTTTGGCGCCAGTCTGGGGATCGCCCTGTACCCCGCCGATGCGCAGGATGCACAAACGCTCATGCGCTATGCCGATATGGCCATGTACCACGCCAAGGAGTCGGGCCGCGCCCGCTACGCCTTCTATGCGCCGAACCTGGGGCTTCGCATGGCCGAGAAGCTGCAGCTGTATGAGCGTCTCAAAATGGCGCTGACCTGTGGCGGGCTGTCCTTGCACTACCAGCCCCAGATCGAGGTGGCCACGGGCCGTATACAAGGGGTCGAGGCGTTGCTGCGCTGGACCGACCCCTTGCTCGGAGAAATACCGCCAGACCGCTTTATCCCTGTGGCCGAGGCCACGGGCCTCATCTTGGCGATGGGGGCCTGGGTATTCGATACGGCTTGCCAGCAGATCGCCACCTGGTCTGAGGCCGGGATGCCGCTGCGGGTGGCCGTCAACCTGTCCGTGCAGCAGCTGCGCCAGACGGACCTGGTCGAGCAGATCGAGCGCAGCCTGTCATTGCACGGGACCCAGCCCCATCTGCTTGAGGTCGAAGTGACCGAGTCGGAAGCCATGGCAGACCCCGAGCAGGCCCGGCGCGTGCTCAGTCGCCTTCAGGCGCTGGGCGTTGGCATCGCGCTCGACGACTTTGGCACGGGGCATTCTTCGTTGGCCTACCTGAAGCAGTTGCCAATCTCCCGCATCAAGATCGACCGCGAGTTCGTGCTCCCCTTGCTGGAGACCACCGCCGACGCCACCCTTGTGCAGGCCATCATCGTGCTGGCGCAAACATTGGGCCTGCATGTGGTGGCCGAGGGCGTGGAATCCGCAGAACAGTTGCGCCTGCTGACGGGTTTTCGGTGCGATGCCTACCAGGGATGGCTGTTTTCCCGCGCAGTGGCGCCCGCGCAGGTGGTGCAATTGCTGCAGGGCAAAACCCCTTCAGCCGACGATGGGTTGGTGTAGTGCCGCCGGGGTGCGCCGCTTGGTTTTTTTGACGGATTTTTGACCGCAGGCAAGAGCGAGCAAAGCATCCCGCTCAATCTCGCAATGCCAGCGGTCGCGGCGCACCAGCCCTTTGTGCAGCACCAACTGGCGCAGCGCGCGTGCAATGCTTTCCCGCGTGGTCGAAAGCAGATCGGCCAGCACCACATGGCTGGGCAGCCGCACCAGCGTGCTGCGCTGCAGGCGGGCCAGTTGCAGCAAGGTGGCCGCCAATTGGCCCGGCACGCCCCGGATGCGAACGATGCGGGCCCATTCAGCCACACCCGCAATCGTTTGCGCATAGCTCTGCGCCAGCGTCCACAGAAACACTTCATCGAAAAGGCCTTGTTGGCCGGCAGCCGCCACCTGCACTTCGCACAACCGCCCCTGCGTCAAGGCGCGGCAAGACACTGCGGCGGGCTGCTGGACCAGCACCGTGGTGCCCAGCGGCTGCCCGGGGCCAAACAGCCCGATAGGCCGATCCACGCGGTCTTCGCCACCACACAGCAGCATGACCATGCCTGTTTTCACGATCCTGAAAGTGAGGGGCATCTCCCCTTGCTGTAGCAGCAGCTCGCCCTTGCCCATGGGCCGTTCGGTCAACAAGGGAGCCCACCTGCTGCGGCGGTCTTCGCTCTGCCGCCCCAGCATGCATTGTTGCTGCCCCGCGCACTGCGCACACCCGCTGCTTCGGGCCAGAGGTTCGGGTTTCATGGAGCGGTGGCAACGGACATTTGGCCGGGAAAGTGAAGACAGTCATGGCGCCCAGGAACGCAAAAACCCGGGCAGGTTCTAAGAACTTACCCGGGTTTGTTATGTGCGGCAACAAATGGAATGCCGCAGGCTCAGCCGCGCTGAATCACTCCACTTTGATGCCCCGCATCGCGATCACACCACCCAGCAGATTGGTGTCGGCCTTGATCCGGTTGGCCAACCCTTCGGGCGATGAGCCCACGGTTTGCCAGCCTTGCTGAAAGAGCTTGGCACGCACATCTTCGCTGCGGGCAATCTCGCTGATCAGCACGGCCAGCTTGGCCTGGATGGGCTTGGGCATGGTCGATGGCGCGGCAAAGGCGTTCCAGATCTCCAGGTTGAAGCCCCGGATGCCCGCTTCCGCCAGGCTTGGTACATCTGGAGCCAGTGGGCTGCGTCCGGCCGAGGTCACGCCAATCGCGCGCAGCTTGCCTGCACGCACCTGGGCTTGTGCCAGGGCAGGGGGCAGCAGCGCCATCTGCAACTGCTCGCCCAGCATGGCCGTGGCCACCTGCGAGTAGCCGGGGTAGGGCACATGCACCGGATTGATGTTGCTGCGCGACTTGAGCAGCTCGGTGCCGATGTGGCCCACGGTGCCCACACCAGGCGTGCCATAGCTCCACTTGTCGCCCGCATTGCGCGCCGCCACGAAGAAATCGTGGGCGTTGGCGGTGGCGGGAACCCCTGGCTGGCTCACGGGCGCGGTCAGGATCAGGGGCGAGGTGCCGATGAGGCTCAGAGGCGCCAGGTCCTTGGTCGGGTTGTAAGGCACGGCGGGGTTGAGCAGCTTGGCAATGGTCAGGTTGCCATTGATCATCAGGCCGATGGTGTGGTCGTCGCGCGCCTTGGCCACGGCATCGGCGCCGATGTTGCCGCCTGCGCCTACCTTGTTTTCCACGATCACGGGCTGTCCCAGGGCCTTGGACAGGGGCTCCGAGAACGTGCGCGCCGTGAGGTCAGGCGACGAGCCTGCCGGAAAGCCCACGATGATCTTGATGGGCTTGGTGGGCCATGCCAGAGGGGCCGCCGCGGCGGCTGCGGTGGATTTGCCTGTGTTCTGGGCCATGGCCCAGGGGGAAGCGGCGGCAGCCAAAGCGATCAGCAACGAGGCACGGCGGAAAACGACGGGGCGTGACAACATGAAACGGGATCTCCTCAGAAACAATCAATCAGGGGCCAAAACGACGCGGGGCCCCAGAACTGGGGCCCCGCGAGGCAACTTCTGCAGAGGGCAATATTAACGCCCCTCTGCGCAGGCTCAGGCGTACTCGGCCAGGGCCTTCTTCATCTTCTTCATGGCAGCCACTTCGATCTGGCGGATGCGCTCGGCGCTCACGCCATACACGGCAGCCAGCTCGTGCAGCGTCATACCGCCAGAGCCATCGTCGTTGACCTTGAGCCAGCGCTCCTCCACGATGCGGCGGCTGCGGTCGTCCAGGCTGGCCAGGGCGGTGGCAATGCCATCGGAGGCCAGCGCATCACGCTGGCGCGATTCGATCATCGTCGTGGGCTCGTGCGAAGCATCGGCCAGGTAGGCGATGGGGCCAAAGGCCTGCTCGCCATCGTCCGAAGGGCTGGGGTCCAGCAGCACATCGCCACCCGACATGCGGGTTTCCATCTCGATGACCTCTTCGCGCTTCACGTTCAGTTGTTCGGCCACGGCGTTGATCTCGTGCTCGGACAGGGTATCGCGGTGCGTGGCGGCATCTGCCGCTGCAGCATCGGCCTTGAAACCCTGCTTCATGGAGCGCAGATTGAAGAACAGCTTGCGCTGGGCCTTGGTGGTCGCCACCTTGACCATGCGCCAGTTCTTCAGGATGTACTCATGGATCTCTGCCTTGATCCAGTGCATGGCATAGCTCACCAGGCGCACGCCCTGATCGGGGTCGAAACGCTTGACCGCCTTCATCAGACCCACATTGCCTTCCTGAATCAGGTCGCCATGGGGCAGGCCGTAGCCCAGGTACTGGCGCGCAATCGACACCACAAGGCGCAGGTGCGACATCACCAGCCGACCGGCGGCGTCCACATCGTTGTTGTCCTTGAGCTGGCGCGCGTAGGTCTGCTCTTCTTCGTGCGTGAGCAGGGGCAGGCGGTTCACTGCCGAAATGTAGGCGTCCAGATTACCGAGCGCAGGCACCAGCGCCCAGGGGTTGGTGGGGGCCAGGGTCATCGTCGCGGTTCCAGATTGAATGTTCATTCCAGGAATCCTTTCCTCTAAACCAAGATATTAGCACTCTGTCTGATCGAGTGCTAAGCCCAAAGTTCCCAGGGGATTGGGCGTTGTGGGTATGGGGAGGAATATGAATGAAATAGCGATCTGGCGCTTATTCTATAAGCGCTAAATGCTATATATTTAATAGCAAAATGGCAACTCTTGGTGTTTCGGGTATCAGGCCAACAAGGCCTGGGCAAACTCGCGGGCGTTGAAGGTTTCCAGGTCTTCGAGCTTTTCGCCCACGCCGATGAAATAGACGGGGATGGGGCGCTCCTGCGCGATGGCGGCCAACACACCGCCCTTGGCGGTGCCGTCGAGTTTGGTCACGATGAGGCCGGTGAGCTGCAGCGCGTCGTCAAATGACCGCACCTGGGCCAGCGCGTTTTGGCCGGTGTTGCCGTCGATGACCAGCAGTACCTCGTGTGGGGCCGTGGCGTCGGCCTTGGTGACCACGCGGCGGATCTTTTTGAGCTCTTCCATCAGGTGCAACTGCGTGGGCAGACGCCCGGCGGTGTCCACCAGCACCACGTCCTTGCCGCGCGCCTTGCCGGCGGTCACCGCATCAAAGCTCACGGCGGCGGGGTCGCCGCCCTCCTGGCTCACGATCTCGACGGTGTTGCGGTCGGCCCATACGCCGAGCTGCTCGCGTGCGGCGGCGCGGAAGGTGTCGGCCGCAGCCAGCAGCACGGCGGCGCCTTCGCCCGCCAGGTGCTTGGTGAGTTTGCCGATGGAGGTGGTTTTGCCCGCGCCGTTCACGCCCGCCACCATGATCACGGTGGGGGTGTGCTCGCCAATGACGAGGGATTTCTCCAGCGGGCGCAGCAGGTCGGCCAGCGCGTCGGCCAGCAGGCCTTTGACGGCGGCAGGGTCGGTGGCCTTGGCCTCTTTCACGCGGCGCTTGAGGTCGGCCAGCAGGTGCGAGGTGGCCTTGACGCCGGTGTCGGCCATCAGCAAGGCCTCTTCCAGCTCTTCATACAGCGCATCGTCGATCTGCGTGCCGGTGAAGACGGTGGCGATGCTGCTGCCGGTTTTGCGCAGTCCGGCCTTGAGGCGGTCGAGCCAACCCTTGCGCTCAGCGGGGGCCGGTGCTGCGGGTTCAGGGGCGGGAGCGATGGCGACAGGCGCGGGCGCCGGAATGGGCGGCGCGACAGGTGCTGGTGGCGGGGCAACGGGTGCCGGTGGCGCCACCGGCGGTGTTTCCACCACAGGCGCGGCCACCGGTGTCGCGACCGGTGCGGTAGCGGCAGGGGGTGTTGCAACGGGCTCCGTAGCTGGTGTGACAGGGGCCACCGGCGCAGCGGGCGGCGGGGCGGCCACTTCGGGTGCCTTGCTCGCAAACGGGTTGCGCAGCCAGCCAAAGCTGGAAGCGGCTGGAGCAGGCGCGGGTGCGGGAGCTGCAGGCGCAGGCATGGGCACGGGCACAGCGGGGGGCTCCGGCGCCGCTTCTGGGGCCGGGGTGGCTGCCACCGGCGCTGCGACTGCTGGTGCGGCAGGCGCAGGCGAGGCTGTGGGTTCAGGGGCGGCCAGGGGAGGGGCCGTGGGGGTGGCGGGCGGCGGTGCATCCACCGGCAAGGCGGCGGCGGGTGCGTCGACGGGGACGGGCGCGGGTTTTTTCTTGAAAAAACTGAACATTGGAGGGTTCTTAGAATCACCCCATTCTATGAAACGCGCTTTCACCCTACTGGGCCTCATGGCCTGCCTCTCGTGCGGGGCTGCCTTTGCGGCATCGCCACCGCTGATTCAACCCGGCGCGGCAACGCCCGCCACCGCCTCTGGCGCACAGGAGTTCACGCTTAAAAACGGCATGCGGCTCATCGTGCAGCCCGACCGCCGTGCCCCCACGGCGGTGCACATGGTGTGGGTGCGTGTGGGCTCCATGGACGAAGTCGATGGCACCACGGGTGTGGCCCATGTGCTGGAGCACATGATGTTCAAGGGCACCAAAACGCTGCCACCGGGCGAGTTCTCGCGCCGCGTGGCGGCCTTGGGCGGGCGCGAAAACGCCTTCACCAGCCGCGACTACACCGGTTATTACCAGCAGATTCCGTCCAACCGGCTTGAAGACGTGATGAAACTCGAATCCGGCCGTTTTGCCCACAACCAGTGGCCGGACGAAGAGTTCAAGAAAGAGATCGAGGTGGTGAAGGAAGAGCGCCGCCTGCGCACCGAAGACCAGCCCCGCGCCATGCTGGCCGAGCAGCTTTTTGCCGCCACCTTCAATGCAGCGCCCTACCGCCGCCCCATCGTGGGCTGGATGAGCGACCTGGACGCGATGACGCCCGATGACGTGCGCGCCTTCCACCGCCAGTGGTACACGCCCACCAACGCCGCCGTGGTGGTGGCGGGCGATGTGGACGTGGCGCAGGTGCGCACGCTGGCAGAAAAATACTACGGCAGCCTGCCCGTGCACGCATTGCCCGCGCGCAAGCCGCGCACCGAGCCCGTGCAGCAGGGGCTGCGCCGCATCGCCGTCAAGGCACCGGCCGAGCAGGCCTATGTGGCGCTGGCTTTCCGTGCGCCCAGCCTGGACCGTGTGGAGAACCTTGCCGCTGGCGACCGCGATGCGCTGGCGCTGATGGTGCTGTCGGCCGTGTTCAACGGCTACGACGGCGCCCGGCTCGACCGCGCACTGACCCAGGGCGACAACCGCGTGGCCGACAGCGCCAGCAGCTCTGCCATGGTCACGGGGCGCGGCCCCAGCCTGTTCATGCTCAGCGGCGTGCCCGCCGCGGGCAAAACGGCAGCCCAGGTGGAAGACGCACTGCGCGCCGAGGTGGCCCGCGTGGCGCGTGATGGCGTGAGCGAGGCCGAGCTGACCCGCGTCAAGACGCAGTGGATCGCCTCCACCGTGTACGAGCGCGACTCGGTGATGAACCAGGCGCAGGAGCTGGGCGGCAACTGGGTGCAGGGCTTTCCGCTTGATGCCAACGAGCGCCTTTTGGCCCTGCTGCGCACCGTGACGCCCGCCGAGGTACAGGCCGTGGCCGCCAAATATTTTGGTGACGACCAGCTCACCGTGGCCACGCTGCTGCCCCAGCCGCTGGACGCCCCGCGCCCCCGCGCACGGCCCGCGCCTGGTGCGGCCCGCCACTGAACCCGCTTTGCGCCACATTCCATGATTACTATCAAAAACATAGCTGCTCGCGCTTTATTAATAAGCGCTGGAGTGGTTTTTTATTCAAATTCAGCCTGGGCGCTCCTGCCCATCCAGCACTGGACGGAGCCGGGCGGCGCCAAGGTCTATCTGGTCGAAAGCCCTGCCATCCCCATGGTGGACGTGCAGATCGACTTTGACGCGGGCAGCCGCCGCGACCCGGCGGGCCAGTCGGGCCTGGCCAGCGCCGTGGCCGCCATGGCCAGCAAAGGCGTGAAGGCCGTGGGTGCCGAGCCCGCGCTCGACGAAAACGGCCTGGGCGAAGCCTGGGCTGACTTCGGCGCCAGCTTCGAGGCCGGGGCCGACAACGACGCGCTGCACTATTCGCTGCGCTCGCTCACTGACCCGCCACTGCTCGACAAGGCCGCCCGTCTGGCGGCCCGCCAGATCGGCGAGCCCAGCTGGATCGATGCGGTCTGGCAGCGCGACCGTGCCCGCTGGAGCGCCAGCCTGAAAGAGGCCGACACCCGCCCCGCCACCGTGGCCCACCATGCGTTCGCGACCGCCGTGTACGGCAGCCATCCCTATGGCGCGCGCACCACCGAGGCCACGCTGGCGCGCATCGGCGTGGCCGACATGCAGGCCTTTCACCAGCAGACCATTGCCGCCTGCCGCGCCAAGGTCAGCATCGTGGGCGCCGTCACCCGTGCCCAGGCGCAGACCCTGGTGGCCACGCTGCTGTCGCGCCTGCCCGCCAGCACGGGTTGCGCGCCGCTGCCGCCCGTGGGCGAGATCGCGCCGCTGGCTGCGTCCGCCGAGCAGAACATCCCGTTCGCCTCGGCCCAGGCCCATGTGCTCATCGGCCAGCCAGGCTTCCAGCGCCGCGACCCGGACTTCGTCGCACTGCTGGTGGGCAACCACATCCTGGGCGGCGGCGGTTTTGTCTCGCGCCTGACCCACGAGGTGCGTGAACAGCGCGGCCTCTCCTACAGCGTGTACAGCTACTTTGCGTCGGGCCTGCATGCGGGCGCCTTCACCGTGGGACTGCAAACGCGCCCCGACCAGGCGGCGGAGGCCGTGAAAGTCTCGCGCGACGTGATCGCCCGCTTCGTGGCCGAAGGCCCCACCGAGGCGGAGCTACGTGCCGCCAAGGACAACCTCATCGGCGGCTTTGCGCTGCGCATCGACAGCAATAAGAAGCTTTTGGGCAACGTGGCCAACATCGCCTGGAACAACCTGCCGCTCGACTACCTGGACCAGTGGACGAAGCGGGTCGAGGCCCTGACCGTGGCCGACGTGCGCGCCGCCATGGCCCGCAAACTGCAGCCCGAGCGCATGGTGACCGTGGTGGTGGGGGGCAAGCAGCCATGAGCCGCTCCACCCTGCGCGGCAGCGCCATCAGCGCCGAAATCCGCAAGGCCCAGGCAGCCGCTGCCACCCCAGTTGCCCCGTTGGCCAAGAAGGGCGCTCCTAAAGACAAGCCCACGGTAGCCCCTAAAGGCGCGGGCGAGATCCGCATCATCGGCGGGCAATGGCGGCGCACCCGCTTGCCCGTGGCCCAACGCCCCGGCCTGCGCCCCACGCCCGACCGCGTGCGCGAGACCCTGTTCAACTGGCTGGGGCAGGACCTGGCGGGCTGGCGCTGCCTGGATGCGTTTGCGGGCACGGGCGCGCTGGGTTTTGAGGCCGCCTCGCGCGGTGCCGCAGCCGTGCAACTGGTGGAAAGCGATGCCGCCTTGGTGGCCCAATTGCAGGTTTTGCAGGCCAAGCTGCAGGCCAGCGCCGTGCGTGTGCAGCGCGGCGACGGCCTGGCCGCCCTGCGGCAGGCCGCGCCCGCCAGCCTGGACCTGGTGCTGATCGACCCGCCGTTCGACGGCGACCTGTTTGCACCCGCCCTGCAAGCCGCCGCCAAGGCCGTGGCGGCCGGGGGTTTTATCTACCTGGAGGCGCCCCGCGCCTGGACGGATGAAGAACTGGCCCAAAGCGGCCTGCCGCTGCGCGTGCACCGCCACCTCAAGGCGGGCGCGGTGCATGCGCACCTGCTGGCGGCGGCGTAGCGCCACGTCAGCAGTTTTCTCAGCGCCGCTTGCGCAAGCGCAGCGCGCTGCCCAGCCCCACCAGCGCCGCCGTCAGCAGCAACCCCACCGTGTTGAGCGTGGGGATGGCCGTCGCGCTGGCCACGCCGGTGCAGCCCGTGTGCCAGGGCGTCTGCCCGGTGGCCGTGTCCCAGGCCAGGCTGACGGATGGAGCGATGGGGTTGGCGCAGAGGGTGGATTGGCCGGCGAGCAGGCTGGCGGGCGGTGCGGGCACGGCGCCGCTGAGTTGATTGTCTTGCACGGTGATGCGCAGCAGCGTGGAAGGCAGCGCAGGGACGGGGCCCGTCAACTGATTGTTTTGGACGTGGAAGCTCTGCAGCGCGGGCAGGCCCGCCAGTGCCGGGATGGTGCCCGTGAACTGGTTGTCGGTGGCGGAATAGCGGGTCAAGGCGGCAAGGCCCGCGGGGTTGGGCAGGCTGCCCGTGAACTGGTTGTCGGAAATCTCGAAACGCTGCAGCGCGCTCAGGCTGGCGATGGAGGGCGGCGAGCCTGTCAGGCGGTTGTTCTCCAGGTCCAGTGTTTGCAAACTGGGCAGCGCCGCCCAGTTGGGCAGGGGGGCAGAGCTGACCAGGTTGTTGCCTGACAGGTTGAGCTGGGTGACGTTGTTGGCACCCGCATCGCAGGTCACACCAAACCAGGTGCACTCGGAGCCGAGGATGGCCGTCTGCCAGCCCGTTCTATTCGTCCATCCGGCTCCGGTGGTGGCGTTGTACAGGTCCAGCAGATACTGGCGCTGCGCTGCCGGAATGGCCGCGGGTGCTGGTGCTGGTATGTAGCAGATGCGGACGCTGCCGTGGCCCATATTGTTGCCTTGGGTGATGGTGGCGCTGCCCAGGCTCATCGCGTCGGACACGCCCCCCGCGCCGCCACCGCCACCGCCATTCCAGTTTGTGGAACAGCTTGTGAAGCCGACGCCACTACCACCACCGCCGCCGCCCACTGTGGCACCGCCGCCACCGCCGCCGCCAGCACCGGCGCCTGAAAAACTCCCGAGAAAGTTATTGATGGTTCCGCCATTGCCACTGGCAGCGCCAGCGGTTGCGGGGAACGTGGCACAGCCCGCGCCTGGGGCGCCCCCCGTGCCCGGAGCGCCACCACCGCCGCCGTAGGGGCCGTCGTTGGAAGGGGATGCAACATCGTTTCCTGCGGTGCCCGCACTGGCGCTGGCGCCGCCGTTACCTCCCGCAACGGTGACTGTGCCTCCCCAGCCGCCGTTGCCGCCGCCACCACCACCTGCGGCAATGGCGATGCGGTTGGCCTGGGTATTGCCGCCCCGGCGAACATCGGTGGCCCCCCCACCGTTGCCAGCCCTGGAAGAAGCCGGCAAAGCGTTGAGGCCGCCCAGCCCCCCGGGATTGACGGCCTGCGAGCCTTGGCCGCCGACCCAGATGGACAACGTTTCTCCGACAGTCACCGCGTGGGTGCCAGACACAGCGGCCCCGGCTCCACCGGTTCCGCCGGTTCCGCCGGTTCCGTTGCCGCCGCCGCCGCCGATGCCGTCGCCCCCTTGTGCGCCCAGCAGATGAAACCGTGCGGTGCTCACGCCGCTGGGGACGACAAAGCTCTGCTCAGCGCCGGTGAATGAGAAGTTGGCCGCCGTCTCTCCTGGCGCGCAGGCGGGTTGGGCATGCAATCCGGCCAAGGGCAAGAGCCAGAGCATGCCCGTTGCCAGCCACCGGCGGCGTGTGTCCTGGTCGGTGCATTGGCCGGGCCGAGGCCCAGTCTTGAAAGAGAGGGTAGTTTGGGTCATGGAGTCCTTGGTGCGCGGCTTCACAAAGATCGCAAACACGTTCTTAAGTCAGTGGGTGCTGCGACGCATAAAACAGCGACGACTTTAGAACTTGGGACGGGTTTTGTATGTCCTCAAAACTGATGACAGGAAAACCCTGACAGGCAGGCATCTGTGCGCAGTAGCTTTGCCGGGGTTGTGTGGATTTGAGAGCACGCCGCTGTGCTCAATGGGCCTGTTTCTCGCTTGGTAATTTGAATCAAATTGACCTTTTGCGCTTATTCATAAAGCGCTTGCTGCTATCATTTTTATTGGCAATTGGGCAAACAGCAATTGTTGTGGCCATGGTGTTTGACGGTGGTAGCACTGGGGCTACAAACGGTCGCGCAGCCTTTGCTCCAAGTGCTCATGTTGCACTGCACTGCATAATGTCCGCACGCGGCCCAATGGTCTAAAAGGGCCTGGGGCCAACGCCTCTTCCGCCATACCAGGAGACAACCAGCCATGGCCCAGAACGTGCTCGCCGTTTACCCCGGAACCTTTGACCCCATCACGCTGGGCCATGAAGACGTGGTGCGCAGGGCCACCCAGTTGTTCGAGCGGGTGATCGTGGCCGTGGCGGCCGGTCACCACAAGAAGACGATGTTCAGCCTGGAAGAGCGGATCGACATGTGCCGCGAGGCGGTCAAGAACTACCCGCAAGTGCAGGTGGAGAGTTTTTCGGGCTTGCTGCGCGACTTTGTGGTGTCGCGCGGTGGCAAGGCCATGGTGCGCGGCCTGCGCGCCGTGACCGACTTTGATTACGAGTTCCAGCTCGCGGGCATGAACCGCAGCCTGATGCCACAGGTGGAGACGGTGTTCCTCACGCCCAGCGACAAATACCAGTTCATCAGCAGCACCTTCGTGCGCGAGATCGCGGTGTTGGGCGGCGAGGTGACCAAGTTCGTGTCGCCAGCGGTAGAGAAGCGGCTGGCCGTGAAGGTGAGCAGCCTGGCGGGGCCGGGCTGATTGAGTGCTTTAGAAATTGGTATCAAATAGGCTTTTTGCGCTGACTGGATGAACGCGAATAGCTATTGAAATGATAGTAATTGAAGAGCTCTAGCGCGAGGCTCCTCGCCATGCGCTCTTCATGTGCCCCGTGCCGCGGGCGCGGCGCGTGAAGATGCCCCCAAGGGCCGCCAGGGCCAACACCGTCGTCGGGGATCTGCTCAGCGAGGTGAGCCATCTGGATGAACGCATTGCTCAGTACGACCAGCACATCCAGTTGATGGCGCGCCAGAACACTGAGGCGCAACGCCTAATGCAGCTCAGCGGCGTGGGGCCAACCACCGCCACGGCGCTGCTGAGCATCATTGGCAACGGGCGCGACTTCACGTGCGGCAGACAGCTGTGCGCCTGGCTGGGCCTGGTGCCCGGGCAATACAGCTCGGGCGGCAAGCAGCGTCTGGGGCGCATCACCAAGGCAGGTGATCCGTACCTGCGTAGCCTGCTGGTGCTCGGTGCCCGAGCGGTGCTGGCAGCGGCCAAGAACAAGAGCGATCGGCTCAGCCGATGGGCCGTGAGCCTGGCGCAGCGGCGCGGTTACTGGAAAGCCATTGTGGCCATTGCCGCGAAGAACGCTCGCATGTGCTGGGCCGTGCTCAGCCGAGGCGATGCATTCAGGTTGCCGACATGAGCACTTGAGCAGTACCGCCAAATACATCTGGCACAGGAGAGGTTTGTTGCGATTTCCACCACCGCGTGCAGCCAGCAACGTTGATGAGCCAAGGTTGGACCTGCGCGGGGCGTGACCGATTAACTCAAGGAGATCAGGGCGGCTGGCAACAGCGGCCATCCTCGGCTAACGAATGGGTCCCCCGCGCGCGTCTTTCATCAGGGTCCGCTGCGACAAGCAGCATCAATGACCGTTTGTAGTTTCGCTGTCCGCATCCTTTGCTCGATTGGGCAACGCAGGGCTGGCGCAGAAGGTGGCGATGAAATCAAGTCAAGAACACATTCCGTGATCCATCGCTGCGCGATGCATCACGGTTGGAAATCCGTTTGACTTTTATGGGGAAGCCCTTGTAGGAGTTCAGGGGGCGGCGAAGCCGTCCGCTGCAATGAGATGTTAGACCTCGGTGAGTAAAACTTCACCCGCCTGAGGATCGAAAAACCCGAGGCCAAGCTCTTTGGCGAGACGCCGGCCGAAATCGCGCGCAAAGGATACAGATGCGCTTGCCTCCTCCGATGGCTGCACAGCCAAGACGACCGAGTTTTCGAATAGTTGCAGGGCGAGGTTGAGTTGAGGTGTGGTGAGCCGAAAGTCTGAGCTTGGCGCGGCGCCCTGCGACCGCATGAACTCAGCAAACCCCGGAGGGTGTGGAGTGGCGACGAACCCCTCGCTTTGGGCGGCCTGAACAATTGCATCCTTCGTTCTTGCGTTTAACGCAGGCGCCGCACGCCAGTCACCAAGGCTCGATGCGACCGCAGAACGCAGGAAGTTTGGCTCGTAGAGGGATACGTCGTAGCTCATGTGCAATAGAGGTCTAACGTTGAAGCTGAGCCGCGAGCGGCGGCCTGCCGACGCGAGTCGGCTCGAGCGACTGGTTAGGTCTCTGCCCATCCAACTGAACCAGTAGCGTTTCATCTGGGCCGCAGATCTCAAAGACGCCAGCCTCCCGTTCGTAAACCTCGCCTGAAACCAAGCGAACCACTGAGGCACCAACGGAGAGTTGAACCTCGAGGATTGCACGCGGACCGTCCTCGGGCGCCACGTTGACCGAAACGCGCCCGGTTGGAAATTCAGAGAGCTGTCGTGTGCGAAATGCGGACGACATTTCGGTACCCCTTCCGTCAGCCTCCAACGGGAGCTGAACTAGGTAGATCCCATGCCTTCCCAGCCCGTCATCAAGCTGGGAAAGCACTCGGTACACCTCGCCTCCAGCCAGAGTCACGTCGAGGTTCGTAAGCTGAAGGAATGGTATTGAGTCATGCTCCCAGACTAGCGGGGTCTGAGCCCACACCCCAGTCTCAGGCGTAGTTTCGGCCATGGTCATTGCTCCCCCGCCAAGGGCCATCTCGGTCCCGTGCCATGCAAGGACCACTTTTCCCTGCAGTTCTGAGATGTGCAGTGCGCGCATTGAGAGACCTAACTTTGATGTAGTCGGCAAACCACCGGATATGACCAAGTCTCCGGCGGATAACATCGCGCCGTGTTTGCGAAAAAAACATTTGACATCATAAGGTTAGGCCAAGATGCTGGATGAATAAACAGGTATAACAAATCCGACAAATCCGCCGCACCGCCTCTTGCTTCCAAGCGGTTACTCGATCAACTGCGCGAGCGCATTTCGCTCTATGCACTATAGCCTTCAGACCGAGTAGGCCTATATCTACTGGGTTTGCTTCTTTGTGTGCGCTGGTCTGGCCCCCTGGGCGGCAGGCGTCACCACGGAGGTGCGCAGCGGAAAAGGGTTGGACAGGGGCCGGGTGGTCATGCTGCCGCGATGGCTGGTTGCGTCGCTGCGCGAGCAGTTGGCTTGCTCCAAGGCGCTTTGGACCCGTGATCGGGCCACAGAAGTGGCGGGTGTCTATCTATCTGCCCCATGCGCTGGAGCGCAAATATCCACGGGCCGGACAAAGCTGGGCTTGGCACTGGCTGTTCCCCTCGCTCACCCTCTCAGCGGATATCCCCACTGGTGTAGTGCAACGTCACCCCCTGTGTGCCAAGCGTATCTCCTGGCGGCTTCAACAGGCGTGTAGTGCTGCCTGCGGTTGCATGGAGCGGATTTGGCCCCTATTTCTTTGAGCATAAATGGCGTTTCTATTGATGGTAAAGCGCAAGCAGCTATCAAAATCATAGTTTTCTGTGGGACGGGCCGACCTTTGGAACCTGTTCAATTTGCACCCCGCACCAGGCGCCGGGCGATCGCCTCAGTCTCGGCACGCAAGGCCTCCAGCATGGGCTCGACCTCAGGCAGTGGCGCGCGGTGCAGTGGCAGCAGGGCCGTCACGCTGAACGGAATCGAGAAAGCCAGGCGCCGCAGCACCAGGTGGTCGCTGGCTTCGGCCAGGGCCGTCAGTGGGTTCACGATGGCCAGGCCCAGGCCATGCGCCACCATGGCGCAGACGGCGGCGGCGCTGTGGGTTTCCACGCGCAGGTCGCGGGCGATGCCAGCCTCGGCAAAGCGGGTGTCGATTTGGCGCCGGTAGGGGTCGTCGGCGGACAGGCTGACGAAGGGCTGGTCGGCAAAGTCTTCCAGCCCCAGCACGGCGCGCCGTGCCAGCGGGTGGTTGGCGGGCAGCACAGCCACTTCGTCGAGCGTGAGCAGCGGCTCGGCGTGTGTGCCGGGCGGGGCGGTGGTCTGCTCGCACAGGCCCAGGTCAAAGCGCTGGGCGCTCATCCATTCTTCCAGCAGTGGTGATTCCTGCGGCGTGACCGACAGGCGCAGGTGTGCATGGCCCTGCGCCAGCCGGGCCGTGGCGCCGGGCAGCAGTGCGTGCGCAAGCGCGGGCAGGCACAGCACCGAGAGCTGCGCGGCCGCATCCCGCCCCAGCGCCACCGCGCGGTCCACCACGTGTTCCAGGCCTTGCCAGGAGCGCCGCACCTCGTCCCATAGCGCCAGCGCCCGCGCGTTGGGGCGCAGGCGGCCCTGTGCGCGCTCGAACAGCGCATAGCCCAGCAGCGATTCGAGCCGCGCCAGCTCGCGGCTCACCGTGGGTTGCGAGCTGTGCAGCAGGCCGGCCGCACCGGTGGCGCTGCCTGCCGTCATCACGGCGCGGAAGACTTCGATATGGCGGTGGGTGATGCGGTGGGCCAAGGGGGCGTCGGTCATGCCCAAAGCATATCCATAATGAATAGGTGGTGGAAATATAAGTATTCGATCAAATACTCGGAAGAAGGCATCATCCCGGCTTCTATCGAGCCTTTTTGCCTTCGGAGCCCGCATGTCCAACCCCTTTTCCGCCGCCCAGCTCTGGGCCCTGGCCGACCAGTTCGGCACCCCGCTGTGGGTGTATGACGCGGCCACCATCCGCCAGCGCATCGCGCAGGTGTCCAACTTCGAGACCATCCGCTTTGCGCAGAAGGCCTGCTCCAACATCCACATCCTGAAGCTCATGCGCGAAGAGGGCGTGAAGGTGGATGCCGTCTCGCGCGGCGAGATTTTGCGTGCGCTGGCGGCGGGCTACAAAGCCGGTGGCGAGCCGTCCGAGATCGTCTTCACCGCCGACCTGTTCGACGCCGCCACGCTCGACTGCGTGGTGGAGCAGGGCGTGCCCGTCAACGCAGGTTCCATCGACATGCTGCACCAGTTGGGCGCGCGCTCGCCCGGCCATGCGGTGTGGCTGCGCATCAACCCCGGCTTTGGCCACGGCCACAGCAACAAGACGAACACGGGTGGCGAGCACAGCAAACATGGCATCTGGCACACCGACCTGCCTGCGGCACTGGCCGCCATCAAGCAGCATGGACTGAAGCTGGTGGGCCTGCACATGCACATCGGCTCGGGCGTCGATTACAGCCATTTGCAGGAGGTCTGCGGCGCCATGGTCAACCTGGTGCGCACGGCCCACGCTGCGGGGCATGACCTGCACGCCATCTCGGCGGGCGGCGGCCTGTCCATCCCCTACCGCAGCGGCGACCCGGTGGTTGATACCCAGCACTACCACGGCCTGTGGGACGCCGCGCGCCAGCAGGCCGAGGCCATCGTGGGCCACAAGCTGGGCCTGGAGATCGAGCCTGGCCGCTACCTGGTGGCCGAATCGGGCGTGCTGCTGGGCGAGGTGCGTGCCACCAAAAACGCGGGCAACAACCACTTCGTGCTGGTCGATACCGGTTTCAACGAACTCATGCGCCCGTCCATGTACGGCAGCTACCACGCCATGAGCGTGCTGCGCCGCGACGGCGTCACGGCGGCAGAACAGCCCACCGTGGTGGCGGGCCCGCTGTGCGAATCGGGCGACGTGTTCACCCAGGGCGACGGTGGTGTGGTGCTGCCACGCGATCTGCCCGCCGCGCAGGTGGGCGACCTGCTGGTGATCCACGACACGGGGGCTTACGGGGCCAGCATGTCCTCCAACTACAACACCCGCCCGCTGATTGCCGAGGTGCTGGTGGATGGCGGCCAGGCCCGCCTCATCCGCCGCCGCCAGACGGTGGATGAACTGCTGGCGCTGGAACTGGGTTTGTAATTTTTGATACGGATTCGCGTTCGATCCATCAGAACCCTTCGGGCTGAGCCCGTCGAAGCCTTGCGCGGCGCTTCGACGGGCTCAGCGTGAACGGATCTACATGGGTTGAGTGCAGAACGTATAAGAGGCCGCTCAGGGCTCGATCAGCTCGGACGCCGGGCCCCGCCCCATCAGCAGCGCCACGGCGGCGGCGGGGGTGAGTTGGCCGTCGAGCAGAGCCACCACGGCGCGGGTGATGGGCATGTCCACACCCACCAGGGCCGCACGCTGCGCCACGGTGCGGGCGCTGTAAACGCCTTCGGCCACATGGCCCAACGATTCCACGGCCTGCTGCAGGCTGTGGCCTTTGGCCAGCAGCATGCCCACGCGCCGGTTGCGTGAGAGGTCGCCCGTGGCGGTCAGCACCAGGTCGCCCAGGCCCGACAGGCCCATGAAGGTGTCGGGCCGCGCACCCAGCGCCAGCCCGAGCCGTGTCATCTCGGCCAGGCCGCGCGTGATGAGCGCGGCGCGGGCGTTGAGGCCCAGCGCGAGCCCATCGCACAGGCCGGTGGCAATGGCCAGCACGTTTTTCACCGCGCCGCCCACTTCCACGCCCACGATGTCCTCGTTGGCATACACGCGCACGCTTTTGCTGTGGAAGGCCGCCACCAGCGCATCGCGCACCGGGGCATGGCCGCTGGCCGCGACCAGGGCCGTGGGCTGGCCCAGCGCCACCTCTTGCGCAAAGCTGGGGCCGCTGAATACGCCTGCTATCAAATCAGGAGCTATTAGCGCTTGTACTTCGTGCGCTAGCAGCCCAAAAGATGCTGAATTGGCACCCGGCGGCACCGCTTCAAAGCCCTTGCACAGCCAGGCCACGGGTGCCGTGCAGCCGCGCAATGCCTGCAGCATGCCGCGCAGCGCTGCCATGGGTGTGGCCACGATGACGAGGTCGGCACCGGGCAGCAGCGGGCCGAAGTCGCCATCGGCCATGGACAGGGAAGGGGGGAAGGCGATGCCCGGCAGGTAGCGGGCGTTTTGCGCCTCTACACGCATGCCCTGCGCCTGGGCCGCGTCGCGGGCCCACAGGGTGACCGCGTGCCCGGCCGGGTGCTGGGCCGCGCTCATGGCGACCGCTGAACCCCAGGCGCCAGCGCCCAATACTATGATTTTCATAGCTGCTTGCGCTTATGGATCAAGCGCTACAGGCCAAAAAAGCCTGATTAGGTACTTATCTCAGAGAGACCCGTTCGCCCTGAGCCCGAACGGATGGGGGAGAGACGTCTGAGGCTTGTACATAGTCAGGCAAAAGGGCCTGTATATGCTTACTGAGTGATGATGGGCGAGGGCTCGCCAGCGGCCTGGGCTTGCTGCTGCTCGTACATGCCCTGGAAGTTGATTTCGGCCAGGTGCACGGGCGGGAAACCAGCGCGGTTGATCACGTCGGCCACGTTGCCACGCAGGTAGGGGTACACGATCTGGGGACAGGCGATGCCCATGATGGGGCCCATCTGGTCTTCGGGCACGTTGCGGATTTCAAAGATACCGGCTTGTTTGGCTTCGACCAGGAACACGGTCTTGTCCTTGATCTTGGTCTGCACCGTGGCGGTCACGGCCACTTCGAAGATGCCTTCGGCCACAGGGGTGGCTTCCACGCCGAGCTGGATGTCCACGCTGGGCTGCTCTTGTTCGAGCAGGATGGCGGGCGAATTGGGCTGCTCCAGCGACATGTCCTTGAGGTAAACGCGCTGAATCTGGAACACGGGGTTTTCTTGGTCGGCCATGGTTGACAAGTCTCTCTGCGAAAGGGTTTTGGCAAAACAAAACCCGCCGGGGAGCAGCTCCCGCAGCGGGCACATGGGGCTGCATTATGCAGCGCCCGGCAAAGCGTTCTGCTTAGAACGTGTTTACGAACTGCGCGGCCTCTGGGAGTTCGTAGACACGTTCTTAGGCAGCGCCCAAGAGGGGCATCAGCTCGCCACGGCCGTCCAGCGCCACCAGGTCATCGTGGCCGCCCACGTGGGTGGTGCCGATGTAGATCTGCGGCACCGTGCGGCGGCCGGTGATTTCCATCATCTGCTTGAGCGCAGCGGGGTCGGTATCGATGCGGATCTCCTCGATTTTCTCCACGCCTTTGGATTTGAGAATCTGCTTGGCACGGATGCAATAGGGGCAGACGGCGGTGGTGTACATCTTCACGGGTTGCATGGCGATCTTTCCTTCCTCTTTCTGACGGGGGCAACAAAACCGGCAATAAGCCTAACGCTGTTGCAGTAACGTGGGGGCAGGTCAGGCTTTTTCCACCGGCAGGCTGGCTTCGCGCCAGGCCTTGAGGCCACCGGCCATGGCCTGGGCGTTGTCGTAGCCCAGTTTTTTGGCCATGGCGACCGCGCGGTTGGCACGGGCCCCCGAGGCGCATACCAGCACCAGCGGCAGGGCTTTGTTTTTGACCACCGTGGGCAGGCGCTCATCGAGCTGGCCGAGCGGCACGTTTTTGGCGCCGCCCACATGGCCTGCGGCGAATTCCTCGGTCTCGGACACGTCGATGACCACCGCTTTTTCGCGGTTGATGAGCTGCACGGCGCGCGCGGGTGTCAGCGAGCCGCCACTGGCGTTCTTGAGGACCGGCCACAGCAACAAGCTGCCCGAAGCCAGTGCGACGAAGAACAGATACCAGTTGTCGATAATGAATTTCACGAAGATTCCTTGGGTTGGCGAACAGCGTAATTCTAGAATGCTGGGTTTTGGCCCGCTTTCTTTTGACCTGCCTTTCCTGGGGAAACCATGTACAAGCTCGTTTTGATCCGCCACGGCGAATCCACCTGGAATCTTGAAAACCGATTCACGGGCTGGACCGATGTCGATCTCACGCCCACCGGCGTCTCCCAGGCCATGTCGGCTGGCCAACTGCTCAAGGCCGAGGGCTACGAGTTCGACCTGGCCTTCACCAGCGTGCTCAAGCGCGCCATCCGCACCCTGTGGCACACGCTCGACGGCATGGACTCCACCTGGCTGCCCGTGGTGAAGGACTGGCGCCTGAACGAGCGCCACTACGGCGCCCTGCAAGGCCTGAACAAGGCCGAAACCGCCAAGCAGTACGGCGACGAGCAGGTGCTGGTGTGGCGCCGCAGCTATGACACGCCGCCCCCGGCCCTGGAAGCCGCCGACCCCCGCAGCGAGCGCGGCGACCGCCGCTACGCCAACGTGGCGGCCAGCGACGTGCCCCTGACCGAGTGCCTGAAAGACACCGTGGAGCGTGTGCTGCCGTTCTGGAACGAAGCCATGGCCCCCGCCATCCGCTCGGGCAAGCGTGTGGTGGTGGCTGCGCATGGCAACTCCATCCGCGCGCTGGTGAAATACCTGGACAACATTTCCGAGTCCGACATCGTGGGCCTGAACATTCCCAACGGGATTCCGCTGGTATACGAGCTCGACGCAGACCTCAAGCCCATCCGTCACTACTATCTGGGTGATGCCGAGGCTGCCGCGAAGGCTGCAGCAGCCGTGGCTTCGCAAGGCAAAGCGTAAATCGCAGGTAAAGGCGGGGGAAAACCCCGCTGATTGCCGCCAAAGTGAGCATCCATGCGGAACTGCGGCGGGTTTGGCCCTTCCAAGGTGTATATTGGTTTTGAAGCGGTAAAGGTGTTGTATGGGCCAGAAACTCAAGATTGCAGGATGGGTATCGATCGGCGTGGTGGCGGGTGCGCTCACCACGGTGTCGCTGCAAACCGTGGCGCGCGGCGCCATGACGCCGCTTCCGCTGGAGGAAATCCAGCAGCTGTCCGCCGTGTTCGGCCTGGTCAAGACCGACTACGTGGAGCCGGTGGACGACAAGAAGCTCATCACCGACGCGATCTCGGGCATGGTGTCCAGCCTCGACCCGCACTCGCAGTATTTCGACAAGAAGTCCTTCAAGGAATTCCGTGAAGGCACCTCGGGCCGTTTTGTGGGCGTGGGCATCGAGATCACCCAGGAAGACGGCCTGATCAAGATCGTTTCTCCCATCGAGGGCTCGCCTGCCTTCCGTGCAGGGCTCAAGACCAACGACCTGATTACCAAGATCGACGAAACGGCGGTCAAGGGCCTGGCGCTCAACGACGCCGTCAAACGCATGCGCGGCGAGCCCAACACCAAGGTCACGCTCACCATCTTCCGCAAGGACGAAAGCCGCACCTTCCCCGTCACCATCACGCGCGAAGAGATCAAGACCCAGTCCGTCAAAGGCAAGGTGGTCGAGCCCGGCTACGCCTGGATCCGCCTGTCGCAGTTCCAGGAGCGCACGGTGGATGACTTCGTGCGCAAGGTCGAAGAGGTGTACAAGCAGGAGCCCCACCTCAAGGGCATGGTGCTGGACCTGCGCAACGACCCCGGCGGCCTGCTGGACGCGGCCGTGGCGATCTCGGCGGCCTTCCTGCCAGAAAACGTCACGGTGGTCTCCACCAACGGCCAACTGGCCGACAGCAAGGCCACTTACAAGGCATCGCCCGACTACTACCAACGCCGGGGCGGCGGCGACCCGCTCAAGCGCCTGCCTGCCGCACTCAAGTCGGTGCCGTTGGTGATTCTGGTGAACGAAGGCTCCGCTTCCGCCAGCGAAATCGTGGCGGGCGCGCTGCAGGACCACAAACGCGCTACCGTGATGGGCAGCCAGACCTTTGGCAAGGGCTCGGTGCAGACGGTGCGCCCTCTGGGGCCGGACACAGGCATCAAGCTGACCACGGCGCGCTACTACACGCCGAGCGGCAAGTCGATCCAGGCCAAGGGCATCGTGCCCGACGTGATGATCGATGAATCGGAAGAAGGCAACCTTTTTGCCGCCCTGCGCATGCGCGAGGCAGACCTCGACAAACACCTGGGGAGCGGCCAGGGCGAAGAGGTGAAGGACGAGGCCCGTGAAAAGGCCCGCGAGGAAGCCCGCAAGCGCCTGGAGGCAGAAGCCAAGAAGCCCGAGTCCGAGCGCAAGGCACCCGAGTTCGGCACCGACAAGGACTTCCAACTGGTGCAGGCGCTTAACCAGCTCAAGGGCCGCCCCGTGCTGGTCAGCAAGACGCTGACGGAACGCAAGGAAGAAAAGAAAGAGAATTGAGCCTTTCGCGCTCCGCTCTGCAGGCTGGATTTCGCGAGAAATCCAGCCTTTTTGCATCTGCACCTGTTTCTGCTGTCTTTTCTGCCTGACGCCCCATGACCGACGACCAGCTCCTGCGCTATTCCCGCCACATCCTGCTCGACGAGATGGGCATCGAGGGGCAGGAGCGCGTGTTGGCAGCGCACGCCCTCATCATCGGCGCGGGCGGACTGGGCTCGCCAGCGGCGCTGTACCTGGCATCGGCGGGCGTGGGGCACATCACGCTGGTGGACGACGATGTGGTGGACCTTACCAATCTGCAGCGCCAGATCGCCCACACCACGGCGCGGGTGGGGCTCCCGAAAGTGGATTCGGCCGCTGAGGCCATGGCGGCCATCAACCCCGAGGTGCGGGTGACCCGGCTGAAGGCGCGGGTGGATGCCGCCGCCCTGGACGACCTGGTGCGCCAAGCCACCGTGGTGCTGGACTGCAGCGACAACTACGCCACGCGCCACGCCGTCAATGCTGCCTGTGTGCGCCACGGCACGCCCCTGGTGGCCGGTGCGGTGATCCAGTTCGATGGGCAGATCACCGTGGTGGACCCGCGCGATACGCAGTCGCCTTGCTATGCCTGCATCTTCCCGCCAGACGCCGCGTTTGAAGAGGTGCGCTGCTCCACGATGGGCGTGTTTGCGCCGCTGGTCGGGGTGGTGGGTGCCATGCAGGCCGCCGAGGCGCTCAAGCTGCTGGCGGGCGTCGGCACATCGCTGGCGGGCCGGTTGCTGATGCTGGACGGGCGCTCCATGGAGTGGAGCACCATGCGCGTGCAGCGCGCCCCCCACTGCCCGGTGTGTGCAACGCGGTAGGACTCCTCCTACAGGGTCAGCCTGTTGTCGCTGGCAGAATTCTGGCGCCGTCAGGCATAAATTCAAGGCTCAGGCAGCGTGTCCCTCACGCTGACCGCCAAAGTGGACCCGATTGTGAAGCTGCGCACCTACATTGTTGAAGACAACGCAACCATCCGTGAGAACCTGATCGGTACTCTGGAAGAGTTGGCGTCTGTACAAGCGGTGGGTATGGCAGAAACCGAGAATGAAGGCACACATTGGCTTTCCACCCACGGCGAGCAGTGGGATCTGGCCATCGTCGATCTGTTTTTGCGCCAAGGCAGCGGCCTGGGTGTGCTGGCAGCCTGCCGCAAACGCCGACCCGGTCAGAAGATGGTGGTGCTCAGCAACTACGCAACCCCCGATGTGCGCATGCGCTGCGCGCAGTTGGGGGTGGATGCGGTGTTCGACAAGTCCAACGAAATCGATGCCTTGGTGGACTACTGCGTCTTGCACGGTAGCAGCGATTCGGCAGCGGACAACACGCCGTCGTGACGCCTGGCGCTGCCCCGCTCGCTCACTCAATCAATGTCAATCAATCAGGCGGTTCTTGAGCGCGTAATAGGTCAGATCGCTGTTGGACGACAGGCTCATTTTTTCCATCAACCGCGTGCGGTAGGTGCTCACGGTTTTGACGCTCAGCGACAGATCCTTCGCGATGTCTCCAGCCGTCTCGCCCTTGGCCAGCTTGAGGAACACCTGAAACTCGCGCTCGGACAACTGTTCGTGGGGCGGCGCATCGTCCTTGCGGTTGAGTTGCTGCGCCAGCAGTTCTGCCACGGCAGGCGTCAGGTAGCGGCGGCCCAGCGCAATGGTGCGGATGGCTTCCGCAATCTCCGCAGGCTCGCACTCCTTGTTCAGGTAGCCGCTCGCGCCCTGGCGGATCAGGTTGATCGCATAGTGCTCTTCGGGGTATCCGCTCAGGATCAGGATGCCCATGTCGGGGGCCTTGGCGCGCAGCATGGCCAGCGCATCGAGGCCGCTTTGGCCGGGCATCGACAGGTCCATCAGCAGCACGTCGATTTCCTTGTTGCGCACCAGGTCGATGGCTTCGCGGCCATTGGCGGCTTCGCCTTCGACCCGCAGGTCCACATGTTCCGACAGAAACTGTCGCAACCCGGCGCGAACAATTGCGTGGTCATCCACAATGCCGATCTTGATCATTGATATTGCTTTCGTGGGGTGGCAGCTGTGCTGCCGGTGCGTCTGTAACTTGGGGCCTGAGGGCCTGCATGCCGCTGAATGGCTGGGGCCGCTGGCAGGCGATAGCTCATTATCCAGAGTAAGTATATGAATCTTCAGGAAAGTACGCGGCGCTGGTTGCCCAAGGCCCGCGCCATGGCGCTGAGCCTCCCCATGGCGTTGCTGGCGGCGCTGGTGCTGGTCGGCATCAACGAGACGGGGCACATGCGCTCTTTGGACGCGCTGCAACAAATGGCCGAGGGCCTGACCACCCGCGGGGATGTCAACAAGCTGCTGCAAAGCATGCTCGATGCGGAGACCGGCCAACGGGGCTACCTGCTCACCGGCAACGAAAGCTATCTGGAGCCCTACGACAAGGCCGTTGCCACCGTGCAGACCAACATGGACCGGTTGAGCCAGCAGTTCATGGGGCATGCGGACGACATGCGGGAGTTTGCGCTGCTATCGCGGCAAATATCGCGCAAGCTGGGTGAGATGGAGTTGAGCTTGCGATTGCGCCGCAAGGGCAACGAGGACGCCTGGAAGTTCGTCATGAGCACCGACGTGGGCAAAGAGCACATGGAGGCAATCCGTACACACGCGCAAAAGCTGATTACAAGCAGTGACGAGCGGCTGTCCGTTGGGCGGGCGCAAATCGAGCAGTCGCTGATGCTGTCGCGTATCGGCATTGCCACGGTCACTGTGATCGGCCTGTTGGCCTTTTATATGTATTTGCGCCAGACACAGGCCGTGCAGGCGGTGGGCAGGCGCGAACAGGTGCTGCTGGAGCAGGAGCGGGATCGCCTGGAGGGCCTGGTGCGCGAGCGCACCGCCACGTTGTCGGAGCTGGCCAACCACCTGCAGCAGGTGCGTGAGGAAGAGCGAGGGCATCTGGCGCGCGAGCTGCACGATGAGCTGGGCGCCTTGCTGACGGCCGCCAAACTCGATGTGGCGCGCCTGAAATCCAAGATCAACGCCTCGGCGCCTGACATCGCCGAGCGCCTCAAGCACCTCACGGATACCCTCAACAGCGGCATTGCGCTCAAGCGCCGCATCATCGAAGACCTGCGCCCCTCGTCCTTGTCCAATCTGGGGCTGACGGCCGCGCTCGAAATCCTGACGCGCGAATACGCCGAGCGTGCGGGTATCGAGGTCGAGACCAGCCTGGAGGCCGTGCAACTACCCGATGCAACCCAGCTCACGGTGTACCGCATGGTGCAAGAGGCCCTGACCAACATCGGCAAATACGCCAAGGCCACCAAGGTGCTGGTGCTGGTGCATGCGTATCCCACCCATGTGGCGGTTCAGGTGCGCGACGACGGCGTGGGGTTTGACCCGGCCACCGTGCGCCCCACCTCGCACGGGCTGGCGGGCATGCGCCACCGTGTCGAAGCGGCAGGGGGGCGCCTCTCGCTCACCTCCCGCCCCGGTGATGGCGCCCTGGTGTCGGCCGTGTTGCCGCTGCAGCGGGCGCCTGTCGATCTGCCGGCGATTGCAGCCCAGGGCGGCTGACTCCGTTTCCGAGACGACTGATGCGCTATGGCCTCTTGTGGGCCATGGCGCTGCCTGCGGCGCGCTGTCCTACACCGCTGCCGCAGCGATGCCGACAGGCGGGCGCGCAGGGCACCGGCATCCCTCGTGGGGCTTGTTGCCTACAGTGGAATCCAGGCGCCGAGACTATCGCGCCAGCCAGTCGGCCGGCATTCCGGCCCCCGCAAGGAGATGGAAAAAATGTTGCATTACGCCGTTGTCTTTCTGGTGATCGCGCTGATCGCCGCGCTCTTCGGTTTTGGCGGTATTGCCGCCGGGGCCGTAGGCATCGCCAAGATCCTGTTCTTCGTGTTCGTGATCATGGCCGTGGTGACCTTTGTCCTCGGCCTGATCAAGAAGGGGTGACGCATGCGCCGCTGCGCGCACCGCCCCTCCGGCCCTCACTACCCCCGCTACCAAGGAGCTTCTTCATGAGTCTTCAGACCGCCGCCCACACCGCAACCCGCAATGCCCGCCACCTGGCCGACGATGCCCTGCAAAGCGCGCAGGACGTCCTGCAAACCACCCGCGCGGTGGCTGACCATTCGCTGGACCAGGCCGAAGGGCATGTGCGCGACCTGCGCCGCCGGGCCGACCCTACCATCGACGACCTGGCTGCCCGCGCCCAGGCGCTGGCCTCGCGCAGCATCGACTATTGCGCCGACACCAGCGCCCGTGCGCGCCGCCAGATCCAGCATGCTGCCCATGCCACGGGCCAGTATGTGGCTGAGCAGCCCGGCAAGTCGCTGGTGATTGCCGCTGCCACAGGTGCGGCTGCGGCAACCCTGGTGCTGTGGCTGTCCCGTCGCCGTCGCAACAGCGGCGTTTATTGAGTCTCCCTCCCGTCCGCTGCCCACGCGGGGGCACGGACCGCTAGACTGTCCGTCCCAGCAACCGCGTTCCCAACCATTTTTGATGATGAAGGAAAACACCATGAAATACGCTCGTGCCCTCGCTTTCGCCGCTGTGGCTGGCATCACCATCGTCACGGCCACGGGCTGCTCGGTGGCTCGCGACCAACAAACCGTGGGCTCCTACGTGGATGACGCGGGCATCACGACCGCGGTCAAGGCCAAGATGGCCGAAGACAAGAACGTGTCGGCCACATCCATCAGCGTGGAGACGCTCAACGGCACGGTGCAGCTTTCGGGCTTTGCCAAGTCGCAGGCCGAAAAGAACCAGGCAGAGAACATTGCCCGCAACACCAAGCATGTGCGCGAAGTGCGCAACAGCATTGTGGTGCGCCCCTGATGATGAACGGATGACTTGACGCCGTGCACGGCGAGGCCATGGCCCCGCCGCGTGCAGCCTCTACTTGTGGAGCAGGCTCCAGGCACAGTGTCCTGGTGCCTGCTCTTTCTTTTGCACGGGCGCGGCAACGGGCGCACCCTGTGCCTTGCCCCTTGTCGCGCCCCGGATAAGCTACACACCATGCGGGTATTCAATTGCGACCATTGCGGCCATCTGGTCTTTTTCGACAGCGTGCAGTGCCTGCACTGCGGCAGCGCGCTGGCTTTTTTGCCCGATGTGATGGCCATGGCGGCCCTGGTGCCTGCGCCGCAGGACGGCGCCGACCTGTGGCGGCGCAGGGGCGGGCGCGACAGCGCGGACTACAGCGGGCGGCTGTACCGCATGTGCCGCAACCACACCGAGCACCAGGCCTGCAACTTCGCGGTGCCCGCCAACGATTACGCCGAGTTGTGCGTGTCGTGCCGACAGACGCGGGTGATGCCCGACCTGGCCGAAGCCGCCAACCTGGGCCGCTGGATGCAGATCGAGGCCGCCAAGCGGCGTTTGTTCTACAGCCTGGCCCGCCTGGGCCTGGAGCCCGTGCCGGGGCGCGCCGGGCCGGTGTTCGAGTTCCGAGCCGAAGTGCCGGGCGGGCCGCCGGTGCTGACGGGCCACCACAGCGGCACCATCACGCTCAACGTGGCCGAGGCGGACGATGACGAACGTGCCCGCCGCCGCATCGCGCTGGGCGAACCCTACCGTACCCTGATCGGCCACCTGCGCCACGAGTCCGGCCACTTCTACTGGGACCAACTGGTGCGCGACGGCGGCTGCATCGACGACTTCCGCCGCGTGTTCGGCGACGAGCGCCAGGACTACGCCGCCGCGCTGGAGGCCCACTACGCCAAAGGCAATGATCTGGGTGACTGGGCCGCGCACTATGTGAGCGCCTATGCGTCCGCCCACCCCTGGGAGGACTGGGCCGAGACCTGGGCCCACTACCTGCACATGATCGACTTGCTGGAGACCTCGGCCAGCTACGCCACCGAGGTCACGGTCCCCGGTCTCTATGGTGCGCAGCGCAGCAGCGCCATCGACCCCTTCGGCACCCCGACGCCCGGTTTTGACGCCATGCTGGAGCACCTCGTGCCCCTGACGCTGCTGCTCAACAGCCTCACGCGCAGCCTGGGCCAGCCCGACGCCTACCCCTTCGCCCTGGCGGAACAGGCGCTGGCCAAGCTGCGTTTCGTGCATGACGTGGTGCGCACTGCGGGGCAGCGCCCGGTTGCCGCGCCACCGCCCGCCATCAGCCGGGCTGGCCTGGCGCCGCCGCCGGGCTGAAGCCCAGGGGCTGCTCCACGGGTTCCACCGTCACCGCCACCTGCAACACATGGTGGTCGCCGCCGTGGATCACGCCCCGCAGCGGCGAGACATCCGAGTAGTCGCGCCCGATGGCCAGGGTCACATAGTCCTCGCCCGCAGCGCGGTTGTTGGTGGGGTCGAGGTCGAACCACTCCGCATCGTCGTCCATGCCATCGCCCTCCACGGCGGCGGGGGACCACACCGACACCCAGGCGTGCGAGGCATCGGCGCCCACCAGCCGGGGCTGGCCCGGTGGGGGCTCGGTCAGCAGGTAGCCGCTCACATAACGTGCCGCCAGGCCCATGCTGCGCAGGCAGCCGATCATCACGTGGGCGAAGTCCTGGCATACGCCACGGCGCAGCCGCAGCGATTCGAGCGCAGGCGTGCCCGCATCCGTGGCATGGGCTGTGTAGCTGAAATCGGCGTGGATGCGCGACATCAGGTGGCGGGCCGCATCCATCAGCGGGCGCCCCGGCGCAAAGCTCTCGCTGGCATAGGTCACGAAGTCGGCGTGCCGGGGGATGTAGGGCGAGGCAAAGCCGAACTCGGCGGCAGGGTGGTAGGGCATGCCCCGCCGGTAGGCCAGGTGTTCGCGCACCGCCTCCCAGGGCTCGCCGGGCGGTGCCGGTGGTTGTGGGGTGGTTTCCAGCAGGCTTTCGGCGCGCACGCGCAGCCCCTCGTGGGTGAAGGGCAGGCTGAAGAATGCGCGGGTGTTGCCAAACACGTCCTGCGTGGCTTCGCACTGGGCAGGTACGGGGTCGATCTGCAGCGCATGGGTGAGCACGCGCTGCGCCGGCCCGGTGCGTGGCCGCAGGTGGGCCATGTGCTGGGCGTTCTGCACCGCCGGGGTGTACTGGTACACCGTTTCGTGGATGACGCGCAGCTTCATGGAAGTCCAGGCTTTGAGACCGAAGGCAGCGTGTGAAACCGGCGCGCCCGAGGCCAGGGCAGCCGAGCAAGGGCCGCCCCGCAGCGAGGGCTGCGTCCCCCTTGAGGGGGAAGGCGCCGAAGGCGACTCAGGGGGTGTTCCATTTCAGGCTCCTACGCTGTGCCTGAGCGCGTCCACCGAATGGGTGAAATAGCGCGTGGCCAGCACGTCCGACAGGTCCGCCACACCCTGCACGCAGTGACCCAGGTATTGCTCCAGCGCGGCATACCGGCCCTCGGCATCCTGTGCGCACAGGTCCGCGAGCGACAAGTCGGACGCATCGGGGATGCCCAGGCCCGCCGACTCGCCTGGCGCTCCAGCGGCGGCCTCGATCTTGGCGATGCGCCCGCGCAGCGTCTGTGCCACCCAGGCGAGCGAGCGGGGGTTGTCCCGGTCGATCACCAAGAGGTCGAGCAGCGCGGGCATGTCGCGCCGCTGCTGGTACTGGGCGTGGAAGGTGATGGTGCTGTCGAACAGCGCGATCATGGCCTCGAAGCCGCTTTCGTCGAACACCGCTCCGGTCTGCAGGCCGCTTTCGAGCGCGGCGGCCAGAAAACCCAGGCGCTCCAGGTGCCGCCCGATGGACAGCAGCCGCCAGCCGTCGTCGCGGGTCATGCGGTCGGTCTGCTGGCCGGTCATGGCGGCGGTGCGGCCGCTCAGGGTTTCCAGCTGGCGCAGCGCCTCCAGCGGTGAATAGTCGCCATCTTCGATGTCGTCGTTCGGGCGCTGCGCGAAGAACTCGGCCTCGGTGCTCACGATGAGGTGCCAGTGCTCTTGCGACAGGCGGTCGCGCACGGCCGAGGCCGCGCCCAGGATGCCGCGCAGGTTATAGCCCACGCTGGTGACCTGCGCCGCGTTGGTGAGCCCCGCGATCAGCGAGCGCTCGAACACGCGCCGCGCCTGGGTAGCGGGCGGCACGGTGGGCAGCACCAGGCCTTGGCCCATGGCCAGGGTGCTGAGCCAGGCCAGCAGTGGCTGGGACGACTGGTCTTCGCCGTTCAGGCATTGCAGCGCAACGCGCGCCAGGCGAGTGACGTTTTCTGTGCGTTCGGTATAGCGGCCCAGCCAGAAAAGGTTTTCGGCGGCGCGGCTGGTCACCTGGCGGCTGCGGTGCACCACGGCGGGGGCGCTCTGGTTGTGCGCCAGCAGCGTGGTGGTGTCCACCGTGCCGCCGGTCTGCACCCACACATCAGCGCTGCTGCCGCCGCGCTGCATGGACGTGATCTCGCTGTCGCCGGTGGCGATGCGCGCCAGCCCGCCGGGCAGCACGCGCCAGGAGCCGGGGCCGTCGCACACGGCAAACACCCGCAGCATCACCGAGCGCGGGGCAATGTGGCTGCCAGGCTGCCCTGGCGCACCGGGCTGCCACGTGGGCATCTGCGACAACGGCAGGTGGGCCTGCACGGTGTATTCGTCGCCGTGGCCTTTCACGCGCTCGGCCCACTGGGCCAGCTCCTGCGGTGGCAGCGCGCCGCCCAGCACAGGGCCTTGCTGCGCCATCGGCCAGGTGGGGCGGATCACGCTGTGCGCCAGTTGCGGCAGCACGGCTTGCATGGCAGCACGCTCGCCGCACCACCAGGTGGGCAGGGACGGCAGTGCGAGTTCCTCGCCCAGCAGGTGGTGCGACAGCGCGGGCATGAAACCCAGCAGCGCCGACGATTCGAGAAACGCCGAGCCCGGCGCGTTGGCCACCAGGACGTTGCCCGCGCGGATCGCCTGCAGCAGGCCGGGCACGCCCAGGCGTGAGTCGCTGCGCAGCTCCAGCGGGTCCAGGAACTCGTCGTCCAGGCGTTTCAGGATACCGTGCACCGGCTGCAGGCCGTGCAGCGTCTTGAGGTACAGGTGGGCGTCGCGCACGGTGAGGTCGTTGCCCTCCACCAGCGTCAGGCCCAGATAGCGCGCCAGGTAGGCGTGCTCGAAGTAGGTTTCGTTGTACGGGCCGGGCGTGAGCAGCACGATGCGTGCATCCGGCCCTGCCGGGCTCATCTGCCGCAGCCCGTCGAGCAGGGCGCGGTAGGTGGCGGCCAGGCGCTGCACATGCATCTGGCTAAAGGCCTCGGGGAACAAGCGCGAGATGAGCAGCCGGTTCTCCAGCAGATAGCCCAGGCCCGACGGCGCCTGCGTGCGCTGCGAGACCACCCACCAGTCGCCCTGTGCGTCGCGCGCCAGGTCGAACGCCGCAATGTGCAGGTGGGTGCCGCCCACGGGCTGCACGCCGTGCATGGCGCGCAGGTAGCCAGGGTGGCCCTGCACCAGCGCACTGGGCAGCAGGCCTTTGCGCAGCAGCTCTTGTGGGCCGTACACGTCGGCCATCACGCGGTCGAGCAGGCGCGTGCGCTGCAACACGCCGCGCTCGATGTGCGCCCAGTCGCCCTGCGGGAGGATGAGCGGGAACAGGTCGACCGACCAGGGCCGCTGTGGGCCGTCGGCATCGGCATAGACGTTGTAGGTGACGCCGTTGTCGCGCACCTGGCGCTGCAGGCTCTGCATGCGCCGGTCCAGGTCCTGAAAACCCTCGGTTCCCAATTGTTCAAAGAAATCGGCCCAGGCGCTTGATAGACAAGCGCTACCAGCTATCGAAACAGGAGCATTTGAGGCGCTGGCAAAGCTGGCGGCGGGTGGCGTGGCCGCGCGGGTGCCGCGCAACTCGTCGAAGTGCCCGGCCGCAGCGGCAGGCGCCAGCGCGGCTGCGAGCTGGGCCGCGCTTTCGGTGAGGGCTGTGGGCAAGAGGCTGTCGTTGGGGTTTTTCACTGCGCTGGATTTTCGGGCATTTGGCACCGAGAGCGCTGCGGGTAACCCGCAGCTTCAAAAACCCGTGTGGGGAGGTTGCTGGCGCTACGTCACGGCCTCATCTTGCGCCGCAGATCCAGTGTGAACGGAAACTCCCGGCTGCCCGGCAGCTCGATGGTGGCGGGCGGCACCGCCAGCGGCCCCGGCGTGTGCCCCATGCGGAAGAAGCGCGCCAGGCGGCGGCTTTCGGCCTCGTAGGCGTTGACCGGGAAGGTTGTGTAGTTGCGCCCGCCGGGGTGGGCCACGTGGTACTGGCAGCCGCCGAGCGATCGGTTCATCCAGGTGTCGACGATGTCGAACGTGAGCGGCGCGTGGGCGCCAATGGTGGGGTGCAGGGCCGAGGGCGGGTTCCAGGCCTTGTAGCGCACGCCCGCCACGAACTCGCCCATGGTGCCCGTGGTTTGCAGCGGCAGCGGCTGGCCGTTGACGGTAACCACATGGCGGCTTTCGTTGAGGCCGGTTACGCGCACTTCGATGCGTTCCAGCGACGAGTCCACATAGCGCACGGTGCCCCCGGCGGAGCCTTCCTCGCCCATCACATGCCAGGGCTCCAGCGCGCTGCGCAAGGTGAGCTCCACGCCCATCGATTGCACCGTGCCGACCATGGGGAAGCGGAACTCGAACTGCGGCGCAAACCACGCGGCATCGAAGGCATAACCCGCCTCGGCCATTTCGGCCACTACATCGTGCATGTCCTGCTGGATAAAGGTGGGCAGCATGAAGCGGTCGTGCAGCTCGGTGCCCCAGCGCGCGGCAGGGGCGCGGTAGGGCGTCTTCCAGAAGCGGGCGATCAGCGCGCGCAGCAGCAACTGCTGCACCACGCTCATGCGGGCGTGGGGCGGCATCTCGAAAGCGCGCAGCTCCAGAAGACCCAGGCGACCGGTGCTGCTGTCGGGCGAGTACATCTTGTCGATGGAAAACTCGCTGCGGTGCGTGTTGCCTGTCACGTCCACCAGGATGTTGCGCAGCGTGCGGTCCACCAGCCAGGGCGGCATGTCCTGGCCGTAGCGGGCACGGTTGGCTTCGATCTCGCGCAGCGCGATTTCCAGCTCGTAGAGCTGGTCGTTGCGCGCTTCGTCCACGCGCGGCGCCTGGCTGGTGGGGCCGATGAACAGGCCGCTGAACAAATAGCTCAGGCTGGGGTGGTTGTGCCAGTACAGCAGCAGGCTGGCCAGCAGCTCGGGGCGGCGCAAAAACGGCGAGTCGGCCGGGGTGGCGCCGCCCATCACAAAATGGTTGCCACCCCCGGTGCCGGTGTGGCGGCCGTCGGTCATGAACTTCTCGGCCGACAGGCGCGTCTCCCACGCGGCGTGGTACAGAAATTCGGTGTGCTCCACCAGCTCGCGCCAGTGGCTGGTGGGGTGGATGTTCACCTCGATCACGCCGGGGTCGGGCGTCACCGCGAGCACCTTCAGGCGCGCGTCGCGTGGCGGCGGGTAGCCTTCCAGCACGATCTTCATGCCCAGCGCTTTGGCCGTGGCCTCCACGGCGGCCAGCAGGTCCAGGTAGTCGTCTAGGCGCGCCAGCGGGGGCATGAAGACATACAAAACGCCGTACTTCTCGCCCACCTTCTCGGCCTTGGGGCCGCTGGCACGGCGCGGGTCGCGCACCTCCACACACAGGGCCGTGCGCGACAGCCCTGCGGCCGATGTGAACTTGCCGGGCGGCTGCGTGGGGCCTGCAAACGGGTCGGGCTGGCCCGGCTGGCGTGCGTGGTCGCCACCTGTTCCTGTTGTGCCCTGTGGCATGGCATACCGCACACGCAGCGTGTGGGCCGCAGCCAGCGGGCCTTGGGGCGCGGTGGGGTCTGGCGGGATGAGGTGGTCGGCATCTGCCGCGCTCACCCAGGGCAGCGCATCGAGTGGCAGGCGGTAGCCCATGGGCGAATCGCCGGGGATGAGCAGCATGCGGTCGTCGCGGAAGAACCAGGGGCCGGTGCTCCACACGCTGCCCGCCCCTTCACCCGCCTGCAGCGGCAGCACATAGCCCACCACGCTGTCGAGCTTTTGTTCGAACACGCGGCGCAGGCGGGCGCGCTCCAGCTCGTCGTCCAGTCGCGCATCAAACGGATCAACGTTGACCGGCAGGCGCCGCTCGCGCCACAGGTAGTAGAAGGTGTCCTCGTAGCCGGGCTGGATGTGGCGGTCGGTGATGCCCAGCGTGTGCGCAAGGTGGTGGACAAAGCGCTCTGCGTCGTCGCTGGTGTAGTGCGAGGGGTCGCGCTCGTCGGCGAACAGCGCAGGGTTGTTCCACGCCGGTTGGCCGTCGGCGCGCCAGCAGATCGACAGCGCCCAGCGCGGCAATTGTTCACCCGGATACCACTTGCCCTGGCCAAAGTGCAGAAAACCGCCCTGGCCGTATTCGGCGCGCAGCCTGTGGGTGAGCTCGGTGGCGTAGCCGCGTTTGGTGGGGCCCAGGGCGTCGGTGTTCCACTCGGCCGCATCGCGGTCGCCCACGGCCACGAAGGTGGGCTCGCCGCCCATGGTCAGGCGCACGTCGCCCGCCTGCAGGTCGGCGTCTACCTGGTCGCCCAGGGCCAGCACGGCCTGCCACTGGTCTTCGGTGTAGGGCTTGGTCACGCGGGGGGATTCGTAGATGCGCGTCACGCGCATCTCGTGGGCGAACTCCACCTCGGCCTCGTCCATCAGCCCCTCGATGGGCGCGGCGCCCGAGGGCTGGGGCGTGCAGGCCAGCGGGATGTGGCCCTCGCCCGCGAGCAGGCCGCTGGTGGCATCCAGGCCAATCCAGCCCGCGCCGGGCAGGTACACCTCGCACCAGGCGTGCAGGTCGGTGAAGTCGTGGTCGGTGCCGCTCGGGCCGTCGAGCGCCTTCACGTCGGGCGTGAGCTGGATCAAATAGCCCGACACAAAACGCGCCGCCAGCCCCAGGTGACGCAGCAGCTGCACCAGCAGCCAGCCCGAGTCGCGGCACGAGCCGCTGGCCTTTTGCAGCGTCTGCTCGGGTGTCTGCACACCGGGCTCCAGGCGGATGAGGTAGCGCACGTCCTGCGCCACCTGCTGGTTGAGCTGGACCAGGAAGTCGATGGAGCGTTGCTTGCTGCGGTCGATCTTGCCGAGATAGGCCTTCACCAGCGGCGTCATCGGCTCGGTGGCCAGGTAGGGCGTCAGCTCTTGCTGCACATCGCTGCTGTATTGGAACGGGATGTGCTCGGCCTCGGGCTCCAGGAAGAAGTCGAAGGGGTTGTACACCGCCATCTCGACCACCAGGTCCACCGTCACCTTGAAGCTGCGCGTCTTCTCGGGGAAGACCAGCCGCGCCTGGTAGTTGGCGAAGGGGTCTTGCTGCCAGTTGATGAAGTGCTGCGCAGGCTCGACCTTGAGCGAATACGACACCACGTTGCTGCGGCAATGGGGGGCAGGGCGCAACCGCACCGTCTGCGGCCCCAGGGCAACCAGCCGGTCGTATTGGTAGTGCGTGACGTGGTGGAGTGCGGCGTGTATGGGCATATGCAGGCCATGCTAGCAAGTCCCGAGCCACAGTGGGCACAATTCCCGAGGCTGGTGCTGTACTAGCCGCTTGTCACGTCCATTGGGTAATAACCTTCTGCACCATGTCCGTATCACCCCAACTTCTGCTTTTGCCCGGCCTGGCGGCCGACGAACGCATGTGGCACGGCGTGTTGCCGCTGTTGCCTGCAGCGCTGCGCCCCACGGTGGCCACGGCCCACCAGAATGCGACGCTGCACACCATCGAGGATTTCGCCGCCCGGCTGCTCGCGCAGCACGCGGGGCCGCTGGTGCTGGCGGGCGCATCGATGGGCGGCATGGTCGCCATGGAGGCCGCGCGCCAGGCGCCCGGGCGCGTGGCGGGCCTGGCGCTGCTGGGCACCACGGCACGGCCCGAAACGCCCGACATGCGCGCCCTGCGCGAGGGCGCCATCACCTTGTTTGAGCAAGGCCGTGTGCGCGAAGTGATCGAGCCCAACGTGGCCCTGGCCTTCCACCCGGCCAACGCCGCCAACGCCGCGCTGGTGCAGGCCTACCTGGATTTTGTGCTGGATGCGGGTGCCGCCCACCTGGTGCGCCAGAACCGCGCCGTCATCCACCGGCCCGATGCACGCCTGCACCTGCCCCAGGCGGCTTGCCCCGTGCTGGTGCTGTGCGGCGAGGCCGACCAGCTCACGCCACCCGAATGCTCCGCCGAGATCGCCGCGCTGGTGCCGGGCGCTGAACTCCACCTGCTGCCCGGCTGCGGCCACATGCTGACCATGGAGCAGCCCGGCGCCGTGGCCCGGCGGCTGGTGCAGTGGCTGGGGCGCAGCGGGTGGGTGGATGAATGAATTTGAATGATTTTTGGCCTCTAGCGCTTGATGTATAAGCGCTAATAGCTATCAAAAATATAGCATTTGTGCTTTGGATGTTGCCCCTGCTCAGCCGCCGCGCACCATGGCCATGATCTTGCCGGCGTCCAGCGTGGCGGCCTTCTGCTGGATTTGTGGCAGGTACTGCGACTGCATCTGCTTGGCGGGGTCGAGCAGGTTTTGGAAGGTATCGCGCAGCATGGCCGTGCTCATCACGCGGCCCCCGGCGTAGTAGCGCTTGGCCACCTGGCCCAGTGCATAGGTGGTGGCAAACGAAAACGCCATGCCTGTGGCCGCGCTGCCCAGGCCGCCGATGGTCCGGCCCGCCGCCTTGCCCAGCAGGCCGCCGAGCAGCTTGCGGCCAAACTGCTCGAGGTATTGCGAGGTCATGCCCACGCCTGCAGCGGCGATGAACTCCTTGATGTGGCCCTGGTCCAGCTCCACGCCGTGGGCCTTGCCAATGCCGTACACCATCTTCACCTGCATGGGGATGATGGCCATGGACGCCCAGGACTGGGGCAGCAGCTCCAGCGCACCGTTGAGCAGCGCGTAGTTGAGGATGGATTTGTCGAGTTCGGCATCGGCAGGGCCGAAGGATGTTGTGGTGGTTGCCGCAGGGGCTGGGGTGGCGGCCGCAGCGTAGGCAGCGGCACCGGCAGCCGTTCCTGCCACGCCCCAGGGCGCAGCCGAGGGGGCGGACTTCTCCGCCACATCCACCAATGTATCGGCATCGTGGTCAAACGCTGCCGTCTGCTGGGCGCCCAACTGCAGTGCGGCCTTGAGCGTGGCCAGAAACTGCGCTTCTGCAGGTGTCTGCCGCCCATCCACATCACACACGCACACCGCCATCTCATAAGCCAGTTGGCGGTGCGCAGGGTCGCTCAGCGCCGCAGCGGCGGCTTGCACGCTGGTGCGCTTGAGCAGCACGTCCTGGTAAATGTGTGGCAGGTCGGCCATGCCGCTGTCGCCCGCCAGTGATTGGGCGATGCGACGGATTTCGTCGCGCTCGGCATCGTCCTTGGTGCCGTCCGCAAAGGCGGCCAGCAAGGCAATGGTGAGGATGGATTTTTGCTGTTCGGTGTTCATGCGGGGCGGGCCTGGGGCCAAATAGAAGGAGCGATTCCGCAGAAGGCGCAACGGTGGCACAACGACTGCGGGGCTGGTGTCCAGATGCAGTCTAGGCCGCAGGCTTTCAACGCCACGGAGTGTGGGGAATTGACGGAATCTGGTAACCAGGTGCATCCCCAGGTGGCGGAAAGGCCGATTGCCACCGATACGGGTTTTTCCTTGCGTAGTTGAGCGACTGTGCATCGTTGCCGGGTTTGCTTACAGTGATTGCCTGACGACAAGGAGCAACAGCATGCGGGTGGCAGTGATCAAAGGCAGTGCGGGCAACCCAGATCCAGCGGAGGGCACACGATGAACATCGCCCACCTGCTGCGCCGCAGCGCACAGCTTTACCCCGGCCAACCCGCTGTGCTGCACGGCGACCAACTGCTGTGGACCTACCAGGCGCTGGGCGCACGCACCGCCGCGCTGGCCGCCTGCCTGCGAGAGCACCACGGCGTGATGCCTGGCGACTGCGTGGCCCTCTACGCCGCCAATGCGCCCGAATACCTGGAGGCACTGCACGCCATTTTGTGGGCGGGCGCCGTGTCGGTGCCGGTCAACTACAAGCTGCATGCCAAGGAGCTGGCCTATGTGCTGGCCGACTCCGGCGCTCGCGTGGTGCTGGTGTCCGAGGCTTTGACGGCCGCCGCGCAAGAGGCGGGTGCCGACCCCGTCCACACGCTGGTGCTGGGCTCTATGGCCTACCAAGCCGCCGTGTCGCACGCACCCATGCCGGTGTGCGACCGCGCGCCGGGAGACCTGGCCTCGCTGTTCTACACCTCGGGCACCACCGGCCGCCCCAAGGGTGTGATGCAGACCCACCGCAACCTCTTGGCCATGACGGCCTGCTACTTCACCGATGTGGACGACATGCTGCCCGGCGATGCCATGGTCTACGCCGCGCCCATGTCGCACGGCGCGGGCCTGTACAACTACGCCCAGGTGCTGCGTGGCGGGCGGCATGTGGTGCCGGTGTCAGGCGGGTTTGAGCCCGCCGAGCTGGTGCAGCTCGCGGCCAGCGTAGGCCAGCTCACCCTGTTTGCCGCACCCACCATGGTCCACCGCCTGGTAGACCATGTGCGTGCCACGGGCGCTGACGTATCGGGCTTCAAGACCATCGTCTACGGCGGTGGCCCTATGTATGCGGATGATTTGCGCAGCGCCCTGGCCGTGATGGGCAACCGCTTCGCACAGATCTACGGCCAGGGCGAAAGCCCCATGACCATCACCGCCCTCTCACGCGCGCAACTGGCCGACCGCAACCATCCGCGTTGGGCCGAACGCATGGTGTCGGTGGGCGTGGCGCAGTCGCTGGTGGAGGTGCGTGTGGTCGATGCCGCAGGCCAGCCCCTGCCCCCGGGCGAAACCGGCGAGGTGGTGGTGCGTGGCGACACCGTGATGCCCGGCTACTGGAACAACCCCACCGCCACGGCGCAGACCTTGCGCGATGGATGGCTCTACACCGGCGACATGGGTGCGCTGGATGCCGATGGCTTTCTCACATTGAAGGACCGATCCAAGGACGTGATCATCTCCGGCGGCTCCAACATCTACCCGCGCGAGGTGGAAGAGGTGCTGCTGCTCCACCCCCAGGTGCGCGAGGTTGCGGTGGTGGGGCAGCGGGATGCGGAGTGGGGTGAGGTGGTGGTGGCCTTCCTGGTGGCGAGTGAGAGTGGGGCGGTGGCTGATGTGGTGCTGGATGCTCTGTGTCTGGAGCACATTGCGCGGTTCAAGCGGCCGAAGGAATACCGGTGGGTGGAGGCGCTGCCGAAGAACAGTTATGGGAAGGTGTTGAAGACGGAGTTGAGGGGACGGATATTGCTTGCGTAAAGTTGACTGATGCATTGAGCCAAGAGCGTACGCAGTCCGGGGAGGCTGCAGCGTATCGTGTTGAACGAAGCCTTTGGTCCGTGGTTACTGAGATGGGCCATACGGCATAGGTTGATCCAGAAGCGGGCCGACGAACAGACCTGGCGCCACGTTTCGATGGGTGACGCGCCCACGATCCTGTACTGAAAGAACGTCGATCATCCATCGGCCTTGCCTTCGAAACGATGTTGCGTTTAGCTGATACAGCTTGCCGGCTTCTACACCCATTGGGAAGTCGCCTGAACCTTGCTCGAAATGACTCTGATAGCGAATGTTGAGTGTGTATGCTCCGGGCAGCAGGTAGATGACTGAGGCGCATCCGCCCTGGATCGTTGCAGGCCTGCCGTTTACGGCGCAAATGTATCCCGACTCGCTTTTTGGGCGCCCGTCAAGAATGAACACAGTCGCAACCTCGTCCTCTGGTCGGGTCTCGCCCTCATACCCATTCGCTCTAGTACCGGGATGAGGGGGAAATGCAGATGGCGGATTTGTTGAGCATCCCGTGGTAAGTAGTGCAGCAACGACTATAGGAAGACTGAAATTTCGAATGAGCATTTGGCGTCGTCTAAAGTAGGAACTCCGCGAGAATTGCTGGAGGAGTTTGATGATAGAGGTCGGGAACTCAAATGATCTGACAGGCTCGTGAAATCTGTCGGGCCTCAATCAGACAAACTATAGCTTTTCAATGGTCATGAATGGGGCTGCGGGCGCGCTTTGATGCGCTGTCCCTCCGAGCCAAACTTACCCAATCTCTACGGCAGTAAACCCGCTACCCCCACGGTTAAACCACCTGGCCTACCATTCTCATCTTTGTCCGCCGGAGCCCCGCCCATGCCCACCACCCTCAAAATCGATTTCGTCTCCGATGTCTCCTGCCCCTGGTGCGTCATCGGCCTCAAAGCGCTGGAGCAGGCTGCTGATCGGCTCCAAGGCGAGGTGGCGCTGGACCTGCATTTTCAGCCGTTTGAGCTAAACCCGCAGATGGGCCTTGAGGGCCAGGAGATCAACGAGCATCTGCAGGAAAAGTATGGCTCCACGCTGGAGCAGCTGGAGCGCAACCGCGAAGCCATTGCAGCGCGTGGAGCGGACCTGGGGTTCACCTTCGGCAAGGGCAAACGCAGCCGCGTCTACAACACCTTTGACGCGCACCGGCTGTTGCACTGGGCCGAAGAAAAGGGCCTGCAGCCCCAGCTCAAGCATGCGCTGTTCAAGGCCTACTTCACCGATGGGCAGGACCCTAGCAACCACGAAGTGCTGGTACGCGTGGCGGGCGAGGTGGGGCTGGATGTAGCGGAAGCGCGTGCATTGCTGGCATCAGACCGCTATGCCGACGTGGTGCGCGAGCGTGAGCAGTTCTATCTGCAAAACGGCATCCATTCGGTGCCCGCCATCATCGTCAACGAGCGCCATTTGATTCAGGGCGGTCAGCCGGTGGAGGTGTTCGAGCAGGCGCTGCGGCAGATTGCTGTGCAGGGGTAATTTTGCTATTATTTTGATAGCTTTCAGCGCTTTATATTAGGGCGGTGGAGGCTGTTTTGATCATAAAAAAGGGGCCGATAGCCCCTTTTTTTATGGAGAGTCTTTTCGCCGCTTCTTACCCGGATGCATTCAAAAATATCGACCCATCCGTTCACGACTGAGCCAGTCGAAGCGCCGCGCAAGGCTTCGACTGGCTCAGCCCGAACGGGTTGTTGGGTTGAGTTTGGGCGGATCGAACGTGAATCCATCCCTATCACTTGCGCAGCGGAATGGCCGTGGCGCGGTCTACCGGCACGGCGGTCACGCTGTTCTGGGGGGAGCCGTCGATGAGCTTTTCGGAGTAGGTGAGGTAGACCAGCGTGTTGCGCGCTGGGTCCACCATGCGCACGATGCGCAGGCGTTTGAACAAAATGGACATGCGCTCGCTGAACACTTCTTCTTGCTGTTTTAGCGGCGTTGGAATGCTGATGGGACCCACTTGGCGGCAGGCGATCGATGCCTCGGCGCGGTCTTCGGCCAGGCCCAGGGTGCCTTTGATGCCGCCGACGCGCGCCCGCGAGACGTAGCAGGTGACACCTAGCACGCCGGGGTCGTCATAGGCTTCCACGATGATGTCGTGATCGCGGCCGATCCACTGGAAGGCGGTGTCCACGGTGCCGACCTTTTCGCCCGATGCTGCATGGGCCGTGCCGACCACGCCCGCGAAGGCGAGCAGCGCGGTGGCCGCAATGCGTGCGGCCTTTTTTGTGCCTGTTGTGGCGGCGATCATCATCATCATGCGGTGGCTCCGGTTTCGGTGCAGCGCTGGGCGAGGTGGGCCAGGGCTTCTTCGACCTGGTCCACCAGCACCAGGCACAGGTCGCCGGGTTGCAGGCGGGCCAGCGCGGTGTCGATGGCGACGAACTCGCCGCGGATTTCTTCGATGTGTTTGGTGCGTGAAGCACCGGCCAGGCCTTCGCGCAGCAGGGTCATCACTTCGCCATCGGCGCGGCCGCGCTGGGCGGCGTCCTGGTACAGGATCACGTCGTCGAACGCAGCGCCCAGGATCACGGTTTGGTCGCGAATGTCTTCGTCGCGGCGGTCGCCTGCGCCGCTGATCACCACGCTGCGGCGGTTGCCGGGCAGGGCGTCCACGGCGGCCACCAGGGCGCGCATGGCGTCGGGGTTGTGGCCGTAGTCGGCGATCACGGTGGCGCCGCGGTAATCCATGATGTTGAAGCGGCCGGGCGCGTTGTCGCTGTCGTTCACAAAGCCCGACAGGCCCCGGCGGATGGTTTGCCAGGGCATGCCCACGCCCCAGGCGGCGGCGACGGAGGCCATGACGTTTTCGACCTGGAAACCGATCTTGCCGTTGCGGGTGATGGGCACGTCGCGCAGGTGGATGGTCTCGCGCCACGAGCCTTCGGAGGCCACGATGGAGTCGCCATCCACATACACGGTGCGGTGGCCCTGGGCGCGGTGCGTGACCATCACGGGGTGATGGCGGTCGCTGGCGAAGTAGATCACCTTGCCGGGGCAGGCCGAGGCCATGGCCGCCACGATGGGGTCGGCGGCGTTGAGTACGGCGTAGCCCGTGGGGGCCACGTTCTGCACGATCACACGCTTGAGTACGGCCAGGTCTTCCACCGTGGTGATGTAGTTCAGGCCCAGGTGGTCGCCCGCGCCGATGTTGGTGACCACGGCCACCTGGCAGCGGTCAAAACCCAGGCCTTCGCGCAGGATGCCGCCACGGGCGGTCTCGAACACAGCGGCGTCCACCTCGGGGTGCAGCAGCACGTTGCGGGCGCTTTTGGGGCCGCTGCAGTCGCCGCTGTCGATCTGGCGGCCGTTCACGTACACGCCGTCGGTGTTGGTCATGCCCACGCGCAGGCCTTGCGCGGTGAACAAATGGGCGATGAGGCGGGCCGTGGTGGTCTTGCCGTTGGTGCCGGTGACGGCCACGGTGGGGATACGGCCGTCGTCGCCATGGGCGTAGAGCTTGTCGACCATGGCCTGGCCCACGTTGCGGGGCTTGCCGTAGCTGGGCGCCAGGTGCATGCGCAGGCCGGGGGCGGCGTTCACTTCGACAAAACCGCCGCCTTGTTCTTCGAGCGGGCGCAGCACGGTTTCGGCCACCATGTCCACGCCGCAGATGTGCAGGCCCACCATCTGGGCGGCGGCCACGGCGCGCGCGGCCACTTCGGGGTGCACGTCATCGGTCACGTCGGTGGCGGTGCCACCGGTGGATAGGTTGGCGTTGTTGCGCAGGATCACGCGCTGGCCCTTGGGCGGCACGGAGTCGGGCGTGAGGCCCTGCATGGCCAGGCGGGCCACGGCGATGTCGTCGAGGCGGATCTTGGTCAGCGAGGTGGCGTGGCCTTCGCCACGGCGTGGGTCCTGGTTGACTACGTCCACCAGCTCGCGCACGGTGTGTTCGCCATCGCCCAGCACCTGGGGCGGCTCGCGGCGGGCGGCGGCCACCAGTTGATCGCCCACCACCAGCAGGCGGAAGTCGTGGCCGGGCAAAAAGCGCTCGACCATCACGGTGCCGTAGTCGGCAGCGTTCTTGTAGGCCTCTTCGAGCTGGGCGCGGTCGGTGATGTTGACGGTGACGCCCTTGCCTTGGTTGCCGTCCTGGGGCTTGACCACCACGGGCAGGCCGACCTTGAGGGCGACTTCCCAGGCTTCGTCCACGGTCTCGACCGGTTTGCCCAGGGGCACAGGCACGCCAGCGGCGTGCAGCAGGCGTTTGGTCAGGTCTTTGTCTTGGCCGATGGATTCGGCCACGGCGCTGGTCGAATCGACCTCGGCCGCCTGGATGCGGCGCTGCTTGGAGCCCCAGCCAAACTGCACCATGCTGCCGCGTGTGAGGCGGCGAAAGGGGATACCACGGGCCACGGCGGCTTCGACGATGGAGCCGGTGCTGGGGCCCATGCGTTCGTCCTCGTCCAGCTCGCGCAGGTCGGCCACCACCTTGGCGGCGTCGAAACTGCCGTTGCCCAGCGCGGCCTGGATGAGCTGCTGTGCGTCCTCGAAAGCCTTGCGGCCCACGGCTTCTTCGCTGTACTCGACCACCACCTGGTACACGCCCGCGTCGGTGGTGGCGGTGGTGCGCGCAAAGGTCACCGGGCAGCCTGCCTGCGCCTGCAGCGCCAGCGCGGCGGCTTGCAGCACGTGGGCCAGCGAGATATCGGTGTCCCCGCCTTCGGCGTGCAGGGTGCCGATGGCGGGGAACAGGGCCCGCAGCCTGGTTTCGAATCCGGGCATCTGGCCCACAGCGCGTTCGGCTTCCGAGCAGGTCACCACGGCTTCGATGGCCATGTGGCGGCTCCAGAGATTGGGGCCACGCAGGGCCCGGGTGCGGGATACATCCATGGGATTTCTTTCAGTAGTCGTCGTCGGGGCTCGTGGGCCGCGTTCCAGTCGAAGGCTTGTGTTGTCAGGCAGCCAGTTCGGGCTCGAAGGTCTTGATGCCCGCGCCGATCAGATCGGGGGCAATGTCCAGCGCCCAGGCGGTGCCCACGGCGGCCAGCAGGGCCTCGGTGTCGGGCACCACGGCGTTGCGGCCGAAGGTGAGGTCCGCCAGGGCGCCCAGCACATGCTCGGCGCTGCCCGTGGCCAGCACCACGCGGCCGTTCTTCACGAAGACGGCGCGGCCGTTGTCCTTGGCGCGGTGCTCAACAATGGCGGGCAGTGTGGCGTCTTGCGCATACAGCACCACGTCGCCGTCGGACAGCGGCGCCAGGTCGGCCACCTGGGCAATGGCGGCATTGAGCACGGCGGCGCCTTCGGCCAGCACCACGTCCACCTGGGTGCGCATTACCTTGGTCATCTGGTCCTGCTCGTGCACGTCGAACTCGGCCAGCGTTTCCACGCCGTCCATGTCGGTCACTACGCCCACCTGGCAGCGGTCGTAGGCGAGGCCGTCGCGCAGGATGGTGCGGGCGTCGCTTTCGATCACGGCGGCCTGCACCGTTTTGTTCATGAGCAGGCGGTGTGCGGCCTCCCAGTGGGCGCAGTCGGTGGCTTCCACGCGGCGGCGGTCCAGGAACAGGCCGTCGCGGCAGGCCAGGCCTGTGTGGTGCCCGCTCAGGTGCAGCAGCCAGGCCACCACGCGGGCAATGGTCGATGTATTGCGCGTGCCCGCAACGCCCACCAGGGGGATGCGGCCCACGGGGCCTTCGTCGTCGCCTTCCAGAGGGAACAGGTGCTCTGCAATGGCCTGGCCCACGGGGCGCGGCGCGCCCACGGCGGGCTTGAGGTGCATGAGCAGGCCGGGGCCTGCGTTCACTTCCACAATCGCGCCGCCCTGGGTGTGCAGGGGCTTGGAAATATCCCGCGCCACCATGTCGATGCCCGCGATATCGAGGCCCACCACCTTGGCGGCGAGCTGGGCGATGTAGGCCACCTCGGGGTGCACGTCGTCCGTGCAGTCCACGGCCACGTTGCCGTTGCGCTGCACCACCACCTGGCGGCCGGCGGCGGGCACGGAGCTGGCGTCCAGGTCCTGGCGCTTGAGTTCGAGCAGCACCTTGGTGTCGGTGGCCAGGTCGATGATCTCCAGCGGGTATTCCTCTTCATAGCCCCGGCGGGGGTCGGAGTTGAGCTGGCTGTCGATCAGCTCTTTGACGGTGGAGCGGCCGTTGCCGGTGATGCTGACCACCTCGCCGCGCGCGGCGGCCACCAGCTTGCCGCCCACCACCAGCAGTCGGTGTTCGTCGCCGGGGATGAAGCGCTCGACCATCACGTCGCTGCCCTCGGGGTAGGCCACGTGGTAGGCGGCTTCGATGTCTTCCTGTTTGCGCAAATCCAGTGTCACGCCCCGGCCGTGGTTGCCGTCTGAGGGCTTGACCACCACGGGCAGGCCGATGTCCTGGGCGGCTTCCCAGGCTTCGGCGGGGCTGTTGACCACCTGGCCTTCAGGGATGGGCACGCCGCAGGACTTGAGCAGGCCCTTGGTGAGGTCTTTGTCGCTGGCAATGCCTTCGGCGATGGCGCTGGTGAATTCGGTCTCGGCCGTCCAGATGCGGCGCTGGCTGGCGCCGTAGCCCAGTTGCACCAGGTTGCCGTCGTTCAGGCGGATGTGGGGGATGCCCCGGTCGGTGGCGGCGGTGACGATGCAGGCGGTGCTGGGGCCGAGGTACTGGTCGTCCACCTCGGTGCGCACACGGGCCACGGCGGCGGCCACGTCAAAGGGTTCGTCGTTGATGGCGGCCATGATGAGCGCATGGCCCTGGGCCAGCGCCACACGCGCCACGCTTTCGTCGCGGGCGCGGAACACCATGCGGTACACGCCGCGCTGGCTGGTGCTGCGGGTCTGGCCAAAGCCGGTGGGCATGCCCGCCAGGTTCAGTAGCTCGATCACGATGTGCTCCAGCACATGGCCGCACCAGGTGCCCTCCTGCAGGCGCTGCAGGAAACCGCCGCGCTCGCCCACGCCGCAGTGGTGCTCGATCAGCGCGGGCAGCCAGGTGGTGAGGCGGTCATTGAAGCCGGGGATCGTGTTGGAGGGGTAGTCCTCCAGCTCGCCCAGGTCCAGCCAGACTTCCAGGACCGGCCGGTAGGTCCAGATATTGGGGCCCCGCAGGTAGTTGATGCGAAGCAGTTGGATGTCGTTGAGTTTCGCCATGGATTGCAGCGGGTGTGTTCGCGGCCTTGTGAGGGCCTTGCTGGAGAAAAGGGGTCGAAAGGGGATTTTGCTGGACGATGATTGTGCGCCAGTCCGGGGCCTGTATGCACTGTACGCGGTGTCAGCCAAATGGCAGCCGCAGACGTTACAGGAGGATGCCGTCGCACCGTGGCGTGCAGTATCGGTGAGAATTCTTGCTTTCGCGAGTTTGGCCACCGCAGGCCGCCGGTGACGGAAATACCAACCAAAAATGCAACATCACCATTCTGTGGACGCCTCGGGTGTCTTGTCTGGCCCTGTGGGGGCTGATTTGCGGGCCATGCTCGCTTCCAAAGAGAACGTGCTGGCTGCCCTGCAGGTTGACCTGAGCGCCGCACTGCGGTTTGCCACCGGGTGGGTGGTGGTGACTTCCGAGCGGCTGCTGGCCTGCGAGCCGGGCACCACCACCTGGCACAGTTGGCCCCTGAGCGACGGCCTGGCCTTGCGCCTGCACGACCATGGAGGCGTGGGCTCGCTCGAGCTGCACGGCCCGGATGCCCGCCTGGCGCAGTGGCGCTTCACGCTGGCGCACCATGCACAGGCCCTGCGCCTGGTGCAGCGTTTCGAGCAGCAAAGCGCCCGTGGGGGGATTGCTGCCGACGAGGAGGACGAAGAGCCCGCCTGCCCCACCTGCCACACGCCCCTGCCGCCCGACACCGACGAATGCCCGGCCTGCGCCCGTGCCCAGCCCCCGCAGACCTCCACCTGGGTGCTGCTGCGCCTGTGGCGCTTCGCCCGCCCCTACCGCAAGCAGCTGGCGGCCGGGTTTGCGCTGACGCTGGCCTCCACCGCCGCTACGCTGGTGCCGCCTTACCTCACCATCCCGCTGATGGACGACATTCTGATCCCGTTCCAGAACGGCAAGCAGATCGAGCCCGGCCTGGTGCTGCTGTACCTGAGCGGACTGCTGCTGTCGGCCCTGGCGGCCTGGGGATTGAGCTGGGCGCGCACTTACATCCTGGCGCTGGTGTCCGAGCGCATCGGCGCCGACCTGCGCACCACCACCTATGAGCACCTCTTGCGCCTGTCGCTCGACTACTTTGGCGGCAAACGCACAGGCGACCTGATGGCGCGCATCGGCTCTGAGACCGACCGCATCAACGTTTTCCTGTCGCTGCACGCCCTGGATTTCGTGACCGACGTGCTCATGATCATGATGACGGCGGCCATCCTGTTCTCCATCAACCCCTGGCTGGCGCTGGTCACGCTGGTGCCGCTGCCCTTCATTGCCTGGATGATCCACACCGTGCGCGACCGCCTGCGCACCGGGTTTGAAAAAATCGACCGGGTGTGGAGCGAGGTGACCAACGTGCTGGCCGACACCATCCCCGGCATTCGCGTGGTCAAGGCCTTTGCCCAGGAAAAGCGCGAAGCCCAGCGTTTTCGCGATGCCAACCAGCACAACCTGGAAGTCAACGACAAGCTCAACAAGACCTGGTCGCTGTTCACCCCCACGGTGTCGCTGCTCACCGAAATCGGCCTGCTTGTGGTCTGGGGCTTCGGCATCTGGCTGGTCTCGCGCAACCAGATCACGGTGGGTGTGCTCACCGCCTTCATCGCCTACATCGGGCGCTTCTACAGCCGGCTGGATTCGATGAGCCGCATCGTCTCGGTCACGCAGAAGGCCGCCGCTGGTGCCAAGCGCATTTTTGACATCCTCGACCATGTAAGCAACGTGCCTGACCCCGCCCAGCCCGTCAAGGTGGACAAGGTACAGGGCGCCATCAGCATGCAGGGCGTGGGCTTTCGCTACGGCAGCCGTGCGGTCATCAAGGGGCTGGATCTCGACATCCGCCCTGGCGAGATGATCGGACTGGTGGGCCACAGCGGCTCGGGCAAGAGCACGCTGGTCAATCTGATCAGCCGCTTTTATGACGTGAGCGACGGCTCCATCCAGGTCGATGGCATCGACATCCGCCGCTTTGCGGTGGCCGATTACCGGCGCCACATCGGCCTGGTTCTGCAGGAGCCCTTTTTGTTCTTCGGCACCATCGCCGAGAACATCGCCTACGGCAAGCCCGAGGCCACGCGCGAAGAAATCATTGCCGCAGCGCGTGCCGCCCACGCGCACGAGTTCATTCTGCGCCTGCCGCACGGCTACGACTCGCTGGTGGGCGAGCGCGGCCAGGGCTTGTCGGGCGGCGAGCGCCAGCGCATCTCCATCGCGCGCGCCCTGCTGATCGACCCGCGCATCCTGATCCTGGACGAGGCCACCTCGGCCGTCGATACCGAGACGGAAAAGGAAATCCAGAAGGCCCTGGACAACCTGGTGCAGGGCCGCACCACCATTGCCATCGCCCACCGCCTGTCTACCCTGCGCAAGGCCGACCGCCTGGTGGTGATGGACCGTGGCGAGGTGGTGGAAGTGGGGCCGCACGACGAACTGATGGAAAAACAGGGCGCCTACTGGCGGCTCTATGAAGCCCAGGCGCGCCGCGCTGAGGAAGACGCCCAGGCCGCAGGCGTGATCATCGACAGCGGCCTGCTGCACCCGGCGCACCCCGCTGGCAATTCTTGAAAAGTTGTGAGCGACCTTGCCATGAACGCACCCCTGACCCCGTCGTCCACTCCTGTCTTCCAACTGGCCCGCAACCCGCATGGCCGCCTGGTTTTGACCCTGGCCGATGGCACGGCGCACGAAGGCGTCACGCCCGTGCGCGCTTTTCCGATCGCAGCGCCCGGCGAGGGGCTCTCGCTGGTGGGCTCCGATGGCCATGAACTGCTCTGGGTTCCCCGGCTGGAGGAGGTGGGTGGCCCTGCCCGGCAGCTCATCGACGAAGAGCTGGCGGTACGCGAGTTTGTGCCCACTATCGAAAAAATCGTTGCTGTATCTAGCTTTTCGACACCCAGCACCTGGGATGTGGAGACCGACCGAGGCCCGGCGCGACTGGTGCTGAAGGCCGAAGAGGACATCCGCCGCCTGGGTGGGCGCACGCGCCTTCTGATCGCCGGGGGCGATGGCATGCAGTTCCGCGTCAAGGACACCACGGCGCTCGACCGGCACTCGCGCCGCCTGCTCGAACGCTTTCTTTGAGGCGCTTGGGGGCAAGCCAACCCCCAAACCGCCCGTTTCCTCTCTCAGCCTTGGGTCGCCGCACCGCTCTTGTGCAGGGCGGGGGCGCATTCCTGCGCCTTGATGGGTGGGTTTTTGCAGGGGGAAACCCTAAATTTTGGTCAATCGGTGAAAAAGACCTAAATTTCCCCTTCTTTTTGCCGTAATGAATGTACGAAGAGTCCGAAAGACCCTCTGTACTTTTTTCAACTACGGGCCATTGCCATGCAAATGCCACCTGTCGATCGATCGCCGATTTGGCGTCCTCAGGGCGCTGATTTGTATTCCACTGGCGCTTCTGGTGCGCCCCCGGTGCGTCCCATCAACGCCCCCAACCCTGTCGAGTCCATGGACCGGATGGGTGAGGGCGCGATCGTGCGCGAGCCAGACAAGCCCTCCGCACCCGAGGCGCCGAACCGCGACTGGACGGAGGTCAAGAAAAAAGACACGGTCGAGGCACCGCCCGAGCCGCCCAAGGAGCCGATCTACAAGCAGTTGCTGGAACACATCCAGTCGATGTGGCGTGCCAGCAGCAGTGCCGTGGAGGTGGCGCAGGAAGTCAACAAAATGACCCTGCAGGAGCGCATGGCCCAGCAGGTCAAGAATGAGCCGCTGACCTACTCCGACCCGAAGGTCAAGCGCACGGGTGGGCTGTAGTCTCTTTTTGTGATTTTGCTATTAAAATAATAGCTATTTGTGCTTGATATATAAGCGCTAGAGGCATATTTCTTCTGTTTTTTACCGTGGCCTGCCTGCTCAGGGGCGGACTTCCGGCGCTTCGGGGGTGGCAGGGGGCACTGCCTGTGCAGCCGCAGCCGCTTTTTCCTTTTGCCGATCCCGCTGTGCCCGGGATTGGGCTGCAAAGGCGCGAACCTCCTCATACGACACATAGCCGTCACCGTCCGTGTCGGCCTGGTCAAAGGCGTTGGCCAGGCGGGGAAAGAGCTTGACCTCCGAGCGGCTGAGTCGGCCGTCGCCGTTGAAATCCAGCATCTTGAACTCGCGCTGGGCCTTGATTTCGCCCTTGGACAGCGGGGCCTGGGGCTCCTGCGCGGCGGCGGTGCCACTGCTACTAACCCAGAGGGCCGACAACACCAGCGCTAGCGCCAGCCGTGTGTGTGAAATGGGGGTGCGCAAAGCGTCGTGCTCCTTCGGCCCTCAGTCGCCTGTTGTCTTGAACGGGTTCGATATGCCGCTGTTCACATGGCCCGCGGGCACGTGGCGTGCGGCGGAGGCGACATGGCCGGTCTGGTCATCAAAGAAAAAGTCGGGCTCGAACTCGCGCAGAAACTCTCCCTTGGGCAGGCCGCCCAGGAACATGGCCTCGTCCACCGCGATGTTCCAGTCCATCAGCGTGCGGATGGCGCGTTCGTGGGCGGGGGCGCTGCGTGCGGTGACCAGGGCCGTGCGGATGCGCATGCCCGCCGCATCGCCCACGGACTGCAGGCGGTGCAAGGCGGCGAGCAGGGGCTTGAACGGACCGTCTGGCAGAGGCAGGGTGGCCTTGTCGGTTTCGTGCTGCTGAAAAGCCGCCAGCCCCTCGGCCTGGTACACACGCTCGGCCTCGTCAGAGAACAGCACGGCGTCGCCGTCAAAGGCAATGCGCACCTCGTCGGGGTTGGAGTCGCCCGCCTGCACCGATTCCGTCACCACCCGCGCGGCCGGGTAGCCCAGGTGCAGGGCCTCGCGCACATCTGCCTCGTTGGCCGACAGGAACAGGTGCGCGCCCAGGGGCCGCAGGTAGCGAAAGGGGTCGCGCCCCTGCGTGAACACGCCGCGCTGGATGGTCGGCAAACCATGGGCATGGCATGAGCGGAACACGCGCATGCCGCTTGCCGGGTCATTGCGCGAGAGCAGCACCACCTCTACCCGCTGGTGTTCGGAGGTGTTGAACGCGAGCAGCTTTCGCACCAGCGAGAACGCCACGCCGGGCGCGGCGGGCACGTCCAGGCGCTGGCGCTGCAGGTCTACGTAGGCGCGGTCATTGTCGTGCTCGAAGACGCGGTTTTCTTCTTCAAAATTGAACAGCGCCCGCGAGGAGATCGCCACCACCAGCTTGTCGTCCAGGGTCACAGCCATACGTTAGAGCGTGTTATGCACTTTTACGTGCCCGCGAAAGCCGGGGAAAGGCCCGGCAACCAGGCGCAGGACGCGCGGCGGTATACATACCGCAAGCGGCTTGCAACAACGTGGCCGGGCCTTTCCCCGGCTTTCCCGAAGGGTTGGGCTCACAGGCAAGCGCTGCGCCTTGCGATCACCAGCCTGTGAGCCCAACGCGGGTGCGTAAAAGTGCATAACACGCTCTACTTCACAAACTGATTCAGTTGGATGATGGGCAGCAACACCGCCAGCACGATCAGCATCACGATGAGGCCCATGGCCACTATGAGCAGAGGCTCCAGGATGGTGGCCAGCGCCATGGCGCGGCGCTGCACCTCGGCCGAGAGCTGGCGGGCTGCGCGCTGCAGCATCACCGGTAACTGGCCGGTCTGCTCGCCCAGGCGCGCAAACATCGACAGCAGGCCGGGAAAGCGCTTTTTCTGCGCCAGCGCCGAGGCCAGCGGGGCGCCTTCGCGCACCAGCACCAGCGCATCGAGCGCATCGGCGCGCAGGGCGCGGTTGTTCAGGGTTTCGGCGGCGGCCTGCAGGGCCTTGAGGATGGGCACACCCGCCCCCGACAGCATGGCCAGCGTGCCTGCAAACCGGGCCGCGTTGTAGCCGCGGGCCAGCTTGCCCACCAGCGGCAGGTTGAGCCAGGCGGCATCGAATTTCTCGCGAATATGGCCGATGGTGAGCGCCCAGCGTGCACCGATAGCTATCAAAATAAAAGCAATCAACAGCACCCAGCCGTAGTTGCGCACAAAAGCGCTGATGCCCAGCATGGCCACCGTCAGGAACGGCAACGCCCGCTTGGTGCCCGCGAACACACTGGCCACCTGGGGCACCACATAGCCCACCAGGAACAACACGATGACGATGGCCACGAGTGTGACGATGGCCGGGTACAGCGCCGCGCCCACCAGCTTGGCCTTGAGCGCCTGGCGCTCTTCCAGGTCGTCGGCCAGGCGCTCCAGCACCAGGCCCAGGTTGCCGCTGTGCTCGCCCGCGCCGATCACGGCACAGTAGATGTCGGAGAACTCGCGCGGGTGCTGCGACAGCGCACGGGCAAACGTGGCGCCCGCATTGACCTCGGCGCGCAGCGCGGCCACCAGGTGGCGCTGGCGTTCGTCGTCGGCCTCTTCCGACAGCGCCGTGAGCGCACGCTCCAGCGGCAGGCCCGACGACACCAGTCCGGCGATCTGGCGCGTCCAAATAGCCAGGGCCGTGGCGTTGAACACCGGGCGGGTGAAGAGGCGCTGGCCCAGGCTGGCCGTGCGGCCGTCCTGCGACTGGCCGGTCTGCACCAGCTCCACCGCCAGCGGCACCAGGGCCTGGGCCCGCAGCAGGCTGCGCGCCGCCTTGGCGGTGTCGGCCTCCATGAGGCCCTTGCGGGTCTGGCCCTGGGCGTCCAGGGCTTCAAAGGAAAAAGCGGGCATGCAGGATCGGGCGGTAAGGCGGTGGTGCCAAGGAATCACACAACAGGCGGATGCAGGCAAAAAAGCCCGGCAGCCCGTGATGGTAGCCGCTACCCGAGGCCGCTGGCCGGGCGGCGGTGCTTCAGGTGGGCGCAGGCTCGCCCATGGCCCCTATGGCCCCTATGGCGCCCATGGCACTGTGGGCCTGGGCCGCAATGTCCAGTGAGCGCAATCGCAGTGCAGGGTCGTACACATCACTCACCAGCATGAACTCGTCGGCCTCGGTGGCCTGGCTCAGCTGTGTGAGGCCGCTGCGCACGGTGTCCGGCCCGCCGATCACTGCGGCGGCCAGAAAGTCGCCGATGGCGGCGCGCTCTTGTGGCTGCAGGCGGGCGGCGTAGTTCTCGATGGGGGGCATCAGGCGGCTGCGGTCGCCGGTCAGGATGCCCAGCACCCGCTGGTAGGTGCTGCTGGCCAGGTACTCCGCTTCGTCATCGGTGGGGGCGGCGATCAGCGGCACGCCGATCACCACATAGGGCTTGGGCCAGGCGGCAGAGGGGCGGTACAGGCGGCGGTACAGGTCGATGGCCTGGTGCAGCAGGCGCGGCGCGAAGTGCGAGGCAAAGGCATAGGGCAGACCGCGCTCGGCCGCCAGTTGCGCAGAAAACAAGCTGGAGCCCAGCAGCCAGATCGGTACGTTGGTGCCCGCGCCGGGCATGGCGATCAGGCGCTGGCCCTGCTCGGCGGGGGCCAGCAGGCGCTGTAGCTCGGCCACGTCCTGCGGAAAGTCGTCGGCTGTTTCTACCCGGCTGCGGCGCAGCGCGCGCATGGTGGTGGGGTCGGTGCCGGGCGCGCGGCCCAGGCCCAGGTCGATGCGGCCGGGGTACAGCTCGGCCAGTGTGCCAAAGGCCTCCGCCACCACCAGCGGGGCATGGTTGGGCAGCATCACGCCGCCCGAGCCCACGCGGATGCGCGATGTGCCCCCGGCGATGTGGCCCACCAGCACGGAGGTGGCCGAGCTGGCGATGCCTGCCATGTTGTGGTGCTCGGCCAGCCAGTAGCGGGCAAAACCCAGGCGCTCGGCATGCTGGGCGGTGGCGAGGGCGATCTGCAGTGCATCGGCCACGGTGCCGCCCTCGCGGACGGCGACCAGATCAAGCATCGACAACGCAGGGCGGGGGGAGGTGGAGGTCATGGGCGGATTGTCCGGCGCGCGGTGCATTCGTGCTGGCGCCTTGGCAGAGCCGACAACAACCGAAGGGTCGCCCTCTGCAGTTTTTACCGAGTGGTGATTTTTTGGTAGCCAAAACCGCAGAGCCACCACAGAATGCTTACAAAATTTCCGTGCTGGCATGTTCCGGTGTGCGCGGACCAGTGGCCAATAAAAGGATTGTGATGGGTTTTTTCAGCCGTTTGTTCAAGATCAGGGAGCAGGACCCCGCCAGTCCTGACACCACCTGGGCCATGGAGGACAACGGCAGTGAACTGGTGCTGGACGCTGAGTACGCGGCCACGCTCATGGTTGAGATCGACATCGACGCTGCCATCACCAGCCACGAGCGCTGGCGCCTGCAGCTACAGGACATGGTCAATGGCCGCTCCAATGAGGTCATGCGGCCCGAGCGCATCTGCCAGAGTGACCGCTGTGACCTGGGCCGCTGGCTTCATGGCACGGGGCGCTTGCGCCTGGGCCATTACCCGGCGTTCGACATGCTGGTGGCCCGGCACAAATATTTTCACCAGCAGGCCGCCGATGTGGTGGCGCTGTTTCAGGCGGGCGAGCAGCAAAAAGCGGCGATGTTGCTCAACAGCAGCTGTCGGCATGCGTCCAACCAGGTGCTGTTGTTGCTCAAGGAGCTCAAGCGGGGGCTGGGGCGGTAACCGCGAAGCTAAGGCGTGATGACGCTGGCGGAGCTGTCGGCGCTGACTTGTATCAACCAGTTTTCCACGGCAGAAGCCGCGTCAGACAGAGGGTGTTGATCGGGTTTGATGACGTGGTACGACATGCCCTTGAGCGCCGGTTCGGCCACGACCTGCAAGAGCCCCAGGTGCAACTCCTCCTTGACCAACAGCAGGCTCAGCAGCGCTACCCCCTGGCCCGCGACGGTCGCCTGGATGGCATGGCTTTCCTCTGAATACCGGACACCAGCAGACAGGTCGGACGGTTCCCGGCCCGTGGCGCGTGCCCAGGCGCCCCACGACAGATCCACGGGCAGCGGATGATGGCAATCAAAATGGATCAGCGGCCATTGCGACGCATCCTTGTGCGCCATGGGCTGAAGGGCGGGGCTTGCGACAGGTGCGAAGCGGTCCTCCAGCAACAGCGTGGCGATGGTGCCCGCGTAGTGGCCGTGTCCGTACCGGATCGCCAGGTCCATGGTCCCCGCCTTCAGGTCCACGGGCGCATTCGACGCATGGACATGCAGATCGATATCGGGGTGTGCCGCCTGGAACGCGGCCAGCTTGGGCACCAGCCATTTGGTGGCGAAGGCGGGCGTGGCCGATAACGTCACCGACGCCCGGCGAGGCTGCCGCACTTGCTCGACGGCGGTGGCAATGGTGTGAAAGCCGCTGCTGACCGCTGCCAGCAAGGCCTGTCCGTCCGATGTCAGCTCGACAGCACGCACTTTGCGCACGAACAAAGGGCGGGCGAGGTGTTCCTCCAGCACGCGAATGCGGTGGCTGATTGCGGTGGCCGTTACGGCCAGCTCCTCTGCCGCTTTCTTGAAACTGCGCAGGCGTGCCGCCGCTTCAAAGGCGCGCAAGGCGGTGAGAGGGGGGAGTTGCATGGTCATCAATGATGAATGATTTCACATCATCTATTGCCTGATTAATCATCGTTTGTCGGGTGGAATTGCTCCAGCCAAACTTCGTGCAAGTGATTTTCTTTCATCTGTAAGGAGTAATTCAAGCATGACCATCACACTTTTGCACATCGACGCCAGCGCCCGCCCCGGCGGCTCCGACACGGAAGCCTTTGGGTCGCACAGTCGCCGGTTGACGGCGCGCTTTGTCCGGCAGTGGGCGGCACGGCACCCAGAGACGAAGGTGATCTATCGCGACGTTGGCCAGGAGCCTCCACCACCGGTCACTGGCGGCTGGATACATGCTGCCTTCACCCCCGACCCCCTGCGCGAGCCCTGGATGCATGAGGCGCTGCGGGCCAGCGACACTTTGATAGACGAGCTGCTTCAAGCCGACATCATCGTTGCTGGCGTGCCTATGTACAACTTCGGGCCGCCCGCGCCCTTCAAGGCCTACATAGACAACATCGTGCGCGTGGGGCGCACCTTTGGGTTCGACCGGAGCCGGGACGGCGAGCCCTACTGGCCGCTGCTGGCGGATGCGGGCAAGCGCCTAGTCATTCTGTCTTCAAGGGGTGACTACGGTTACCAGCCGGGCGGGCGCATGGCCGACCGCAACCATGTGGAAGCATCGGTTCGCGCGGCGTTCGCCTACATCGGCGTGACGGATGCCTACGGCGCAGCCGTCGAGTACGACGAGTTTGCCGACCAGCGGCTGGCCGACTCGATTCAGCAGGCAGAAACGGCGGTGGACGGACTGGTGGCGCAGCTGGCGGGGGCAAAGCAGGTCACGCAGGCCGCTCAATAACTGCGCCCACCCTTGTACATCGCATGCTGGCGCCGACTCAGCGTGGCGGCCTCGCCCAGCCGCGCCATGGCAACCCCTGCATGTGCATGGGTGATGGCCATGCCCAGGCCGTCTGCTGCATCGGTGCCGGGCAAACCGGGCAGGCTGAGCAGGCGGCGCACCATCTCCTGCACCTGGCTCTTGGCGGCGCGGCCGTGGCCGACCACGGCTTTTTTCATCTGCAGCGCGGTGTATTCGGCCACGGGCAGGTTGCTGGCCACCAGGGCCGTGATGGCGGCGCCGCGCGCCTGGCCGAGCAGCAGGGTGGATTGCGGGTTGACGTTGACGAACACGATCTCCACCGAGGCCACGTCGGGCTCGTAGCGCGCCGCAACTTCGGTAATGCCGTCGAACAAAATCTTCAGCCGCCCCGGCAAATCGCCCAGCGCCAGCGTGGTGGTGCGGATGGTGCCGCTGGCCACATAGCTGAGTTTGTGGCCATGCACGTCCACCACGCCAAAACCGGTGGTCTGCAGGCCGGGGTCGATACCAAGAATGCGCATTTGCTATTAATTTTATAGCTGCTTGCGCTTGATGGTAAAGCGCTAGCGGCCAATTTTCCTGATTAGTGATCTACCTCAGGCTTCACACCCACGACCCGTTCGGGCTGAGCCCTTCGACGGGCTCAGGACAGGCCTGTCGAAGCCGGGGCTTGCCGCGTGCGTGCAAGGCTTCGACAGGCTCAGCCCGAACGGATTGGGGGGACTGAGGCATGTGCATAGTCAGGCAATTTTGCTAAAGACCGAAGTACCAGCGCACCGAATGGAAGAACACCGGTGCCGCAAAACACAACGCGTCCACCCGGTCCAGCAGGCCGCCCGCGCCGGTGACCGACATGCCCTGCATGCCCCAGCTGGTGACGCCCCGGTCGCGCTTCAAAGCCTTCATCACCAGATGCCCCAGGCTGCCCGCCGTGCAGGCCAGCAGCGCCATGCCCAGCGCCTGGCCGGGCTTGAAGGGGGTGATGAACGACAACAACCCGCCCGCCAGGCCGCCCGCCGCCACACCGGCCAGCCAACTCGTCCACTGAAAACTCTGGCTTACCTGCGGCGCCACGGGTTTGCGCGGAAAGTGCTGCCCCAAGAGGTGCTGCACCAGCATGCAGGTCTGCACCACGAACACGAGGAAGAACACCAAAAAGGCGCCTTTGCCTTCGTAGCCCGGAAAGTCGAGCAGCAGCAGCGCGGGCACATGGCTCATGCCGTACACGCAGACCATGATGCCCCACTGCAGCTTGGCATTGCGCT
>NZ_JAPUDY010000062.1 GCF_027492855.1 Acidovorax sp.
TGCACCAATTCCGCTTCGTTCAAGAGGCTGCGCGCCGCAACCTCAACCTGACCGAAGCCGCCAAGGCGCTGCACACCTCGCAGCCCGGCGTGTCCAAGGCCATCATCGAGCTGGAAGAAGAACTGGGCGTGGACATCTTCGCGCGCCACGGCAAACGCCTCAAGCGCATCACCGAACCCGGCCAGCATGTGCTCAAGAGCATCGAGGTCATCATGCGCGAAGTGGGCAACTTGAAGCGCATCGGCGAGCAGTTCAGCGCGCAGGACAGCGGCACCCTGAGCATTGCCACCACCCACACCCAGGCCCGCTACGTGCTGCCCGTGCCTGTGGCCCGCCTGCGCGAGGCCTACCCCAAGGTCAACGTCAGCCTGCACCAGGCCACGCCACACGAAGTGGCACGCATGATCATCGACGAGGTGGCCGAGATCGGCATGGCCACCGAATCGCTGGCCGACTACCCCGAACTCGTCACCCTGCCCTGCTACGAATGGCAGCACGTGCTGGTTGTGCCCACCGACCACCCGCTGGCACAAAAGGAACGCATCGGCATCGATGACCTGGCCCACGAGGCCCTGATCACCTACCACCCCTCCTTCACCGGGCGCGGCAAGATCGACCAAGCCTTTGCCGCACGCAAGCTGCAGCCGCGCATCGTGCTCGAAGCCATCGACTCCGACGTGATCAAGACCTATGTGCGCCTGGGCCTGGGCATTGGCATCGTGGCCGAAATGGCCATGCGCGACGACCCGCTGGGCGACCTGGTGGTGCGCCCCGTGGGCCACCTGTTCGGCCAGAGCGTGGCCCGCGTGGCTTTCAAGCGCGGGGCCTACCTGCGCAACTTCGTCTATAAATTCGCCGAACTGCTCAGCGACCGCCTGAGCCGCGAACTCATCGCCCGCGCCATGACGGGCCATGTCAACGACTACGAGCTGTAACTTCTTCGCTGCCAAGCCATGACCCAAGCCACCGCCCACACACCTGCATTCCCTAGCAAGCTGCCCCATGTCGGCACCACCATCTTCACCGTGATGTCGGCCCTGGCCGCCGAGCACAAAGCCGTCAACCTGGGCCAGGGCTTCCCCGACTTTGAATGCGCCCCCGAGCTGGTGGATGCGGTCACCCAGGCCATGAAAGCCGGTCACAACCAATACCCGCCCATGCCCGGCATTCCTGCGTTGCGCGAGGCGGTTGCTATCAAAATAGCAGCACTTCATGGCCGCCAATACAGCGCTGGTACCGAAATAACCATCACTGCAGGCGCCACACAGGCCATCATCACCGCCATCCTGGCCATCGTGCACCCCGGCGACGAAGTCATCGTGCTCGACCCCTGCTACGACAGCTATGTGCCCAACATCGAGCTGGCGGGTGGCAAGGCCGTTCGCGTGCCTCTCACGCCCGGCAGCTTCCGCCCCGACTTCAGCAAGATCAGCGCCGCCATCACGCCACGCACCCGTGCCATCCTCATCAACAGCCCCCACAACCCCAGCGCCACCATCTGGACCGCCGAGGAGATGCGCCAGCTCGAAGACCTGCTCGCGCCCACCAACATCCTGCTCATCAGCGACGAGGTGTACGAACACATGGTGTTCGACGGCGCCGAGCACCAAAGCGCTGCGCGTTTCCCGGGCCTGGCCGCACGCGCCTTCATCGTGTCGAGCTTTGGCAAAACCTTCCACGTCACCGGCTGGAAGATCGGCACCGTGGCCGCGCCCGCCGCCCTCACCGCCGAGTTCCGCAAGGTGCACCAGTTCAACGTGTTCACCGTCAACACGCCCATGCAACACGGCCTGACCGCCTACCTGCAAGACCCCACGCCCTACCTGCAGCTACCGGCCTTCTACCAGGCCAAGCGCGACCTGTTCCGCCAGGGCCTGGCAGGCTCACGCTTCAAGCTGCTGCCCAGCACCGGCAGCTACTTCCAGTGCGTGGATATTTCTGCCGTGAGCGACCTGAACGAGTCCGACTTCTGCCAGTGGCTCACCCGCGAGGTGGGCGTGGCGGCAATTCCGCTGTCGGCGTTTTATGGCGACGGGTTCGACCAACGCGTGGTGCGCTTTTGCTTCGCAAAGAAGGACGAGACGCTGCGCGCCGCGCTGGAGCGGCTGCGCAAACTGTGAGCTGAACATGCTTGCCTGCCGCTCAACGATGCCGCCTGATTGACCCAGGAGGCGGCATCACTGGTCATTGATCAGTGGCCGCAACACCCACACATATCACTTCCAGCCGTACGGTTTGATATGAGCAGATGAACGGCATCGTGGATAATTGAGAAATATTCTCATTCAATACGTCGTACACCGCAGACCAGCTGCCGCCAGTCTCCCCACCTTTTCACGGTGCTCGGCTGTCGTCAAACATGTGGGTTCTGTCGTGCTGGAGCGCTATCGCCGCGAATTGCTGAATTTCCTCTCCCGCCAGGTGAGCGACCGCCATGCAGCGGCCGATCTGGCGCAAGAGAGTTTTGTCCGTGTGCTACACGCTCAGGCGTCGGGGCAAGTCGTTGCGAACATGCGTGCCCTGCTCTACCGGACCGCGCGCAATCTGCTGATTGACCAGCACCGCCGCACCGAGGTGCGGCGCCACGACCCGTTGGACGCGCTTTCCGAAGACCAGCATCCACCGGCCCCGCCGCATCTCCAGCCTGAAGAAGCCCTGACCTCGCAGCAGGTCATCCGGGCCTACGCGGCTGCCATCGATGCCTTGCCTGCGCGCTGCCGCGAGGCTTTCGTGCTGCATGTCTTCGACGGGCTGGGCCATGCACAGATCGCCCAACACATGGGGATCTCCGTCTCGATGGTGGAAAAACACGTGGCACGCGGCATGGTGAGCTGCAAGCTTTGCGAACGCAGACTACGGGAATGAGGAAACCGCTTTCCGATGCGTCTACAGTCACAAGAGCCCGCCCAGCGCCCCATGCCCCAGTCCCCGCCAACCCTCCATCGCCCCTGCGCCCACGCCGATCCGGCGATAGAAGAAGCCGACACGCGCGATTTCGAGGCTTTTGCACAGGCGCAAGACGCCCTGGACATCGAGGCAGCCCTGTGGGCAAGCCGCCGCCGCAATGGGCTGGATGCGCAAGGAGAAGCCGCGTGGCAATCATGGCTGCACGCCGACCCGCTGCACGCCGCAGCCTTTGACGGCATGAATGCCACCCTCGAGGACTTGCAGCAAGGGCCCAGGCCGTCGCCGCGCCTCACACCAACCATGCCTGCTGCGCCCGGCCCTGCCAACCCAGGCCGGCGCCAATGGCTGCATGGCCTGTTTCCACAGGCAGCCATGGCGGGCATGGCCTGCGTGGCGCTCACCGGCGGCTGGCTGGGCTGGGAGCATTGGCGGCAAATACCTGTCTTCGACAAAACCTATGCCACGCTGCGCGGCCAACAGCTCATCGTCACGTTGCCTGATTCAGCGAATGCGGGGGGCCGCAACGGGGGAAGCAAGGTTGAACTGGACACCGCCACCCGATTGCAGGCCCGCTTGTACCGTGACCGGCGCGAGATCCATCTGATAGACGGCCAGGCCATGTTTTCGGTGCATCCCGATGCAAAGCGACCCCTTCATGTATGGGCGGGCCCGCTGCGCATCACGGTGGTGGGCACGCGGTTCTCTGTCCGGCACACAGCCTCGGGGCTGAACGCGGGGCACACCGTGGTTTCGGTGGAAGAAGGCCGCGTGCGCGTGGCCAACGCCAGCCTGAGCGAGCCCTCCGTAGAACTGGCCGCTGGCCAGACGGTGGTGGCCGACGGCAATGGCCGCATCTCTGCAGTGGCCACAGTTTTGCCTTCGACCGTTGCCGCCTGGCGCGAAGGGCGCATCAGCTTCGACCAAACGCCGCTGGGCGATGCCGTGGCCGAATTTCAGCGCTATGGCCTCACCAACCTGGTGGTGCTTGACCCCGCCGTGGCCGCCCTGCCCGTGGGCGGCAGCTACAGCCTGCGCCAATGGCAGCACTTTGCCGAAACCCTGCCCCAGGTACTGCCCGTGCGGCTAGTGCGGCGTGGCGCAGTCACGGAAGTGGTGGCGCAATAGCGAAAAATTTTCGTCAACACCTTCGCCTGCGACGTGAGGAATGGGCTCGGGTGCTGCGTCTTCATCGGTAGAAGCGGGACCGCGCATGTGGTGCGGCTCCTGAATTTTTCGCTCAACCGAGGAGATTTTTCCCATGTACCCATCGCTGCCGAAGAAGCAGTTTTCCCCCGCCCCTATGGCCCTGGCGGCTGCCCTGGCCATCACCCTGGGGCATGCGCCACGGGTGCATGCACAAAGCGGCGCCGTGGCCGCAACGGCCCCGGTGCCGCTGAACATTCCGGCGCAGCCGCTGGGGCAGGCTCTCAATGCGCTGGCCAAACAGGCCAATCTGCAAATGGCGTTTCCGGCAGCGCTGGTGGCAGGCAAGTCGGCCCCGGCCGTGTTGCAGCCCATGACCGTGAAGCAGGCGCTGAACCAGTTGCTGGCCGGCAGTGGCCTTGTCGCCGAGCTCAACGGAAACAAGGTGCTGATCAAGGCCGACAGGATCCCGATGAGCGACAAGGAGTTGCCTTCAGTGGAAGTGGTGGACACGGCCCTGGAGCATCCGTCTCAGCGTGTTGGAGCACAGGCGCGCGAGGCCTTCACACGCGGCCGCTCTTCGTCAACCACCAGCGGCAGTGCTCTGAGCGACCTCAGCCCGGTCAACAAAGGCGATGCACTGCGCCACAGCACGACCGGCTTCGTGGGCGGGCCAGGCAATGGCGACCGCTTCGGCGGCGGCACCAATATCCGTACCTTTGGCGACTGGGGCGCCGCTGAATCTATTGCCGGCCTGCCAGCGTTCAAGTCAGCAGGCGGGGACAGCAGTGGCTTTGCAGGCTCGTTTCTGCCCTCCATCTCAATCGACAACGTCCACGTTCACAAGGGTGGGCATGGTGTGGGCTTTGGCGACGGCACCGACGGCGGCGTGATCGAATACAACATCAAGTCTGGCCGCAGCTACGACAAACACAAGGCCATCACGTTCGACGCCAGCAGCGCGCGCGAAACCCTCATCCAGGCCGAGACAGGACACCACACCAAACAAGGCGACTACTACCTGGCTGGCAGCAGCCTGTACGGCAACTACAAACGCGAGCCCGAAAACCTGCAGCGCCAGAAGGTCACAGGCATGCTGGGCAACTTTGGCTGGAACTTCAGCGACACCATGCGCGCCGAAGTGCTCGTCGCCGCGGATTCAAGCCAACCCGACATCATTCGCAACGGTGCACTCCAAAGCCTCACGGCCCGCCAGTCGCTGGCCAGCACCACGCTGAACATCGCGCTGGGCGAGCACCGGGGCCTTCGCCTGGGCTACCTGCACAGCGGCAGTCGCACGCAATGGCCCGCACGCAACCGCGACCGCAGTATCAACAACGACATCGCCTTTGCCGAACACAGCCTGGCCACGGCACTGGGCCAGGGCCTGCGCTACAACGGCACGCTGGGCCTGGAATACAAGCGCACCGAGTATTTGCGCGACCGCCAGTGGGTCAACCACTTCAACGATGTTTCCTTCAAATCGACCAACACCCTGACCGTGAACGACAACCTGGGGCTGACCGCCGGGGCGCGCCTCATCCGCCTGCGCAACGACATCGTGCTGGGCGGCGTCCAACAACCCCAGAACCTGAAGGACAAGCAGGTGCTGGCCTATGAGCTGGGTGCATCGCACAACGTGACAAAAAGCACCCGCGTGCGCGCCGTGGTGGCCACCGGCTTCAACCGTTTCTTCGAAAAATACGGCAACTTCGGCACCGATGTGCTCAACCCGAAGGGCGCAGGCGACGACGTGGTCGAATCGCGCACGCTGGAGGTGGGCGTCAAGCATGCGCTCACGCCCCGCAGCCACATCGACCTGGCGGTCTACCGCATCACACAAAACGGCGTTCCGCGCCGCAACGCGGGCGCGATTGAAAGCATGAAGGTCGAGCAAAGCGGGGCAGAACTGGAGCTGAAGGCACGCCTGCTGCCCACGCTGCAACTGGGCGCGGGCTACACACGCGTGCTCTCGCTAGAGGCCACGCGCGCCAATGGCCGCCAAGTCAACGGCAACATTTATTGGGACGGCCAGACCACGGCCGTACCCAAGCACCAGGCCCACCTCCGCCTGGACTGGCGGCCTGTGAACAACGTCGGGCTGTGGACGGCAGCGTTCTTCTCCAGCGGCTACGAGTCGGTGCGCGCCGATGGCTCGGTGACCGAAAACGATGGCTTCACCCGGCTGGACATCGGCGCCTCCTGGGCTCTGAACCCACGCTGGCTGCTGCGCGCCAAGATCGAGAACCTGACCGACGAGCGCCACTTTGGCTCCGTGGTCAAGGGCGTCTCGGTGCCCGACCAAGGCAAGCTGGGCCGGGTGTTCTGGGTGGGGGCGGACATGTCTTTCTGAGCTGCATCGCACAGTCCTTGTCCAGCAAGTGCTAGCAAATATTGATTCGATAGCACAAGCAGCATGGGCTGTATCGCTCTGGACTGCCTTGTCGGCCTGCGCACAGCCGCTGAGCGTTTCGCCAAAAGGTCCAGGCGATCAAGGTGGTGGGCGGGGTCAGGCGGAACAGGCTGACTCCCACTGGGTACCGGCGCGTACGTAGCTTCACCGTTCTGCCGAGCGTCGCCAACAACATGCGACGGCACCCAAGTTTTAGCGGGCCTTGCGTTTGTAAAAAATCTGCTCCTGCAGGTTCTCCGCTATGGGTTTGACCTCAGTATTCCATTGCACCAGAGACTCAACACTGCACACCCCGTCGAGGGTGGAATCCTTGACCTCCCGGATCACCTTGAAGCCTGTCTTCGTCCGTTGATAGGAGCTCGAAAAATTCAGTACTTTTTGCCTAAGCCTGAGATTGGCTGGAACCTTTGTAAACGTTACGCCAGGAGCCAACTCGAGTTCGTACACTTCATAGCTGCTGTAGCCAAAACACGTACTGCGGCGGCGAGGAGTTACGTCCTCGTGCCCGCCCGCAAGGCGGGAAATCGACAGAGGCAACGAGACGACTGGACTGATGCTGAAGGCGCCTTGCGTGCTCGATGGAAGATAATTATCAATATCGAAGGTGATATTGAACCCATATTGATCCGATAACAGCTTGGCATCGGATATGTCGCCTTTGTCCAGCGTTCCTTTGCCCTTGAACCCGGATCCAGACAAGACCTTACGCACGAAATCACGTTCGCCATCGCCCTGAAGGTTACGCATGTAGTTGCGCAAATAGGCAGCCTGAGCTCCCTTGATATCCGCACGCAGGGTTCCGGTCGCACTGCCATTGGCTGCCAACTTGAGCGTCATATGCATCCGCTGTTCCGTGTTTCGAGGGTCGCCTGCTGGGACCTGGGCCAAGGCCTTGTCCGTCCTCACATGAATGACCGGCTTGGCATAGGCATCCTCGGGCAGGTATCCAAACGGAATCTGCTTGGCCGTGGCATCTGCATACAATCCAAAATCAGGCAGATAGTTGATGACATGGTTCACCGTGGAAACCACTGGTGTGGCTGGTAGGTCATAAAGGCTGCCCGCATTAATCAGCACTTGCTCGCTGCGCACGCCCGCAGCGGCAAGCAGCGCCTGCAGTAGTGTCGCGTGGTCTTTGCAATCCCCCATCTTGTTGTCCAGCACCACGTCCAGATCCCGTGGAACTACCGCGCCGACTCCGATGCAGTTGCCCCCGTAAGTGATATTGGTGGACACCCATTCGTACAGCAGTCTGGCTCGCTCGCGCGGCGTGATTTGCTTGCCAACGATCGACTCAGCCAGTGCCTGAATCCGCGGCGTTGGCTGAGCCTTCGGCAGAGCACGATCTCCATAGGCTTTGGCTATGCTCTCGTAGTCCGGGAACGTACTGGCCAACAGTACGGGTTTCTCTTCGAGACGCCAAATGCCGGAGTCTGCTTCATCCCATTTTCGTGGCGTCAGGTTTTGATAGCGCCATTGCCGCACGGCCGTTTCCCCTTCGGCAACGGCGGGCTGTTCCTGCAGATCATGAACTTCGACGCGGAGTTTCAATTCTATGGGGGCACGGATGGTAATGCGCGTGTCCTGGTGCACCCCATAAGGGGAGAAGCTCTGCACTGTCGAGAAAGCCCCGGGAAACATCGGAACCTTGTCATCAATCTTGTACGTCACTCCAACGGAATCACCCACCGCCACATCAGGAAACACCACCGAGATGCGCGATCGATCCGAGAACATTGGCTTATTGCCATCTCGACCATCACTGACTTCTGTCTGGTAGTTGTTGGGTGGAACCACGATCCGCCGACCATCGGGCTTCTCGGTGAAAGCCTCGACGATCTGTCCCTGCTGAATACTGCTGCTGTAAGAGAACGAAAACGACTTCATCCGTTCAAGCGCACTGGCATGGACAATCTGATTGACGGTAGCATAGGTCACGGACGACTTTCCATCAGCCGCAACGTCATAAGTAGTGTGCCATTGCTTGGAGACCACAGGCACCGAGGACGTGTCGGGCGATTGGGCCACAGCCCCAACACACGACAGTGCAAAAATTCCAGCCAACAGACCACGGGTATGCCAACGCCATCCCTGCGCAGAGTCGCTCATGTTCTCCCCCTCAAAAACTGTTGATGTTCAATAGCTCCGGGAGTCCGAAGCCTTGCAGATCCCATCGGATGTTAAGACAAATACCATTTGCTGCCGGATTAGCAGTCTAGGCTGTACAACGCACAGCCCGTTCCTCCGCCACCCGGAGACACGTCTTCAACGAAGCTGGCGCGAGCACCTCGAATTCAACATTGGGTGCCATCAGTCAGTACACAAGCGAATCATGGGCGTCACATTCCAACTGGCGCCGCTGACCGCTACCGAGCACATGCCCCCCGGCAGACGGCTGAATGCGGTACCCCATCTCCGCGTGGCGCACGTGCAGCACCATGCGCGCCAGCTCAGGGCAAGGCGCAACGGCCAGGGAACGTGGGGCGGCTACAGCAGCACGATGTCGTATTGCTCCTGCCCCATCGCGCTTTCGGACTGCAGCGAGATGGGTTTTTTGATGAAGTCCGAGAGCCCTGCCAGGTGCTGGCTCTCTTCATCCAGAAACAGCTCCACCACCCGCGCCGAGGCCACCACGCGGAATTCGCGGGGGTTGAACTGGCGCGCTTCGCGCAGGATCTCGCGCAGGATGTCGTAGCACACGCTGCGCGCGGTCTTCACGCTGCCCTTGCCCTGGCAGGCCTCGCAGGGCTCGCACAGCATGTGGGCCAGGGATTCACGGGTGCGCTTGCGCGTCATCTCCACCAGGCCCAGTTGCGAGAAGCCGCCCGACGACATGGTCTTAACCCGGTCGCGCGCGAGCTGCTTCTTGAACTCCGACAGCACGGCCTGCTGGTGGTCCTCGCGCACCATGTCGATGAAGTCCACGATGATGATGCCGCCCAGGTTGCGCAGGCGCAGCTGGCGGGCAATGGCCTGCGCGGCCTCCAGGTTGGTCTTGAAGATGGTGTCGTCAAAATTGCGCGCACCCACGTAGCCGCCGGTGTTCACGTCGATGGTGGTGAGCGCCTCGGTCTGGTCCACGATGAGGTAGCCGCCGGATTTCAAATCGACCCGCCGCCCCAGGGCCTTGGCCACTTCTTCGTCGATGGAGTACAGGTCAAAAATCGGGCGCTCGCCTTTGTAGTGCTGCAGCTTGCCTGCGGCGGCGGGCATGAACTCCTGCCCAAACGCACGCAGGCGTTGGAACTGCTCCATCGAATCCAGCCGGATGGTCTGCGTGTGGTCGCCCACCAGGTCGCGCAGCACGCGCTGCAGCAAATCCAGGTCCTGGTGCAAAAGCGACATAGCGGGCAGCTTGAGCGAGGCCTCCTTGATGCGCGCCCAGGTCTTGCGCAGGTAGGCGATATCTTCGGCCAGCTCGGCGTCGGTGGAATCTTCGCCATTGGTACGCAGAATGAAGCCGCCGCCCCCACCCGTGGCCTTGTCGCCCACCAGCGCCTGCAGCCGCGCACGCAGGGCGTCACGCTCGGCAGGTGGGATTTTCTGCGACACGCCCACATGGTCGTCCTGCGGCAAAAACACCAGCAGGCGGCCCGCAATGCTGATCTGCGTGGACAGGCGCGCGCCCTTGGTGCCGATGGGGTCCTTGATGACCTGCACCATGAGCGCCTGGCCCTCGAACACCTGCTTTTCAATCGGCACCTGGGGTTCGTTCTTGCGCGCAAAGGCAGGTGGCTCGCCGTCTGGCTGGCGCTGCCACACATCGGCCACATGCAAAAAGGCGGCGCGCTCCAGCCCGATATCGATAAAGGCCGACTGCATGCCCGGCAGCACGCGCGAGACCTTGCCCAGATAGACATTGCCCACCAGGCCCCGCTCCAGCGTGCGCTCGATGTGCAGCTCTTGCACGGCGCCGTGCTCCACCACGGCCACGCGCGTCTCCTGCGGCGACCAGTTGATCAAGATGTCTTGTTGCATGGCGTTTTTATGTTTTGTAGTGGTCTCAGACTGAGAGGGGCGGATTCGCGGCAACCGACAACCGTTTGGGCTGAGCTTGTCGAAGCCAGGGCGCCCTTCGGTGAAGGCCCTTCGACAAGCCCAGGACGAACGGCTTCATAGAACATCACGAATTCTGACTAGATGGCGAAGCCCGCCGCGCGCAGCAATTGCGCGGTCTCAAACATAGGCAGGCCCATGATGCCCGAATAGCTGCCCGCCAGGTGCTCCACATACGCCGCCGCCCGGCCCTGGATGCCATAGGCTCCGGCCTTGCCCAGTGGCTCGCCGGTGGCAACGTAGGCATCGATCTGCGCGGGCGTCATGGCGGCAAAGGTGACGCGCGACACCGACAGTGCCGCCAGGCGCTTTGCGCCCACCTGCAGCGCCACGGCGGTGAGCACGCGGTGCTCGTGCCCCGCCAGCTCGGCCAGCATGCGTGCGGCGTGTTGTGCGTCGTCGGGTTTACCGTAGATGGTGCGGCCCAGGGCCACGGTGGTGTCGGAGCACAGGATGGGTGCATCAGGCAAACCCCGGCGGGCGCGCCGGGCCACGGCGGCATCGAGTTTGAGGGCGGTGACACGCTCCACGTAGGCGGTGGGCGCCTCGCCGGGCAGCACCACCTCGATGGCCTCGGCGTCTTCGGCCTCGTCGCCGTCCACATTGGGCAGCAGCAGTTCGTGGCGCACGCCCAGTTGTTCCAGCAGTTGGCGTCGGCGCGGGCTTTGGGAGGCAAGGTAGATGAAGTCGGGCATGGACAGATTTTGATAAAAATCGGCTCTAGCGCTTATTCATCAAGCGCTAGCAGCTATGAAAAGTATAGTAACCCACACACACCCCGCTTCAGCCCTCATTCACGGTGGTAGGGGTGCCCGGCGTTCACCGACCAGGCGCGGTAGAGCTGCTCGATGAGCAGCACGCGCACCATGGCGTGGGGCAAAGTCAGGTCCGAGAGGCGAATGCGCTCGTGCGCGCCCTGGCGAAAGGCCGGGTCCAGCCCGTCGGGGCCGCCGATGACCAGGGCCACATCGTCGCCGCCCAGTTGCCAGCCCTTCAAGCGCTCGGCCAGGGCCTTGGTGGTGAGGTTGGTGCCGCGCTCGTCCAGCGCCACCACGCGCGTGCCACGCGGGATGGCGGCCTCGATGCGCTCGCGCTCGGCGGCATAGAGCGTCTCGAGCGTCTTGGAGCCGCGCGGCTCGGTTTTGACGGCTTTCAGCTCGACCTTGAGCTCGGGCGGAAAACGCTTGGCGTAGTCGTCATAAGCGGTTTGCGCCCAGTCGGGCACCCGCTGCCCGACCGCCACGATCAGCAGCTTCATGGTTCAACCTGGGTGTATGAGAGGCTGGCTGCCGCAGCACAAGATGCGCGGCGCAGCCCCACAGATCAGCCCTTGCGGGCCGGGGCCTTCTTGGCGGCAGGCTTCTTTGCAGCGGGCTTGGTAGCTGCCGCCTTGGGTGCCGACGCAGGCGCTGGCTTGGCGGCGCTACGTGCTGCACTGCGAGTTGGGGCGGCCTTGGAAGTGGCGGGCGACTTCTTGGCCGCTGGCTTCTTGGCGCCCACGGGCTTGACCACCAATGTCTTGACGGGGGTCTTGGCAGCTGCAGGCTTCTTGGCGCTGGTCTTGGCCGCAGCCTTGGCGGGCGCTGCCTTGGCCGTGGTTTTGGCGGCAGGCTTTGCGGCCGTTTTGGCTGCGGTTTTAGCAACGGCCTTGACCGTGGCTTTGCCCGAGCGGGCGGCCGCCGTGGGGGCAGCGGCTGCCTTCTTGGCGCCCGACTTGGCAGCCTTCTGGGCCGATTTCTTCTCGGCCAGCTCGGTGGCGGCGCTGGACACAGGCTTGGCCGCGCCCAGCTTCAGGCGCACAGGCGTGTCGCCCCACAGCTCTTCCAGGCGGTAATACTGGCGAATGGCGGGCTGCATGATGTGCGCCACGGCGGGGCCGCAGTCCACGATGATCCATTCGCCGTTGTCTTCGCCTTCGATGCGCGGCTTGGAGAAACCGGCTTCCTTGACCGCATCGCGCACGCTGGCGGCCAGGGCCTTGGTCTGGCGGTTGGAGGTGCCCGATGCCACGATCACCCGCTCGAACAGCGGCGAGAGATGCTCGGTGTTGAAGACCTGGATGTCTTGCGCCTTGACGTCCTCCAGGCCATCAACGATGGCGCGCTGGAGTTTGGTGACGTCTTTTTTGGCGGAGGTTTCCGATTTGGTGGAGGTGGTCATCAGGCGGTGAA
>NZ_JAPUDY010000063.1 GCF_027492855.1 Acidovorax sp.
TCACGCTGCCGGGCTTCATGCTCTGCACCATCTCGGCGGTGATGAGCTTGGGCGCAGGTTTGCCGGGGATCAGCGCCGTGGTGATGATGATGTCCGCATCCTTGGCCTGCTCGGCGTACATCTTGCGCTGCGCGGCCTGGAAACCCTCGCTCATGACCTTGGCATAGCCGCCACCGCCCGAGCCTTCTTCTTCGTAGTCCACCTTGACGAACTCGCCGCCCAGCGACTTGACCTGATCGGCCACCTCGGCGCGCGTGTCGTTGGCGCGCACAACGGCGCCCAGGTTGGCCGCCGTGCCGATGGCCGCCAGGCCCGCCACGCCAGCACCGGCAATGAACACCTTGGCAGGCGGCACCTTGCCCGCCGCCGTGATCTGGCCGTTGAAAAACCGGCCAAAGGCGTTGGCCGCCTCAATCACAGCACGGTAGCCACTGACGCCAGCGGTGGACGTGAGCGCATCCATCTTCTGGGCGCGCGAGAGCGTGCGCGGCAGGCAGTCGATGGCCAGCACGGTGGCCTTGCGGGCCGCCAGTTGCTGCATCAGTTCGGGGTTCTGTGCAGGCCAGATGAAATCGATGAGTGTGGAGCCCTCGCGCAGCAGCGCCACTTCGTCGTTGCTCGGCGGGCGCACCTTGAAGACGATGTCCGATGTGGCCCACAGCGCCGCAGCGCTACCAATGACCTCCGCCCCGGCGGCGCGGTAGGCATCGTCGCTGAAATTGGCGGCGTCCCCAGCCCCCGACTCCACGGCAACCGTGAAGCCAAGCTTGATCAGCTTCTCCACCACATCGGGCACAGTGGCTACCCGCTTCTCGCCAGGGAAGGTTTCCCTCGGCACGCCAATGCGCTGCGGCTGCGGGGTGGGGCTTGTCTGCATGGGATGTCTCCTCGGGGTTTCGTAATCGTTGTGCAAGGCCGCCAAGCAGGGCGGGCTTGTGTACGCTAAGGCGTGGCGAACGGGAACGGCGGCACGGCCAGGTAGCCGTCCATCATGCTGACGCTCAGGCGTGCTGCCTGGGCCAGGTCATGCCCCCATTGCAGCGCGGGACGGCCTGCGACCAGGAATTCTTCGTTGTTACGGGTTTTGGGGCGCAGCAGCCGCTGGTCCACCAGCGCGTCCACCACCACCGAGGCACCGGCGTCGGTGACATAGCGGTAGCTCAAATACGAATAGGGCTGCTTCAGTGCGACTTGGCGACTGTCCAGCCATTGGGCGAGATCCGGTCGGTTCTTTTCGAGCCACTGGGCGCTGCTCCCCCAGTTCTTGAAACGCAGGCAATCGGCGCGCACTGGGCTGCCCGCCGCAATGTCCTCGACCGTCACGTCCCGCTGAAGCGGGCATTGGCTGGCCCCCTGTGGAGCGCCTTGCAGGTCACCGGTGCGGTTGGTCTGCACGCGCAGCACGGCCACCCACCCACCCTGCGCATCACGCAGCCCCACGGCACGGGTTTGCAGCGCGGCGCGGCCTGCGGCATCGTCCGCAGCGCCCAGGTCTTGCCACGCCCCCGGCGGCAAAACGAGGCGCGCGCGGCCTACCGGGTATTCCGCCTGAGGCGGAACCGTCATAGGCGCGCACGCCGCCATCAGCACCGCAATGGCACAAGGCAATAGGCACCGGAACTTCGAAATTATCAGAGTCATAGAGAAAGGTTTATACGGATTCGCGTTCAATCATCCCATCCCGCACGCGTGGAACGCGATCGGCTGAGGATTTTTTTGAAGGCGGCTTGGTATTGGACGCTTCGCACGGCACCTGCTTTTGGCAAGCTGACCACAAGCTTACATGAAGAAATTCTTATCGCTGTGCCATTTGCTTGATGTAGAGGGAACTCCCCAACCGGGGAGAGCCCGTTTGCGATCTTCGGGCCAAAAAAAACCCGGCTGCACGGGCAGCCGGGTTAGGCAAGGGGGCGGGTGTCCGGAATCAGTTCACCACTTGCGCCAGCGCACCCGAGGCGTATTGGGCGGCCACCACCTGCAGGCTGTGGCCCTTGATCTTGGCGCCCTGGCCTTCGCAGCCGAACTCGATGTAACGCTGCTTGCACACCGCCTTGGCCGCTTCGCGTGCGGGCTTGAGCCATTCGCGGGCGTCGAACTTTTCGGGGTTCTCGAACAGGAACTTGCGCACGGCACCGGTCATGGCGAGGCGGATATCGGTGTCGATGTTGATCTTGCGCACGCCGTGTTTGATGGCTTCCTGGATTTCCTCGACGGGCACGCCGTAGGTTTCCTTCATCTTGCCGCCGTACTGGTTGATGATGGCCAGCAGTTCGGCGGGCACCGAGGAGGAACCGTGCATCACCAGATGGGTATTGGGAATGCGCTGGTGGATTTCCTTGACGCGGCTGATGGCCAGGATGTCGCCCGTGGGCTTGCGGCTGAACTTGTAGGCGCCGTGGCTGGTGCCGATGGCGATCGCCAGCGCATCGAGCTGCGTGGCCTTGACGAACACGGCGGCTTCTTCGGGGTCGGTCAGCATCTGGCTGTGGTCCAGCTTGCCTTCGGCGCCGACGCCGTCTTCTTCGCCAGCTTCGCCGGTTTCCAGGTTGCCCAGGCAGCCCAATTCTCCTTCAACCGTCACACCCACCTTGTGCGCCATGTCCACGACCTTGCGGGTCACTTCCACGTTGTATTCGAACGATGAAGGGGTCTTGCCGTCTTCCATCAGCGAACCGTCCATCATCACCGAGCCAAAACCCAGGTCGATGGCGCCCGAACAGATCTTGGGCGATGTGCCGTGGTCCTGGTGCATCACCAGCGGGATGTGGGGGAAGGCTTCGACGGCGGCCTGGATCAGGTGCTTGATGAAGGGCTCGCCAGCGTATTTGCGGGCACCGGCGCTGGCCTGCAGGATCACGGGCGCGCCCACTTCGTCGGCGGCCGCCATCACGGCCTGGACCTGTTCCAGGTTGTTGACGTTGAAGGCAGGGATGCCGTAGCTGTTGGCGGCGGCATGGTCGAGCAGTTCGCGCATCGAAACGAGGGGCATGGTCGTAGGTCCGTTCAGTGTTGAGGGCGGCGTTGTAGCGCCAGGCATGGGCGGTGGTAACCGCTTGGTAACCCGGAATTTTAACCGGGGGCCATGGCGCCTGCCTCGGGCAAATCCAACCGGTAGCAGGTGGTAAAGGGCGCCGGTGCCGGTGCCGCGCCAAAGTGCCCCCCATGGATATCCGCCACGCGGCGCAGGATTTCGTGCCCCAGGCGCAGGCTGTCCACGGGGCGGCTCGCCGCGCCCACGGCCCCTTGCGCGGCGCTGCGAGCCCCGTCGTCACACACCTGCAGCCATGCGCCTCCCTGCTCGATCGGCCCCAGTTGCACAACGATGCGGGTGCCGTCAGGGGTGTGCTTGAGCGCGTTCTCCACCAGGTTGCGCACGGCGATGTCGAGCAGCACCGCGTGGCCTTGCACGATGAGCACCGGCGGCGCCTGCAGCGCGATATCGTCACCGCGCTGCCAGGCGGCCTGGGCATGGTCGGCACACACTGCACTCGCCAGGCTGCTCAGGTCCACGGGGGCCTTGGCCTCGTGCAGCTCGGCCCGGCTGGCCCGCGCCAGCGCCAGCAACTGGTCGAGCACCCGGCCAGCGCGCAGCGCATCCTGGCCAATCTGGGCCAGCGCCTGGGCCCTGCCAGCCTCGTCCAGCCCCCCAGCGAGGGCGCTGGCTTGCAAGGCGATGGAGGACAACGGCGTGCGCAGCTCGTGGGCCACCTCGTTGGCCAGCCGGCGTTCGTGCACCATGGCGGCCTGCTGGCGGTCAAGCAGGGTGTTGATCGACGCCACCACGGACTCAAACTCGCTCCACGCATGGCGCGAGGCCAGGCGCTGCGTGCTGGCGGGGTCGAGCGCCGCCACGTCGGCCGACAGCGCATACATCGGCCGCAGGCCGCGCCACAGCGCCAATCCCAGGGCCAGCGACACCACGGGCAGCAGCCACAGGCCCGGCTCGATCATCTGCTCGGCAATGTCCTGGGCCAGCTCGTCACGCTCGCTGAGCTGCAGCATCACCATGATCTTGCGGCCCCGGGCCGCGTCCCATTGCGAAAAACTGCGCCAGACCACCTGATCAGGCCCCAGGGTCAGGTTGGCGAAACCTTCCGTGTCGGTGAAAGGTGGGAGCATGCGCGTGCCGCTCTGAGAGATCAACTGCCCCTGCGCGTCCCACTGCACTACGCTGATGGACCGCTGGTAGTCGTGCGACTTGAGCCAGGGCATGGACGCCCGTGGCGTGACCTGCAGGCCTTCCACGGCCTCGGTGGCGCGCAGGTTCAGCAGCAACGCCGCCACGCTGGCCAGGTGCCCGTCGGTGAGTTCGTCGGCCTCATGCACGCCCGTCTGGTAGCCGATAAACACGAAACTGCCCCACACCAGCGCCAGCGCCCCCAAGGACCACAGCAACAGCTGGCGCATCAGCGAGGGGCGGCGCACCCGCCCCGGAACGGCCGCCACCGGGGCGCTCATGCAGACAGCTCCTGCGGCATGAAGTAGCCCACGCCCCGCATGGTCTGGATGCAGGCGCTGCCCAGCTTGCGGCGCAGGTGGTGGATGTGGACCTCCACCGCATTGCTCTCGATGGCCGCGTCCCAGCTATAGAGGCGCTCTTCGATCTGCTGGCGCGAAAGCACGCACCCCCGCGCCTCCAGCAGCACCAGCAGCACCGAAAACTCTCTGGGCGACATCTCCACCGGCCGCCCCTGCTGGCGCACCGTGCGCGTGGCCGGGTCCAGCTCGATGTCGCCGTGGCGGATGGTGGGCGATGCGCGGCCCGCGGCACGCCGCAGCAAAGCCCGCAGGCGCGCATCGAGCTCGTCCACGTCAAACGGCTTGGCCAGGTAGTCGTCCGCCCCCAGGTCAAGCCCGGCGATGCGCTGGTGCACCTGGTCCCTGGCCGTGACGATGAGCACGGGCGTGGCCGGGTCGGGCAGCACTGGGGTCGAAGCGGCGCTGGCAGCAGGGCTCAGGCGCAGCCGCCGCAGCAGTTCGCTGCCATCACCATCCACCAGGCCCAGATCCAGCAGCACGGCGTCGAAACGCTCTGCGCGCAGGGCGCTCCAGGCACTGGCCACGCCATCACTGACGTCCACCGCGTAGCCGCGCTGCTGCAGGTTGGTGCGCAGGCCGCTGGCAATGCCTGCATCGTCTTCGACCACGAGTATTCGCATAGGCCCATTGTCGCAGCGCCCTGCCATTAAGACGGTGTTAAGTCCCGCCCTCTATGGTCCGGGGCATGCCTTCTACGCTGGTCTCACCCCGCCGTTCGCCTTCGCACCGCACTTTGTTTTTCTGGACCCTCGGGGCGCTGGCCTGCGTGCTGGCCTGGGATGCGGGCGGACAAGACCTGGCGCTGGCGCAGCTCTTCGGCTCCTCGGACGGTTTTCCGATGCGGGACCAGTGGTTCTTCGTCCAGGTGTTGCACGAAGGGGCGCGCCGCCTGGGCTGGCTGCTGGTACTGCTGCTGGCCTTGAGCGTATGGTGGCCCCGAGGTGTGCTGCGGCGGGTAGACGCCAGCGAGCGGCTGCAGATGGCCGTGAGCGCACTGCTGTCGCTAGCGGTGGTGAGCATCATCAAGAACCTCAGCGCCACCAGTTGCCCTTGGGACCTGGCGCAGTTCGGCGGCGTGGCTCGCCATGTCTCACATTGGGCGCTGGGCGTGCTGGACGGCGGCAGCGGGCGCTGTTTTCCGGCGGGCCACGCCTCGGCGGGCTTTGCGTTTTTAGGGGGCTACTTTGCGCTGCGGCGCAAGGCGCCCACCGCCGCGCGCTGGTGGCTGGCGGGCGCGCTGCTGGCAGGGTTCGTGCTGGGATGGGCCCAACAGGTGCGCGGCGCCCACTTCATGAGCCACACGCTGTGGACAGGCTGGCTGTGCTGGACCATCGGCTGGCTGTGCGACCTGGCGGCCACCGCGCTGCGGCCACGGTTTCCGGCGTTTTCCGACACCGGCACGCCCGACGGTAGCGGTGTGGTCGCAGAGCCTTAAGGCATCGCGGCGCAGGCCTCGTCAACGGCTCTTCAGCCAGCCACGCAGATTTTCAGCATATTGGTCCCGCCAGGCGCTCCCATGGGCTCGCCACAGGTAATGGCATAAACATCGCCTTTTTGCACGATGTTGCGGCTCTTGAGATGCCGCTCGGCCTGCTCCAGCGCGGTATCGCGATCGGCGCTGGTGTCCATGAGCAGGGGGCGCACGTTGCGGTACATGGCCATCTTGCGCTGCGTTGTTACCTTGGGGGTGAGTGCGTAGATGGGGATGTTGATGCTGTGCCGGCTCATCCACAACGCCGTGGCACCGCTGTCTGTCATGGCCACGATGGCCTTGGCGCCCAGGTGGTGGGCCGTGAACAGCGCGCCCATAGCGATGGACTGGTCGATGCGGCCAAAGGTCTGGCCGGTGAAATCGGCATCCAATTGGTGGTCTTCCGCTGCCTCGGCAGCGGCGCAGATGGTGGCCATTTCTTCCACGGTTTCGAGCGGGTAGCGGCCTGCGGCCGTCTCGGCGCTCAGCATCACGGCGTCGGTGCCGTCCAGCACAGCATTGGCCACATCACTCACCTCGGCACGCGTGGGCACGGGGTTGGTGATCATGCTTTCCATCATCTGCGTGGCGGTGATGACGACCTTGTCTTGCTCGCGTGCCATGCGGATCATCTTTTTTTGCAGCGCGGGCACGGCGGCATTGCCCACCTCCACGGCCAGGTCGCCACGGGCCACCATAATGCCGTCGCTCACGCGCAGGATGGCTTCGAGGTGCGGAATGGCCTCGGCGCGCTCGATCTTGGCGATCAGGCCCGGCTTGTGGCGAAACTCAGACGCCGCCACGTTGCACAGCTGGCGCGCCATTTCCATGTCGGTCGCGTTCTTGGGGAAACTCACCGCCACGTAGTCGGCCTGGAAGCTCATGGCCGTGCGGATGTCTTCCATGTCCTTGGACGTGAGGGCCGGTGCGGTCAGCCCCCCACCCTTCTTGTTGATGCCCTTGTTGTTGGACAGCTCGCCGCCCAGCTTCACGGTGGTGTGTACTTCCTCGCCGCGCACGGCGTCCACCGTGAGCACGATCAGGCCGTCATTGAGCAACAGCAGGTCACCGGCCTTCACGTCGCGGGGCAGCTCCTTGTAGTCAAGCCCCACCCCGTTGATGTCGCCCGGCTCGGTGCGCGATGCATCCAGCACGAATTTGGCGCCAGCTTCAAGTTGCACCTTGCCCTTGGCGAACTTGCCCACGCGGATCTTGGGGCCCTGCAGGTCGGCCATGATGGCCACCTCGCGCCCTGCGCGCTGGGCCGCAGCGCGCACCGTGGTCGCACGGTCGATATGGTCCTGCGCCTTGCCGTGGCTGAAGTTCAGCCGGACCACGTTGACCCCTGCACGGATCATGGCCTCCAGCAGTGCCGGGTCGCTTGATGCGGGGCCCAGGGTGGCAACAATCTTGGTGGCGCGGCGCGTGGACATGGGTTTGTCTCTTTCATTGAATATGTAATCGGGTTTCAATTTTTACACGGAAGCGGTTACATACCGATTACCAAACCAACAAGAGCACCCTGCCCTGCGCACGAGCCACCCACCATTCAGGCGCGCATCAGCGCCTCGATTTCGTCGGCCTTTACCGGCACGCCGCGCGTGATCAGCTCGCAGCCGGTGTCATTGACGATGGCATCGTCCTCGATGCGGATGCCGATGTGGTGGAACTGCTCCGGCACGCCCGCGGCGGGGCGCACGTAGATGCCGGGCTCGATGGTGAGCACCATGCCCGGCCGCAGCACGCGGCTGGGGCGGTTGGTGATGGTCTCGCCCGAGAGCGGGTCCTTGCGCTCGCTCACCTGGCCGACCTCGCTGGGCTCTATGTAGCTGCCGCAGTCGTGTACGTCCATGCCCAGCCAGTGGCTGGTGCGGTGCATGTAGAACTGGAAGTAGGCGCGTTGGTCGATCACGTCCTGCGCCGTGCCGACCTTGTTCCTGTCGAGCAGGCCCAGGTCCAGCATGCCCTGCGCGAGCACGGCCACGGTGGCATCGTGCGGGTCGTTGAAGCGTGCGCCCGCCTTGGTGGCGGCCACGGCCGCGTCCTGGCTGGCCAGCACCAGGTCATACAGCGCGCGCTGCGGGCCGGTGAAGCGGCCATTGGCCGGGAAGGTGCGCGTGATGTCGCTGGCGTAGCCATCAAGCTCGCAGCCCGCGTCGATCAGCACCAGCTCGCCATCACGCACGGGCGCGGCATCCGCCCGGTAGTGCAACACGCAGGCATTGGCGCCCGCCGCGACGATGGAGCTGTAGGCCGGATACTGCGAACCCGCGTCGCGGAACGCGTGCAGCAGTTCGGCATCGAGGTGGTATTCACGCACGTCTTCACCCGCGCGCAACATGCGGGCCGAGCGTTGCATGGCGCGGATGTGAGCCTGCGCGCTGATGGCGCTGGCACGGCGCATGATGTCCTGCTCGTGGGCGTCCTTGAAAAGGCGCATCTCGTCAAGCAGCGTACACAGGTCGTTCTGCTCAGAGGGGCACAGCGCACCGTAGCGCACGCGGGCGCGCACGGCGTTGAGCCAGCCTTCCACACGCGCCGCCAGGCCACTGTGCGTGGCGAACGGATACCAGACGCAGGCCTTGTTTTCCAGCAGGCGCGGCAGCCGGGTGTCCAGCTCGGCCATCGAATGCGCGGCATCCACCCCCAGGACAGCAGGCGCGGCGACCGGACCCAGACGGTAACCGTCCCAGATCTCGCGCTCCAGGTCCTTGGGCTGGCAAAACAGCGTGCTGCGGCCATCGTGGGCCAGCACCAGGCAGGCACCGGGTTCGGTGAAACCAGTCAGGTAATAGAAGTAGCTGTCGTGGCGGAACAGGAAGTCGCTGTCCCGGTTGCGCGGGTGCTCGGGCGCCGTGGGGATGATGGCGATGCCCCCCGCGCCCAACTGGGCTGCGAGGCGCGCGCGGCGCTGGGCGTAGATGGAGTGCGAAGCAGTCATCCGTACATTTTGAGGCCAACTGTGCTGGATTTCAGACGCGATCTTCCAATCTCCTTACATTGGCCGCCCTGTTGGGGGCTGCCGCTCCTTCTCGGCGCCATGGCCTGCGCATGGCAGACTTCACGGCGCCGCACCCGAGGCTCATGCCCTCTTTGCGGCCTTGGCAAACCATCGACGTACCACCGTTTCATCTCACCATGCTCAACCTGATCAACGCCCTGCTGCAATTCATCGTGGCCACCCTGCTGCCACTGTTGGGCTTGCTGCTGGCGGGTGCGCTGCTGATCTATGCGATGTATGTGCGCTGGGTCGACGTACCGAACAAATGGCTGCTCACCCGTCGAGGGCTGGTGGTTGCCTGTGTGGTGGCGGCTGCCTGCAATGTGCTGCTGGTGGCGCAGCTCTTCATGTCGCACAGCGCCAAACAGGCGCGTCAGGATGGGGCCGTGGTGCGCGCGAGCCGGGAGCGGTTCGTTCTGCCGCAGGACTTTCAGTACGGCGAACTGCTGATCCCTGCGGGCAGCCTCATCAATCGCAGTGACCCCTTCGACAAGGGCGAACCGGGGCGCCCCCTCGCACTCCACGGGTTGGAAGCCGTGCGCTTCGTGGAGCCGGTGCAGGTTGCCGCTGTATGGGCCCGCGCGCTGCAGGTGGTGCCAGCACGCGTGGAACTGGCGCAGGACCAGCAGATAGGACCGCTGTACCGGTACGACAACGCGACCCAGACCTGGGTGCCCCACAAGCTGATTCCGGCCATGGCATGTAAGAAGGGCCAACTGGCGCTGTTTCAGGTGCCGCACATCGACTACGACGTGCAGGCAGAGGTCGGCAAGCCCGCGCCCGACGGGCCCGATGCGCGCTTCCTGCCCAGCCAGTGGTTGTTTCGCGGTTGCGAGAACGGCCCGTCCCTTGCCGTGCAACCCGCCCATGCAGGGCCCACCGCGGCGGAGCAATGAACCAGCGCAGCGTCAGCGGTTGAGCTCTGCCAGCCTCTCGGGCGTGCCCACGTCGGTCCAGCGGCCGGTGTAGAGCTCTGCGCTGACCCGCCCCTGATCCATGGCACGGCGTAGCAGCGGGGCCAGCGGGGCCTTGATACCGTGCGGATTGCCCGCCGGGATGTCGCACCAGGGCTGCGCGAACAGCTCGGCGTGCAGCAGGGCGATGGTGCTGTAGGTGTAGCGCGGCGCGGGGTCGTCGGTGGGCAGGTTCAGCGCCAGCCCATCCGTCGACAGGCCAAAGTCGCCGCGCGGGTTGTGCGCGGGGTTGGGCACCAGCCACAGGTGGGCCAAGTGGCCGCTGGCTTTGAAGGCCTGCACGGCGGCGCTGTCGAACACGAAGTCGGGCGCGAACACGTCGCCCGCCGCCAGCCAGAACACGGGGCCCAGTTGGGGCAGGGCGCGTGCGATGCCGCCTGCGGTTTCCAGCGCCCCACCAAAGTCCACACCCTCATGGGAGTATGAAATTGATAGCTGCTTGCGCTTGCCCATCAAGCGCTGGAGGCCAAAAACACTTGAAAAATGGTCGCTGATCTGGCTGCCCAGCCACGCGGTGTTGATGAGCACCTGCTCCACGCCCGCATCCTGCAGCGCCGCCAAGTGCCACTGCAGCAGCGGCTGGCCCTGCACCTGCAGCAGGGGCTTGGGGGTGGCGTCGGTCAGCGGGCGCATGCGCTCGCCCCGGCCTGCGGCCAGCAGCATGGCGGGGACCTGCGTGGCCGGTGCGTTCACGCTCACCACCCCGCGCTGCAGCGCGTTCTGCTCCACGGTGGTGGGTTCGAACAAGGCGAGCAGCGTTTCCATCAATGCACGCGCCTTGCCCGAATGGTCGGCGCCGAAATTGCACACGTACACGTCCAGCGTCACTGCACGCTGCTCGGGCCAGGTGTGCACGCACAGGTGCGATTCCGCTAGCAAAATAGTAGCTGTTACCCCACCTGGGCCGTGCGCTGTGGCCGGAAATTCATGGAACAACTGGCCCACGGGCTGCAGCCCGGCGGCGCGCACCGCATCGGTACAGGCAGGCCCCAAGGCAGCGGCGTCCAGCAGCCAGGCGCTGGCGCAGCGGCAGCCATGGAGATCGGCGGTGAGATGCAGTCCTTGCATGGCCCGCACTGTAGTGCATTGCACGGGCCTCCAAGCCCTCAACAAGGCCTGCGCTGGCGCGCCGGTAAAATACCGGGTTTCCCCTGAACCACCCACCTTGAACCCTCCCCCCATGGCCAACACCCAGCAATCTCAACAGATGGCAAATGCGATCCGCGCATTGGCCATGGACGCCGTTCAACAAGCCAACTCCGGCCACCCCGGCGCCCCCATGGGCATGGCCGACATGGCCGTGGCACTGTGGAGCCGCCACCTCAAGCACAACCCCACCAACCCCCAGTGGTTCGACCGCGACCGGTTTGTGCTCTCCAACGGCCATGGCTCGATGCTGCTGTATGCGCTGCTGCACCTCACGGGTTACGACCTGCCGATGGGTGAGCTCAAGAACTTCCGCCAGTTGCACAGCAAGACCGCAGGCCACCCCGAAGTGGGCATCACCCCTGGCGTGGAAACCACCACCGGCCCGCTGGGCCAGGGCATCACCAACGCGGTGGGCCTGGCGCTGGCCGAGAAGCTGCTGGCCAGCGAGTTCAACCGCGACGGCCACGCCATCGTGGACCACCACACCTACGCCTTCCTGGGCGACGGCTGCCTGATGGAAGGCATCAGCCACGAGGCCGTGTCGCTGGCGGGCGCCTGGAAACTCAACAAGCTGATCGCGCTGTATGACGACAACGGCATCAGCATCGACGGCCAGGTCGCACCCTGGTTTGCCGACAACACGCCCCTGCGTTTTGTTGCCAGCGGCTGGAACGTGATCGGCCCCATCGACGGCCATGACGCCGACAAGGTGGCCGAGGCCATCGTGGAAGCCAAGAAGCAGTCCGAGCGCCCCACACTGATCGTGTGCAAGACACACATCGGCCAAGGTAGCCCCAACCGTGTGAACACCGCCAAGGCCCACGGCGAGCCGCTGGGTGCCGAAGAAATCAAGCTCACCCGCGAAGCGCTGGGCTGGACCAGCGAGCCCTTCGTGATCCCTGACGAGGTGTATGCAGGCTGGGACGCCAAGGCCAGCGGCCACAGTGCAGAAGCCACCTGGAACGAGCGTTTTGCCGCCTACACCGCCGCCTTCCCCGAGCTGGCCGCCGAACTCACGCGCCGTATGGAGGGCAACCTGCCCGCCAACTTCGCGCAAGTGGCCGTCGATACCGTGGTGGCAGCCCACACCAAGGGCGAAACCGTGGCCAGCCGCAAGGCCAGCCAGTTGGCACTCGAAGCCTTCACCGCCGCGCTGCCCGAGCTGCTGGGCGGCAGCGCCGACCTGACCGGCTCCAACCTCACCAACACCAAGAGCACACCCAACCTGCGTTTTGACATGCAGGGCCATGTGGTGAAGAACGAGGCTGGCGTGGGCGGCCGCCACATCAACTACGGTGTGCGCGAATTCGGCATGGCCGCCATCATGAACGGCGTGGCGCTGCACGGTGGCTACATCCCCTACGGCGGCACCTTCCTCACGTTCAGCGACTACAGCCGCAACGCCATTCGCATGGCCGCACTGATGAAGCAGCGCGTGATCCACGTGTTCACGCACGACTCCATCGGCCTGGGCG
>NZ_JAPUDY010000064.1 GCF_027492855.1 Acidovorax sp.
AACGACAAGTGGGGCATCAAGCGCGGCCTGATGACCACCGTGCACGCCGCCACCGCCACGCAAAAGACCGTGGACGGCCCGAGCAACAAAGACTGGCGCGGCGGCCGCGGCATCCTGGAAAACATCATTCCTTCGAGCACTGGCGCCGCCAAGGCCGTGGGCGTGGTGATTCCTGCGTTGAACAAGAAGCTGACCGGCATGTCCTTCCGCGTGCCCACCTCCGACGTGTCGGTGGTGGACTTGACGGTGGAACTGGACAAGGCCGCCACCTACGACGAGATCAAGGCCGAGATGAAAGCCCAGTCCGAAGGCGCCTTGAAGGGCGTGCTCGGCTACACCGAAGACAAGGTGGTAGCCACCGATTTCCGTGGCGACACCCGCACCTCCATCTTCGACGCCGACGCCGGTATTGCCCTGGACGGCACCTTCGTCAAGGTCGTGAGCTGGTACGACAATGAGTGGGGCTATTCGAACAAGTGCCTGGAAATGGTGCGCGTTATTGCCAAGTAAGCGACAATACCCAACCAGATAGCTTTCGAGAATGAAAAAGCGCTAGAAGCAACTACCCTGTTCAAGCCGGTCGCCTGCAAAGGCCACCGGCTTTTTTTTGCCCCGCTTACGGTCAGTGCGCAGCCACGGCCAGCGGCGCAGCGGCGCCCTGGGGCTGCGCCGCGGGCATGCTGGCGATGTGCACCGTGGTGGTGGGGAAGGCAAAGCCCACGCCCATGGCGTCAAGCTCGCGCATCAGAGCCAGGTTGATGGACTGCTGCATGTCCATATAAACACCGTAGGCCGGGTCGTCCACGATGTAAACGACTTCGTAGTCCAGCGAACTGGCGCCAAATGCCTTGAAATGCGCGCGGTCAAAACGCAGCTGAGGGTGCGCCTCGACGATCTTGCGCACCACGCCGGGGATCGCCTCGGCCTGCTCGGGCGTGGTGTCGTAGGTCACGCCAAACCCGAACACGATGCGCCGGCTTTCGAGCAACCGGTAGTTGCTGATGGTCTGCTTGAGCAGGTCGGTGTTGGACATCACGACCTGCTCGCCCTGCAAACTGCGGATGCGCGTGGTCTTGAGGCCGATGACCTGCACCGTGCCCGCGATGCCGCCCACCGTGATGAAATCGCCCACCTCAAACGGCTTGTCCACCGCGATGGCCAACGATGCAAACAGGTCACCCAAAATGTTCTGCACCGCCAGCGCCACGGCGATACCGCCCACACCCAGGCTGGCGACAAACGCCGTGATGTTGACCCCCACGTTCGACAAAACGGCCAGCAGCACGATGCTCCACAGCAGGGTGCGCAAGCCCCAGGACAGCAGCGTGGCCGATGCGCTCACCTGCGTCATGCCCGTGGAGGAATGGCGCTCCACGTAGCTGCTCACGCCAATGCTGATGGCACGCATCCCCCACAAGCCCATCTGCAATGCCACGGCCACGAACCACAACTGGCTCATACGGCTCTCCCAGCGGCCGGGCAGGTCCAGCAAACTCGCGCCCACCAACAGCGCCACCAGCAGCATCAAAGTGCGGCTGGTGCCCTCCAGCACCTTCACCATCGTCAGCGCCATGCCACTTTGCGACTGCGCGGCCCAACCCTTGGTGCGGCTGGTCAGCAGGTGCAAAACCCCCAGGATGGCGGCGTAGGTCGCCGACGCGGCGGCCAAGGCCACCAGCACACTCCACAGGGGAACACTGGCAATGGTGGTCTCTTGGACCCAGCTGAGAAAGGTGGATAACTGCATGCGGGAACTCTCCTCTTCGTTGTGTAAGGGGTGGGATTTTTGGGAATGGGGCCGATACGGGTTCGGCCAGTGAAGCACGTGGTGACAACCACGTGCGCGAAGCGCGGGAAACACACATTGTCACGGATCGAGACCCTGGGAGAGCCAGAGTTCCCCGAAGTCGGAAAGAGCGGATGGTTACTTCAAGCGCCCGGATTTCGTATGCAAGTGTTCGTAAGACATGCCCCACAGCCATACAGAGACCGGGCCTACGCCCTCGCTCACCCCCCTCCGGAACAATGGACCGACACCAGAACACCCCCTGGTTGCCCGCCCGAACGCTCGGTGCGGCACATCCCACAACCCCAGAGGAGTCCATCACACCATGCATTCATCCGCACTGATCCGTACCGCTGCAGCGGCCCTCACACTGGGCGCACTGGCCGCCTGTTCGTCCACCCCTGCGCCCACAGAGCAGATAGCCGTCACCCGCACCACCGTCAACCGCGTGGCCGCAGCACCTGCCGTTGCCACCAGCGCACCCGTTCAGCTGCAACAAGCTCGCGAGAAGTTCATCCAGGCCGAGAAGGCCATGGCGAAGGAGGACTATGTCACCGCGCGCCGCCTGGCAGCAGAAGCCGAAGTGGATGCCCGCGTGGCCGAGACCCGCACCAACGCCGCCAGCAATGCCGCCAACCTGGCACAGGTGCAAGACGGCATCCGCGCGCTGCAGGAAGAAATCAACCGCCGATCGCCGCGCTGACCGAGGCCACGGGCTCGAACGAACGAACAAACGCCCGCCCCGCCTTTGCCTCCATCCACTTGTTTTGAGGCCCAGCGATTGCCACAAACCCCATTGAAGGAATCTCCGACCATGCATCCATTTTTTCATCGCGCCACCGCCCTGTGCACCAGTCTGATTGCCGCAGGCCTGTTGGCAGCATGCGCAAGCACCACCCCATCGCCTGCGCTGGAAGAAGCCCGTGCGGCAGTGAACACGGCCGCCGGCAACCCTGCCGTCAACCAGTACGCACAGCTGGAACTGAAGCAAGCCACCGACGCACTCGCCAAGGCCGACCGCGTGTGGGCCGACGACCGGGATACGTCCGAAACCAACCATCTGGCCTACCTCGCTCGCCAACGCGCCGAGATCGCCACCAACGCCGCCCGCTCGCGCCAGCTCGATGCGGACATCAAACAGGCAGGCAGCGAAGCCGACCGCATCCGCCTGCAGGCACGCACACAAGAGGCCGATGCTGCCCACCGGCGTGCCCAGCAGGCCCAGCAACAGGCGATGAGTGCCGAGCAGCGCGCCGCCCAGCAACAGGCCCAGGCCACGGCGGCCATGGCCCAGGCCAACGCCGCACAAGACCGTGTGCGCGCGCTGGAAGTGCAACTGCGCGAGCTGGAGGCCCAGCAAACCGAACGTGGCCTGCTGGTCACCCTGGGTGACGTGCTGTTTGCCTTCAACAAGGCCGACCTGTCGGCCCAGGCGGCTCCGCGTCTGGACAAGCTGGCCCACTTTCTCCAGCAGTTTCCAGACCGCAAACTGCTGATCGAGGGCTACACCGACAGCGTGGGCGGTGACAGCTACAACCAGGCCCTGTCAGAGCGCCGCGCGCAAGCGGTGCGCAATGCGCTGGTGCAGCGCGGTGTGGACAGCGCCCGCATCACCGCACGTGGCTACGGCAAGGCCCACCCGGTGGCCGACAACACCTCGCCCGAAGGCCGCGCGATGAACCGCCGGGTGGAGATCGTAATTGCCGATGAAAAGGGCAATCTACGGGGGCGTTAAACCCGACGGCGGGCGCTCTAAGGTGCCCCCGTTCTCGGAATCCTGAGAGCCCCCGAAAGCCACAACATCGGTGCGCCACGCATCGTCGAAGACCGCGCCGCTCACGCAGCGCGGTTTTCTTCGAACGTTTCCGTATCCACTTCGCTCGCGTTCTGCGCGCTGTAGCGGCTGCCCACCACCGTGCGCTCGTTGATCAGATCGTCCAATTGCACCATCGTCGCAGCATCCAGCCGCACGTTCACAGCGTCCAGGTCGTCGCGCAGATGCTCTACGATCGTCGTGCCCGGTATCGGGATGATGTGCTCACCCTTGTGCAGCAACCACGCCAGCGCCAATTGGGCGGGCGTACAACCCATGCCGCGCGCAATCGCTAGGTAGCCATCGAGCAGCTTGAGGTTGGCTGCATAGGCCTCGGGCGCAAAACGCGGCATGGCGCGGCGGATGTCCTTGGCATCCAGCGTGCTCACATCACGCAAATCACCGCACAAGAATCCGCGCGCCACAGGGCTGAAGGCCACGAAGGCCGCGCCCAGTTCGCGGCAGGCATCCAGCACCGCGATCTCGGGGTTGCGCGTCCACAGCGAATATTCGGTCTGCACCGCTGCGATGGGGTGCACCGCGTGCGCGCGGCGCAGCGTGGCGGCGGACACTTCCGACAGGCCGATGCTGCGGATCTTTCCCGCACGCACCAGGTCGGCCAGCGCACCCACGCTGTCCTCGATGGGCACGCTTTTGTCCCAGCGGTGCAGGTAGTACAGGTCGATCACATCCGTCTGCAGACGGCGCAGACTGTCCTCGCAGGTCTGGCGCAGCGTGACGGGGCGGCCGTCGATCACGCGCACCAGCTTGCCGTCGCCGTTCACGTCCACGCCCTGCATGCCGCATTTGCTGGCCAGGGTGAAGCGGCTGCGGTGCGGCTTCATCACGCGGCCCACCAGGGTCTCGTTGGCACCGAAGCCATAGAGCGTGGCGGTGTCGAACAGCGTCACGCCTGCATCGAGCGCGGCCAGCAGCACACGCTCGCCCTGCTCGGCAGACACGGGCGCGCCGTAGGCATGCGAGAGGTTCATGCAGCCAAGGCCAATGGCCGAGACAGAGAAAGGTCCGAGGGTTCTTTGTTGCATACGGCAAGCTTACGCCAGGCACGGAACGCCAACAAAAGGTCGCCCTGCGCTTCGCGCTACGCAGTCTTCGCTGACGCCCGGCTGCGAAAATCCAGAGGCGTCATGCCTGTCCAGCGCTTGAATGCATGGCGAAACGCCATCGCATCGCTAAAACCCAGCGTTGCCGCAATATCGTCAACAGACAGGTCGGTGGCTGTCAAATAGTCCCGCGCCAGGGCCTCGCGCACCTGGGCCAGCAGCACCTGAAAGGACGTGTTCTCGCTGAGTAGCTTGCGCCTCAAAGTGCGCGATGTCATCCCCAGGGACAAGGCCACGTCTTCCATGCCCGGATAGACCCCCGGCACCCGCGTCAGCGCGTGATAGACCCGCTGCGCGACGCTGGTGTCCAGCTGCAGCCTGCGCAATAGACCTGCGCAGGCATCTGACATCTGCGCAGCAGTCACAGGGTTGGACAGCTTGGGGGTTTGGTCCATCCACTGCTGTGGCATGTGCAGCTCGTTCACGCCCGCGTTGAACTCCACCGTGCAGCCCAAGGCATCTTCCATGGCCTTGGCGTGGGCCGGCCGAGGACAGGCCAGCTTGATCCGCTGGTAGCGGCAACCCGGTCCCATGATGTCTTCGGTCGCCATCGCCAGGATCATGCACTGCAGCTCCAGAAAGTAGTCGAACTGCGCAGGGCTCAGCGGCACATAGGTAGGCTGCCCCCGCAGCGGCAGACTCCAAACCGCCACCTGGGCGCGGTCTTCCCATCGCAACGGGATGACGGGCGCTGCCAGGCGGTGGTACTGCACCGCCAGTGCAAACGCTTTGCGCAGTGTGGGCTGGCACAACATGGCATAACCAAACATGCCGTAGCTGGACACATGCAGGTACTTTCCCACCATCAGCGCCGCATCCGCTCGCTGGCTCAGGCGCACGAAGTTGTCGGTCACCCGCAGGTACTGAGACATGGACATCTGTGTCGCCGGGTCCATCACCTGGGCCTGCGTCAGGCCAGAACCCGCCAGCACATCGTGCGCCCGCAGTCCCAGCGCATGCGCCGCCTGCAACGTGGCGACGATCTTCAAGAGGCTGAACTGACGGGCTTCGAGATCGATCCGAGAGACCGCCATGGGAGCAGAGATATTGGAAAGCGCCATGCAGCCATTGCAACATGCGCTGAGGCCTTCCACAACGGGATCCACACGATGGTGTTGTCCGAAATGATCTGCGGAATGTCTGCTTTGATCCTTGGCAGCAATACACCCCGTGCGCAAAATTTACCTCTATCACAACAACGAACCAATGAGGCCGACGAGGACCACTGGCGCTGCCCCGGCGCCCTGCGTCTTTTCGCGGCTTCAAGGAGACAACCATGTTGATCAACCACCTCACCTCCCACGCCTGCTCCATCGACCCCGGAATGCCCGCATTCGTGCAGCTTGATGGCACCGAAATCAGCTACCCCGAGTTCGGCAACGGTACACGCCGCATCGCGGCGGGCTTGCGCAGCCTGGCACCGAAGGATGGTGCGCGCATCGGCATTCTGGCGCTCAATTCCATGGCCTACATGCAACTGATGCTGGGTGCCGCCTGGGCGGGCCTGGTGGCCGTTCCGCTGAACCTGCGGTGGTCGGTCAAAGAGCTGGCCTACGCGGTCGAAGACTCGCAGATGGATGTACTGCTCATTGACGATCCTTTCCTGTCCCTGGTGCCGCAACTGCAGGCAGCGGCACCCCGCATCCGCCACTACGTGCACGTGGGCAGCCAGCCCACGCCGCCAGGGATGTCCACCCTGGCCGCCCTGGCCGATCACCCCCCCATGGATGCGGCCCCCACCACCCCCGAGACGCTGGCTGCCGTGGTGTACACCGGCGGCACCACGGGTTTCCCCAAGGGGGTCATGCACACCCAGCAGTCCCTCATGGCCAGCACCATGAACACGGCGAGCATGGGTGTGCCGACACGCGGCACCCGCTACCTGGTGGCCGCGCCCCTGTTCCACACCGCCGGGTTCGGCCCTGCACTGGCCCAACTGCTGCAAGGCGGCACGCTGGTTCCCCTGCCCATGTTCCGCCCGGACCTGGTGATCATGGCGGCCACCCGCCTGCGCGTGGACTTCATCGGCCTGGTGCCCACCATGCTCACCATGCTGCTGGACGCCCCCGGCTTCGATGCGGCCCAGTTTGCGGGCGTCAAGCACTTTGCCTACGGGGGTTCGCCCATGCCCACGGCCACTTTGGAGCGCGTGGCCCGTGCCTTTCCCCAAGCCACGCTGACGCAGATCTACGGCATGACCGAAGCCGGTCTACCGCTGTTTTTGCTGGACCGCTGGCACCACGGTGCCAACGCACAGTTGACTGCCGCAGGGCAGGCAGGGCCCCTGTACCAAGCCAAAATCGTGGACGAAAAAGGCCGTGAACTGCCCCGTGGACAAAAGGGTGAGCTGGTCTTTACGGGGGCGGGCCTGATGCAGGGCTATCTGAACAAACCCGAAGAAACCGCCAAGGCACTGCGCGACGGCGTTTTGTATTCGGGCGATGCGGGCGTGATGGATGCGGCGGGCGTCGTGACGCTGCTCGACCGGGTCAAGGACATGATCATCTCCGGCGGAGAAAACGTGTATTCCGTCGAAGTGGAAAACGCCGTGGCCCAGCATCCCGCCGTGGCGCAATGTGCGGTGGTGGGTGTGCCCCACGCCACTTACGGCGAGGGCGTACACGCCGTGATCGTGCTCAAACCCGGCCAGACCGTGACGCTGGAAGCCCTGCGCGCCCACTGCGCCAACAGCATCGCGGGCTACAAGTGCCCCAGCAGCCTGGAGTTGCGCGACGCCATGCCGCTGTCCGCCATGGGCAAGATCCTCAAAGCAGACTTGCGCGCACCCCACTGGGCAGGCCAGGCCCGACAAGTGAACTGACGGGCATACGTGCGGGCACGGAGGCTGCGGCCCCTAACCGGCGCGAGGGCTGCGATAGGGCCACAGGTACGTTTGTGCACTTGTTTGCAATCAAATTGATAGCAAATAACATCTATACAACAAGCGCTAGCGGCTTATTTTCCTCAACATTCAATCTGCATTGAGTTGCAGTTCCAGCCCATGTAGCACCTGGTAGCACGGCAGCACCTGGGCCACACTGGCGTTGGGCTCGCGGCCTTCACGGATGGCGGCGAAGAACTCGCGGTCTTGCAGTTCGATGCCGTTCATGCTCACGTCCACCTTCGACACGTCGATCTTTTCTTCCTTGCCGTTGAACAGATCGTCATACCGCGCGATGTAGGTCGCCGTGTCGCCGATGTAGCGGAAGAAGGTGCCCAGCGGGCCGTCGTTGTTGAAGCTCAGGCTCAGCGTGCAGATGGCGCCGTTGGCGGCCTGGAGCTGGATGCTCATGTCCATGGCGATGCCAAGATCCTTGTGAATGGGGCCCTGGATGGCGTTGGCTTTGACGATAGGGCTGCCCGCCTGGTAAGCGAACAAATCCACTGTGTGGGCGGCGTGGTGCCACAGCAGGTGGTCCGTCCAGCTGCGCGGCTGGCCCAGCGCGTTCATGTTGGTGCGGCGAAAGAAGTAGGTCTGCACGTCCATCTGCTGGATGTTGAACTCGCCCGCCGTGATCTTCTTGTGCACGTACTGGTGGCTGGGGTTGAAGCGGCGGGTGTGGCCGCACATGGCGACCAGGCCGGTCTGCTTTTGCATCGCCACTACGCCTTCGGCGCCCCGGAGGCTGTCGGCCAGCGGAATCTCGACCTGCACATGTTTGCCCGCTTCCATACAGGCAATCGACTGGCTCGCATGCATCTGTGTGGGGGTGCACAGGATGACCGCGTCCACCTCCTTGATCGCCAGGCTGTCCTTCAGCTCCGTGGTGACGTGCTTGATGCCGTATTTGTCGGCCACTTCCTGGGTCTTGGCCAGATCGCGGCTGATGAGCGAGACGACTTCCACGCCATCGATGTTTTTGATGCCGTCCAGGTGCTTGATGCCGAAGGCGCCAGCGCCTGCGAGTGCGACTTTGATGGTCATGGGTATGTCCCTTCAGGTGTTCTCAAGAATCAGGTGGCCCACGGCGGTGTTCGACGCGGGCACATGGTAGAAGCGATGCGCCACCTTCGGCGGCTTGCCGCCCGCCACATCGGACATCGCGCCGCGCGCGATGAGCCACATCACAAGCTCGATGCCCTCGCTGCCCGCCTCGCGCACATAGTCGATGTGCGGAATGTTGGCGGCGGCCTCGGGGTCGTGGATGAGCTTGTCGAGGAAGGCGTTGTCAAACTCTTTGTTGATGAGCCCGGCGCGCGGCCCCTGCAACTGGTGGCTCATGCCGCCCGTGCCCCAGATGTGCACGTTGAGGTCTTCGTCATAGCTCTCCACCGCACGGCGGATGGCCTGGCCCAGGTGGTAGCAGCGGCGGCCGCTGGGCACGGGGTACTGCACCACGTTCACTGCAAACGGAATCACCGGACAGGGCCATGCGCCCTTCACAGGGTCTTGCTCGCCAAACATCAGCGACAGGGGTACGGTGAGGCCGTGGTCCACGGCCATCTTGTTGACGATGGTGAGGTCAAAGTCTTGCTGGATGACCGACTGCGCGATGTGCGCGGCCAGGTCGGGGTGGCCGATCACCTTGGGCACGGGGCGCGGGCCAAAACCTTCGTCGGCCACTTCGTAGTCGGCGGCGGTGCCGATGGCGAAGGTGGGAATCAGGTCCAGGCTGAAGGCCGTGGCGTGGTCGTTGTAGACCAAAAAGATCACGTCGGGTGGGTTGTCTTTGATCCACTGCTTGCCAAAGTCGTAGCCCGCGAACACGGGCTTCCAGTAGTCTTCGTGGGTCTTGCCCAGGTCCATGGCTGCGCCAATGGCGGGCACATGCGACGTGAACACGGAGGCGGTGATTTTGGCCATTGTCAAAGTCCTTCTTTCTTGCCCGCGCTACCTTGCGGCTGTCGGTGCGCCTGTGCGTCGCCGTCTTCGCCGATCACGCGGTTGCCGTGGGCCGAGCGGCCGCCGTTGATCATCATGTTGCGGTATTCCTCTTCGGTCATGCCGGTCATGCTGCCCGCCATCTGCTGAAAACTCTTGCCGTCGGTGGAGCCGATCTTGGCCAGAAAGTAGATGTTGCCGCCCAGGCGGATGCACCAGTTCAGGTCGCGCGCGAGCACGGCCTGTTTTTGCTCTTCGGTCATGACCCACTCGTCCAGGTAGGCGCGTTCGTTGGCCTTGAAGCGGGCGCGGTTCTCGGCCTTCATCAGGCTCATGCAGAACTGGTTGAGCCAGTAGCCCTTGCGGCTTTGCTCTGCGTCGAAGATGGTCGTGCCGGGCACGTCCAGATAAGGTTTGTCGAGTGCCATCTCAGACCTCCTCGGGCCAATAGAGCTTCATGGGATTGGTGACCAGCAACTTTTGCTGCAACTCGGCCGTGGGCGCAATGTGCGGGATGAAGTCCACCAACAGGCCGTCGTCGGGCATGTGGTCCTTGAGGTTGGGGTGCGGCCAGTCGGTGCCCCAGAGCACACGGTCGGGGAACTCCTCGACCACCTTGCGCGCAAACGGCACCACGTCCTGGTAGGCATTTTGCTCGCCGTTCAAAGCCTTGGGGCCGGTTACGGACAGGCGCTCGGGGCAAGTCACCTTGCTCCACACATTGGGGTGCTGGCGCATGAATTGGAGGAACAGCGCGAACTCTGGCCCGTCCACCGGCTTGCTCACATCAGGCCGACCCATGTGGTCCACCACCACGGTGGTGGGCAGTGCGGTGAAAAAATCCCACAGCTCGGGCAGGTCCACCGCCTCGAAGTAAATCACCACATGCCAGCCGAGCTTGGCGATGCGGCCTGCAATCTCCATCAACTCGTCTTTGGGCGTGAAATCCACCAGGCGTTTGACGAAGTTAAAGCGCACGCCACGCACGCCAGCATCGTGCATCGCCTGCAATTCGCCATCGGTGACCGAACGCCTGACGGTGGCCACGCCGCGTGCCTTGCCGCCGGAGTGCACCAGCGCATCAAGCATGGCGCGGTTGTCCGCCCCGTGGCAGCTGGCCTGCACCACCACGTTGCGCGCAAAACCGAGGTGGTCGCGCAGTGCGTAGAGCTGCGCCTTGCTCGCGTCGCACGGTGTGTACTTGCGCTCGGGGGCATAGGGGAACTCGGCACCGGGGCCGAACACATGGCAGTGGGCATCAACGCTGCCTGCGGGCACGGCAAAGCGCGGCCGACTGGGGCCTGCGTACCAGTCCAGCCAGCCAGGGGTTTTGGTGAATTCAGTCATTGTTTTGCTATTATTTTGATAGCTTGTTGCGCTTATTCAATCAGCGCAAGAGGCCAAAAACACTACAAATTAATCGATGTATTTGAGGCCCGCCTTCTCCAGGCCGGGGCGCATGTTGTACATATCAAGGCCCAGCACGCCCGATGCAAGCTTGGCGCGTTTTTCGCCTTCGAAGCTCTCGCGCTTTTGCGCAGCTTCGAGCGTGGCGGCTGCGCGCGCGGCGGGCACGCAAACCACACCGTCGTCGTCGGCCACGATCACGTCGCCGGGGGTGACCAACTGGCCCGCACACACCACGGGGATGTTGACCGAGCCCAGCGTGGCCTTGATGGTGCCCTTGCTGCTGATGGCGCGGCTCCATACGGGAAAGTTCATCTCCTGCAGCGTTTTCACATCGCGCACACCGGCGTCGATGATGAGCGCCCGCGCGCCGCGCGACTGGAAGCTGGTGGCCAACAGGTCGCCAAAGTAGCCGTCGGTGCACTCGGAGGTGACGGCCGCGACCACGATGTCGCCGGGCTGTATCTGCTCGGCCGCCACATGCATCATCCAGTTGTCGCCGGGCTGCAGCAGCACGGTCACTGCCGTGCCGCTGACTTGCTGGCCGCCGTAGATGGGGCGCATGTAGGGCTTGAGCAGGCCCACACGGCCCATGGCCTCGTGCACGGTGGCCGATCCCAGGGCGGCCAGGCCGTCTGCGGCTGCGCGGTCGGCGCGGGTGATGTTGCGGTAGACAACGCCTAGTTCGTACATGTGTGTCTCTCTCCGGTTGTGTTGATGTGATGGACTTGTGGACCCGAGGGCTCTGCGCACTCCGGGACCGTTCGGGCTGAGCTTGTCGAAGCTTGGGCGCAGCGCTTCGACAAGCTCAGCGTGAACGGGCGGAGAGTGATCAACAACGCCTACGAGGTCAGAGCCCCTTTGCCTTCAGGCGTGAATCGAGTCGGGAGAAAACGCGGCGCGTGTTGGCCTCGTAGATCTGGTGCTTGTCCTCAGCGCTCAGGATCTGGCTGGCCTCGATGTAGCGCTTGGTGTCGTCGTAATAGTGGCCGGTGGTGGGGTCGATGCCGCGCACCGCACCGATCATTTCGCTGGCAAACAGCACGTTTTTCACTGGGATCACGGTGTTGAGCAGGTCGATACCGGGCTGGTGGTACACGCAGGTGTCGAAGAAGATGTTGTTCAGCAAGTGGTCTTCGAGCAGCGGTTTCTTCATCTCTTGCGCCAGGCCACGGAAACGCCCCCAGTGGTAGGGCACCGCGCCGCCGCCGTGCGGGATCAAAAACTTGAGCGTGGGGAAATCCTTGAACAGATCGCCCTGGATGCACTGCATGAAGGCCGTGGTGTCGGCGTTCAGGTAGTGCGCGCCCGTGGTGTGAAAACACGCGTTGCAGCTGGTGCTCACATGGATCATGGCGGGCAGGTCGTACTCCACCATCTTTTCGTAGATGGGGTACCAGTGGCGGTCGGTCAGCGGCGGGCTGGTCCAGTGGCCGCC
>NZ_JAPUDY010000065.1 GCF_027492855.1 Acidovorax sp.
GCGAGAAGAACACGGCCGAGAACATGCTGGTCAGGATGCCGATGCAGTGCACCACGGCAAAGCCGCGCACCGGGCCGGAGCCGAAGGCCAGCAGCGCCAGGCCCGCAATCAGCGTCGTCACGTTCGAGTCCAAAATCGTGGCCCATGCACGCTCGTAACCGGTGTGGATGGCGACCTGCGGCGAGACACCTTCGCGCAGTTCCTCGCGGATGCGCTCGTTGATCAGCACGTTGGAGTCGATGGCCACCCCGAGAGCGAGCGCCATGGCCGCGATGCCGGGCAGCGTCAGCGTGGCCTGCAGCATCGACAAAATGGCCATCAGCAAGAGCACATTCACGGCCAGCGAGACGGTGGAGAACACGCCGAACAGCGCGTAGTAGATGCACATGAAGACCGCAATGGCCACCATGCCCCACACCACGCTGTGGACGCCGCGCTCGATGTTGTCGGCGCCCAGGCTGGGGCCAATGGTGTATTCCTCAATGATTTCCATCGGCGCGGCCAGCGAGCCCGCGCGCAGCAGCAGCGCGGTGTCGTTGGCCTCGGCCGTGGTCATGCGACCCGAGATCTGCACGCGGCCGCCGCCGATTTCTGAACGAATCACGGGGGCCGTAACCACCTCGCCCTTGCCCTTTTCAAAGAGCACGATGGCCATGCGCTTGCCGATGTTCTCGCGCGTGATGTCCTTGAAGATGCGCGAACCCTTGGCGTCCAGCGTGAGGTTCACGGTGGGCTCTTGCGTCTGGCCGTCAAAACCGGGCTGGGCGTCGGTGAGGTTCTCGCCGGTCAGGATGACCTGCTTTTTCACGATGACGGGCTGGCCGCTGCGCTCCAGATAACGCTCGGAGCCAAACGGCACCGGGCCCCGGCCGGTTTCGGCCGCACGCGCCTCGGTGCCTTCGTCCACCAGGCGCACTTCCAGCGTGGCGGTGCGGCCCAGGATGTCCTTGGCCTTGGCGGTGTCCTGCACGCCGGGCAGTTGCACCACGATGCGGTCCAGGCCCTGCTGCTGGATCACGGGCTCGGCCACGCCCAGCTCGTTGATCCGGTTGTGCAGCGTGACAATGTTCTGCTTGAGGGCCTGCTCCTGCACGCGGCGCGTGGCCTCGGGTTTGATGGAGGCGCGCAGCTTGAACTCGGTGCCTTCGGGCGTGCTGGTCAGTTGCAGGTCGGTGAACTGGTCCGCGATCAGGTTGCGGGCCGCCGTCATGGTGGCTTCGTCGCGCACCTTGATGTCGATGTTCTGGCCTTCGCGGCTGATGCCGCCATGGCGGATGCTTTTGTCGCGCAGCGCGGTGCGGATGTCGCCCGCATACGACTCGGCCTTCTTGGTCAGGGCCGCCTGCATGTCCACCTGCAGCATGAAATGCACGCCGCCGCGCAGATCCAGGCCCAGGTACATGGGGTTGGCGTGCAGGGCCTTGAGCCACAGCGGCGAGCGCGACACGAGGTTCAGCGCCACGATGTACGAAGCGTCGTTCGCATCGGGCACCAGCGCCTTCTGGATGGCGTCCTTGGCCTTGAGCTGGGTGTCGGGCGTGTCAAAGCGCGCGCGCACCGAGTTGCCTTCCAGTGCAACGAAGTCGGGCTTGACGCCGGCTGCCTTGAGGGCTTCTTCCACCCGCTGCTGCACGGCGGCGTCCACCTTGATGGTGGCCTTGGCCGACGACACCTGCACGGCGGGGGCTTCGCCAAAGAAATTGGGCAGGGTGTACAAAACCCCCACGAGCATCACGATCACCAGGATCGCGTACTTCCAGACCGGATAACGGTTCATGTTTACGCCTTTTCCACGCCCTGCCAGCCAACGCCGCGCAGGGGCCGTCCCGCCGCGCTGGCGGCGTCACCGTCTTTGCGCGCAGCGCTAAAGACGGTGAAAAGCGCGCAGCGCCTGCGGGGGATGTTCATTAATTACTTGACCGAACCCTTGGGCAGCACCTGAACCACGGCGCTGCGCTGCATTTGCACCTCGACGCCATTGGCGATCTCGATGTGCAAAAAGCCTTCGGACAGGCGCGTGACCTTGCCGACGATGCCGCCAGCGGTGGCCACTTCATCGCCCTTGGCGATGGCTTCGATCATGGCGCGGTGTTCTTTCTGACGCTTCATCTGAGGGCGGATCATGACGAAGTACAGCACCACAAACATTAGCACCAGGGGCAGCATGCCGGTCAGCGAAGACATGATGTCGCCACCACCAGTGGCGGCTGCGGGTGCGGTTTGGGCAAAAGCGGAAGAAATAAACACGGACTGGACTCCACAACGGATGGTCAAAACACACAAAAGCCGCCAACGGCCAGCGCCAAAGCGCCCACCAAGGCGGAACAGGACATTGTATGCGGCACCCCGCCTGCCGCCCAAGGGCTAAGACCCAGGCCCACAGCGGGTGTTTGCCGGGGCGTACAACACCCATGAAGACAGGGAACGGGATATCAACAAAAACAGGCCCCAGCGCCTGATAAACAAGCGTCAATAGCTCCTATTTTAATAGCAAAAGCCCGCACAAGTGCGGGCTTTTGTATCAGGATACAGGCGCTGCGCCGAACTTCAGGCCGCCTGGCGCTGGTCGGGCGCCGCCTTGCCGGTGCGCCACTGGGCCATCAGGCTGTCCCACTTGGGGCGTGCCGTTTTCAGGTGCCGTTCCTTCACATGGCCGTAGCCCCGGATCTCTTCGGGGATGCGGGCGATCTCCACCGCCAGGGCCAGGTTGTCGGCATTCAGGCGGGCCAGCAGTTCGTCGATGGATGTGCGGTATTCCACGATCAGCGCGCGCTCCATGCGGCGCTCCTCGGTCTTGCCGAACACATCGAGCGCTGTGCCGCGCAGGCCTTTCATCTTGGCCAGCAGGCCAAAGGCGCTGCGCATCCAGGGGCCGAACGGCTGCTTGACGAGCTCACCCTTGTCATTCTTCTTGGCGGTCATGGGTGGCGCGAGGTGGTGCACCAGCTTGTAGTCGCCCTCGAACATGCCCGCGATCTTGTCGGTGAAGGCCTTGTCGGTGTGCAGGCGCGCCACTTCGTACTCGTCCTTATAGGCCATGAGCTTGAACAGGTAACGGGCCACGGCCTCGGACAACTTGGTGCTGGTGCCCAGCTTGGCTTCAGCGGTTTTCACCTTCTCGACAAAGGCCTGGTAGTCGGCTGCATAGGCGGCGTTCTGGTAACCGGTGAGGAACTCCACACGCTTGCCCACCATTTCGGTCAGCGAGGGCTTCTTGACGAACTGGATCACCTGCGCGGCGGCAAACAGTGCCTGCACCGACGCCAGATCGTGCGCGCAGCGGCGGCCCCATTCGAACGCGGCCTTGTTGTTGTCCACCTGCACGCCGTTGAGCTCCATGGCGCGCATCAGCGACGCGTAGGTCAAGGGCACACGGCCCTTTTGCCAGGCGTAGCCCAGCATCAGCGGGTTGGTGTAGATGCTGTCGCCCAGCATCTGGGTGGCCACCTGCTCGGCGTCAAAGCTGCCCACACCGCCCGCGCCCACGGCCGCCGCAATCGCGCTGTCGCAATTGGCGCCGGGGAACTGCCAGTCGGGGTTGGTCACAAAGGCCGCCGTGGGCGTGCTGTGCGTGTTGAGCGCCACGAAGGTGCGGCCCGGCTGCATCACGGCCAGCGTGTACTTGTGGGCGGCGACGATGGAATCGCAGCCGATCACCAGGTCGGCCTTGGCGGTATCGACCTTGGTGGTGTAGATGGCTTCGGGGCGGTTGGCGATCTGGATGTGGCTCCAGGTGGCGCCGCCCTTTTGGGCCAGGCCGCCTGCGTCTTGCGTGATAACGCCCTTGCCGTCCAGGTGCGCGGCCATGCCCAGCAGCGAGCCGATGGTGATCACGCCCGTGCCGCCCACGCCGCCGACCACGATGCCCCAGGCGGCTTCGGCCACGGGCAACACGGGTTCGGGGATGGCGGGCAGCGCCGACAGGTCACCCTTTTTTTCCTTCTTGGGCTTCTTGAGCTTGCCGCCCTCCACCGTCACAAAGCTCGGGCAGAAGCCGTTCACGCACGAATAGTCCTTGTTGCAGGTGCTTTGGTTGATGCGGCGCTTGCGGCCGAATTCGGTCTCCACCGGCTCCACGGAGAGGCAGTTGGATTTGGTGGAGCAGTCGCCGCAGCCCTCGCACACCAGCTCGTTGATGACCACGGTCTTGTCGGGCGTGGCCAGGGTGCCGCGCTTGCGGCGGCGGCGCTTTTCGGTGGCGCAGGTCTGGTCGTAGATGATGACCGTGCAGCCTTTGATCTCGCGAAACTGGCGCTGCAGCGTGTCGAGCTCGTCGCGGTGGTGCACCGTCACGCCTTCGGCCAGCGCCACACCGTCGTACTTCTGCGGCTCATCGGTCACGATGATCAGCTTGACCACGCCTTCGGACTTCAGGCTGTTCATGATCTGCAGCACCGAGTGCCCCTCGGGGCGTTCGCCCACGGTCTGGCCGCCGGTCATGGCCACCGCGTCGTTGTACAACACCTTGTAGGTGATGTTGGTCCCGGCAGCAATCGCCTGCCGAATGGCCAGCAACCCACTGTGGAAGTAGGTGCCGTCGCCCAGGTTGGCAAACACGTGCTGATCGGTGGTGAACGGCGCCTGGCCCACCCAGGTCACGCCCTCGCCGCCCATCTGCGTGAAGGTGCTGGTTTTGCGGTCGGGCATCCAGTTGGCCATGTAGTGGCAGCCGATGCCCGCCACGGCGCGCGAGCCCTCGGGCACGCGGGTGCTGGTGTTGTGCGGGCAGCCGCTGCAAAACCAGGGGGCGCGCTCGCCCGTGTCCACCTTCAGCTCGGCCATGCCCCGCTCGCTGGCCTCGATGACGGTGATACGTGCGTCCATGCGGGCGATGATGTCGCTGGGCACGCCCAGCTTCTTCAGGCGCTTGGCGATGGCCTTGGCGATGATGGCGGGCGTGAGATCGGCCTTGGCGCGCAGCAGCCAGTTCTGGCTGGGGTTGGGCATGCTCCATTCGCCGCCCGTCGCATCGCCCTCGGGTTCGTCGAACTTGCCCAGCACGTTGGGGCGCACGTCGGCGCGCCAGTTGTAGAGCTCTTCTTTCAGTTGGTATTCGATGACCTGGCGCTTTTCCTCCACCACCAGGATCTCCTGCAGGCCCTCGGCAAAGTCGCGGGTGATGGTGGCTTCGAGCGGCCACACCACGTTGACCTTGTGCACGCGGATGCCCAGTTGGCGGCAGGTGTCGTCATCCAGGCCCAGATCCACCAGGGCCTGGCGCGTGTCGTTGTAGGCCTTGCCGCTGGCGATGATGCCGAAGCGGTCGTTGTTGCCTTCGATGACGTTGTAGTTGAGCTTGTTAGCGCGGATGTAAGCCAGGGCCGCGTACCACTTGTAGTCCATCAGGCGCGCTTCCTGCTCCAGCGGCGCGTCGGGCCAGCGGATGTGCAGGCCGCCGGGCGGCATCACGAAATCCTCGGGCATCACGATCTTCACGCGGTCGGGGTCCACGCTGATGCTGCTGGACGACTCCACCACCTCCTGGATGGTCTTCATGCCCGACCACACGCCCGAGAAGCGGCTCATGGCAAACGCGTGCAGCCCCATGTCCAGGATGTCCTGCACGCTGCTGGGGAAAAACACCGGCAGGCCGCAGGCCTTGAAAATGTGGTCGCTCTGGTGCGCGGCCGTGCTGCTCTTGCTGATGTGGTCGTCGCCCGCGATGGCGATCACGCCGCCATGCTGGGCGGTGCCTGCCATGTTGGCGTGCTTGAACACGTCAGAGCAGCGATCCACGCCAGGGCCCTTGCCGTACCAGATGCCGAACACGCCGTCGAACTTCTTCGATTGCGGATACAGGTCCAGCTGCTGCGTGCCCCACACGGCGGTGGCGCCCAGTTCTTCGTTCACGCCGGGCTGAAAAACGATGTTGTTGGCCGCCAGGTGCTTTTTGGCCGCCCACAGGGCCTGGTCATACGTGCCCAGGGGGGAGCCGCGGTAGCCGCTGATGAAACCGGCGGTGTTCAGGCCCGCCGAGGCATCGCGCTGGCGCTGCAGCATGGGCAGGCGCACCAGGGCCTGCACGCCGCTCATGAAGGCCCGGCCGTGATCCAAAGCGTATTTGTCGTCGAGCGTGACAGTCTCTAAGGCCTTGCGGATGGATTCGGGCAGAGGGGCGTTCATGGCTATGTCTCCAATGGCTTTGTGTTGCGTGCCTTGTGGGCGCGGGTGGGGCAGGGCCATGCCGCCCGTTTAGGGCGGTGGCTCCAATGTGAGGAGAAGTGTATGTCTCTGGCGCTGATATGTCTTTGCGTTCTGTGCCGTGTTTAGGCTATTCTGAGAAAGGATCTTTCTTTTTTAGCCATCATCTTGAACACTCTCGACAAATTCGACATCGCCATCCTCAACGAGCTGCAGACCGACGCTCGCCTGACCAACGCCGAGCTGGCCCAGCGCGTGGGGCTGTCGGCCGCACCCTGCTGGCGCCGCGTGCGTGCGCTGGAGGAAGAGGGTTTCATCAAGGGTTACCGCGCCGAGATCGACCGGCACAAGATCGGCCTCGGGGTGCTGGCGTTTGTGCGGCTGGATGCCGACCGCAGCACGGGCGACCTCACGCGCACCATGGAAGAGGCCATCCGCAAGATCCCCGAAGTGATCGCCTGCCACTACATCAGCGGCACCGGCACCTTCGAGCTGCAGGTGGTGGCGCGCGACCTGGACAGCTTTTCGCTGTTTGCGCGCGACGTGCTGCTCAACCTGCCCAACGTGAAAGACATGCACACCAGCTTCTCACTCGGCGAGGTCAAGGCCAGCAGCGCCCTGCCACTCACACACCTGGTACGGGTCAAAGGATGATAGCTATAAAATTCATAGCCACTAAGGATTGATGGACGCGCGGAGAGGCCTGTTTTGGCTTCAAATCCGTGCAGCACAAGCCCCCGCCCCGGGGCGAGGGGCACGATGTGGCTGGGCGCCCTGCAAGGTAACAAGGCGTTAGGGCGTGGTTCCTGCGCGGGGTATGCTGTATAAGCCTGCGGAACCACAGCGGGGCTGCCAAGCTGCCGCACGCACCCTCTCCGCCACCCGCCTGCAAGGCCCTGCACCTCGTGTCCCTGACCGGGGTGTTGATTCGCAAGGTGGCTGCGCGAGCGGTTGCCGGTGGGTCTACCAATACGACGGTTCCTTTCACGCACAGCCCCAGGGCCTGCCGACCGGAGCCCAAAAAGAGGGCGAGGGCGGCATGATCATCTGGGGCATTTTCTGGGGCGCTGTGCTGGGCTCGTGGTTCGGCGGCTACGGCGACTTCGGGCCGTTTGTGGGCGGCATTCTGGGCTTTTTCGCCGGGCTGTCGCTGCGCTGGGCGATCCGCTCGGCCATCCGCACCGAGCTGCAGGCGCACGCTACCAAGGCCACTGCCCAGCCCACGCGGGCACCGCAGGCAGCGCCGGTTGCCGAAGACCGGCCTGTGGCGGCGGCGCCCGTGCCGCAAGGGCCCGTGCCACACGCACCCCCTCCACCACCCACCACCAGCGACGATCCCCGGGATGCGGACGACGCTTTTTGGACCGGCGAACTCACGCCCCAAGGCCTGCCGCGCGTCCCTTCGTTGGCCCCGGCGTCGGCCCCGGTGGCCGCCCGCACGGACGCGCCTGCCGCACCCGCCGAGCCCCGCAAGACAACAGCCCAGCCCGCCCAACCCAACCCCGTCGAGCTGGCCGTGCTCGCGGCCAAGAACTGGTTTCTGGGCGGCAACACCATCGTGCGTGTGGGCTTGGTGATTCTGTTCATCGGCCTGTCCTTCCTCGCGCGCTACGCGGCGTCGGCCGGGCTGCTGCCGGTCGAGTTCCGCCTGGTGGCGGTTGCGGCGGTGGGCATTGCGCTGCTGGGGGTGGGGTTTCGCAAGCGCACCGAAAAGCCCGGCTTTGCGCTGGCCCTGCAGGGCGGCGGCGTGGCGGTGATGTACCTCACGGTGTTCGCCGCCTTCCGGCTCTACGGGCTGCTACCGCCGCTCTGGGCCTTCGGGCTGATGATCGTGGTCTGCGCGGCCAGCTGCGCGCTGGCGCTGCTGCAGGACTCGCGCGCGCTCGCGGTGGCCGCGTTTGCCGGCGGCTTTGCGGCGCCCATCCTGCTGTCCACCGGCCAGGGCAGCCACGTGGGCCTGTTCAGCTACTACACGCTGCTCAACCTGGCGATTTTGTTCATCGCCTACAAGCGCTCCTGGCGCGTGCTCAACGTGGTGGGGTTTGTGGCCACCTTTGGTGTGGCCACGGCCTGGGGGGCGCTCAAATATGTGCCCGATCACTACGCCAGCACGCAGCCCTTCCTGGCGGGCTTTGTGCTGATCTACCTCGTCACCGCCATCCTCTATGCGCGCAACACGCCGACGAAGCTGGGCAAGACGGTGGACAGCATGCTGGTCTTCGGCACGCCGCTGGTGGGCTTTGGGCTGCAGGCCGGGCTGGTGCAGCCGTTTGAGCTGGGTGCGGCCTTCTCGGCGCTGGCCTTTGCGGCGGTCTACCTGCTGGCCGCGACTGTGCTGCTGCGCCGCGCGCAAGCCAGCTGGCGCCTGCTCACCGAATGTTTCATCGCCATCGGCGTGGGCTTTGCCACGCTGGCCGTGCCGCTGGCGCTGGACGCGCAGTGGACCTCGGCGGTGTGGGCGCTCGAAGGCGCGGGCGCCTTCTGGGTGGGCATGCGCCAGGCGCGCTGGATGCCGCGTGCCTTTGGCCTGGTGCTGCAGGTCGTGGCCATGCTGGCGTTCATGGGTGGCGTGGACGGCGGTGGCCTGCAGGTCTCGCCCCTGCCGCTGGCCAACCCGGCCTTCCTGGGCGCGATGCTGATTGCGCTGCCGGCCTTGCTGCTGGCATGGTGGCTGCGCCAGCCCCAACCACACAGCGGCTCGGCCTGGGCCCAGGGCTATGCCCGGGTGGAGGTGCTGCTGCCCAGTCCGGCCTACCTCTACGGCTTTGTCTTCTGGTGCCTGGCCTGGTGGCTGGAGATCACGCGGCGCGTGCCCGGCCTGGAGCAGGGCCAGTGGCCCGTGCCGGTGTTCTCCGGCCGCGTTGCCGAACTGCTGGGCATACTGGCCGTGGTGCTCAGTGCGGCCCTGTCGATGGTGCTCGGCCTGCGCACGCGCTGGGCCGTGGCCACCTGGCCTGCGCGCGCCACCATCGGCGTGCTGGCGCTGGGGTGGGTGGCGCAGGTGGTGGATGGCCACCGCGTGCTGACCACCCCCGCCTGGGCCGTGTGGCCCATCGTGCTGGCGCTGCACGGCTGGATGCTGTGGCAGACCGACCGTTTGCAGGCGGCGGAAGCTGAGGGCCCGTCCGCCCAAAGCGCGTCGCGCTTCGGCTGGTTCCACGCCGCCACGGCCTGGCTGGTGACCTTGCTGCTGGCCGACTGCCTGTGGTCCGGCATCGGCAAGGCCGAGCTGTGGCGCACCTCGTGGGCGGGTGTGGTCCTGCTGGTCAGCGCGATTGCGGTGCTGATGCTGCTGGCGCTGTGGGCGGGCCGTGGCAACCGGCCTGCGGCACGCGCGGCGCTGCCCTGGCCGCTGAACCCGCATGCCGAGGCCTACTACTGGCTGGCGGCCCTGCCTTTGGCGGCGCTGGTGTTCGGGGGCGCACTGCTGTCGGCCGTGCATTCGTCGGGCCACACGGCGCCGCTGCCCTACATCCCGCTGCTCAACCCCACCGACCTGACCCTGGCGCTTGCGCTGGGCGGCCTGGTGTTCTGGCGGCGGGTGCTGCTCGCCGCGCTGCCGCCCCCGGCCCGCTCGGGCGGGGTCACCGGGCGCCATGCGCTGGTGGCCTTGGCGCTGCTCGCGTTCATCGTGATCAACACCGTGTGGCTGCGGGTGGCGCACCACTTCTTTGGCGTGCGCTGGGATGCGTTGGCTCTGTTCAACAGTTTTGTGGTGCAGACCGGCTACGCCATCCTGTGGACGCTGCTGGCGCTCGGCATGATGGTGCTGGCACACCGCCGCGTGCAGCGGCCGCTGTGGCTGGTGGGCGCGGGCCTGCTGGGCGTGGTGGTGGTCAAGCTGCTGCTGATCGATCTGTCCAACGCGGGGGGTGCCGAACGCATCATTGCCTTCATCGCCGTGGGCGTGCTCATGCTGGTGGTGGGCTACTTTGCGCCTTTACCTCCCAAGTCGCCACCCAAGGCGGCCGCCCCTGCGGAGCCTGCCGCGCCACCGCTGGCGCCATCGCAACCAGAAACACTGCCATGAAGAAGCCTGCCGCCCTGAACCTGCCCCTGGTGCTGGCCACTGCCTCCCTTTGCCTGTGCGCCGGTGTGGCCCAGGCGGCCGCCGATGCCAGCAGCCCTGCGGCCTACGCCATCCGCATTCCCGTCACGCTCGCGGCCGATGCGCCGCTGCAGCGTGTGACGTTGCCCGCCCAGGTGCTGGTGCGCCTGCAAAGCCCGGGCTATGCCGATGTGCGCCTCTTCAACGGCGCGGGCCAGCCTGTGCCCATGGCGCTGGCGGGTGTGGCGGCGACCAGCGCGCCCGAGGAATCGGTGACCCTGCCCGCCTATCCCATCCTGGGCGCGGCCAGCAAGGGCGCGGCCGGGCTGGAGGGGCTGTCGCTGCGCATCGAGGAGCGCCAGGGCCAGCGTGTGGTGCAGATCGACACGGTCGCCACAGCAGGTGCTACTGCCACACAAGCCGTGCGCGGTGCGCTGCTCGACGCACGCAATGTGCAGCTGCCCGTGGCCCGCATGGCCGTGGACGCCGATCTGCCTGCGGGCCAGCCCGTGACGTTCCGGGTGCAGGCCAGCAAGGACCTCAAACATTGGCAGCCGCTGGCCGAGACCGTGCTCTACCGCGCCGACGCGGCGGCGGCGCCCACGGCACCAGGCCGCCTGGGCAACGAGCAGATCGACCTGCAGCGCGCCGACCTCAAGGGCCACTACCTGCGCGTGACCTGGGGCGACGCTGCCGTGACCCTGCGCGGCGCCACGCTGGCCACCACGCGCAGCACGGGCCCGCGCGATCGCGTCAGCGCCAGCCTGGCCACGCCCGCCCTGGCCAACCCGCGCGAGCTGGTGTTTGCGCTGCCGTTTGCCACGCCGGTTGCGGCGCTTGCCATCACCCCGCCCGGCAGCAATGTGCTGATTCCGGTGCGCGTGCTGGGCCGCAGCCACCGCGAGCAGCCCTGGTCGCCACTGGCGAGCGCGGTGGTCTACAGGATGACCATGGGAGGTAAGGAACAAGCCAGCGGCCCCGTGGAGCTGGGCGGCGCCTCGGTGCGCGAGATCAAGATCGAAGCCGACTCCAAGACCCCCGGCTTCGCCGCCGCACCTGCTCTGGCGCTGCAGTTTGAGCCCACGCAGCTGGTGTTCCTGGCCAGCGGGCAAGGGCCCTTCACGCTGGCGGCGGGGCTGCCCGGCGCCAGCGCGGCCGCCAGCGCCTTCCTGCCCTTGGCCAGCCTGGTGCCGGGCTACCAGCCCGTGCAGGAGAACCAGCTACCCGTGGCGCTGGCCGATGTGGCCCGGGCCGACATCACCGGCGGCCAGCCCGCAGACGGCGCGCTGGTGCCTGCTGCGACCGCCAGCGGCGGCATCTCCACGCGCAGCGCCGTGCTGTGGGGCGTGCTGCTCGCGGGCGTCGCGGCACTTGCGCTCATGGCCTGGCTGCTGCTGCGGCAGACCCGGCAGGCGGGCACCCAGGCCCCGGCTGCGCCGACCGATGCGGCGTGAAGAGGTGTGCAGAGGCGTGAAAAGGCGCGGGGCCGGTGGTGAGGGCCTGTTTGGCGCAGGTCCGCAGTGGGCTATTTGGTGCTGAGCCACCACGGCCGCGCCAACCGTCGCACAATGCGCAGACATGCCGCCATTGCCGTCCCACGAAAGCACGCGCAGCGTTGCGCCCCCGCCCTCCCCTGATGTCCCGGACCTGAGCCCGGGCGCCCCGCCGCAGAGCGATGCGGCCGCAGACCGTGCCGCGCGTGCGGATCTGGCTCGTGGCACCGAAGAGTCCGTTGCCGCCCAGTTGGGGGACAGCGCAGCGTTGAACCAGACGGCCTCGCTCTCGCCGCTGGCGCCGCTGTCGGTGCCCGTGTTCCGCATGCTCTGGCTCACCTGGGTGGCTGCCAACACCTGCATGTGGATGAACGACGTGGCGGCCGCCTGGCTCATGACCACGCTCACCACCTCGCCCATCCTGGTGGCGCTGGTGCAGTCGGCCTCCACCCTGCCCGTTTTTTTGCTGGGCCTGCCCAGCGGCGCGCTGGCCGACATCCTGGACCGGCGCCGCTACTTCATCGCCACGCAGTTCTGGGTGGCCGCCGTGGCGCTGGTGCTGTGCGCATTCATCCTGGCCGGTGGCATGACGGCGCCGCTGCTGCTGGCGCTCACCTTTGCCAACGGCATTGGCCTGGCCATGCGCTGGCCGGTGTTCGCCGCCATCGTGCCCGAGCTGGTCAGCCGTCCGCAACTGCCCGCTGCGCTGGCGCTCAACGGCGTGGCCATGAACGCCTCGCGCATCATTGGCCCGCTGCTGGCGGGCGCCATCATCGCCAGCGCGGGCAGCGCCTGGGTGTTTGTGCTCAACGCCGTGCTGTCGGTGCTCTCGGGCCTGGTCATCATGCGCTGGAAACGCACCCACGTACCCAACCCGCTGGGCCGCGAAAAGCTGACCAGCGCCATGCGCGTGGGCCTGCAGTTCGTGCGGCAATCACCGCGCATGCGGGCCGTGCTGTGGCGCATTGCCGTGTTCTTCTTGCACGCCACTGCGTTGCTGGCGCTGCTGCCGCTGCTGGCCAAGGGTCTCGACGGCGGTGATGCAGGCACCTTCACGCTGCTACTGGCCAGCATGGGCGCGGGCGCCATCGTGGCCGCCATGTTTTTGCCCCGGCTGCGCCAGGCCATGGCGCGCGATGTGCTGGTGATACGCGGCACCGTGCTGCAGGCCGCCGCCACGGGCGTGATGGCCGTGGCGCCCAATGTCTACGTGGCCGTGCCCGCCATGGTGATTGGCGGCATGGCATGGATCACCACGGCCAATTCGCTCAGCGTGTCGGCCCAGCTCGCGCTGCCCAACTGGGTGCGGGCGCGCGGCATGTCGATTTATCAAATGGCCATCATGGGCGCCACGGCCTTGGGCGCCGCCGTGTGGGGCCAGGTGGCCACACTGACCGACGTGCACGTCAGCCTGGGGATCGCCGCCATCACCGGTGTGCTGGCCATGCTGCTGGTGCAGCGCCTGGTGGCCGACCGCAGCATGGAAGAAGACCTGAGCCCCTCGCGCGCCTTCAAGGCGCCAGTGGCCGAGGTGCCACCCGCCCCAGGCCATGTGGTGGTCACCATCGAATACTTCATCGACCCTGCCCGCGCCACCGAATTCCGCGCCGTGATGCAGGAGAGCCGCCGCAGCCGCCTGCGCCAGGGCGCGCTCTCATGGCAACTGCAGCACGACATCGCCGACCCGGCACGCTACGTGGAGCAGATCGAGGACGAGTCGTGGACGGAGCACCTGCGCCGGTTTGACCGCGTCACCGCCCACGACGTGGCGCTGCGCGAGCGCAAACTCGCCTTCCACACGCGCGACACACCGCCCGTGGTGACCCGGCTTTTGGTAGAGCGATAGCTATCAAAAATATAGCTACTAGCGCTTAATCATCAAGCGCAAGGGCCACTTTTCATCAAGATTCCGACGGCCGCACAAAGCTGCGCTGCAGAATGCCCAGCAGCATGGTGCGCAGCAGCGGCTGCAGCCGCGCGGCGTCGGCGGGGGGCTTGAGTGCGGCGGCCAGCTCCGCCCCGTGGGCGGCTACCGTGCCCGTGACTTCGGCGCGCCAGCGCGCGGCCAGCTCTGCCGCTTCGCCGGGCGGCACGCGCTGCTGGTGGGCGATGACGAGGTAGTGTGTGCAGGCCGCTTCGGCGGCATGGAGCTGCTGGTCTTGCCGCCCCTCGTCCTTCTTCTGGAAAGAGCGCACCACCCAGGCCGTGGTACCGCCCAGCAAGGCCCCCAGGGCCGTGCCCGCGCCCAGGGTGAGGCCGCCCGTGCCCAGATCGATCAGCGCCCCGGCCTTGGCGCCCGCTGCTGCGCCCGCAGCGGCCCCTGCCGACGTGCCCAGGGCCAAGGCCGTGCCATCGACACGGCGGGGCGTTGCTGGCAGCGCCATGGGCTGGGCCGCCGGGGGCAACTGGGGTAAGGGAGGCGCAGGCGGCTGGCCGTGCAGGGCACGCAGTGTGGCGTCGAGCGCCTGCACTTGCTGCGCATACTGGTGGGCGGCGTCGTCGCCGGGGCCCAGCGCTGCGCAGGTCAACAAGTGCTGCGCCAGCGCGTGCACGGATTGGTCGAAACATTGCTCATTGCGCTCCACCCAGGCTGCGCGCAGCCGCTCCAGCGCGTGTTGGTGCGCGGGCAGCGCGGCCTCCAGCCGGTCGAACAGAGCGGGCTCCAGCACCCAGCTTTCGCCAAAATCCGCCCAGCGCAGCGCCAGCACGGGGGCATGGAGCCAGGCGGGTGGCGGCGGTGTGTCGCTGCCCCAATTCAGCACGGCATCCACCGGCTGGCCGGCCTGCGCGAACTGCAGGCGATCGCCCTGCGTGGTCTGCACGGCGCCGCCCTGCAGCGCCTGCGCCTGGGGGCCGTGCAGGCCGACCATGAGGTCGCCCGGCAGGCTGGCGCGCAGCGCATCAAAGGCCGGGTCCGCCAGGTCGATGGCGCCCTGCCACTGGGCCTCGCGCCAGCGCGCCCAGGCGGCCAGTGCCAGCCGGGGCAGCACCACGGCCAGCGTGAGCAGGCCCACGTACATCCACACCCAGCGCCCCCCGGCCAGGCCCTCGCCCGCAAAGTTCTGCGTGGCCGCGATCTCTTGCAGCGAGAACGGCGCCAGGCCCAGCAGCGCCGAGAGCGACCAGAACAAAACGGTAACGATGGCATGCACCTGCCCGGCGTCGAGAAAGGTGCTCTCCCAGCCAAACTGGTAGCGCACGACCAGCCCGCGCAGCAGCAGCGACAGCGCGATGCCCGCACCCCAGGCCGCCGCGCACAGGTGCAGAACGCGCACCGCACGCTGCTGCTGCAGGTGGGCCGTTTGCGCGAGCCAGCGGGCATAAAAATCCGCCGCGACGCGCGCGGCCAGCCCGCGCCCGCTGCCAAAGCGGCCCAAGTGGTGCAGCGCTGGCAGCAGCCATGTGCCCTGCCCCACCGGGCGCCATGCGTGCCAGGCGATCAGCATGTACGCGGCCAGGTTCCAGGCCAGCACGATCAAAAGCGGCGGCGAGAGCAAATCCACCCGGTGCGCGTTGGCGATGCGGTCAATGGCCAACCCCGCCAGCAGGGCCACCACGGGCAGGCCGCGCGCCAGCCAGCGCCAGCGCGCGGCAGGCTGGCGCAGCGCGGCCACGGTGGTATCCCTGCCGCCAGCGCGCTGGGCGATGGTCTCGGCCCGCTCCAGCACCACGTCGCCCACGTCCACGCGCTGCACGCCACGGTGGCGGGCGGCGGCCACGGCGCTGCGCGTGGCCTCGTCGCGCTCGGTCTGGCTGACCAGCGTGCGCCCGGCGTCCGCATGCTCGACCGCCTGGGCGATCAGCACGGTGCGCAGCTGGGGTTCGGTCACACGCATGAATGCTCCTGTTTTAATAGCATTTAGCGCTTGATGAATAAGCGCCAGAGCCATTTTTAATGCCTATTTTGGCCACAACGCCCACAGGCGCAGGCCCTGCTTGAGCCGCCCGGCGACGTCGCCCGCCTCTGGCCCCCAGCCGGTGAAGTAGTCCGCACGCACCGCGCCCAGGATGGCGCTGCCGGTGTCCTGTGCCAGCACCATGCGCTGCAGTTGCACCTGCGGCCCCGTGGACGCCAGCCACACGGGTGTGCCGTAGGGGATGCTCTGGCGGTCCACCGCGATGGAGCGGCCGGGCGTGAGCGGCACACCCTGCGCGCCCTTGGGACCAAAGCCAGCGTCCAGCGCGTTGAGCTGCTCTTCGCGAAAGAACACATAGCGCGGGTTGCTCCACAGCAGCTCGTTGGTGCGCTGCGGGTTGGCGGCCAGCCAGGTGCGGATGCCCGGCCAGGTGGCATCACGCGTGGCGCCCTGGTCCAGCAGCCAGCGGCCCACGCTTTGGTAGGGCTGGTCATTGGTGCCCGCGTAGGCCACCCGCACCACCGACACCGAGCCGTCCGCCTCGGTGATGCGCAGGCGGCCCGAGCCCTGGATGTGCAGCACCAGCGATTCGACCGGGTCGCGCAGCCACGCAATGGCGCGGCCAGCCAACGCGGCCTGGGCCTCGGGCAGCGTGTCGATCTGCTGGCGTGTGTACCAGGGCTTGCGTGCACCCAGGGTGGTGGGCACCCGGTAGATGGGCACGGTGAAGCCGTTGCCGGGCTGGCGCGCGGCATCCATCATGGGTTCGTAATAGGCGGTGAGCAGGCCTTCGGCATTGCCATCGGTGGCTTCCACGCGGTAGGGCTGCAGGCGGGCGATGAGCCAGGCGCGCTGCTCGTCGGCGGTGGCGATGCTCAGCTGGCGCACCTCGCCGCACAGCGCGGTGAAGGGCGGCGCGGGCCGCTCGCAGCTTTTGATCCAGGCGTTCCAGGCTTCGTGCAGCGCGTCGTTGTTGAAGCCCGGCAGCTCGGCCCAGCGCACGGGCACCCAGCGGCTCTTGGGCTGCGACAGCGGCGGCGGCAAGGGGCCGGTGTCGCCGGGCAGCACGGTGGCGCTGGGCGGCTGCAGGGGCGGCGGTATAGCCCCAGGGGTGGAGGGACTTGGCGCGGGAGGGGTGGAGCAGGCGGCCAGCGTTCCTACAATCAGCGCCGTCAATAGTGGGCGCAGGAGTGTCAATGTCATGGGGTTGATTTTGCTTGAAGCGCTGCTGGCGCTGGTGGTGCTGGTGGCCATCGTGTGGTGGACCATGTTCTCGGGCCGCCGGCGCGGGGAGCTGAAAGTGAAAGACGAGCCCGCGCAAGGCGACGACTCGGCACCGCCCCCACCGCCTTCAGCGCCCCCTGGGGCCTCCTGATCCGCACGGCACGCCCCCGCCCGCCTGTGCGTGCCGTCCTACAGGCATTGTGTGGTCCTGCCGATGGCGGCGGGCCGTGCTCCGGGCCACCATGGCTGCTGTGTCCGTCGCTGTGCACGGATCCACTGAACCATTAAGGAGCACACACATGCGCAAACACATTCTTTTGGGCGCCACCGCCGTCATCGTTCTGGCCACTGGCTGTGCCAGCATGGACGACACCCAGCGCCGCACCGCGACCGGGGCCGGGGTTGGCGCCTTGGCAGGCGCGGTCATCGGCTCGGCCACCGGGGGCAACGCTGGCACGGGCGCGGTCGTTGGGGCAGGCGTGGGCGCCTTGGGCACCTACATCTGGTCGCAGAACATGGAGCGCCAAAAGCGCGAGATGGAGCAGGCCACGCAGGGCACCGGTATCGCCGTGACGCAAACGGCGGACAACCAGCTCATGCTCAACGTCCCCAGCGACATCTCGTTTGCCGTAGGCCGTTCGGACATCCAGCCCAACTTTGCGCCGGTGCTCGACCAGTTCGCAGCCAGCCTGCGCAACAACCCGAACACCGACGTGCGCATCGTGGGCCACACCGACAGCACGGGCAGCGATGCCATCAACAACCCGCTGTCGGTGGACCGCGCAGCCAGCACCCGCGGCTACCTGAATATGCGCGGCGTGGACAGCCGCCGCATTGCGGTGGAGGGCGTGGGGTCGCGCTACCCCATCGCCACAAACGACACTGCAGACGGCCGTGCGCGCAACCGCCGCGTCGAGATCTTTGTGGGCGAGCGCCCACGGGGCTAAAAGAAAAATCGCCTATTGCCCTGTTCGCAACAGGTTGGCCAGCTCCACCGCAGACTTGACCTGCATCTTGTCGAACACGCGCGAGCGGTGCACCTCCACTGTGCGCACGCTGATGTCGAGCTGGTCGGCGATCAGCTTGTTGGGCAGGCCGGCGACAACCAGATCCATCACGTCGCGCTCGCGCTCGGTCAGCTCGCCCAGACGCACCTGCAGGTCGCTGCGCTCGCGCAGTTGCGTGAGGCGCTCGGTGGACTGGGCCAGCGCCTGCTCGATGCGGTCCACCAGGGCGTTGTCGGAGAACGGTTTTTCGCAGAAATCGAACGCGCCGCGCTTGACGGTGTCCACCGCCGTGGGCACGTCGGCATGGCCGGTGAGGAAGATCACCGGCATGGTGGCCAGGTCGCCCCGCGCGGCCAGCAGGTCGAACAGCGCCAGCCCGCTCATGCCCGGCATGCGCACGTCCAGCAGCAGGCAACAGGGCTGGCGCTGGGCCGGGCGGCTTTGCAGCATGGCGTCGAAGGCCTCGGCGCTGTCAAACGACTCGCTGGGCAGCCTGCGCGAGCGCAGCAGCCACGCCAGGGCTTCGCGCACGCTGGCGTCGTCGTCCACGATGTACACGGTGGCGTTGGTGACGGGCTCCATAGGTCAGTTCATACCAGTCTGCATTCAAAAAATATAAATACGTTCACGCTGAATATGAAACCGGCGCAGCCGCTCAGGGGGGTTGTCCGTCATACAGGGAGCGTGAAGGTGAATACCGTACCACGCGGCTCATGGGGCGCGAATCCGAGGAACCCGCCGTGCTGCTCGATCACCGTGCGGCACATGCTCAGGCCCAGGCCCATGCCCTCTGCGCGGGTGGTGAAAAACGGTGTGAAGAGTTTCTCCGCCACTTCGGGCGGAATGCCGGTGCCCTGGTCGATCACCGCAAACTCGATCCAGCCACTGTATTTGTTGGAGGCCGCCCGCCGCACCCGGATGTCGAGCACGCGGGTGCGGATCGCCGGGTCGTCCATGGCCTGCATGGCGTTGCGCGCCAGGTTCAGCAGCACCTGCTCGACCATGGTGCGGTCGCACAGGGTGGGTTCCAGGCCCGGCTCCACCGCAGTGTTCACGCGCACGCCGAGCTTGCGCGCCTGCAGGCTCACCAGCGGCAGGATGGCGTCGAGCAATTGCTGCGCATGCACCGCCTCGCGGGCCTGGTCGCGCCGGCGCACGAAGTCGTGCACGCTTTTGATCACGCGGCCAGCGCGTTCGGCCTGGCGGGCGATCTGGCGCATGGCCAGGCGCATGTCCTGCAGCGCCGCGGGCTCGGCTGCAGGCGCTCCGGCGGGCGCTGTGGCCTGCTCCAGCAGGTTCAGCGAACCATTGGCGTAGCTTGAGATGGCCGCCAGCGGCTGGTTCAGCTCGTGGCTGAGCAGCGAGGCCATCTCGCCCACCGTGGCCAGCCGTGCAGTGGCCTGCAGGCGCTCTTGCGAGGCGCGCGAGAGTTCCTCCACCCGCCGTTGTTCGCTGATGTCCAAAAACGCGCTCATCCAGCCTGCACGCAGGCCCTGCGCATTGATCAGCGGGGCCTCGATGATGAGCACGGGAAAACGCGTGCCGTCCTTGCGCATGAACTCGGACTCGAAGCCTTCGCGCGGCGGCATGGTGCCCGCAAAACGGACGGCCTGGCGCTGCTGGTACTCCTCCACGCGCTCGGGCGGCCAGTAGGGGGCTGATGCGCTCAAGCCCAGCAGTTCCTCGGGTGTGAAGCCCACCATGTCGCAAAAGGCTGGGTTGACGTAGGTGATGCGCCCTTCCAGGTCGCGGGCGCGCAGGCCGGTGACCAGCGAGTCCTCCATGGCCTTGCGAAAGGCCAGCGCGTCGGCCAGGTCGCGCTCAGCGCGCAGGCGGCGGCGGTTGTCGCGCACCAGCACCGCCATCACGGTCACCAGGGCGATCGACATGGCCGTGACCAGCGCCGTGAGCACGTTGGGAAACACGCTGGGCGCGGTGTGCCAACTGTCCATGCGCAGCACCAGGGTGGTGCCCGGCAGGTCCAGCAGGTGCTGCGCGGTGAACATGCGGGAGCCCCGGCGCGGCGCGCCCATTGCGGCCAGGCGCGTGCCATCGGGTTCAGTGAACGAGGCCTCCTGGCTGCGCGTGAGGTTGTGCGCCACCAGGTTGATAAGGATGTCCTGCAGCGCATAGGTGGCCACCAGAAAACCCGTGGTGCGCCCACCTGCGGTGAGAGGCACGCACAGCTCCATCATCTCCGACCCCAGGCCATCGCCGTGGGGCTGGAAGTAGCTGCTGGAGTAGGCAGGGCTGCCCAGGCGCCGGGCGTTGGTGCAGGCAATGGTGAGCTCGGACTGGCTGCTGTCACGCACCCGCACGTCCCAGGCCACAGGGCGGTAGGGTGACTGCACATGGGTGCGCATCCGCAGGCTGGCGTCGCGCCACTCCAGGCGCACCATCTCGCGGCGGCCGCGCAGCAACTCCGAGGCATCAACCTCCCAGGCCAACTGGCCGGAATGGTCGGTGGGCAGCGCCTGCAGGCTTTGCAGGTTGCGCGTGAGCGCGGAGCGAATGTCGGACACCGCATCGGCCGCGTCGCGCTCCAGGTGCGACTGCACCTGGCTGGCTTCGTAGCGCCCTGCCAACCACACCATGGTGGCAAGCATCGACACCACCAGCAGCACCAGCGCCGTCCACAGGGACCAGCGCCGCCAGGCGCCACGCCAGCGCTGCAGCAGGGTGCGTTGTGGCCTAGGGCGTGTCACAGCACGCGGTGTGTCAGCGCAGGCAGCTGTGTGCGGATGTCGCGCAGCCGCTGCGCGTCCAGCACGCCAGTCACGGTGCCCGGCGCCTGGTCCTGCTGCGCCAGCACGGTGCCCCAGGGGTCCACCAGCATGCTGTGGCCCCAGGTGTGGCGTCCGTTCTCATGCACGCCGCCCTGCGCGGGGGCCAGCACATACGCCTGGTTTTCCACGGCACGGGCGCGCAGCAGCACCTCCCAATGCGCCTGGCCCGTGGTGTGCGTGAAGGCGCTGGGCACCAGCAGCAGGTCGGCGCCCGCACGGGCATGGGCGCGGTACAGCTCCGGAAACCGCAGGTCATAGCAGACGGACAGGCCCACGCGCCAGTGCTGGCCATCGCGCGCCTTGAGGTCAAACTGCACCGGGGTATCGCCTGCCTCGATGACGCGGCCTTCGTCGTACAGCTCGCGCCCGTTGTCGAAGTGAAACAGATGGATCTTGTCGTAGCGGGCCACGCAGGCACCGGTGGGGTCGAAAACCAGCGTGGTGTTGCGCACCCGGTCTGGCGTGGTGGTCTGCAAAGGCAGGGTTCCACCCACGATCCACATCTGCAGCGCGCGCGCCGTGTCGGCGAGAAAACGCTGGATGGCCCCGTCGCCATCGGCTTCGCGCGCGGCAAGCTTGTCGGTGTCCTTGTGGCCCATCAGGCCAAAGTATTCCGGCAGCACGGCCAGTTCTGCGCCGCCCTGGGCGGCCTGCGCGAGCAGGGTGTGTGCGGCTTGCAGGTTGGCGTCACGCTCGGTGCCTGACACCATCTGGATGGCGGCAACTTTCATGAGGGCTCTCCGGTTTTGGGGGGATTGGAGCGGGGCGCAGTTTCGGCGGCGGGACTGGCCTCGCGGCCACGGCGCGCCACGCGCACCACGCGCGGGTCGGTCCAGGTGCCGTCCACCCGGAACTCTTGTGTGGCTGCCTCGATGAGCGGGCCGCGCAGGAACACCTGGGCCAGGAAGCTGCCCAGGCCGATCACGGGGTTGATGGCCGTGGCCACCAGCGAGGCGGTCATGGCGTTGATCTCGGGCACCACCACCACCCGCAGATCCTGGGTTTCGTGGTCGATGTCGGCATGGCCCTCCATCAGCACGGCGGCATTCACGCCCTTCATCTGCAGGTTGTTGGTGGTGGCCACGCCGCGCTCGATGCGCACGTCGCCGCGCACGAAGTCAAACGCAAAACCTTCGCTGAACACGTCGCGGAAATCGAGCGTGAGCCGACGCGGCAGCGACTGCAGGCTCAGCACACTGAGCAGCTTGGCCAGGCCCGGGTCGGCCTTGAGGAACTGCCCGGCTTCGATGTTCAGGTTGATCTGCCCGTTCATGGAGCGGTAGTCGGGGCTGATGGGCGCGCCGATCCAGGCCACCTGCCCCTCCATGCGCCCCTTGCCGTTGCGCACCACGTTGGCCATGCCCATGCGGCCCAGCAGGTCGCCCGAGTCACGGATGTCGAGCTTGAAATTCAGCACCGTGCGCCGCTCGGCCGACCGGGGGCCGGTGCCACCCGCTCCTGCTGCATTGAGCATGGCCCAGTTGCCGTTGGCCGTGAAGCTCGCATCAGGGGCCGTGATGTTGAACTTGGAAAGCCGCCATTCGCGCTGGGGGCCATCGCCGCCCCGGTTCTGGGCTTCTACTTCCACCCGCCCGAGCCGTTTGCCGCGCAGCTCGAATTCGTCCACCACGATGTCGAGGGCAGGCAGGGCGCCGGGTTGTTCGTTGAGCAGATCTTCGACCTGGTTCGCCTCACTTTGCGGCATGTTCACGCGCGCAAGGCGCGCAAACACCCGGGCGGTGGTGTTGTCGGGGGGCGCGGGCGGTCGATATTCCAGGTAGCCATTGAGCTCGGTGGCATCAAGGTTGGCGCGCCAGGTGGCGCCATCGCGCTGGGCGCCCGCCACCACGTTGTGCAGCGTGCGGCCCTGCAGCGTCAATTCGCGCGCACGCAGCGCCAGCGTGGTGGGCAGGTAGTCCTGCGCCAAAGACTGCGCGGCAGCAGAAGGCGCAGCGGAGCCGGTGGCGCGGTCGCTGCCCTCAGGGGCCGTGGCCTGCGCCAACACAGCCTCCCACGCGTCCACATCCACCTTGCCCTGGCTGATGTTCGCGGCCACTCCCTGTACCGGCAACGGCGCGGATTCGCCATTGCCCAGCCCCAGGCCGATGGCGCCCCGCAGCACACGGGGCTGAGTCCCGCTCAGGTCGCGCAGGTAGGTGGCCGAACCCAGTGTGCCCAGGTCCAGCGTGATCTGGTCGCGCAGCGGTGGTGCGCCGCTGCCGTTGCTGCTGCTGGCGAGGCCAGTGAGCGACTCGCGCGCCACCTGGGTCTCAAAGCGCAGGGGCTGGCTGCTGTCGGCAGGCTTGCCGAGCGGGGGCGGCAGCGCCAGGGCCAGGCCCTGCAGCGTGGTGCTGACCTGCAGCTCGGGCACGCCCCTGCGGAATGCCAGCGCCAAGGTGTAAGGGGTGCTGCCCGTGGCGCGGCGGGCCAGTTGCGACAGCATGCCCAACTGGGGTGTTTGTTGCAGGCCTTCGGCGGTGGCCGTGCCCTGGGCGCGTAGCTGCACGGCCGCCTCGGTGGCGGGTGCGTTGGCGGCCAGCGCCCGCATGCCGCCTTCAAGCCGCACGGGGCCGCCCAGCGCCTGGGCCTGCACGTTGGAGAGCGAAAACCCGGTTTCGCTGAATTGCACGGCACCTCGCACACGGCTCAGCGGAGGGGTATCGGGCCGGATGCGCAGGTCGTTGTTGCCCGCCAGGGTGACACTGCCCTGCACCTTGGACTTCTGAAGCTCGCTGATTGGCAGTGCCAGGCGCAGCTGCAGGTCGGCATTGCCGGTGCCGCTGGCCTGGTCGAGCGCGTTGCCGGTCAGCCCCCCCAGCGGGGAGGCGGCCATGAACGTGAGCAGTTCGGGCAGCGGCCCCCGTGCGTCGGCACTTACCGCCACCACGGTGTGTGCCAGGTCGGGGATCTTGGCCTCCACCTTGGACAGCCGCAGGCCCTTGCTGCCCACAAACCCGCCACTGGCGCCACGCACCTGCATGGACGAGCGCTCGAAGATCAGCTCGCCCCCCAATTCCGCGAGCGCGGGCCACGGCAAGCTGCCCGCAGGCTGCAGGGACGGTGGCACATAGGCATAGGTCACGCCCTTGACGTGCGCTGCAATGCGGAACTCCCCCAGCTTGGGGTCGTTGAACGGCAGGTCGTGCAGATCGCCCTTGACGCGGAACTGCACGCTGCTGGCGCTGCCAGCCACCACGGCATCGCGCACATAGTGGCGTGCATCGGCGGGGATGGACAGGGGCAGGTAGCGGTGCACGCGCGTGCCGTCCGCTCGGGTCAGTGTGCCCGTGAGGTCCAGAACGCCCGGAAAACGCGATTTGTGGGCCACCTTGGCCGCGTCGCTGGTGCGCCAGGTGGCGCGGGCCTCGCCCTGGGCGTCGGCATTGGCAAACTGCACATCGTTGGCCTGCACGGCAAGGCGGCTGCCGTCGATCTGCCAGCGCACGTCGGCGCTGAGCCGGTCCAGCGGCAGCACCGGGTCTTCAAACACACCCGGCAGCATCAGCGCACCCTGCGCCATCGTGAGAGCCGCCTTGCCACCGGCCTGGGTCATGTCAATGTCCACCGTGGCGCCGCGCAGGCCCAGGTGGACGGGGGCGGTGCCCGCCGGTGCCCCGGCCAGCGCCAGGCCCTGGATGCGCCCCTTGACCTGGTACTGCTGCAAAGCGTCCAGCGGGCCTTTCCAGGTGGCCTGGATCTCATCCACCAGCCCCTCTGGGGTGTAGGTGCGAATGGCGCCATGGGCAGCGGCCCCGAGCGGCAGGCGGCTGGCAATCTGCGCCAGTGCCGCCAGGTCCAGGCGGTCTGCGCGGAGCTCGCCCTGCTCCACGGCCTTGCCCGTCGCGGTGGTGTGTATCAGCCGCAGATTTCCGCCGGGCCAGGTCAGGCCGTCGTCGGTCTGAAACTGCAGCCCCTGGGTAGAGAACTCAAACCCGCCGTTCAGCCGCCGTGCGCCCAGGCGTCCCCGGATGGAAGGCAGCGCCAGCGCCTGCAGGCTGGGGTCGAGGGTGGTGTTCACATCAGCCAACGCAAGATCGGCCGTGCCGCCCACGAGCTGCCCGCCGCGCAGGTCGGCCCAGGCGCGCAGCGCGCCACGGCCCCGCGCCACTGCGATGCCAACATCCGCATGGTGGCGCAGGCGCGAAACGTCCACGCGCGCGAAGTCGGCGAACACTTGGCCGTTCCAGTGTTTCCAGTTGCCGTCGCCCGCCCGCAACAGCGGCGCGCGGAACAGGCCAACCACCGTGAAGCGGTCGCCCCAGGCTTCGGGCGGGGTGGCGTCCAGGCGCATGTGGTGGTGCCAGTTGCCGTTGCGCAGCACCAGGTCGACCTTTTCCAGCGCCAGTTCTGGCGCGCCGCGCTGCTCGTCCGTCCAGCGCACGGTGCCGCCCTGGATGAAGACCTCGCCCTGCGAGAAAAGCCAGTCGGCCGCCGCGCTGGTGTCGTCCTGGCTCTGGGAAAACTCCAGCCCCGCCACATAGATACGGCCATCGGTGGCACGGCGCACGTCCAGATCCGGCCCCTCGACATACAACTGCTCGAAACCGCCCCGTAGCACCGAACGCGGGGACAAGGCCACCACCACCCTGGTCAGGTGCAGCGCCGGCCGCCCCGAGGCATCCAGCAGCGCCACATCCGACAACTCGATCGACGGGACCAGCCCCTCGGAGTGCGCCGCGATAGCACCGATCCTGACGGGAACCCCCAATGCCCGTGCGGCATGTGCCTCAATCTGTGGGCGGAATTCACCGATTCGCGGCACAATCCAGCCATGAAGAGCCCCCCACGCGATGGTCAGCAGCAGCCAGAAGGCAACTAGCAAGCTCAGCGACCACCGCGCAAAACCTGCCACTATTTTCAGCAGGCGTGAGGGGTGCGTAGTGGAATCGATCATGGTGGGACTGAATGTGGCAGGAATTATGACCCGCAGGCCCTGCGCGGGTTCACTACAAACCAGTGTTCTTATGTACGCAGCCTCTGGCTGTGGCCGCCATGTCCGAATCTCCCTCTAACCCCCGTTGCCACCAGCCCTTCCCCGAGGGGCCGCTGGCCGAGCATTCGCGCTTTTACCAGCGCCTGCACCGCCGCTACGCGAACGACCTGGCCCTGCTGCCCCCCGGCACCCCGGTGCTGGCCACCCTGGAGCAGGCCTACGACGCGCTGTGCGCCCGGGGCTGCGATACCGGCACCGCCTTGCGCATGCTGCGGCAACTGGTCATGGAGCGGCTCATCCAGCTCGATTGCGAGGCGCAGGCCCCGCTGGCCGACATCACCCGCGCCGTGACCGAGCTGGCCGAGCTGGCGCTGGACCGTGCCTGCACCCAGGCGCGCCGCGAGTTGGACGAACGCCACGGAGCGCCCTGCGGCCCCCAAGGGCAGGCCGTGCAGCTCTGGATCATCGGCATGGGCAAGCTGGGTGCGCGCGAGCTCAACGTCTCCAGCGACATCGACCTGATCTACGTGTACGAGCACGATGGCGAAACAGCGGGCATGGAGGGTGGCCGGGGCCGCATCTCCAACCACGAATACTTCGCACGGGCCGTCAAGGCCATCTACAGCCTGGTGGGCGACACCACCGAGCATGGTTTTGTGTTCCGTGTGGACCTGGCGCTGCGGCCCAACGGCAACTCCGGCCCGGCATCGGTGTCGCTGGCGGCGCTGGAGGAATACCTGCAGAACCAGGGCCGCGAATGGGAGCGTTTTGCCTGGCTCAAAAGCCGCGTGGTGGCGCCGCGCGATTGCATCGGCAGCCCCGAGGTGCAGGCGCTGCGTGGCGTGGTGTTGCCCTTCGTGTTCCGCCGCTACCTGGACTACAGCGTGTTCGATGCGCTGCGCTCCCTGCACAGCCAGATCCGCGACCATGCCGCCAAGCGCAGCGCGGGCCACCCGGAGCGCGCCAACGACGTGAAGCTCTCACGCGGCGGCATCCGCGAGATCGAATTCACCGTGCAGCTGCTGCAAGTGGTGCGTGGCGGGCAGTTCCCCGAGCTGCGCCGCCGCCCCACACTCGACGCCCTGCAGCGCCTCGCCCATGCCGGCCTCATGCCGCAGGCAACGGCCGACGCGCTGGCCAAGGCCTATATATTCCTGCGCCGCGTGGAGCACCGCATCCAGTACCTGGACGACCAGCAGACCCATGTGCTGCCCACGCGCGACGACGACCTGGCCTGGATCGCCCAGACCCTGGGCTTCAAGGATTGCTGCGCGTTTTTGCACGAGCTCGATGCCCACCGCGAACTGGTGGCCCAAGAGTTCGACACCCTGCTGGGTGGCGCGGGCAAGAAGCAGTGCAACGGTGGCGGCTGCGGCGGCCCCCGTTCCACCACACCACCGCCGCCTGAACTGGAAACCCTGCTGGAGCAGTTGCCGCCCGGCTTTCGCGAGCGTGTGGCCGAATGGCGCAACCACCCGCGCGTGGCGGGCCTGCGCGACGAGGCGCGCGCGCGCCTGTTCCGCCTGGTGCAGCGCACGGCACTGTGGATCAACGAAGGCCGCGTCACCGAAGAAGCCGCGCTGCGCATGGCCAACTGGCTGGAGCCCTTGCTGCGCCGTGAGAGCTACCTTGCACTGCTGCTGGAACGCCCCTCGGTGCACGAGCAATTGCTGCACCTCTTGGGCGCGGCCAAGTGGCCCGCGCGCTACCTGCTGCAGCACCCCGGTGTGATCGACGAGTTGGTGGGCGCCTCCCTGCTGTCCGAGCGTTTTGTGGTGGCCGATTTCGAGCGCGAGCTGGGCATGCGCCTGGCTTCGCTGCAATCCACGGGCGAAGACGACGACGAAACCCTGCTCAACCTGCTGCGGCGCGCCCAGCATGCCGAAACCTTCCGCACCCTGGCCCGCGATGTGGAGCGCCGCATCACCGTGGAGCAGGTGGCGGACGACCTCTCGGCGCTGGCCGACAGCGTGCTGCGCATCACCAGCCAGTGGTGCTGGAGCCGCCTCAAAAACCGCCACCGGGACGAGCCCCAGTTCGGCATCATTGGCTACGGCAAGCTGGGCGGCAAAGAGCTGGGCTACGGCAGCGACCTGGACATCGTCTTTGTGTTCGACGACGACGACGAGCGGGCCTCCGAGGTTTATGCCGCCTTTGTGCGCAAGCTCATCAACTGGCTCACGGTGAAGACCGGCGAGGGCGATCTGTACGAGATCGACACGGCGCTGCGGCCCAACGGAAACTCGGGCCTGCTGGTGACGAGCTTCGACGCCTACGCCAACTACCAGCAGCAGCGCGGCAGCAACACCGCCTGGACCTGGGAGCACCAGGCCATGACGCGTGCGCGCTTCGTGATGGGCGGCGCGGCCCTGCAAGCCCGTTTCGACGCAGTGCGCGAAGCCGTCATCACCTCCACGCGCGACCCACTGGCCTTGCAGGGCGAGATCGTGACCATGCGCGAGCGCGTGCGCTCGGCCCACCCCACGCCCGCCGGGCGGTTTGACGTCAAACACAGCCAGGGCGGCATGGTGGATGCAGAGTTCGCCGTGCAATACCTGGTGCTTTCGCAGTCTGCAGCCCACCCCGAGCTGCGCGGCAACGTGGGCAACATCGCGCTGCTGCAACGCGCCGAGCAGGTGGGCCTGCTGCCCGCTGGCGTGGGCCAGGCGGCGGCCAGCGCCTACCGGGAGCTGCGCCGCGTGCAACACGTGGCGCGCCTGGACGAGGCGCCCATCCACGTCACGCCGCCCGCCTTGCAGGCCGAGCGCGACGCGGTTCTGGCACTGTGGCATGCCGTGTTTGGGGAAGCCCCAGGGGTCAAGGCATAGCGCTTTTCAGATGGCGGCAAACGGGTTGCATCTTGAAGCAATTCGCCGCCTGAAACGGTCCGTAATTTAAACACCCGTTTGAATTGCGGTGATCTAATCCGGGGCCATGAACTCCGGCGCCCGCCCCATCCCCGCATCCCAGCGCACCGCCCGCAGCGACGGTGAAGACACACGGGCTCGCCTGCTGCAGGCGGCTCTTCAACTTTTCTCTGAAAAGGGCTTTGCCCAGACCTCGGTGCGCGCCATTGCGCAGGCCGCAGGTACCAACGTAGCCGCCATCGCCTACCACTTTGGCGACAAGGCGCAGCTGTACACGGCCACCTTCTACGAGCCCTTTGGCAGTAGTAGCGAGCTGATTCCGGTGTTTACCGATCCGGCCCTCGATCTGCAAAGCGCGTTGCACCACTACTTCGCGGGCTTTTTGGAGCCGCTGAAACACGACGACCTATTCACCCAATCGCTGCGCCTGCACGTGCGCGAGCTGCTCGACCCCACCCATGTCTGGTCCGAGCTGATGGAACGCGAGTGCCGCGCCCCGCATCTGGCGCTGGTACAGGTGTTGTGTCGGCACATGGGCGCAAGCGAGGTGGACGACGAGCTGCACCGGCTCGCCTTCTCCCTGGCAGGCCTGGCCATGCAACTGTGGACGCAGCGCGACCCCCTGCTGGCCATTGCGCCGCAGTTGGGGGGATCGGGGGCTGTGGACCTGTGGGTGGAGCGGCTCACCGGCTATGCCCTGAGCATGGTGCAGGGCGAGATCACCCGGCGGGCGGCCGCCAACCAGCCCACACGCAGTGCTCCCCGTGCATCGCACAAGAAGGAATCCAACGCATGACTCTGAACAAGGCCCGATGCATCTGGGCGGTTTGTCTGCCCCTGGCGCTGGGCGCGTGTGCCGTCACCGCGCCACCGGCCCACATCGCAGCAGCCACGCCCGTGGCGTGGCAGGCGCCTCTGCCGCACCAGGGCTCGCTGGGCAACATGGCCCAGTGGTGGACCCAACTGGGCGACCCCTTGCTGGTCGAGCTGATCGACGCAGCCCAGGCCGTGAGCCCCGGCATCGCCCAGGCCCAGGCGCGCATTGCGCAGGCCCGTGCCACGCAAGTCAGCAGCCGGGCCGCGCTGCTGCCCGCGCTCGATGCACAGGCCAGCGCCAGTCGGGGCTTCAACGAGCAACTGGCTGGCACGGCCACCACGGCCCAGGCCGGGTTGCAGGCAAGCTGGGAGATCGACCTCTTCGGTGCGAACCGGGCCACCAAGACAGCAGCGGACGAGCGGCTGGCAGGCGCCCAGGCGCTGTGGCACGAGGCGCGCGTGAGCGTGGCCGCCGAGGTGGCGCAGCAGACCAGCAGCCTGCGCACCTGCCTTAATCAACTGCGCGTGGCCGAGCGCGATGCGCAATCGCGCGGCGAGACCTCACGCCTGGCCCAACTCAGCGAGCGCGCGGGCTTTACCGCACCCGCCACTGCCGCGCTGGCCCGCGCCAGTGCCGCCGAAGCCCAGGCCCGCACCGCGCAGCAACACATGCAGTGTGATGTGGAGACCAAAACCTTGGTGGCGCTCACTGGCTGGGAAGAGCCCGCCCTGCGCACCCGCCTGGCAACGCCGGTGGCTGCGGCCCCTGACACGCTGTTTGCCATGGGAACGCTGCCCGCCCAGGTGCTGGCCCAGCGCCCCGACATCTACAACGCCGAGCGCGAGGTGGCAGCCGCCAGCGCCGAGGTGGGCAGCGCGCAGGCCCAGCGCTATTCACGCCTGTCGCTCAGCGGCACCGTGGGCGCGGCCTGGGTGCGCACCGGCGGGGTGACAACCGACCTCAACACCTGGACCATCGGCCCGCTGGCGCTGAGCGTGCCTTTGTTCGACGGCGGTCGGCGCACGGCGTTGACCGATGCTGCGCAGGCACGCTACGACGAGGCCGCAGCCCTGTACCGCGCCAAGGTGCGCCAGGCTGTGAGCGAGGTGGAGCAAGCCCTGGTGCGGCTGCAGAGCACGGCCGAACGCAACGCCAGTGCGCGGGTGGCAGCCGAGGGCTACCGCACTTCATTCGATGCCACCGAGGCGCGCTGGCGCGGCGGCCTGGCGAGCCTGGTGGAGCTGGAAGACGCCCGGCGCACCGCGCTGGCAGCCGAGAACGCACTGATCGCGCTGCAGCACGAACGCCAGACGGCCTGGGTGGCGCTGTACCGCGCCGCCGGTGGCGGCTGGGCGCCATGAAGCACGCCCCTCGCAGTCGCCTGCAGCGCCATGGATCACTGAATTGAATTCTTCAGGACAGATGCAAATGCAACATTCCTCTTTCTCCTTCCAATTTTCTCCCACCGCCTTCGCCGTGATCGCCGCCTGCGTGCTGGCCACGGGCGGTGCCCTGGTGTACTCCGGTACATCGCGCGCTGCCGATGAGCCCAAAGCAGGCCAGCCCCGCCCCGCGCTCACCGTGAGCACGGCCCTGCCGCTGCGCGCTGCCGTGCCGGTGCGCCTGGCCGCCAACGGCAACGTGGCCGCCTGGCAAGAGGCGAGCATCGGCGCCGAAAGCAACGGCCTGCGCCTGACCGACGTGCGCGTGAACGTGGGCGACGTGGTCAAGGCCGGCCAGGTGCTGGCCACCTTTTCGGCCGAGACCGTGTTGGCCGATGTGGCGCAAATGCGCGCTAGCCTGCTCGAAGCCCAGGCCCATGCGGCCGAGGCGGCGGCCAATGCCGAGCGGGCGCGCTCGCTGCAGGCCACGGGCGCTTTAAGCCAGCAGCAGATCCAGCAGTACACCACCGCCGAGCAGACCGCCCAGGCCCGCGTCGAGGCCGCCAAGGCCACCCTCAGCGCGCACCAGTTGCGCCTGAAGTACACGCAGGTGGTGGCGCCCGACAGCGGTGTGATCTCGGTCCGCACCGCCACCGTGGGCGCAGTGGTGAGCGCGGGCACCGAGCTGTTCCGCATGGTGCGCAAGGGGCGCCTGGAGTGGCGCGCCGAGGTCACGTCCGCTGAGCTGCGGCGCGTTCAACCCGGCGCCAAGGTCAGCGTCACCGCCACCAGCGGCGCGGTGGCCGAAGGCACGGTGCGCATGATCGCGCCCACCGTGGACCCACAAACGCGCAATACGCTGGTGTATGTCGATCTGCCCACCCACAGCGATTTCCGTGCCGGAATGTTTGCGCGCGGCGAGTTCGCGCTGGGCCACAGCGATGCGCTCACCGTGCCACAAGAGGCGCTGGTGGTGCGCGATGGTTTTACCTACGTGTTCGTGGTGGGGGCAGAGCAGCGTGTGCAGCAGCGCAAGGTGCTCACCGGCCGCCGCATGGCCGACCGCGTCGAGGTGCTCTCGGGCCTGGACGCTGGGGCCTCCGTGGCCGTGCGCGGCGCGGGCTTCTTGAACGACGGCGACCTGGTGCGCGTGGTGCCTGCGCCACCCGCCAGCAGCAGCTCGTTGACCCCTCGTTTTGACAAAAAACTGGCTCTAGCGCTTATTGGGCAAGCGCAAACAGCTATCAATTGAGGAGCATTCTTCATGAATGTATCCACCTGGTCCATCAAGAACCCGATCCCTGCGCTGATGCTGTTTGTGCTGCTGACCTTCGGCGGCCTGCTGTCGTTCAACGCCATGAAGGTGCAGAACTTTCCGGACATCGATCTGCCCACGGTCTCCGTGACCGTGGCGCTGCCCGGCGCCTCGCCCACGCAGCTAGAGAACGACGTCGCCCGCAAGATCGAGAACAGCATCGCCACGCTGCAGGACTTGAAGCACATCTACACCAAGGTGCAGGATGGCGGTGCCACCATCACGGCCGAGTTTCGGCTGGAAAAACCCACGCAAGAGGCGCTGGATGACGTGCGCTCTGCCGTGGCGCGTGTGCGCGGCGACCTGCCCGGTGACGTGCGCGACCCCATCGTGACCAAGATGGACCTGGCCGCGCAGCCCGTGCTGGCCTTCACCATCGCCTCAGGCCGCATGGACGACGAGGCGCTGTCGTGGTTTGTGGACGACGCCGTGGCCAAGAAGCTGCTCGCGGTGCGCGGCGTGGGCGCCGTCAACCGCGTGGGCGGCGTTCAGCGGGAGGTGCACGTGGCGCTGGACCCGGTGAAGCTGCAGGCCCTGGGCGCCACGGCGGCCGACGTGTCGCGCCAACTGCGCCAGGTGCAGCAAGAAAGCGCGGGCGGGCGCACCGACCTGGGCGGCAGCGAGCAGCCCGTGCGCACACTGGCCACCGTGCAGTCGGCGCAAGAGCTGGCGGGCCTTACGCTGGCACTGTCGGACGGCCGCCGCATCCGGCTGGACCAGGTGGCCACGGTGTCGGACACCATCGCCGAGCCGCGCGCACTGGCCCTGCTCAACGGCAAGCCCGTGGTGGGCTTTGAGGTGGCGCGCAGCAAAGGCGCGAGCGAGGTCGAGGTGGGCGCCGCCGTGCAGGCGGCCCTGCAGGAGATGCGCACACAGCACCCTGACCTCGAAATCACCGAAGCCTTCAACTTCGTGCAGCCCGCACAGGAGGAATACGACGGCTCCATGCACCTGTTGTACGAAGGTGCGCTGCTAGCCGTGCTGGTGGTGTGGCTGTTCCTGCGCGACTGGCGCGCCACCTTTGTCTCGGCCGTGGCGTTACCACTGTCGGTCATCCCGGCGTTCATCGGCATGCACCTGCTGGGTTTTTCGATCAACGTGATCACGCTGCTGGCGCTGTCGCTGGTGGTGGGCATTCTGGTGGACGACGCCATCGTGGAGGTCGAGAACATCGTGCGCCACCTACGCATGGGCAAAACACCCTATCAGGCGGCCATGGAAGCCGCCGACGAGATCGGCCTGGCCGTGGTGGCCACCACCTTCACGCTGATCGCGGTGTTTTTGCCCACCGCATTCATGAGCGGCATCGCGGGCAAGTTCTTCAAGCAGTTTGGCTGGACGGCCTCGCTCGCTGTGTTTGCCAGCCTGGTGGTGGCGCGCCTGCTCACGCCCATGATGGCGGCCTATATCCTCAAACCCATCGTCGGCGACCACAAGGACCCGCGCTGGATGACGGTGTACCTGCGCTGGGCTGCGTGGTGTGTCAGGCACCGCTGGGTGACCTTTGTCGCCACCGCGGCGTTCTTCATCGGCTCGCTGGCGCTTATCCCGCTGCTGCCCACGGGCTTCATCCCGCCCGACGACAACTCGCAGACCCAGGTGTACCTGGAGCTGCCGCCCGGCGCCACGCTGGCGCAGACCCGCGCCGTGGCCGAGGACGCGCGCACGCGCATCGCCCAGGTGGCGCATGTGAAAAGCGTGTACACCACCATCGGCGCGGGCTCGGCCGGGGGCGACCCCTTCATGGGCAGCGCCAATGCCGAGACACGCAAAGCCACGCTCACCATCCTGCTGGCCGAGCGGGGTGACCGCCCGCGCAAGCAGGGCATCGAAAACCAGATCCGCGCCGCGCTGGAAACCCTGCCCGGCGTGCGCAGCAAGGTGGGCCTGGGCGGCTCGGGCGAGAAATACGTGCTGGTACTCACGGGCGACGACCCCAAGGCGCTGACCAGCGCGGCCCTGGCGGTCGAGAAAGACCTGCGCACCATCCCCGGCCTGGGCAGCATCTCGTCCACCGCCAGCCTGGTGCGCTCCGAGATCGCCGTGCGCCCCGACTTCGCGCGCGCCGCCGACCTGGGCGTGACCAGCAGCGCCATCGCCGAAACCCTACGCATCGCCACCGTGGGCGACTACGACGTAGCGCTGCCCAAGCTCAACCTCTCATCGCGCCAGGTGCCCATCGTCGTCAAGCTGCAAGACGACGCCCGCAAGGACCTGTCGCTGCTTGAGCGCCTGCCCGTGCAGGGCAGCAAAGGCCCGGTCATGCTTGGCCAGGTGGCCACGCTGGAGTTCAGCGGCGGCCCCGCCGTGGTAGAGCGCTACGACCGTGCGCGCAACGTGAACTTCGAAATCGAACTCTCGGGCCAGCCGCTGGGCGACGTGACCAAGGTGGTAGAGGCCTTGCCCTCCATCAAGAACCTGCCGCCGGGCGTGCGCCAGGCTGCAGTGGGCGACGCCGAGGTGATGGGCGAGTTGTTCGCCAGCTTCGGCCTGGCCATGCTCACCGGCGTGTTGTGCATCTACATCGTGCTGGTGCTGCTGTTCAAGGACTTTTTGCACCCAGTCACCATCCTGGCGGCGTTGCCGCTATCGCTGGGCGGCGCCTTCGTGGGCTTGCTGATCGCACAAAAGAGCTTCTCGATGCCCTCACTCATCGGGCTCATCATGCTCATGGGCATCGCCACCAAAAATTCGATCCTATTGGTCGAATACGCCATCCTGGCGCGGCGCGAACACGGCATGACACGCTTCGAGGCCCTGATCGACGCCTGCCACAAACGCGCCCGCCCCATCATCATGACCACGCTGGCCATGGGCGCAGGCATGGTGCCCATCGCCATAGGCTTCGGCGCGGCCGACCCTACATTTCGCTCGCCCATGGCGGTGGCGGTGATCGGGGGGCTCATCACTTCTACCCTGCTAAGCCTGCTGGTGATCCCGGCCGTGTTCACCGGGGTGGACGACCTGGGCCAGTGGTTCGGGCGCGTGCTGCGCAGGTTGCGGGGCGTGCGGCCCGCAGGCCCGCCAGCTGCGCACTGAGTGGCGCTAACGAGGGGGTGAGCGACCGCTCGAGGTGATTCTGGAACGGTGTCTGCTCGATGAACTCGTTCCTGGGCGCGTTAGCGGTAGGTGGTCTTGGCCTGCCTCAAGGGTTGAGCGCACAGTCAATTGCTATCATATTAATAGCAATCCATGATTGATGGACAAGCGCTGGGTTGCTATTTCAGGGTGCATCGTAGAGTGCCGGCATGGGGTCGTGAGGGCAAGATGCAAGACCTGACCCTGGCACCCCTGCTGGCACCCCTCTGGCACCCCTGTTCTCGTAGTCATACGCAAGAGGATCGCGACTGCTCTGAGGTGCGAGCGAACCGGAAGAGTCGCGCGCTGCCGTGTTGCTGACCCATCCGCCTTCGCCGCCTTCATCCCAATAGCCCGAAGTCCCTGAGGAGCCTGCATAGCTCACGTTGCCGCCAAGCCACAGCCCATTGCTCCAGTCTGTGGGGGCCCGCAAACCCGTTGCGCTACGACCCGAACCGCCCAGGCTGTAGACGGAATCGCGAGGCTGCATGGAATCCGCCAGAGAGCTCCCCAATGCATTGCCAAAGGCATCAGCGATTACTTAAACAAGGGCAATATGTACGGTTTCCAAACGAGCATTAGCAACATAATACAGGCTACAAAAACCGAAAAACCCCAATAAAATCGCTTCTCGGATTTAGAGTATTTTTTATAACCTTCTTTATCTGGAAAGCCTAGCATTTCATTTCCCTATTTTCTCTGAGTATCCATATAGCTGATATACAAACACGTTATTATTTACACGAGGGCCAATCCTAATTCAATCGACGTTGCCCCACCGTACGAGTGATTAATGACAATGCTTGGGGCACAAGGGTCAGGTCTTGTCTTTTGCCCATCTACCCCTCCTTTTCCTCAAACTCCACTCCGACTCCAATCAAAGCCAGCCACACTGACACGATATCAGCCCTGCATCCTTGGCTAGATATCGCATCCTGGACGATCATATGGCCGCTTGTGGAACAGGTGTGGTTGTCCTGGCACCAGTTCTTCCTGGCCCGTCGGCCGCGCACTGAGTGGCGCTAACGGTCTGTGGTGAGCGACCGCTTGGAGTATGTCTGTAGCGGGGTTTGCTCGCTGGGCAGAGTGCTGGCGTGTTGTGTTAGCGGTAGGTGGTCTTGGCCTGCCTCAAGGGTTGGGCACACAGCCAAGCGCTATCATGTTAATAGCATTCTATGATTAGTGGACAGGCGCTGAATTGCTATTTGGGGGGACATCGCAGAGCGCCTGTATGGGCTTATGAGGGCAAGATACAAGACCTGACCCTAACGCTCCGGCTTGCGGCTCAGGGGTGGCGGCGAGCTTTATCTTTTTAGCTGCTGTCTGCTATCTATCCGATCGCTGGCAGCGTCTGTTGGACGGGTGGCTTGGGACTATTGCAGACAGGACAATCAATCTTGCCCCCAGCGGTGGTTTGGCAGCAAAGGCGCTTTGCACTTTGAGCATTTCTTAGGGAACAACAGTACTCCAGTTGTTCCCGCTTTGCTGCTGCTGGGTACCGTACCGCAGCGCGGACAGCGGTACACAAGGCCAACGTAGGCAAGGAGGAGGAGGCCACAGAACCAGCCAGCGCCAAATGCGACTAAATTGCCATTGAACTTTGCCGCTATAAATCCTGCGAGAAAGAACCCAAAGAACGGTACAACGCCAAACCATAGACCGAGTCTGTGCCGCAAAATAAACCGACGACTTGTTTCCACATCTTCAAGGCTGTTATCGCGGCCCAGGCAGTCGCTTCGCCAACCCATTAACGGCTCCCAGGCTGTTGCGCGGGTGCAAGGGTCACGGGTGCAAGCACGGGTGCAAGGGTCAGGTCTTGTCTTTTGCCCATCTACCCCTCCTTTTCCTCAAACTCCACTCCGATTCCAATCAAAGCCAGCCACGCTGACACGATATCAGCCCTGCATCCTCGGCAAGATGTCACATCCCGGACGACCTATGGCCGCTTGTGGAGCAAGTATGGAGCTCCTGGCACCAGTTCTTCATGGCCCCCGCCAGCCGCGGACTGAGTAGCGCTAACGGTGTGTGGTGAGCGACCGCTTGGAGTATGTCTGTAGCGGGGTTTGCTCGCTGGGCAGAGTGCTGGCGTGTTGTGTTAGCGGTAGGTGGTCTTGGCCTGCCTCAAGGGTTGGGCGCACAGCCAATAGCTATTATATTAATAGCGCCATACGATTAATGGACAATCGCTAAATTACTTTTTTAGGTGCATCGTAGAGTGCCGGTATGGGCTTGTAATGGCAAGAAACAAGACTTGGCCCTCACATCCTTCTCACATCCTTGACCCTCACATCCTCACATCTGTGCAGGTCTTTCAATCCTGTCCCCACCGATGAGTCGGCAGCAATGGTGCCTTGCACTTAGGGCATTTTTTGGGGAACAGCAATATGCCCGTTGTGCCCGGCTTGCTGCTGCTAGGAACTGTGCCGCATCGCGGACAGCGATATACAAGGCCAACATACGCAAGTAAGAGCAGCCCACAGACCCAAAACATAGAAAAGGCAACCAAATTACCTTGCAGCTTGATCGCCAGATACATAAAACCGAAGGCGCCAAAAAATGGAACCACTCCACACCATAGGCCCAAAGCATGCCTACGTGTGAATCGTTGGGTGACTTCAGTATTACTCAGTCCAGCATCACGGACTAGATAGTCTTGACCCCACTTCATCATTGCCCCCTCGGCTGACGCGGCTTAACGCCGAACTCAAGCAGGTTCGCCTTGGCCTCCCAACCCAGCTTCGGAGCAAGGGGTGAGCTAGTCCAAGTTACGCTGCCCTGAACGTACCTTCGATTTTTTATCGCATCGGGTGCTAGGGTCACGCGTGCAAAGGTCAGGTCTTGCCTTTTGCCCATCTACCCCTCCTTTTCCTCAAACTCCACTCCGACTCCAATCAAAGCCAGCCACGCTGACACGATATCAGCCCTGCATCCCTGGCTAGATGTCGCATCCCGGACGATCTATGGCCGCTTGTGGAACAGGTGTGGTGGTCCTGGCACCAGTTCTTCTTGGCCCGCCGGCCGCGCTCTGAGTGGCGCTAACGGTCTGTGGTGAGCGACCGCTTGGAGTATGTCTGTAGTGGGGTTTGCTCGCTGAGCAGAGTGCTGGCGTGCTGTGTTAGCGGTAGATGGTCTTGGCCTGCCTCAAGGGTTGGGCGCACAGTCAAAAGCTATCGTATTAATAGCACTCTATGATTAATGGACAAGCGCTAAATCACTTTTTTAAGGTGCATCGTAGAGTGCCGGCATGGGCTTGTAATGGCAAGAAACAAGACCTGACCCTCACATCTGTTGCCTCCGCGATCCAGGTGAGAGGCCACAGATTCGCCGTCGCTACTACCTGGGGCGTGGAATGCTATCCAATCAATAGCTGCTAGCGCTCTACCGACAAGCGCTAGCGACCCCAGCTTTCGTTCGCCCAGGACCGTGGATTGGTGTTTTCATTGCTGCCGCGCTGCCAAGGGCTATAGAGGTCGCAGAGGTACACCGTCATGCCCGTGCTCTGGGTGAGCGTTGCATGCGCGGCTGGCGTACAAGGCCAACCGCAGCAGTTGTCTCAGACTCGGTCATCCGGTCTCTTGGCTGTCATATCCAGAGGATCGCGGGCACGCCCCACGGGGTATCACCAGGGGAAAAGCCGGGAAATCACCCGGTAGGTGCTGGCTTTGGCGGGTGGGTAAGCGTTGGATAATGCCGAGCGCACCATGAACCTCGTCAGCCTGAACATCGAATCCATCCAGATCGGCCACCCGCTGCCTTTTGTCTTGCGGGGGGCTGATGGCGTGCTGCTGGCGCAAAAAGGCTATGTGATCCGCACCCGCGAAGAACTGGCCAAGATGGTGGCGCGAGGCCGCGAGCTGTGCGTGGACACCGACGAGTCGGGCGATAGCCACCGCGCCTACCTGGCGCAACTGCAGCGCATGCTGATTGCCGACACCAACCTGGGCGAGATTGCCGCGATGAAGATGACGGCGGCGGAGGAGTCTGCCAGCCGAGCGCGCTCCGGCAAGGCCCTGGCGGACTGGCCGGAACTGCAACTGCGCGCCACGCAGTTGCTGCGCGCACCGTCGCCCGGTGACTTTGGCGCGCGTTTTCAGGCCCTGCATGACGAGTTGACCCGGCAGTGTGAGCAGGCACCCGATGCAACCCTGTTGGCGCTGATCTACCTGTCGGCCCAGGAGACGCGCATGTACAGCGCCACGCATTCCCTGCTGGTGAGTTGCGTGTGCATGGTGGTGGCGCGCGAAATGCTGCGCTGGCCCGATGGGCGAGTTCAGCAGTTGGGGCAGGCGGCCCTGAGCATGAACATCGCCATGACCGAGCTGCAGGACCAGTTGGCCCAACAGACGCACCCCCTGACCGCTGCTCAGATCACGGCGGTGGAAAACCATGCGGCACGTTCCGAGGTGCTGCTGCGCCACCTGGGCGTGGCCGACCCCTTGTGGCTGGAGGCGGTGCGCTGCCACCACCACCGGTCGCCAGGGCCGCTGGACAAGAAAACCCAGGCCCAGCAGATGGCGCGCCTGGTGCAGCGTGCCGATATTTTCGGCGCCCGGCTGGCGCCCCGTTTTGCTCGACTGCCCATGCCGGTGACCGCGGCAATGCAGGCCAGTTACTACGACGAAGACCACCAGGTGGATGAGGCCGGCGGCGCGCTGGTCAAAACCCTGGGTGTGTACCCGCCGGGTGCCTTCGTGCGGCTGGCCAGCCGCGAGGTGGGCGTGGTGATCCGCCGCGGCACCACGGCCACAACACCCCGTGTGGCGGTGGTAACCAACCGCGACGGCATGCCCACCGGCGAGCCCATTCCCCGCGACACCGGCATGCCGCCCTGGAAGGTCACCGGCGTGGTGGCCTTCAAGGATATGCGGGTCCAGCTCTCGCTGGAACGCCTGCTCCAGATGGTCTGACGCCTGGCGGAGAGCCTGTTTGCGGCCTATGGAGGGTCGCCAACAAGACACTAACAGGCTCTTGGCACTCGCCCCCTCCAAGCTTTCATCTGGACAAAACCGGTGGAGCCGTTAAATTGGAGGCGTTGTCAGCCCATGGCTTGCTGGCCGTCGATTGCGCTATGAACACACTTTCACGGTTTTGTTACACCTCAGGCCTGTGGGCGGTGCTGTTGACTGTGCCCACGGCGCAGGCGGCGGATGTGCCCCCCGGCTGCCCCGCCGTGCTGCAACATACGGTTGACCGCCTGCAGGACGAAAAACCCCAGTCGCTGTGCCAGTACGCTGGCCAGGTGGTGCTGGTGGTCAACACCGCCAGCTTTTGTGGTTTCACCGGCCAATACAAGGGGCTGGAGGAGCTGTATGCGCGCTACAAGGACAAGGGGCTGGTGGTGCTGGGCTTCCCGTCCAACGATTTTTCGCAGGAAACGGGCAGCAACCAGCAGATCGCTGACTTTTGCGAGAACACCTTCGGCGTGAAGTTTCCGATGTTTGCCAAAAGCAGCGTCAAGGGTGCCGATGCCTCGCCCTTGTTTCGCCAGCTTGCGCAACTGTCGGGCACAGCGCCGCGCTGGAACTTCCACAAATACCTGCTGGGCCGCGACGGCAAGATGGTGGACAGCTATTCCAGCCTGACCGGGCCGGACAACAAGGGCCTGGTGCGAGCCATCGAACAGCAACTGGCGCTGCCCGCGCCCCGGTGAGCGCCATGCTTGCTTTACTTTTCTTTAAGAAAATTTCGGAAAGGGCCTGGAACTTCGCCAACCTGGCCCCACTCTATCTATCCATTGCGCAACGTGCTTGCACGGCGTACAGTTTTAGTGTTGCGAAGCCTTTCGGGCCCCTGGGTTCCGACTGACCTCCTGGAGCGCTTCTCCTCCCTCCCTCTCTTATTCGTTTCGGGACGCTTCGCAACCTTTTTATTCCAGGTGTCGGCCAGAGGAGGCCGCGCACCCACCGCCCCAAGCCTTGATGATCACACCAGCGCCTGCTGAAGCCGGGAGTGCCCCGGCAGCGGCACCGCGCGTTGCAGCACGCCTTCGGCCAGCCACAGCGCACTGTTCCATGCGCGTTGAGCCACGTAGGGCAACGGCAACTGCTGGTAATCGTCGTTGAACACTTCAAAGCTGTAGTCACCCTGGTAGCCCATGCCGTCGAGCGTGCGCACCAGTTCGGCCAGCGCCTGGCTGTGCACACCCTCGCCGGGGAACACGCGAAAGTGCCGTGCGGTGTCGATGCGCTCCTGCACGGTGCGGGTCTCCTGCCACATGAAGTCCGAGAGCTGCACCAGGTAGATCTTGTCCGGGTCCACGTCTTCCAGCGCGGACAGCGGCGTGCTGGTGGCGAACTGGTGGTAAGAGTCGACAGCCAGGCCGAGGTTGGGGCAATCGGCCTGCTGCACCGCCGCCCAGGCCTGGTGCACCTCGTTGATATGCCGGCCCCACGACAAGCCCTCGAACGCCACGCGGATGCCGTGTGGCAGCGCCAGCAGGGCCAGCTTGCGCAGGTCGCGTGCAATGGCGTCCGCATCCGCCGTGGCGTGCGACGAGGTGGAGCTGCAAGCCAGCAGCACCGGGGCGCCCAGGTCACGCGCCATCAGGATCATCTGCTTGGCAATGTCCACCTTGTAGCTGTGCAAGTGGCCCGACAGGCCTTCAAAGTCGCGCAGCACCTGGAAGCCCGTCACGCGCAGGCCGCTGCTGCGCACGGCATGCACGGCGGCCGCTATGCCCTCAGGGTGGCCCACGATATCGCGTGCGGCCAGCATGATCTGGCCAAAGCCTGTGGCTTTGACGGCAGCCAGTTTGGCCTCCAGCGGACCGGCCAGGCTGATGGTGTCCATGCCGAAGTCGGCGACATTGCGTTGCATGGTGGATGTGCGCATGGGATGGCCTCCAGGGTCAGCGGGCGTCCAGCACCAGCTCGAAACTGGGCGAACCCACATCGGCGCGGGTCAGGGCGCCGCGTGTGCCGGTGTGCACGCCCGTGGGCGATTCGACAAAGTCCACGCCGCGTGCACGCAGCGTGTTCACGGTGGCCAGCACATCGGGCGTGCCAAAGGCCACGCGCTGCAGCAGCTCCTCAGGGTCGGCGTCGAGCGCATCGACCAGCGGCTCGATCAGTTGCCAGTGCAGCGTGCCGCAGGGGCTGGCCAGGATGCGGCCATGCGTGAGCACGCCAAACGATTGGTTCGGCGCAAGTTCGGCAAAACCAAACAGTTCCGCGTAGAAATGAATCCAGTCCTGCGCACGGCCCAGGCCGATGTACTGCACCACGCCGAACAGATGCAGGCCCTGCAGCGCGGGCGGGCGCGGGTTGACGGTAGGGATGGGCACAAAGTCCACGTCGTAGATCGAGAACTCCTTGAACCGGTCCACAAAGTAGATGCGGCTGGCCCCCACGCCGTGGATGGCGGGAATGTGCAGCTCCATCACCTCCACCTCGGTGTGCACGGCCCAGGCGCCCAGCTCCAGCACGCGGCGGTAGACTGCGGCTGCGTTGCCCACGCGAAAAGCGATGGCGGCCAGCACAGGGGTTTCCGTGAGTGCGGGCGGCGCATGCACACCTGTGCGCTCGTTGTCCTGGTGGGCGTTGACGATGATGTTCATATCACCCTGGCGGTACAGCAGCACCTCGCGCGAGCGGTGGCGCGCCACGGGCTGAAAGCCCATGCGCTCCAGCGCCTGGCCCAGCGCCTGCGGGCGGCTGGTGGCGTATTCAATGAACTCGACGCCCTGCAGGCCCAGGGGGTTGGGCATGTCGCCCAGCGCTTCGCGGGTGGCCACCATCGGGGTGCTCATGGTTTCGACTCCTTGTATGTTGGGGCGGGCAAGGCGTTCAGCGCGCGCTGACCAGGCGGCGGAAGTGGGCGTCCATGCGGGCCGCATCGGGCGCCTCGCCGGTGAACAGCTCGAAAGCGCCCACGGCCTGGCCCACGGCCATGCCGCCGCCGTCAGACACCTTGCAGCCCAGCGCCCGCGCTGCACGGACCAGCGCGGTGTCGAGCGGGAAATACACCACCTCGGACACCCACATCGCGGGCCGCAGCAGCGCCGCGTCAAGCGGGAGCCCCGGCAGCTTGTCCATGCCCGTGGGCGTGGCGTGGATCAGCCCGGTGGCGTTGGCCATGGCCGATTGGATCTCCATCGCCTCGGCCCGGGGGCCATAGAGTGCGTTCACGTCAGCGGCCAGTTGTGCGGCACGTTCGGGCTGGGCATCCACGATGCTCAGGTGCTGTGCGCCCAACCGCAGCACGGCATGCGCAATGGCGGCGCCCGCACCGCCCGCGCCCAGCAGCACCACACGGCTGAGGTCGGCGCCAGGCAGCGCACGGGTAAAACCCCAGGCCCAGCCCGACCCGTCGGTGTTGTGCCCCACGAGCTGGCCGCCCTGCACCACGACCGTGTTCACGGCGCCCATGGCGCGGGCTTCTTCCGACAGGCTATCGAGGTAGGGGATCACCGCCTGCTTGCAGGGGTAGGTCACGTTGCAGCCCGCGTAGCCCATGATGCGCGCCGCCGACAGCAGGGTGTGCAACTGCTCGGGCCATTGCTCCAGTGAATGCGCCGAGCGGTCCAGGTCGATGAGCTGGTAGTGCAGGCGCATGCCGTGGTGGCGCGCCTCTTCTTCGTGCAGGGCGGGCGACAACGACTTCTGGATGCCAGCGCCGATCAGCCCGATCAGCACCTTGCGGGGGCTTGTGGAAAACATGATGGGCGCGGTGTGCTCACGGGCAGATGCAGGATGAGGTGCTGCGGCGAGGCGCAGCACAGGAAACGTTGCGTTGCGCGGGTTACTTGCCGCCGCGCAGCTTGGCCAGCGTGGCATAGACCTCTTGCACGGTTTCGGCACCCACCTTGTCGCTGTGCTTTTCGACCACGGGCTTGACCTTGGCGCGCAGCTTGTCGAGCTCGGCGGGCGGGAACTCGGTGACCTGCATCCCGGCCTTCTTGAGTTCTTCGAGCGCCACGTCGGCCTGCGAGCGCGAAACGCTGCGCTGGAAGGTGGTGGCTTCGGCCATGGCTTCGGTCACGGCCTTCTGGTCGGCGGGGTTCAGGCTGTCCCAGAACTTCTTGCTCACGATCACGGCCTGGGGGTTGTACATGTGGCGTGTGATGGTCAGGTGCTTTTGCACCTCGGCGAACTTGGACGACAGGATGGTCGAGAACGGGTTCTCCTGGCCGTCCACGGCCTTTTGCTCCATGGCCGTGTACAGCTCGGGGAAGGGCATGGGCACGGCGTTGGCGCCCAGGGCGTTGAACATGTCGATGTAGATCGGCGACTGGATCACGCGGATCTTGAGGCCCGCGATGTCCTCGGCCTTGGTGATGGGCTTCTTGCTGTTGGTGAGGTTGCGAAAGCCCAGCTCCCAGTAGCCCAGGCCCACAAGGTTTTTGGCCGAGAGCTTGTCGAGCAGCTTCTTGCCGAAGGGGCCGTCGGTCACTGCATCGGCCTCTTGTGGCGATGCGAACAGGAACGGAAAGTCGTAGATGCCGAATTCCTTGGCCTGTGCCGACAGGATGCCAGCGTTGAGCACGGTCATCTCCACGGTGCCGCCCTGCAGGGCCGACACGGTTTGCAAGTCACCGCCCAGCGTGCCGCCGGGGAAGAGCTTGACGGCGATGCGGCCACCGGTTTTGGCGGCCACCAGGTCGGCAAACTTCTGCGCGCCCTGGGCCTGGGGGTGGTCCTTTTGGTTCTGGAAGGCGAACTTGATGGTGCGCTCCTGGGCATGTGCGGCGGGCAACAGCGACGCGGCGACGAGGGCGGTGGCAAGCAAGGTTTTGAGCAGCTTCATGGAAATGTCTCCTTGGGTTTTGGGCGGGGCAACAACGGAACAGGCGGGGAACAGGTGGGAGGCAGGTCAACCCCCGAGCCAGCGCAGCGGCGCGGTGACGATGGAGGGGAACAGCACCAGCAGGAACATCACGGCAAACTGGGCCAGCATGAAGGGCATGACGCCCCGCGTGACCTGCGACATGGAGATGCGCCCCACCCCGGCCACCACGTTGAGCACTGTGCCCACGGGCGGGGTGATGAGCCCGATGGCGTTGTTGATGATGAACAGCACGCCGAAGTACACCGGGTCGATGCCCGCTGCCTTGACCACAGGCATGAGCACGGGCGTCATGATCAAAATGGTGGGCGTCATGTCCATGGCCGTGCCGACGACCATGACCAGCACCATGATCGCGATCAGCAGCAGAGTCTGGTTGCCCATGAAGGGCTCCAGCATGCCGATGACCTTGGAGGGCAGGTCGGCCACGGTGATGAGCCAGGCCGAGACCATGGCGGCAGCGACGAGAAACATCACCACCGCGCTGGTGCGGGCCGAGGCCCGGAAGATTCCGGCCAGTTGGTGCACGCTCAACTCGCGGTAGATGACCATGGCCACGAACAACGCATACACGGCGGCCACCACGGCGGCCTCGGTGGGGGTGAAGACGCCCATGCGCAGGCCCACCAGGATGATGATGGGCAGGCCCAGCGCCCACACGGCTTCGCGCAGGGCCAGCATCAGTTCGGCGCGGGTGGCGCGCTTCGGGGGCGCCACGTCTTCGCGCCGAACCAGCCACCACCAGGTGATGGCCAGCGCCAGCCCCAGCATCACGCCCGGAACGATGCCTGCCAGAAACAGCTTGCTGATGGACACGTTGGCGGCCACGCCAAAGATCACGAAGCCGATGGACGGCGGGATCACCGGGGCGATGATGCCGGCCGATGCAATGAGCCCGGCCGAGCGCTCCTTGTTGTGGCCCGCCGCCACCATCATGGGCAGCAGCAACGAGGCCAGCGCGGCGGCGTCGGCCACGGCCGAGCCCGACACGGCGGCCAGGATCACCGCCGCCATGATGGCCACGTAGCCCAGGCCGCCGGGCACATGGCCGACCAGCGTGAGCGCGAGCTTGACGATGCGCTTGGACAGGCCGCCCACGTTCATGATCTCGCCCGCCAACATAAAAAACGGCACGGCCAGCAGCGGAAAGCTGTCGGCGCCATTGACCACGTTCTGCGCCAGGATCTGTGCGTCGAACAAGTCCAGGTGCCACATCAGCGCCACGCCGCTGATGAGCAGCGCAAACGCGATAGGAATGCCGATTGCCATGGCAAGCAGCAGGGAGCCGAGGAAGATGGTGACAGTCATGGCGGGGTCCGTGCTGAGGCGTTCAGGGGCGTGGGTCGCCAGGGGCTTTGGCGGAGGCATCCGCGCTGGCGGGGGGCGTGGCCGCGTCGCGGCTGAGGTGCTCCAGGGCAGCCATGTCTTCGCTTTCCTGCACCATGACGAGCTCATGCTCGGCCAGCGGCACAAACAGCGTGCGCAGCAGGTCGTGCAGCAAGATGGCGATCCCCGATCCGCCCATCAGCACGCCGCTGGCGTAGAAGAAACCCACCGAGGCACCGGTGACAGGCGCTTCGGTCTCCCAGTTGATGACCATCTGGGCCCAACTGCCGGAGAGCAGCAGCCAGGACACATAGAGCATGGCCACCTGCGCCAGCACCAGGCAGACCTTCTTGCCTGCTGCAGGCAAACGGGAGACCAAAGCGTCCGTGCCCAGGTGGCCGTGTTCGCGCAACGCTACCACGGCACCCATGAAGGTCAGCCACACGAACAGCCAGCGCGAGAGTTCTTCCGACACCGTGATGCCGGAGTTCATGGTGTAGCGCAGCACCACGTTGCCGAACACCAGCACCACCATGACAGCCAGGCACAGCCCCGAGAGGATGTCGAGCGCGCGGGTGTAACCCCGTAGCCAGCGGTCGGCCAGTGCAAGCATGGTGTCTCCAGTCGTGATTGATTGCCTGGAATAATTTTGTACGAACTGGTTAGTATTTGATCTAAGTGCAAACCCTTGCCGCCCCACTGTGATAGGCCGGGCGCAAAAACTGGGCCGCGGCGGCAATGCCGCGTGCTTCGGGGAAGCTCAGGGCCGCAGGAAGCGCACGATCATTTCGATGATCGATTCACGGCGTTGCGCCGTGGCGGCGGGCGTATCGAGCGAGCGCTTGAAGATCGCGCCAAAGGTGTGGCGGTTGGCGACGTTGAAGAAGCACAGCGCCGAGATCGACATGTGCAGGTCCACCGGGTCCACGTCGGGGCGGAACACGCCAGCGGCCACGCCGCGCTGGTACACGTCGCGCACGGCATGGATGACGGGGATGTTGAGCTCCTGGATGGTGGCGGACTGGCTGATGAACTCGCCCCGGTGCATGTTCTCGTTCATCACAAGGCGGATGAAGTCAGGGTTGGCAAGCTGGTAGTCCACTGTGAATCCGACCAGCGTGCGCAGGGCTTGCTCGGGCGCCAGGTCTTCGAGGTGCAGCTCCGACTCGATCCGCCGGATGCGCCGGTAGGCATCCTCCAGCACCGCCACATACAAGCCTTCTTTGCTACCAAAATAGTAGTAAATCATGCGCTTGCTGGTGCTGGTGAGCGCTGCGATCTCGTCGATGCGCGCTCCGGCCAGCCCCTTGTCGGCGAACTCCGCCGTGGCCACCTGCAGGATGTTGGCCATGGTGCGGTCGGGGTCGTTGATGCGCACGCGGTCCGCGCCCGGCGTGGCGGCCGCATCGCGCGCGGCGCGCTGGCGCGTGGCCCGTGCGCCGGGTGCTTTGGAGGGGTTTTGAACCATCTCGTTCATAAGCGTCCGAGCATACGGCAAGCCCGGCGCTGGGGCTTCAAAAAAACGCGATCAGAACGGCTTGGTGTCCGCGAAGCTCGGGCGCAGCATCAGCTTGTCGAGCAGCTTGCCCAGGTTGGGGTACTCGCCGCGCCAGGCGACTTCAGGAAAGCGGAACTCCAGCCAGGCCAGTGCACAGCCCACGGAAATGTCGGACAGGCTCAGGTGGATGCCGCTGCAATACGGCTTGTCGCCCAGGCCTTGGCTCATGGCCTTAAGGCCGTCGTTCACCTTGCCCAACTGGCGGTCGATCCAGGCCTGGCTGCGCTCGCTGTCCTTGCGGTGCGCCCAGGTGGCTTCAAGGCGGGCCAGGACGGCTGCGTCCAGCACGCCATCGGCCAGGGCCTCCCAGGTCTTGACCTCGGCGCGCTCACGGCCCTGGGACGGGATCAGCTTGCCCACGGGCGACAGGGTGTCGAGGTATTCCACGATCACGCGCGAGTCGAACACGGCCTCGCCGCCCTCCATCACCAGGCAAGGCACCTTGCCCAGGGGGTTGGAGGCCGAAATGGCGGTGTCGTCTGCCCAGACGTTGTCTTGTACGAACTGGTAGTCGAGCTTTTTCTCAGCCATCACGATACGTACTTTGCGTACGTAGGGGCTGGTAATGGCTCCGATCAATTTCATGGTGTGTCTTCCAGTGCGCGGGATTAGCTGAACAATTCGGTTGGATTCTATCGACAGCGGCCCAACACGAGACTGACAGGGCACGGCGCCTACAATTGCGCGCCATGAGCCTGTCCACCATCACCGCCCTTTCGCCGCTTGACGGCCGTTATGCCACCAAACTAGCCGCCCTGCGCCCGATCATGAGCGAGCACGGCTACATGCACCGCCGCGTGCAGGTGGAAGTGGCCTGGTTCATTGCGCTGTCGGATGCAGGGTTTGCTGAATTCAAGCCGCTTACCACCGGAGCACGCGCTTACTTGCTGGGCCTGGTCAAGAACTTCTCCGAGGCCGATGCGGCCGCCATCAAGGAGATCGAGAAGACCACCAACCATGATGTGAAGGCGGTTGAATACTGGATCAAGAGCAAGTTCGAAGCCCGCCCCGAGCTGGAAAAAGCCTCGGAGTTCGTGCACTTTGCCTGCACCAGCGAAGACATCAACAACACCAGCCACGCGCTGCAACTGCGCTCGGGCCGCGACCAGGTCGTGCTGCCGGGGCTGGACCGCATCGTGCTTAAGCTGCGTGAAATGGCCCACGCCTTTGCCGACGTGCCCATGCTCAGCCGCACCCACGGCCAGACGGCCAGCCCCACCACCGTGGGCAAGGAAATGGCCAACGTGGTGATGCGCCTGCAGACAGCCTGCGAGCGTATTTCCGCCGTCAAGATCATGGGCAAGATGAACGGTGCCGTGGGCAACTACAACGCCCACCTGTCGGCCTGGCCCGACTTCGACTGGGAAGCTTTCAGCAAACAGGTCATCGAGACGCCCGAACCCCTGGGCCTGGGCCTCACATTCCAGCCCTATTCGATCCAGATCGAGCCACACGACTACATGGCCGAGCTGTTCGACGCCGTGGCGCGCGCCAACACCATCCTGATCGACCTGTCGCGCGACATCTGGGGTTATGTGAGTCTGGGCTACTTCAAGCAGCGCCTGAAGGCCGGTGAGATCGGCTCCAGCACCATGCCCCACAAGGTCAACCCCATCGACTTCGAGAACGCCGAAGGCAACCTGGGCCTGGCCAACGCGCTGCTCAAGCACCTGTCCGAAAAGCTGCCCATCAGCCGCTGGCAGCGCGACCTGACCGACAGCACGGTGCTGCGCAACATGGGCGTGGCCCTGGGCTACGCCACGCTGGCCTACGCCTCGCTGCTCACCGGCCTGAACAAGCTGGAAATCAACGAAGAAGCCCTGGCCGAAGACCTGGACGCCTCCTGGGAAGTACTGGCCGAGCCCATCCAGACGGTGATGCGCCGCTTTGGCGTGCAGGGCGCCTACGAAAAACTCAAGGAAGTGACCCGCGGCAAAACCGTGACAGCCGAGGCGCTGCACGGGCTGATCACCTCGCTGGAGATCCCCCAGGCCGAAAAAGACCGCCTGCTGGCGATGACGCCCGGCAGCTACGTGGGCAAGGCGGCCGAGCTGGCGCGCCGGGTCTGATTTTTAATAGTCTTTTTTGCCTCTGGCGCTTATTGGATAAGCGCTAGCAGCTATCTATTTAGTAGTGAGGCTGCATGGCCATCAAATCCACCATCTTCAAGGCGAACCTGCAAATAGCCGACATTGACCACGGCTACTACGCCGACCATGCGCTTACGCTGGCACGCCACCCCAGCGAAACCGACGAGCGCATGATGGTTCGGCTGGCCGCGCTGGCCATACAGGCGCACCAACTCAATGACCTGTGCAACGGCGACGCCACGCTGGCGTTTGGCGCGGGCCTGTCGGACCCGGACGACCCGGATGCCTCGCTGACCGACTTCACCGGGCGCAAGCGCGTGTGGATCGAGGTGGGCCAGCCCGAGGACAAGCCGCTGACCAAGGCCTGCAGCAAGGCCGACTCCGTGGTCGTCTATTGCTTCAACCACGCGGCGGAAATCTGGTGGAAGGGCATCGAGACCAAGCTCTCCCGGCTCGAAAAGCTCCAGGTCTGGCGCATCCCCACCGAGGCCTCCCAGGCCCTGGCGCAACTGGCCGAGCGCAGCATGCAACTGCAGGCCACCGTGCAAGAAGGGGCGATCACACTGAGCAGCACGCAGGGCAGCGTGCATGTGGAGCCCGTGCGCTGGAAGTGATCCAGCCCGCACCAATTTTTAGCCAAATTGGCACCTAGCGCTTTATTGACAAGCGCAAGCAGCTATCAAATCAGGAGTAATTGATAGCAACTCCGCCCGTTGTCAGTCGCGTGGCATGAGCGTGCCGCACTGCCAGCACTGCTCAAAACCACCTTCCACGATTTCGCCGCACTGGCAGGCCCAGTGGCGCTGCGGCAGGGTCTGCAGCTCTTGCAGCAGGGCGCGGGCACGGGTGGCGTGTTCGTCGTGGTCCAGCCAGATTTCGGGCAGGCATTGGTCGGGCGGCAAATGCCCGGCGGCGGCGCTGAGGTACTGGCGCTGCACCGACGCCGTCATACCCGCCTCGCACAACAAATCCGCCCACAGCGTGGCAATGGCGATGTTGGGGGCTTGGGTCAGGCGCAGCATGGCACCACCATAGCGGGTTGCAGGGCTGGCGTACAGGCCCCTATTTTTTATCCGTTGCCTGGGCCGCGCGGGGCGAGATGCCCTCGGCTGCGCGCTCTGCATAGCGGTTGAAGCGCCAGGCCGAATGCTCCAGGGTGATGCGGCGCCACACCGTGCGTTTTTCTGCAGGGGTCATGCCCAGCCAGAACTGCACCTCATCGAACGTGCGCCCGCAGCCCTTGCACAGATCGTCGCCCTGGCTGGTGGAGCAGATGGCGATGCAAGGCGTGTCGGGGGTGGTGCCATACCAGGCCAGCCACGCAGCCAAGGCCTGGGGCGCAAGGCCGTTTTCATCCACTTCGGTCTCGCGGCGATAAGCCATCTGCGCATAAACCTCGCCCAGCGCCTGTATCTCAGGCGCCAGGGAGACGCCGTCGGGCGACGGCGCACGGCTGCGCCAATGGTTGATGGCGGCTTCGATGTCGGTGATGTGAATGGCGGCCATGGAGGGCGGGGACACAAGGGGGCTGGATCATAGCCGCCCGCCCAAAAGAAGCTGACGATAGTGTTATTGAAGGCTGGTGCTATACGTGCAATGGCGGGCCGCAGTCCGCCATAAGCAGAATCCACAACACCGTGGCCCTTGCGCGGCAACGCTGGCGATGTTCCAATCAAGGGCTCGAAGGGGAGTAGCTCCCGACTTGCCCTGTGGCACCGCCAGACCATGGCATGCGCAGCGCAAGGCATCGGATTTGTCGTCAATACGAAGCGAAACATCGCTTCCGGCGGTCCGGGTTCCACGTGCATATCCATGCGCTGAACTGAGCAAGACCTTTGATGGGCTCCTCTGTGGGCTGATCAAGGCCATCTCTCCATTTGCCACCCCCGCTTGTGGCAAGAAGTTCTTGATCCTCCTATCGCGGGCCCTCTGTTCCTGGGACGGACTCGGCGCTACAGTGGCGGCGAGAGCCTCCTTTCGCGCTATTTGATACTGAGGAATTTATGGACTTTTTGGCATCGCCCGAATTCTGGCTCGCACTCGGCCAGATCATCATCATCGACATCCTGCTGGGTGGCGACAACGCCGTGGTCATCGCTCTGGCCTGCCGCAAGCTGCCCCCCGCTCAGCGCACCCAGGGCATCATCTGGGGCACTGCAGGCGCCATCATCCTGCGCGTGATCCTGATCGCCTTCGCCATGACCCTGCTGGCGCTGCCGTTCCTCAAGTTCGTGGGCGCCATTCTGTTGGTGTGGATCGGCGTCAAGCTGCTGGCCCCCGATGAAGACGGCCATGGCGACGTGCAAGGCAGCGACAAGCTGCTGGCCGCCATCAAGACCATCATCGTGGCCGACCTGGTGATGAGCGTGGACAACGTGATCGCCATTGCCGGCGCCGCGCAGAACGCGGGCGAACACCAGTTCCTGCTGGTCGTGCTGGGCCTGTTGATCTCGATCCCGATCATCGTCTGGGGCAGCCAATTGGTCATCAAGCTCATGGAGCGTTTCCCCATGATCATCACGCTGGGTGGCATGCTGCTGGGCTGGATTGCTGGCGGGATGCTGGTGACCGACCCTGCCCTGGCCAACCCCGACAAGTGGCAGTGGATGCTGAAGATGCCCCTGGACAGCGAAGGCAACGTCCTCGACGCCATCAAGTACGGAGCCAGCGTGGCCGGCGCTTTGCTGGTGCTACTGGCTGGCAAGATCATCCTGGCGCGCCGTGCGAGCGCTGGGTCCGCAGCGGCGGGCGGCCACTGACCCCCTCGCGGCGAGCCGCTTGCTTGTTCATCTGGAGATGGGTATGAATAGAGTCATCGTGTACGTGGACGACGCGGCGTATGCCCAGCAAGTGCTTGCACCCTTGTTTGCCCGCGACGTGGCAGCACAGACCCAGTGGGTGCTGGTGGCCTGCGCGCCCCGCATGACCCATCGCATCAGCAAGTGGGTAAGCCACAGCGCGCGCGAAAACTGGCGCGCCAAGTGGGCCGACAAGCTGTTTGCGCAAATCCTGCCCGCGCTGCGGGCACCGGCCAGCAGCCTTGTAACCACCGTGGTGGCCAAGGGGCCGCTGGTCGAGCTCACCGAGCAGTTGCAGGCGGCGCAACCCTTGGCTGCGCAGGTGCTGGACGCCCGGCGCCCGAAGTCCGATGCCCAAGAAGAGAAACAGAACTCGGCGGGCCTGCGCTGGTCATCGCCCCGGCCCGGGACCCTGTTGGGCAGCCTGCTGACGGGGTTTGGCGCCATGTGGGTGTTGGCGCTGGAGTGAGTTGAAGCGCCTCACCCCTCCTCGCTGGACGGGGATACATTTTTCTAAAAAGGGCCCGCGTGGCCCTTTTTTTTTGGGCCGGGCCGATGCTATTCTTAAGCCATGAAACTGCTTCTCAAATGGCTGCTCAGCGCAGCCGCGCTGCTGTTCGTGGCCTATATCTACAGCGGGGTCGAGGTGAAAAGTTTTCCCTCGGCATTGCTCGCGGCCTTCGTGATCGGGCTGTTCAACGCCATTTTGCGGCCCGTGCTGGTGGTGTTGACACTGCCCGTCACCATCGTCACCGTGGGGCTGTTCCTGTTCGTCATCAACGCGCTGATGTTCTGGGCGGCGGCCAGCGCGCTGGACGGCTTTCACGTCACGGGGTTTGGCGCCGCACTGCTCGGCTCCCTCATCTATTCGGCGCTGGGCGTGCTGATCGAGTCAGCGCTCGGCGGCCTGTTCACGAAGGAGTGATTCCATGGCGCGCAGCCGGGTGTCGATGATGGACGCCTCAATGTGGTCCGCAGCGGCGCCGCCACGGCGCGCCAAGTCCTGGCCTGCCTTGAACCGGTCCACCGCCGCCGCATAGTCATAGCGCGCTGCGTGCGCCTCGGCTTCCGCGCGAATGGCGCGCAGACCCTGCCCCTGGGCCTGCCACACGGAGGCCAGCAGTTGCCACACCGTTGCATCCTTGGGATGCGTGGTCACCCAGGTTTGCAGGGCTTGCGCACCCTCGCCTGCCCGGCCCGCCCTCAGCAGAGCCTGGGTGCGCAATACCAATTCGGGCCTGCGCACCACACCGCCTTCGGGCACGGCTGCCAACGCAGCCGCCGCATCACCTGCGGCCAGTTCAATCTCTGCATCCAACAAACGCACTAGCCTTCGGGCCGCCGGGTCGGCGCGGACCAGCTCGTCCAGCTTTCTGACGGCAGCCCGCGCACCGGCGGCATCGCGCAACTGATGGCTACCCAAGGCCGCCGCATACAACGCTGCAGCGCGCCGATAGGCTGGCTGGCCCGAGAACCCGACGCCCTGCGGCTCCGCAATCCATTGGCGCAGGGTATCCACGCCAGGGTTGGCGAGCACCCGTGCCCGGGCGGCCACCATGGCATGTTCAAGCGTGACAGCCCCGGTTGCCGGAGCCGTTGTGCCAGGCGGGATGCGTGACTGCATGTCCGCCATGCGCTCCGTGGTCAGCGGATGGCTGCGCAGATACGGCCACGAGCCGTTGTCGTTAAGCCGGTTGGCCTGCTGGAGCTTGTCGAACATGCTCACGAACCCCTGGGGCGCAAAACCCGCCGGAGCCATCAACCCATAGCCAACGCGGTCCGCCTCGCGCTCCATGTCGCGCGAGAAATTAAGCTGGTTTTGTATGGCCAGCGCCTGCCCACCCACCACCAGGGCCTGCGTAGCGCCGGGGTTCTTGCTGGCCGCCAAGGCGCCCAGAATCATCGCCCCCAGCAACAGCGGCGTCTGCTTGCTCTGCTGCGTGATCAAGCGCGAGATATGGCGCTGGGTGACATGGCTCAATTCATGCGCCAGCACCGAGGCCAACTCATCGCGCGTGGTGACCACCCCGATCAGGCCCAGGTGCACCCCCAGGTACCCACCGGGCAAGGCGAAGGCGTTCACCGTGCGGTCACGGCCGAGCAGAAGCTCCCAGGCAAAACGTTCATCCAGTTCGGGGGAGAGTTCACCACGCGCTTTGGCGGCCGCCATCAGCGGCTGCCAAATACCCTGCACATAGTCCGCGATGACCGGGTCATCAATGTAGTCGGGGTCGCGGTAGAGCTCGCGGATGATCCGGTCGCCGAGGCGCCGCTCGGCGCTGGTGGTGAGATCGCTGTTGTCGCCGAGGGTGGGGAGGGAGGGTTGGGCCTGCACCGCTACCGGAGTAACGGCACTCATCGCTATCAAAAGAGAAGCTACCAGCGCTTGACAAGCATACGTTAGTGGCTTTTTTTTACCCGATATCAACACTTGTGGTCTCCCTAGCGCCACCCACCGGCAACAACGCTCACTTGGCGACGCGTGACCGTATGATGCTCTGACATCCAGATTGTTTCGTACATGTTTACAACCTAACGTGCTTGCCTAGGCCAAAACAATGACTTCCAAAACACCAGACACCTCCGCAACTACTAACGCATCCCCTCTCACCCACTTCAACGCCCAAGGCCAAGCCCACATGGTTAATGTTTCCAGCAAAGCGGCCACCCACCGCATTGCCGTAGCCACGGGCCGCATCGAAATGGCACCGGCCACGTTGGCAATCATCCAATCCAGCACCGCAAAAAAAGGCGACGTTCTTGGTATTGCACGCATCGCAGGCATCCAGGCTGCAAAAAAAACTAGCGACCTCATCCCCCTATGCCACCCGCTGGCACTCACCCGGGTCATGGTAGATTTTGAGCTATTACCTGCCGAAAATGCCGTCCATTGCAGCGCCACGGTGGAAACAGTGGGTCCCACCGGCGTTGAAATGGAAGCCCTCACCGCAGTCCAAATCGCACTACTAACGATTTATGACATGTGCAAAGCCGTCGACAAACACATGAGAATGACTGATGTACGAGTGGTGAGAAAGCAGGGAGGGAAAAGTGGAGATTTCGCAAGACAACCCCAGATCTGAAGGGTAATACTATTTTTGAAATCCATTAATCTCAAAAACTAGAAACCATCACCCTTCAAAAAACCTTGAATCATCCCTTTACGATCCAGAATAGCAATCCAATCTTGTCGCGCAACAATGGGCAAATAAAAAAAGTCTCCGAAATCTGAATTACTTGGGCCAATTACCTTTTTTGCAGCATTTTCTTGCTGTGGAAATTTTTTTAGAAAGTCGCGCAAATTTTTAGCCTTCTGTAGAGACTTGGCCGCAGCATCCCCTTCATAGCGGATATAAAAATCTGCGCGCTCGGCGTAGTCCCTGCCTCCTTGCACAGATTCGAACATCACTTTTTGACGCTCTTGTGCGTCTTTCGGCTCTCGGATCGCAACAATCATTGGACCCACATTCCAGCGTGGTTGCAATAATTTCTCCAAGTTATTCACCGCGGGCGCTTCCAATTCTGGTAGCGTAATGACTTTAAACCGGTCCACCTCCTGAACCAAATACACTGGACGTGCATGCCAGACCACATTCAGCCCATACGAGAGGGCTCCTAATTGAACAACAAACACCAACCCTAAATCTCGCCACAGTTCTGATCGGGGTTTTTTGGTATTGAAAACAACTGCTGTGAGGATTGGACCGCAAACGACGTCGATGGAAATGATAAGCAAAAATAGATTTCGCCCACCGGAGAGATTTCCATATGGATATGGATACCACAATCCAAAAACCAACGTAGCAGCTATCAAACCAATCACAAGGCTACATAGCAAATGAAAACCTGATGCGCGCAAAGCTGCTTGCAATCGCTGAGATTTAATCATCAATACTCCATCCCCAAATAAAAAAGAGCGCCGAAGCGCTCTTTTTTAGTAAGGCCTAATTAACGGCACTCAGCAGGTGCAAAGCGAACAGGCAGTGTAGGGCCACCGGCCACAGCCAAAGCAGTACGTGTGGTTGCGCCGGCGGCATAGCAATCCCAGCGCAAATTCACCGCAGCAGGCGTACTAGCAGTTGCAGTACCAGCCATCGCAGCACCATTGGCCGTTACATTCAGGACCAAACGGTTTGTGGCAGCAGGCTGAACCACTGGCAGAAAACCAATGGATATATGACCTGTCGCTTGCGCAACGCCAATACCGTTCGAGTTTGCAGTTGCAAACGCAGTTTGCAACTCAGCAACAGTACAAGCGCCAGCAATAGCACAGGTTGTTGCGCCAACAGAGCGGGTCGCCACGGTACCACCATAGCCTGCGCCGAAGGCGTTGCCGTTTGCATTATTTTCACCAACTGCCAATTTTGCTGCCCCTGCAAGAGCCAAACCCTCAGTAACACGTGCACGCACCGTGTAGTCTTGATAAGCCGGCAGGGCGACAGCAGCCAAAATACCGATAATCGCAACAACGATCATCAATTCAATCAGGGTAAAACCCTTTTGGAGAGAACGCTTCATGAAAAACTCCTAAGAAAAGTTGCAAATGCACTGTTACCAAGCAATCTGCGTGCCTGATTGATCGGATGGCATCTAACGGTCGCTGGATCGTTGCACAAAGTCTTGGCGCAGACAGATGACTCCTTTCAATAGGGAGACAACGCGACAAAGTCAAGCATCCAGCAGGAAAATATCAGAAAAATACTTGCTCCTCAACATTGTTGACACCCCTCTTCAGAAATCGGCACTCACACAATCCGGAGCGCGTCAAAAAACGCCTCCCCAGCCTCGGATGCATTACATTTTTGTCAGTCAGTATTGTCAAAGCGACCACTCACACCTCAAGTGCCTGACCTGCGCTCAGCCAACGGATGTCATGTGGACCAAGCCGAGCGCCTGCCATGCCATCGAGCTGTCGGATTTCCTCCATGATGAGGTCAGTTTCCGAGGGCTTGGTGTGCGTGATGTAGATAGGGTAGCGGTTCGCCGAGGGGATGTTCGCCAGCTCCTGAGCCAGCGTGTCGGGCGACAGGTGCAGGCTGCGGCGGGCTAGGTCCCGTTCGCGGTTGCTAAAGGCTGTTTCTATGACAAGAAAAGCTACGGACATTGCGTTGACGCGGTCCCAGAACAGTGGATTACGTTCTGTGTCCCCGCTGAAAACCCACCAGCCTGTATTTCCCCGCACGCCAAAGCCCACGGCGGGCACGGTGTGGCGTGCAGGGAGGACTTCAATCTCAGTGCCGTTGATGGTCAACAATTCGCCAGTGACGAACGGCTGGTACTGCAGAAATGGCGATGCCTGCGACGGAATGGCACTGAAATCTGGCCAGATCACGTTATTGAACACATGCGACTGGAGGGCTTCGATGGTGGCCGCCAGGGCGTGCACTTGTACGGGGCTGCGGCGAAGCGACGACACTGCGTCCAGCATCAAGGGCAGCGCGGCGATGTGGTCGAGGTGCGAGTGGGTGAGAAGCACATGGTCGATCCGGGCCATCTCCTCCAGGGCGAGGTCGCCCACGCCGGTTCCCGCATCCAGCAGGATACGGTCTCCGATCAAGAACGATGTCGTGCGACAGTCCTTGGCGATGGCGCCGGAGCAACCCAGCACGCGAACCTTCATGTGACGCCTTTTCTTGATGACTTACTTGGTGTCGAAATTGGTGGCGCTGTCCCATTCTGGGTTGTAGGGCTGCTGGCGGAGCGTTTCCACGCGCTCAGCGTACAGCGTGTGGAGCACACTGTGGGGGTGGAATTCCCTCAGTTGCACCAGCAGTTCATCGCATTGTGCCCATTCCTGTGCTGCATAGGCCGTGAGAAATTGTGCCCAGACGGCAAGTTCCTCAGCCCGGCGGCTCGGTAGCTCGTTCAGCTTCGACAGGGGTTGGTAGATCGGCACGGCTTGCGCCTTGCCCTTGACACGGACGCGGTCCATCTGTTGCCAAGCAAACTGGGGTGCCAACAATTTGGCGCTCTCGCTCACCACGATGGCGGTGCCATAGTGTTTGGATAGGCCCTCGAGCCGGGAACCCAGGTTCACTGCGTCACCAATGACGGTATAGGCGCGGCGGATGTCCGAGCCCATGTCCCCAACACACATGATGCCCGTGTTGAGCCCTATGCCTATCCCGATTTCCGGCAGGCCGCGCTGCCGATGGTCGGCGTTGATCTGCCCGATGGTTTGAGCCATCTCCATGGCGGCAGAAACAGCCAGCTGAGCGTGATCCTGGGTGGCAACAGGCGCGCCCCAGAACGCCATGACGCAGTCTCCCATGTACTTGTCGATGGTGCCCCGGTGGCTGCGGATGATGTGGGTGAGCCTGCTGAACACTTCGTTGAGCAATGCCTGCAATTGCAGCGGCTCCATGCGTTCCGACATCGCGGTGAAGCCGCGCATGTCGCAAAACATCACGGTCAGCTCCCGGTTGGTGGCCTGCATGCTGTAGTTTTCGGGCTGTTTGACCATTTCATCCACCAGCTCGGGGGGGACATAGGTGCCAAACAGCGCGGCCAGCTCCCGCTTGGATCGGCTTTCCACAAAATAGCCATACGCCATATTGAGCGCAAACGCGAGCAGCGCCATCACCACCGCAGTGGCCAGCGGCAACGCCAAACCGTGGGCCAGATAAAGCCAGAGATTGAGGCCAATCAACGCGCCCACTACAGCCCCACTCAGCAGCACAGCGTATGACGCAGACAACAGAGGGAGTGCTACAGCCAGCAGGAGACCGGAGCACAGCAACTGCAAGGCGTCAAAACCGATCGCATAGTCTGGTCGCACAATGTTCTTACCGTCCAGAAAGGCAGAAAGCACATTGGCATGAGCCTCCACGCCCGGATAGGTTCTACCGACCGGGGTGACCCGCAGGTCCAACAGACCTGGCGCCGTGGAACCCACCAGTACGAGCCGGTCCTTGAGGTCGCCGGGCGGAAGCGCTCCTTCCAGAACATCCGAAGCAGAGATGTACCGAAATGAGCCGCCTCTGGCATCGCCGGGTCCCCGGTAGGGGATGAGCGTGGCCAATTGATCGTCCACGGGCAAAGCCAGTGCTCGACCATCCGCACGCAGCACGATGCTCTGGAGAGCGTCATGCGAACCATGGGGTACGGCGTCGGCAAAGCCCGGATGAACCTCCGGCGAGCCGATTGCGACACGAAACATGGCCAGGGCCAGCGATTCGTAATATTGCCCTTGGTACTCAGCCAGCAGCGGAAGCGATCGCACGACACCGTCCCCATCGGTGAGCGAATTGAAGAAACCGGCCACGGGCGCAGCGTGGGCCAGGCCTTCGATGTTGCTGCTGTAGCCCTTCCAAGATGTGGCTTTGAGGGGCAGGCCCCGCAGGCGCTCCGGTGCAAGCGCGGGCTGAGGCAACGCCCCTTGGGTGATGCCGTCGCGGTCACTGCCCGAGAAGTAGTAGCCCAGCACCACCGGCCGACCCTGCAGGGATTGGGCAAAAAGCGCGTCGTAGTTCAGAGAGGGCGCAAGGCGCTCCAATTGCTTCGTGAAGGCCGTCTGCCCTCGCAGCGGGCCCTGGGCCAACTCCTGCAGAACCGCAAGGCCCGAGCTTTCATCCGGTTCGGCAAACAGAACATCGAACCCTACCACCGACACCTGTTGCCGCTCGAACAGCTCGCGCGTGAGCGTGGCGAGCCTGTCTCTTCTCCAAGGCCACTGCCCGACCCGGCCCAGGCTTTTTTCGTCGATGTCAACGATGACGATACGCTCGTCCAGCGTGCGCGGCATGGTGACCCGCAGTCGGGTGTCGTAGATGATGCTGTCCAGCCGCTCCAGCACCTGAAGGTGAAGCACATCCGCAATGTGCAGCAGCGCAAAAACCAGTGGAATCAGGGTGACGGCGATACGCCGCCAGCGGCGGCGAAACAGGTGCAATAGCTGCTGTCGCATGAGCCTGGCCGCATGGGTAAAAGGAAGGGGGCGACAGGGTTGGCGTGGCAGCTACCCTCAGGGCAACCGCACACCAGCCGTCAGCTTTGCTCGAACTGCATTTCAGTGCCCGCCAGCTCCAGCCGATCTCCGTTCTTGAGCGGCACGGGAGCGGCTCCGATCGAAGCCCCGTTGAGCAGCGGCATGTCTGGGCCCTCCACATGTGCCAGCACAAAGCCCTGGTGCCGCTTGGTGATGGAAGCCACGGCAACGCCCGGCTTGCCAATGGTGGTTACCACCTTTTGCAAAGATACTTCACGCCCTGCCGCTGCGCCAGACATGACCCGGATCACGGCAGACACCGGGATAGGGGCAGGGGCGGTAGATGCGGCAGGCCGCGCGGTGGCGGCCCCCATGGGAGGAACCATGCCGGGCTTGAAGATCATGGTCTTCTCGAAATTCTGGCCATCAGCATCCTGCAGGAAGCGGATCTTGTACTTGCCGACCTCGATCGTGTCGCCGTTGCGCAGATCCTGGCGCTTGACGGCCTTGGCATTCACATAGGTGCCATTGGTGCTACCCAGGTCCTCGATCTCGACTTCGTGCCCGGCCATGTGGATCACGGCGTGCTCTCCACTCACGGCGAGATTGTCGATCACGATGTCGTTGTAAGGGCGCCGACCAAGCGTGGTTCGCTCTTTGGTCAGTTGCATTTCCTTGATGACGACCCCGTCAATTGAAACGATCATTCTCGGCATGATCCACTCCTGATGTGATGAATTGTTGTGGTTTGGGCCATTCAGGTGGCCCCTAGCAATCGGGACATGAGGCCACGCTTCTTGCCTCCCTCAGCAGCCTGCACCAGCAGCACGCTCACGTTATCACGACCGCCGTTCGCATTGGCGGTATCGATGAGCAGTGTGGCTTTTTCTTCCAATGGGAGGGACGCGCGCACCATCTCCGCCAGGTCGGAATCCGTCACCATGTCCGTGAGCCCGTCGGAGCACAGCAAAAAGAGGTCGTTGGACGCCACCTGGAATTCATTGACTTCCAACATGACGTTGGGCTCCACGCCCAGGGCTCGGGTCACGAGGTTGCGGCTGGAGGAGAGCGCCGCCTGCTGGGCAGTAAGCAGGCCGGCATCGACCTGCTCCTGCAGCCAGGAATGGTCCCGCGTGATTTGCTGGAGCGCACCATCGCGCAGCCGGTAGCAACGCGAATCGCCAATATGCCCAAGGATGAGGCGGCTTCCGTGGAAGACAGCAACCACCAGCGTCGTGCCCATGCCCGCATATTGGGGGTTGGACAGCGACGCGCCCAAAATGGCGTGATTGGCGTTTTCCACGCAAATTTCCAGCGCACGACGCACATCCGTCGATTGCGGGGTGGCTCCGGCTTGCGCCAGCCAACGCGCCATTTCGGTACGAATAAAAGTCGTCGCCATTCCACTGGCAACCTCACCGGCGTTGTAGCCGCCCATGCCATCGGCCAGGATGACGACCTGCGCTTCACGGTCGATGGCTACCGCATCTTCGTTATTGGTACGCACCCGGCCCTTGTCGGTCCGTGCGAAAAATTCGTAGGTCATGGAGGTGTGGGCGAGCGTCATCGGGCACCTGAAATCGGCGGTGCTGCCGCGCCCCGGTTCACGGGGGGCTCCATCACGGTTTCCTGAAAATCCGCCATTTCATGCCCTGTTACATCGCGGTCCGCATCATAGACCACTGCCTCGGATGCGGGCAGGCCTTCGACTGTCACTGTTCCAACAGAAGCTTGCCGCAGGTCGGCGGCGAACTGTCGGCCCGTCTGGTAGCGGGCTTCGGGGCGCTTTTGCAGGGCCAGTGCAACCACCCTGGCGATGGCAGGCGAAAGGTCAGGGCGCAGTTGGCGAATGTCTGGCGCTTCCACGGTAGCGATCTTGTGCATCAGCTCCGTCATGGACTCGCCACGCAGCGGCAGGGCGCCCGTGAGCAACTGGAACAGCGAGATACCCAAAGAATACAGATCCGAGCGGCCATCAACCTTCTTGCCCGCGAGCTGCTCGGGAGACATGAAACTGGGGGTACCCAACACCAGCCCCGTGCGGGTTTTGCTTGAATCGGTGATGCGCGCAATGCCGAAGTCCGTCACCTTTACGGCATCGGTGGCACTGTCAAACATGATGTTGGCCGGCTTAATATCGCGGTGTACCACGTTGTGGGCGTGGGCGTAGTCCAGCGCATCCGCCACGCGCGCGGCGATCGACAGCACGGCAGGCACCGGCAACAAATGCTCCTTGCTGCAGGCATAGACCAGATCCCGGCCCTTCAGGAACTCCATGGCAATGTAGGCCAGGTCATGCTCCTCGCCTGCATCGAAGATGGTCACGATACAAGGGTGTTGCAGGCGTCCGGCTGTTTCGGCCTCGCGGAAAAACCGCGCGCGTGCGTCGATCAGCGCATCGCCTTCGAACTCCTGGCTCAGCGCCAGGGTTTTGATGGCCACTACGCGACCGATCTTGGGGTCCCGCCCCAGGTAAACGACGCCCATCGCCCCCTTGCCGATTTCCCGATCAATCTGGTAGCGCCCGAGCATGGGCACGCCCAGCGTGGCATCTCCGGGGAGCCGGGGGCTGGGGCCGCCTGCGGGCGATGGGAGGGACGACGGCTGGCTGTTAGGGGCGCCTACACTTTGGGCGCGCGCACGGGCACGTTTGTAGCGGCTGCGGACGTCTTTGTACTGGCGGTTGTGGCGCAGAATATGTTCATAGACCGCCTTGGCCTTGGCGAAATTGCGCTTGCGCTCAAAGTCTTCAGCCAAGTGATACAGGTTGTCCAAAAGGGCATCGCTGGCTGGCACCTTGCGCAAGCGCTCGAATGCCATGTCCAGTTGGCCTTGGCCCTGCAAGGCCAGGCCCATCATTCGGTCGGCTTCTGCAGCCTCGGCGGACGACGACTGGGCCTGAGCGTTTTTGCTGCGGAGCAGTGCCCCGGCAACCACTCCCGCCAACAACCCCAGGGCTGGCAGTGCAAGAGGAATCCACAGGCTGGCATGGCGCAGCAGCATCCACTCCACGCCCAGCAGAATCAGCAGCAGCCCCGCACCCACGCCCAGCCCCGTGAATTTGCGTGTTCTTGGTGCGAACAAGATCAGATACAGAAGCCCGCCCACAGACACCAGCCCGCAGGCCATGGCAGCCCAGACCGGCTTCTGCACGCCAAGGCCCATACGAATCGAAGACACTGCCTGTGCCAGCAGGTCCACGGGATAGGCGGCGGCCTGCCCTCCCTGCGACATGAGGGCCAGCGTCTCGGTGGTGGCGCCCACCAGCACGATTTTGTCCTTCAAGCTGCCTGCGGGCGCCTTGCCATCCAGCACACTGGAAAACGAGTGCGCTGGAAAACCTGGGGCACCGCCAATCAAGGTCTGCGTGCGCGGGCGCAGAGTGGCCGTGCTGTCTGTAGCGACCAGCAGGCCACCCAGGCGCAAACCCGCCGATGTCTCTTGAGCGTGTATTTCGCTGATGCCGAGGTGCAGACTGTGCTGCGCTGCCAGCAGGGCCAATGATGGAATCCCTGCGTTGTCATACCGCAAGAGCAGTGGCACCTGGCGGATGCGGCCATCTGAATCCACCTCGGCATACGCATGCCCCACCCCGGCGGCTACCGCCCCGAGAAGGCCAATGGGCTGTTGCGCCGATGAGGCTGGCGTTGCGTAGGTGCCGGGGTCAGGCAGTGTGCTGCGGCGCACGTAGGACGGCAGCGCGGCCTGCGGCGCCGTGGAGCTGCTAGCGGCGTAGCGGGAGGCCAGCAACACGTTGCCAGCCCGCTGGATGGCGCTGGCCAGGCGTGTATCGGTATCGAGCGCCTGGTCAGCCTCTGCGGCAATGCGGCTGAGCTCTGCCGCCAACGGGGAGCCATCGCCTGCCGCTGCCAGCATCTCCCGAATCTTGCGCACCTGGCCGAGGCCGGGGGTACTTTGGGGCTCGGTGAAGTACGAGGTATAGACGATGGTCTTGGCGCCACCGGCAGAAAGCTGTTCGATCAGCCGTGCATGGATATCTCGGGACCAGGGCCAGGGGCCCAGCGCCGCCAGGCTGCCATCGTCGATACCGACGATGGCGATTTCGGGCAGGGGTGGAGGCGATGAGACGGTGGTCGCTGCGTCGTACAGCGCAAAGTCCAGCCGCTGAGAAACGCCGGTGACTGCGCACAAAACCGCCACCACGAGCGCAACCAGTGCGCCCCCAAAGCCGTCGGCACGCCACATGTCAAGCCGCTGTGCCGAGGTTCTTCTTCCCACTTGCTGTTGTTCCACTCAGGTATTGATTGACGAATCAAGCAATATCCGCGCCCAGCCGGGGGGGGCTCAACTTCAGAACGGCGTCGGGCAAATCGACCCTGCAGGTCCTACTTGTGCCGTTCTTGTCGGGCCACTGCGCCATCGGTGAACCCATGGCATGCCATTTTTGTCACATTAACCGGAATGGCGGCCTACCGGAAGGCCCGCACCGACTCAGCGCACAAGCTCGCTGCGCTGTCTGGACGGCCAGAATTTCCCGGCGCCCACCACCAGCGCCGCGCCCAAGGCTGCCGCCACGTAGTGGAGTGCGGGGTGCGCCACAGCATAGTCGTGCAGGAAGGCGTCGTTGGCGATGGTTTCACCGCCCACCCAGCCAATCAGCGCGGCGCCCAGCACCACGATGAAGGGAAAGCGCTCCATGAGCTTGATCATGAGCGTGCTGCCGAAAATCACCAGCGGGATGCTGATGGCAAGGCCTAGTACCAGCAGGATCACGTTGCCCTGAGCGGCTGCAGCCACGGCGATCACGTTGTCCAGGCTCATGACCAGGTCGGCAATGAGGATGGTGCGCACGGCCGCCATCAGGCTGCCATAGGTCTTCGATTCGCCTTGGTCCTCTTCGTCATCGCTGAGCAGTTGGAACCCGATCCACAGCAGCAGACAGCCGCCCACGATCTGCAAGAACGACAGCTCGAGCAACTTGGCGGCCACGATCGTGAGCAGAATGCGCAGCACCACGGCAGCGCCGGAGCCCCAGAACACGGCCTTCTTTTGCTGATGGGCGGGCAGGGACCGGGCAGCCAGCGCGATGACCACCGCGTTGTCGCCCGACAGGATGATGTTGATCCAGACGATCTTCACCAGGCCGATCCAGAAGTCGGCGCTATGCAGAAATTCCATGACAGTGCTCCATGTTATGAATGCAAGAAGCGCCCGGAACCAGGGGTCCCGAGCGCTTCTTTTTATTGGAGCTGCCAGTCTAGCGAGCCGATCCGTTCGGGTCGTCCGTAATTGTGCTTACGAACGACCACGAAGGGGTTTTTACTTCAGCTGGGCCTTGAGCAGCTTGCCCAGCTCCGAAGGGTTGCGCGTGATGATGAAGCCAGACTCTTCCATAACAGCGAGCTTGGCATCGGCCGTGTCTGCGCCGCCAGAGATCAGCGCGCCTGCATGGCCCATGCGCTTGCCGGGAGGAGCGGTCACGCCAGCGATGAAGCCCACGATTGGCTTCTTCATGTTGGCCTTGCACCAGCGGGCAGCATCTGCCTCATCGGGGCCGCCGATTTCGCCGATCATGATCACAGCGTCGGTGTCGGGATCATCGTTGAAGGCCTGCATCACATCAATGTGCTTCAAGCCATTGATGGGGTCGCCGCCAATGCCCACGGCCGTCGATTGGCCCAGGCCGACTTCGGTCAGCATGGCAACAGCTTCGTACGTCAGCGTGCCCGAGCGGCTCACAACGCCGATGCGGCCCTTGCGATGGATGTGACCGGGCATGATGCCGATCTTGATCTCGTCGGGCGTGATCAGGCCGGGGCAGTTGG
>NZ_JAPUDY010000066.1 GCF_027492855.1 Acidovorax sp.
TGATGCCCAGCGAGATGCGTTCGCGGTCCACGTCCACGGCCAGCACGATGGCTTCCACTTCCTGGCCCTTCTTGTAGTTGCGAACAGCGGCTTCGCCGGGTTCGTTCCACGAGAGGTCGGACAGGTGCACCAGGCCGTCGATGCCGGCAGCCAGGCCCACGAACACGCCGAAGTCGGTGATCGACTTGATCGGACCCTTGACGCGGTCACCGCGCTTCGTGTCCTGTGCGAATTCTTGCCATGGGTTGGCCTTGCACTGCTTCATGCCCAGGCTGATGCGGCGCTTGTCTTCGTCGATTTCCAGAACCATGACTTCGACTTCGTCGCCCAGCGAAACCAGCTTGGCGGGAGCGATGTTCTTGTTGGTCCAGTCCATTTCGGAGACGTGCACCAGGCCTTCGATGCCGGGTTCGAGTTCGACGAACGCGCCGTAGTCGGCAATGTTCGTGATCTTGCCGAACAGGCGGGTGCCTTGTGGGTAGCGGCGGTTCACGCCCATCCATGGGTCGTCGCCCATTTGCTTCAGACCCAGCGAGACACGGTTCTTCTCGGTGTCGAACTTCAGGATCTTGGCCGTGATTTCCTGGCCAGCCGTCACCACTTCGGATGGGTGACGCACGCGGCGCCATGCCATGTCGGTGATGTGCAGCAGGCCGTCGATGCCGCCCAGGTCCACGAACGCACCGTATTCGGTGATGTTCTTGACCACGCCTTGAACGATGGAGCCTTCCTTCAGGGTTTCCATCAGCTTGGCGCGCTCTTCGCCCATGGAGGCTTCCACCACGGCGCGGCGGCTCAGCACCACGTTGTTGCGCTTGCGGTCGAGCTTGATGACCTTGAATTCCAGGGTCTTGTTTTCGTAGGGCGTCAGGTCCTTGATAGGACGCGTGTCGATCAGCGAACCGGGCAGGAAGGCGCGGATGCCGTTGACCAGCACCGTGAGGCCGCCCTTGACCTTGCCGCTGGTCGTGCCAGTGACGAATTCGCCGGATTCCAGGGCCTTTTCCAGGCTCATCCACGAAGCCAGGCGCTTGGCGGTGTCGCGCGACAGGATGGTGTCGCCGTAGCCGTTTTCGATGGAGCCAATGGCCACCGACACGAAGTCACCCACTTGGACTTCGACTTCGCCCTTGTCGTTCTTGAACTCTTCCAGCGGCACGTAGGCTTCGGACTTGAGGCCGGCGTTGACCACCACGAAGTTGTGCTCGACGCGCACGACTTCGGCGGTGATCACTTCGCCTGGGCGCATTTCCGTACGCTGCAAAGATTCTTCAAAAAGGGCGGCAAAAGATTCGGACATGTGTTTCCTTGCCACAAACAGGATTCCGGCAGCACCATTGCTGTCGTTTTTATAGCTGCTTGCGGTGGTTTTTTGCGGCAGAGCCGCGGGTTAGGTTAACGATCCACACCGCCTGTGCGCTGGCGCGCGAGAGGGGCGGCGTGGGCCTGTGGCAAAGCCTTTCGGTCTTGCCTGCGGGGCCTCAGGTTGAGTGAAGGCCCCACACGTCTCAGCCCTGCGCAGCAGCTGCGAAGGGCTGGCGCTCTTGCCACCAGATCAACACCTGTTCGACGGCTTCATCAATCGTCAAATCGGAGTTGTCGAGGACCAGAGCATCCTGCGCGGGCTTCAAGGGTGCGACGCTGCGGGAACTGTCTCGCAGGTCGCGCGCCTCTAGGTCCGCGCGAAGGTCTTCGATATTAGCCGAAAAACCCTTTGAAATCAACTGTTTATAGCGGCGCTCCGCGCGGCAGGCGGCGCTGGCCGTCAAATAGACCTTGAGCGGGGCTTCGGGGAAGATCACGGTGCCCATGTCGCGGCCATCGGCCACCAGGCCCGGCAGGCGCTGGAAGCTGTGCTGCAGGTCGATCAGCGCCGTGCGCACGGCGGGCAGGGCGGACACGCGGGAGGCGTTCATCCCGGCTTCCTCGGTGCGGATGGCTTCGGTCACGTCGTCGTTGCCCAGCAACACCCGGCCGCCTTCAAAACGCACGGGCAGGGTCTGGGCCATGGTGGCGATGCGCGTTTCGTGCACTGCGTCAATGGCCAGGCCCGCGCGCAGGGCGGCCAGCGCGGTGACGCGGTACATCGCCCCCGAGTCGAGAAAGCGATAGCCCAGCCGCTGCGCCACGGCAGCTGCCACCGTGCCCTTGCCCGAGGCGGTGGGGCCGTCGATGCAGATCACCGGAATGTGCGCCGTGGCGACCTGGGCCACCGAGAACAGGGCTTCGAAATAGTCCGGAAAGGTCTTGGCCACGCACTTCGGGTCTTCGATGCGCACGGGCAAGCGGGCCGGATTGAAGGCCGCCAGCGAAAAACACATGGCCACGCGGTGGTCGTCGTAGGTGTGGATGCTGGCGGCTTTCCAGTCTGCAGTCTTGGCGGGCGGGGTGACGCGGATGAAATCTGCGCCTTCTTCTACCGTGGCGCCGAGCTTGCGCAACTCGATGGCCATGGCCGCCAGGCGGTCGGTCTCTTTCACGCGCCAACTGGCGATGTTGGTCAGCGTGGTGGTGCCGTTGGCATACAGCGCCATCACGGCCAGCGTCATGGCGGCGTCGGGAATGTGGTTGCAGTCCAGCTCAATGGCTTTGAGGGGCCAGGCGCCGCGTTCGATCTGCAACCAGTTGGGGCCGCCCGTGACCAGGGCGCCCATGGCGCGCGCTGCCTCAACAAAACGGATGTCGCCCTGGATGGAGCCCAGCCCCACCCCCAAAATCTTGATGCCTTTTGGGCTGCTACCGCTTGATGTGATTGCCCCAAGTGCTATGAAATAGCTAGCGGAAGAGGCGTCAGCCTCCACATGGATGTCGCCCGGCGACTGGTAGCGGCTGCCTGCGGCAATCGTGAAGCGCTGCCAGTTCTGGTGTTCGACCACGATGCCAAAACGCGCCAGCAATTGCAGGGTGATGGCGATGTAGGGCTTGGAGATCAGCTCGCCCACCACTTCGATCACGATGCTCTGCGTGCCCGCCGCAAGCGGCAGCGCCATGAGCAGGGCGGTGAGGAACTGGCTCGATACGTCGCCGCGCACGCGGATGGGCTCGTTCAGCGCCAGCGCGGGCACGCCCTGGCTGTGTGCGATTCGCAGCGGCGGGTAGCCGTCATTGCCCAGGTAGTCGATCTGGCAGCCCAGTTGGCGCAGGGCATCGACGAGGTCGCCAATGGGGCGCTCGTGCATGCGCGGCACGCCCGACAGCTCGAACTCGCCACCCAGCAGCGCCAGCGCTGCCGTGAGGGGGCGCATGGCCGTGCCGGCATTGCCCATGAAGAGTTTTGCGGGCGATTGGGGTGTGCGCCCGCCCAGGCCGGTGATGCGCACGGTGTTGTTATTGCTGCCCGCTGTTTCATCCACGGTGCAGCCGATCTGGCGCAGGGCGTCCAGCATCACGCGGGTGTCGTCGGACGCCAGCAGGTCGTGCACGGCGGTGGTGCCGTTGCTCAGCGCAGCCAGCAGCAGCACGCGGTTGGAGATGCTCTTGGAGCCGGGCAGGTGGATTTCACCCGCGGCCGCTTGCAGCGGGGGCAGATCGAGGAAGGCAGTGCTGTACATCGGTATCTTTCGTCCGTTGGCGCCAGCGCTTTTCGCAACTGGCGCAGACCCATCCCAGTGCACCCGTGGAACTGGCTTTGCCAGGCCACCGGGTGCGTCCCCCTTGGGGGAAGGCGCCGAAGGCGACTCAGGGGGTTACTTGCGTTTCGCTCCCATGCGCCAGTGGGCACGGGTTTCGCTGGCCAGGGTCAGCATGTCTTCCAGCGCCTGCGCATTGCCTTTTTCCATGGCCTGCTCGATGTTGCGCAGCGACTGTTGGAACAGCTTGGACTGGGCGAGCAGTTCCTCCCGGTTGGCCAGCAGGATGTCGCGCCACATCTTGGGGTCGCTGGCTGCGATGCGGGTGAAATCCCGGAACCCGGGGCCTGCCAGGGACAGGAAATCGTCGCCATGTGCTTGCCCCGTGATGCTGTTCATCATGGAAAAGGCCAGCAGGTGGGGCAGGTGGCTGACGGCGGCGAAGGCTGCGTCGTGCGATTCGGGCGACATGCTGGTCACGCGGCTGCCCAGCGCGGCCCAGAGCTTTTCAGCGTTTTGAAGCTGGACGGTGAGGGTGCGCTCGGTAGGGGTCAGGATGACCTGGCGCCCGCTGTAGAGGTCTGCCTCGGCATGCTCCACGCCCGACACCTCGCGCCCCGTGATCGGGTGCGCGGGCACGAACGAGCCCACCTGGTCGCGCAAGGCGCGCTGCGCGGCCTGCACCACGTCGGCCTTGGTCGAGCCCACGTCCATGATGAGCATTTGGGGGGTGACCAGGTGCTTGATGGCCTTCAGGGTGGCTTCGGTGGCGGCCACGGGCACGGCCACCAGCACAATGTCGGCGCCCGCCACGGCGAGCAGGGCCGATGGGGCCTCGACGTCGATCACGCCCAACTGGCGCGCGCGGTCGGTGGTGGAGGGTGACTTGCTGTAGCCCACCACGCGTTTGACGAGGCCCGCTTTTTTCATGGCTAGGGCGAACGAGCCCCCCATGAGCCCGCAGCCGATCAGTCCGAGTTGTTCAAACATGGCGGCGCTCCTCAGGAAGACACGGGGTAGGTGCCCAGAACCTTGTAGAACGCGCACAGGCTGCGCAGTTCTTCCAGCGCCCGCGCCACATGGGGTTGCGCGGGATGGCCGTCGAGGTCGATATAAAAGTAGTACTCCCACTGGCCGGTGCGCGCGGGACGCGACTCGAAACGCGTCATGGACACACCGTGTGTCTTGAGCGGCACCAGCAAGTCGTGCACTGCGCCGGGCTGGTTGGGCACCGACACCACGAGGCTGGTGCAGTCCTTGCCCGATGGCGGGGGTGTTTGCAGCGTGTGCGGCAGGCAGATGATGGCAAAACGCGTGCGGTTGTAGGCGTCGTCCTGGATGGCATGCGCCACGATGTGCAGCCCGAACTGGGCGGCGGCGCGCTCGCTGGACAGCGCTGCCCAGGCGGGGTTGGTGGTGGCCAGGCGGGCGCCCTCGGCATTGCTGGACACCGGACGGCGTTCGGCATGTGGCAGGTGTTTGGTCAGCCAGGCCTGGCACTGCGCCAGCGCCTGCGGGTGGGCCAGCACTACTTCGATACCGTCGAGCGAGTTGGTGGTGCGCAGCAGGTTGTGCCGCACCAGCAGGCTCACCTCGCCCACCACGTGGGTGGGGGTGTGCAGGAAGAGGTCGAGCGAGCGTGTAACCACGCCTTCGGTGGAGTTCTCCACGCCCACCACGCCATATTGGGCGCTGCCCGCAGCGGTGGCGTGAAACACCTCGTCGAAATTGGCGCAATACATGAGATCGGCCGCACCGCCGAAAAACTCGATGGCAGCCTGCTCGCAGAAGGTGCCTTCGGGGCCAAGCACGGCCACGCGCTGGGGCGATTCGAGCGCCAGGCAGGCCGACATGATCTCGCGCCAGATGGCGGCCACATGTGCTCCCTTGAGCGGGCCGGGGTTGGCGGTCTGGATCTTCTCGATGACCTGCGCCACGCGGTCGGGGCGGAAGAAGGGCGTGCCTTCGCGTTTCTTGACTTCGCCCACTTGCTCGGCCACCAGTGCGCGCTGGTTGAGCAGCGTGAGCAGTTGCTGGTCGATGGAGTCGATCTGTACGCGCAGGCTGGCGAGATCAGGCGAGGCTTGGGGATTGTTCATGGACGGTGGAGCGTCTGTGCGGGCTCTTGAAGCAGTTTTTGTACCGGGCGCTTTTTCAAGCTTGCTTTTGCTCAAATTCTCGCATGTAGTCCACCAACGCCTGCACGCCCGCGAGCGGCATGGCGTTGTAGATGCTGGCGCGCATGCCGCCCACGGACTTGTGGCCCTTGAGTTGCAGCAGGCCGCGCGCCTTGGCACCGACCAGGAACGCGTCGTTGCGGCTTTCGTCGCGCAGGAAGAACGGGATGTTCATGCGCGAGCGGCAGTTGGCGGCCACCTTGTTCACATACAGCTGCGAGCTGTCGATGGCGTTGTAGAGCAGGGCGGCCTTGGCGATGTTGCGCTGCTCCATGGCGGCCACGCCGGTGAGGCTGCCTTCGGTCTGGCGCTTGAGCCACTGGAAGGTGAGGCCTGCCATGTAGATGCCCCAGGTGGGCGGGGTGTTGTACATCGACTGGTTGTCGGCCACGATTTTGTAGTCGAAGGCGCTGGGGCAGGCGGGCAGGGCATGGCCCAGCAGGTCGTCACGCACCACCACCAGGGTCAGGCCCGCGGGGCCCAGGTTCTTTTGCGCGCCGCCAAAAGCCAGGCCCACGCGGCTCCAATCCACAGGCCGCGACGCCACGTGCGACGAAAAATCAATGACCAGGGGCGCATCGCTGCCCAGGGCCTTCAGGTCGGGCAACTGGTGGAACTCAATGCCGTTGATGGTTTCGTTGCTGCACAGGTGCAGATAACTTGCGCCCCGGCTGACCGTCCAGGAGGCCGGGTCGGGCAGGGTGGTGAAGCCGGTGTCTTCGGCGGACGCCACGATGTTCACCTCCGAGGCGTACTTGCGCGCTTCCTTTTGCGACTTCTGGCTCCAACTGCCCGTCACCACAAAATCGACCGTTCCAGCGCGTGAGAGGTTCAGCGGCACGATGGCGTTTTCGGCCAGCCCGCCACCCTGCATGAACAGGATTTTGAAGTCGGGGGGCACGGCCAGCAGCGTGCGCAGATCGGACTCTGCCTGCTCGTAGATGGCCAGGAACTCCTTGCCACGGTGGCTCATCTCCATCACGCCCATGCCACTGCCGTGCCAGTCCAGCATTTCGGCGGCGGCTTGTTCCAGCACTTCGGTGGGGATGGCGGCCGGGCCGGCCGAGAAGTTGTAGGGGCGGGTCATGTTTATCAATCAAAAAGGCTGCTAGCGCTTATTGAATAAGCGCTAGCAGCTTTACTTTTAATAGCACGTCGGGTGCCATCCCATCGGAGCTGCACCCGCAGGGCGGGCTCAGGCGTCGGGTGCTTCCGGGGTGTTGGAGGCTGCGGGAGATTCGCCGTCGGTGTTGCCTTCGCCATCCACCTCGGGGTCGGCCACGTTGGCATCGTTTTCAACAATGCGCTGCAGGCCGCTGAGTTGGGAGCCTTCGTCCAGTGCGATCAGCGTGACGCCCTGTGTGGCGCGGCCCAGCTCGCGGATCTCGGACACGCGGGTGCGCACCAGCACGCCCTTGTCGGTGATCAGCATGATCTCGTCGTCGGCGTGCACCAGCGTGGCGGCCACGACCTTGCCGTTGCGTTCGCTTTGCTGGATCGCAATCATCCCCTTGGTGCCACGGCCATGGCGCGTGTATTCGGTGATGCTGGTGCGCTTGCCATAGCCGTTTTCGGTGGCGGTGAGCACGCTTTGGGTTTCGTCCTCGGCCACCAGCATGGCGATCACGCTCTGGCCGTCTTCCAGCATCATGCCGCGCACGCCGCGCGCCTGGCGGCCCAGGGGGCGCACGTCGTTCTCGTCAAAGCGCACGGCCTTGCCGCCGTCGCTGAACAGCATCACATCGTGTTTGCCATCGGTGAGTGCGGCGCCGATCAGGTAGTCGCCATCGTCGAGGTTGACGGCAATGATGCCGCCCTTGCGGGGATTGCTGAATTCATCCAGCGCCGTCTTCTTGACGGTGCCCATGCTCGTGCCCATGAACACATAGCGATCGGCGGGGAAGGTGCGCATGTCGCCCGTGAGCGGCAGCACCACGTTGATCTTCTCGCCATCCTGCAGCGGGAACATGTTGACGATGGGCCGCCCGCGCGAGCCGCGCGAACCGGCGGGCACTTCCCAGACCTTGAGCCAGTACAGGCGGCCCCGGTTGGAGAAGCACAGGATGTAGTCGTGCGTGTTGGCGATGAAAAGCTGGTCGATCCAGTCGTCTTCTTTGGTTGCCGTTGCCTGCTTGCCGCGCCCACCGCGCTTTTGGGCGCGGTATTCGGACAGGGGCTGGCTCTTGATGTAGCCCGTGTGCGAAAGCGTCACCACCATGTCGGTGGGGGTAATCAGGTCTTCGGTGGAGAGATCCTGCGCGCTGTACTCCACCACGCTGCGGCGGGCGCCCAGTTTGTGCTGGCCGAACTCCTGCTTGATGGAAGTCAACTCGTCGCCAATGATGGTGGAGACGCGCTCGGGCTTGGCCAGGATGTCCAGGAGGTCTTCGATGACCGCCATGACTTCCTTGTACTCGGCCACGATCTTGTCCTGCTCCAGCCCGGTCAGGCGCTGCAGGCGCATCTGCAAAATTTCTTGTGCCTGGGTTTCCGACAGGCGGTACAGGCCGTCCTGGCCCATGCCGAATTCGCGCTCCAGGCCCTCGGGGCGGTAGTCGTCGGCGCTGATCACGCCGCCGTCGGCACGCGTGCGGGTGAGCATCTCGCGCACCAGCTTGCTGTCCCACGAGCGGGCCATCAGTTCGGACTTGGCCACCGGCGGGGTGGGGGCGTTGCGGATGATGGCGATGAAATCGTCAATATTGGCCAGCGCCACGGCCAGGCCTTCGAGCACGTGGCCCCGGTCGCGCGCCTTGCGCAGCTCGAACACCGTGCGGCGCGTCACCACTTCGCGGCGGTGCTGCAAGAAGACGACGATCAGGTCCTTGAGGTTGCACAGGCGCGGCTGGCCATCGACCAGTGCCACCATGTTCATGCCGAAGGTGTCTTGCAACTGCGTCTGCTTGTACAGGTTGTTGAGCACCACCTCGGGCACTTCGCCGCGCTTGAGCTCGATCACCAGGCGCATGCCCGACTTGTCGGACTCGTCCTGGATGTGGCTGATGCCTTCGATTTTCTTCTCGTGCACCAGCTCGGCCATGCGTTCCTGCAGCGTCTTCTTGTTGACCTGGTAGGGCAGCTCGTCCACGATGATCGCCTGGCGCTGGCCGCGGTCGATGTCCTCGAAATGGCAGCGGGCGCGCATGATCACGCGCCCACGCCCCGTGCGGTAACCGTCCTTCACGCCATTGATGCCGTAGATGATGCCGGCTGTGGGGAAGTCAGGGGCCGGGATGATCTCCATCAACTCGTCGATGGTGGTTTCGGGGTTGCGCAGCATGTGCAGGCACGCATCCACCACCTCGTTGAGGTTGTGCGGCGGGATGTTGGTGGCCATGCCCACCGCAATACCGGCCGAGCCGTTGACCAGCAGATTGGGGAGCTTGCTGGGTAAAACCAGCGGTTCTTTTTCGCTGCCGTCGTAGTTGGGGCCGAAATCGACGGTTTCCTTGTCGATGTCGCCCAGCATTTCGTGCGCGATTTTCGCCAGGCGGATTTCGGTATATCGCATGGCAGCCGCGTTGTCACCATCCACCGAGCCGAAATTGCCCTGGCCATCCACCAGCATGTGGCGCAGCGAGAAGTCCTGCGCCATCCGAACGATGGTGTCGTACACCGCCGAATCGCCGTGCGGGTGGTACTTACCAATCACGTCACCCACGATACGGGCCGACTTCTTATAAGGCCGGTTCCAATCGTTGTTGAGCTCGTGCATCGCAAAAAGTACGCGGCGGTGCACAGGCTTCAAGCCGTCGCGCGCATCGGGCAGGGCCCGACCCACGATCACGCTCATCGCGTAATCGAGATAACTGCGCCGCATCTCCTCTTCAAGGCTGATGGGCAGGGTTTCTTTGGCAAACTGGGTCATTGGAGGGCGGCGGCGGTGGCAAAGGAGAGTCATTTTAGGGGTAAGACCGTGTAGCGACCACGCAACATATCGAAGCAATTCAGGTTTTGTCCTACGGGCCTCGGGCCGTCACCACCGCTTTTGCCCAGTTACGTATGGCACAATCATTCGAACGCTTTGGGTGGTGGTCATCCCAAGCGTCCTGATTCGCAGCGCGGCTGCGGCTTTTTCCCCAAGAGGAGAACCATGAAGAAACTGAACAAAGTGGCGATGTTGTTTGCCTCTGCAGCGCTCGCAACCGCCGCTGGCGCACAAACCGTTGACAACTGGAGAAACGCTTCTGGCATCGTCTGGAAGAACGGTACCAACGAATACTGCTGGCGCGATGCCAACTGGACGCCCGCAACGGCTGCCGCTGGTTGCGACGGTGCTATCGCTGCTCCCGCTCCTGCCGCCGCAGCTGCTCCAGCACCTGCTGCCGCTCCAGCACCTGCTGCCGCTCCAGCACCCGCACCTGCACCAGCACCCGCTGTGGCCACCAAGGTGACCTACGCCGCTGACGCATTCTTCGACTTCGACAAGTCGGTGCTGAAGCCAGAAGGCAAGGCCAAGCTGGACGATCTGGTCTCCAAGGTCAAGGGCATCAACCTGGAAGTCATCATCGCCGTGGGTCACACCGACTCCGTGGGCTCTGATGCTTACAACCAGAAGCTGTCGGTCCGCCGTTCTGAAGCCGTGAAGGCTTATCTGGTGTCCAAGGGCATCGAAAAGAACCGCGTGTACACCGAAGGCAAGGGTGAAAAGCAACCCGTGGCTGACAACAAGACTGCCGAAGGCCGTGCCAAGAACCGCCGCGTGGAAATCGAAGTGGTCGGTACCCGCGCCGCTGCCAAGTAATCTTCGGATTGCTTCACAAAAAAGCCCCGGTAACGGGGCTTTTTTGCGTCTGGAGCCTTTCTGGCTCCGCCTTCATGGACAATGACTGGTATGAGTGACACCGTTAACGCAGACCCGGCCGAGCTGGCCAAATTTTCAGAACTAGCCCACCGCTGGTGGGACCCGGACAGCGAATTTCGCCCCTTGCACCAGATCAATCCGCTGCGACTTGATTGGATCAATGGGTTTTGCGGACTGTCTGGCAAGCGGGTGCTGGATGTGGGTTGTGGCGGCGGCATCCTGGCCGATTCCATGGCACGCAAAGGTGCCGATGTATTGGGTATCGATCTGGCATCCAAGGCACTGCGTGTGGCGCAGTTGCATGCGCTGGAAGCAGGAACCCAGAATATTCGCTACCAGGAAATCAGCGTGGAAGCGCTGGCCAAAGAGCAGCCCGCGAGCTTTGACGCGGTGACGTGCATGGAAATGCTGGAACATGTTCCAGACCCCGCATCCGTGGTGCGCGCGTGTTCGGAGTTGGTGAAGCCGGGCGGATGGGTGTTTTTCTCCACCATCAACCGCAATGCCAAGGCATTCATGTTGGCCATTGTCGGCGCGGAGTATGTGTTGAACATGCTGCCCCGTGGTACGCACGAATATGCCAAGATGATTCGCCCCAGCGAGCTAGCCACCGCCTGCCGCAGCGCCCATCTCGATGTTCTGCACACCAAAGGCCTTGAATACAACCCGTTGACGAAGCGGTATTGGCTCAGTGCAGACACCAGCGTGAATTATTTGTTTGCCACCCGGCGTGCAGTTTGAGGTGGTGCCTATGTTTCATAACATTCGCGCCGTACTTTTTGATCTGGATGGAACGCTGATAGACAGCGCCCCGGATTTGGGCGCCGCCGCCGACAAAATGCGAACGGATCGCGGTTTGCCCTCTTTGCCCCCCGTGCGGTATCGGCCCATGGCGGGCGCTGGCGCGCGTGGCATGCTGGGGGAAGCCTTTGGCATGACCCCGGATCACCCAGAATTTGCCGCTTTGCGGGAAGAATTCTTCGCAAACTATGAATCGCGGATGACTGAGAACACCACGATTTTTGAAGGCGTACCAGAGCTGGTCGACCAGATTTTGCAACGCAACATGGCATGGGGTGTGGTCACCAACAAAGCGGCACGTTTTACCGAGCCGTTGACCCGCGCGATTCCGTTGTTTGTTACCGCCGGGGCGGTTGTGAGCGGCGACACCACTCCCCACGCGAAGCCGCACCCCGCCCCCTTGCTGGAGGCCGCTGCACGTCTGCAATTGCCCCCTGAGCAATGTATCTATGTAGGGGATGACGAACGCGATATCGTTGCAGGCCTGGCTGCGGGCATGGGCACAGTGGCTGCTACCTATGGTTATCTGGGCGCCAAAACCGACCCCAGGGAATGGGGAGCACACGCAACAATTAAATCTCCCTCGGAGCTCTTGCAACTGCTCGCATACGCCTAAAATAGAGGACTTGGGGCTGTCCTGGTTTCGACGTGGGTTCGGAATCGGCGTGGTGCATGTCGAGCTTGAGTCACGCTCGTAAATCTCGATTTAAAAAACTAACTGCAAACGACGAACGTTTCGCACTCGCTGCTTAATTGCCAGTGAGCCTTGCAACAGTTGGCCGATGGGCTGGGCAAGGGGGTTCTGAGCAATCAGTGCCTCCCGGCTGCAAGGATAATTACATGGGCTGGCTTTGATCCGGGTACCTTGGATTGAAGCGAGAAAATAGGGTGCTGGCGGCCTGTGTAGCGTGCGACTGCGCGACACAGGCGGCGAGATTCAAAACAGACCGCTAAACATGTAGATCTGCCCGGTGAAGGCTTGCGGACGCGGGTTCAATTCCCGCCAGCTCCACCATACAAGACACCGCCACACTCTGGAAACCCCAGGTTGTGGCGGTTTTTCTTTGTCTTTCGGGGTCTGGTGGTGTTCTGAAAATTGCACCGATCCGATTTACCCCGCCCTGCGCCATTCAGCCTCCAGCTTTCGATAGTCCTTGCAGGTGAAATTTTTTCAAGCTCCAACGCAAGAGCGCCCATTGGTCCATTTCAAGACAAGAAAGTGGACTCTGACTTTTAGCTGCGAACCTTGAGTTGCACACCAGCCAGGCTGGGGGCCTGCAACGGTGCGGCAATGCTGCCGGGCTGCACGCTACCGAAGCGCTCGTTTCCGGCATTCCAGTCGGACAGCGCCTGTTCCATTTCGGCCTGGGTCCGGGCGACGAAATTCCACCACAACAAAATATCTTCAGCGAAGGGCTCGCCGCCCAGCACCAGCAATTGGGCCGCGTTGTCGGTTTGGAGGCTGAGTGTGCCGCGTCCGGGGGGGAAATACAGCAACTCCTCTTGCTCCAGCGCCTCGCCCTCGACTTGGGCCGAGCCGCTTAGCACCAGCACGGCGTATTCGAACTGAGGGTTCAGTGCCAATTGGGTGCGCGCGGCACTTTTGCTGGCGAAGTCGATGCCAACCATCGGGCTATAGACCTGGGTGGGCGCGGTGTGGCCGAGTGCCGTGCCAGCCAATACTGTGGCGGTGAAGCCGTCGGCCTGCACCACTGGCAGATTGGCATAGTTGCAGAACGCGGGCTCACGGTGGCGTTGCGAATCGGGCAGGGCGATCCACAGCTGGGCGGCGTGCAGGCGGCCGCCGTCGGTCACAGAGTCCTCGGTGTGGGCTATGCCGCGGCCGGCGGTCATCAGGTTGACCTGGCCGGGGCGGATGACCTGCTCGTTGCCAAGCGAGTCGCGGTGCATTACCTCGCCCTCGATCAACCAGGTAAAGGTTTGCAGCCCGATGTGCGGGTGCGCGCCGACGTGCAGGCCCTTGCCGGGGCCGAATTGCACCGGGCCTGCATGGTCCAGAAAGCACCAGGCGCCAACAGTGCGGCGTTCGCGGTGGGGCAGCGCGCGGCGAATGGGCGTGTCTTCACCAACGATGGATACGCGCGCGGCATAGCGGTGGGGTGGGGGTGGGAGGGCCACGGCTCAAGTCCTTTCGTACTCAACCGCGCAAGGCGGTGTTCAATTGATCGATCAATTCGCTCCACGGCGGCTCGTCGCGCTGCATTTCTTCGCGCAGGAACTGGGCCTGTCCGGCCGACCAGAAAGGTGCGTCGGCCAGCAATATCTGGCCTTTGAGGGGTCGGTGGCCATTGATGAAGTCAGCGATGTCGGCGGGCGTGCTGGACAGGCCTAGCTGATCGAACAGATCAGAAAAATGAGCGCATTGCTCAGGCAGCAGATGGGACATGGGATTCTTTGTTTTTCAGTGAATGGGGCGTTTCGAAGCGCGGGGCTCAGCGGCGGCTCTTGAGCGCATGGTGGCCGCCGAAATAGCTGCCTAGCACTGCGCGCAAACGATCTGCGCCGGGGCGGCTCCAGTCGCGCTGCAGCTCGCCAGCCAGGCCGATCACGGTGATGGGGCGGGCGCCCGCTTGTTCCATGCGGCGCATGGCGGCGTCGTGCGCGGTTTTGCTGACGCCGCCGATCGCGTCTTCGACCACATACACCTCATAGCCTGCGTGCAGGGCGTCGAGCACGGGAAACGCTACGCAGATTTCGGTCCAGAGGCCGGCCACGATGAGCTTTTTACGCCCGGTTGTCTCGACGGCGGCGCGGAAATCGGGGTCTTCCCATGAGTTGAGCGTGTTGCGGTCGATCTCGGGGGCGTTGTTCAGCGCGGCATGCAACTCCGTGTTGGTGCCTTTCATGCCGCGCATTTTCATGCCTACGGTAGACAGCACCACGGGCAGTGCGTAGGCGGTAGCCAACTGACCGAGCGTGACAACGTTGACCAGCAACTCGTCCACGGGCATGGATTGCATGCCAGCGTACTGGTCCGGTTGATAGTCGATGAAGGTGATGACGGCGTTGTCGGGGGTCAACAGCCAGTCGTCGCTGCGAGAAGGGGTGATGCCATTCATGGAGCTCTCCAAAGGTTTTGTTGAAGGGTGCGGTGATGAATTGCGTCGGCCTGGAGTCAGGCCTTGGCGCCGTGGTACAGGGAATTGGCCTGGTACTCGGGGTGCTTGTCGATGTAGGCCTTCACGAAGGGGCAGTCGGGCCGCACTTTCAGGTGGTTGTTGGCAGCGTAGTCGAGGATGTACCTGATCAGCTTGCTGCCAACACCTTTGCCCGCCAGTTCGTTGGGCACGATGGTGTGCCGGTAGGCAATGCCACTGGGAAAACGCTCGAACACCTCGTAGGCCATGTGGCCGTCTATGTGCAGTTCAAAGCGGTGCTCGGCTTCGTTGAGGATGACTTCTGAGGTCTCGTCACTGGCCATGGGCGGTCTCCTTGCTGTGAAATGGATGAATGCAGCAAAGCTCAGGCAGCGCCTTCAGGGGCTGGCTGGCCTGGCGCGGATTTGTGGTTGTCCTTGGGTGGCTCGATGTAGTCGATGTTGCCCAGCAACAGCGCGCGGCCAGCGAAGTCACCGCCCGAGGTCTCCAGCGCGAACCGTTCGGCGTCGCGGCTGCGCACCGCGTCGGTCAACGCATTGGCCTCGTCCTCGGTGGCTCCCAGGGCCAATGCGGTCTGGCGGCCCATCTGCACGGCGGATTCAAAGGTTTCACGCACGGCGACGTCAACGTCGTGTTTGATCAATTCCAGCGCGTGCTGTCGGTCATAGGCGCGCACGATCAGGCGGCTTTGCGGGAACTCGCGCCGCACGTTTTCTGCGATGCGCGTGGCCGCGTCCTTGTCGTCTACGCAGACGATGATGGCGCGCGCGTGGTGCGCGCCTGCAGCGTGCAGCACGTCGGCCCGTGCGCCATCGCCGTAATAGACTTTGAAGCCATAAGGCAGCGCATGGCGGGTCACGTCCGGGTCGTTGTCGATGATGGACAACTGCACGCCCATGGCCAGCGGCGCCTGGCTGGCGATCTGGCCGACGCGACCGAAACCGATGATGAGCACGCTGCCGTGCAGGTCGTGCGGTTTTTCCACGCCGTCGAGGGTGGCTTCCACCTTGCTTGCATAACGCTTGTGCACAGCCACCACTATGGGTGTGATGGCCATGGAGAGCACGACGATGGCGGTCATGTTGGCGTTGATCTCAGGCGTGAGCACTTGCAGCTTGAGCCCTTCGGCAAACAGCACGAAGGCGAATTCGCCGCCCTGGGCCATGAGGATGGCGCGGTCGATGGCGTCGCTGTGGTTGCTGCGGGCGAAGCGTGCCACCGCGTAAATGCAGATCGCCTTGCCCACCATCAGCGCGATCACGCCTGAGACGATGAGCTGCCAGTTGCGGGCCACCACGTCCAGGTCCAGCGCCATGCCCACGCCCAGGAAGAAAAGGCCCAGCAGCAGGCCACGGAAGGGTTCGACGTCGGCTTCAAGCTGGTGGCGGAAGGTGGACTCTGACAGCAGCACGCCCGCAACGAAGGCGCCCATGGCCATGGACAGGCCGCCTTGTTCCATCAGCAGCGCCGCACCCAGCACCACCAGCAGAGCGGCAGCGGTCATGACCTCGCGGGCCTTGGACTTGGCCAGCAGTCCGAACAAGGGGTTCAGCAGCCACAGGCCGGCACCCACCAGCGTGCCCAGCGCCAGGACGGCAATGCCGGCGCGTTGCCACAGCGGTGAGGTAGCGGCCGCCACGGCATCCGGCGGCGCCAGGAAGGCCACCACGGCCAGCAAGGGCACGATCAGCAGGTCTTCGAACAACAGGATCGAGACGATACGCTGCCCGCGTGGTGCGAGGATGTCGCCCCGCTCCGCCAGCACCTGCATGACGATGGCCGTGGACGTGAGCACGAAGCCCGATGCGCACACAAAGGACACCTGCCACGAGAAGCCAAATGCCATGGAAACGGCAGTGAGAAACATGGCACAGACAACCACCTGCAGGGTACCCAGCCCAAAAATCTGGCCGCGCAGGCTCCACAGGTGCGAGGGCTTCATTTCCAGCCCGATGACGAAGAGGAACATCACCACGCCGAGCTCGGCCACGTGGATGATGGTTTGCGCGTCGGTCACCAGCGCCAGGCCAAAAGGCCCAATGGCCAGGCCCGCTGCCAGGTACCCAAGCACCGAGCCCAGCCCGATGCGTTTGAACAGCGGCACTGCCACCACCGCTGCGCCCAGCAGCGTGACGATGCCCACCAATTGGCTGGTGCTTCCCTCAACGGCCATGAATTGTTCCCTGTTTATTGTGAAGTTTTGGCATGCGGCATGCCCTTTGCCTTGGAAGGCCAACGGCTCGTCAGGCCATCAGAGAGCCCATCAAGCCGTGTGTGCTGAACGCTTGGTCCGCAGCCTGGTTTTTTGAGTATGCCGTCAGCCCATGCCACCCGCCGCAGCGGTGCCATGGCATGTGCGGAATCAGCCTTTGTAGCCCTCTACCGTGCCCGCATCGCGGAGCGCGGCGTCGTCGGGGTTGCGCCCGAACTCGCGCAGCGCGCGGCGTTGGCGCAGCAGGTCCCAGCACTGATCGAGCTGGTGCTCCACATCGCGCAGTCGGTTGCCGCTCGGGTCCTGGGCCGAGCCCGCGCTGCGCAGCGCTTCTTCTTCTGCGACGAGCTTGTTGATGTGCTTGAGGATGTTGTTGTCTTCCATGCATGCTCCTTGTCTGTTGTTCGGCCGGCATCTGGGAGATCGTAAACAGGCGTTCAAGCTGCGCGCTGCCTGCTTTCGCGCAGCGCCAGCAGGGGGATGACGAGATCCTCCTCGTCCGCCAGATGCCGGTTCAACAGCCTACCGCAGACCGGCAATTCGCGCACGAGGTCATGCGCGCATTGCCAAGCCGCAGCTTCGGCGGGGTTGGCGCGCACAAGCTGCAGTTGCAGGCGGTGCAAGGCCTGAACCGACTGGTCGATCGCTTGGTGGTCGCTGTCCAGCAGGTCAAAGCCGGTAGCCAGGCGTGGCTCGGCGTGCCGCATGACCGGAAAGTAGTGCTGGTCTTCCAGTCGGTGGTGGCCGTGCAGGTGGCCCAGGTGGGCATCGAGCAGCGGCACAGCCTCTTGGCGAAATCCGACCCAGTCGGTGTCCTTGCTCAACCAGCGCTGGGCCAGGGTTTCCAGCCGTTGTTGGCCGTGGCGCAGGCTCGCATGCATCGACAGCCAGACACCTGCGGTGCCATGCGCTGCCTCGGCTGGCCAGCGCTCGCGTGGCAGTTGCTCCAGCAGGTAGAGCAGGTCGGGCGCCAGGCGCGGGGTGTCGTTGGCGGCGTCGTTTCTGTGAAGGGGCATGAATGGTCTCCGGGTTCAGCGCGCGCGGCGGCGCAGTTCGGCCGCGATCACGGCTACGAGCAGCCCGCCGATGACGGTGAAATGCTCTTGCACGAGTGCCTTTTCCAGCATCGCTTGTATGCCCGTCATCTCCCAGTACCGGTGCGCCACCGGGATGGTGCCCACGGTCATCACGATCAGCGCCCCCGCACCCAGCCATACCCAGCGGCCGCCGCTAATGACCAGTGCGGAGCCCAGCAATTGCACGGCAATCGTCAGCGCGGCAAAGAGGGCTGCGGGTTGCAGACCGAACTGCGCCATCTCGGCGGTAGCGCCGCCAAAGTCGAAGATCTTGGTGAGCCCGCTCCACCAAAAGATGAACGTGAGCAGCGTGGCCGCGAGCGGGTAGGTGGCACGCGCCTGTGCCAGGCGGGCAATCCAATGGGGAGTTTGGGGCATCACGGTCTCCTGTGGTTGTTTGAAACACTTGAGGGGAGGGGCCACAGCCGCGCTGCGCGTAGCAGGGCACCACAAGCCGCCGCCGGGCCCCGGCTTGTACCGTGGCCCGGCAGCGGCCTGCTGCCTTACCTGCTTAGTGCGGCGCGCGGCCGAAGCGACCGCCGTTGAAGTCGGTGACCGCCTGGCGGATCTCGGCTTCGCTGTTCATCACGAACGGGCCATAACCCACCACGGGCTCATCGATGGGCTCGCCAGCCAGCACCAGCAGCTTGACGTCGCCGCCGTCAGCCTCCAGGCGCAGGCCCGATCCGTCACGCTCCAGCGTCACCAACTGCCCGGCGCTGGCGCTCTGGCCGTTGATTTGCACCGTGCCCGACTGCACCAGCACCAGCGAAGTCCAGCCTTCGGGCTGCGGCAGGTCCACCGCCTGACCGGCGTTCAGCCGCACGTCCCACACGTTCATGGGCGTGTAGGTTTCGGCCGGGCCTTCAGCGTCTTCGAGCTTGCCAGCGATCACACGCACCTGGCCTGCGCCGCCCGCAAGCGGCACCACCGGGATGGTGCCGGACGTGATGCCCTGGTAGTGCGCCGGGGTCATCTTGTCCTTCTTGGGCAGGTTGACCCACAGTTGCACCATCTCGAACGGGCCACCGCTCTTGCTGTAGGCCTCCGAGTGGAACTCCTCGTGGATGATGCCGCCACCGGCGGTCATCCACTGCACGTCGCCCTTGCCGATCACGCCACCGGCGCCGGTGTTGTCGCGGTGCTCGACCTCGCCGTCATAGACGATGGTCACGGTCTCGAAGCCGCGGTGCGGATGTGCACCCACGCCACGGCGGTGGCCGGTGTTGGGCGAGAACGTGGTCGGCGCGGCATAGTCCAGCAGCAGGAAGGGGCTGCGCGCAGCGACACCGTTGCCGTTGTAGCCAAACATGCCTTGAACCGGGAACCCGTCGCCCACCCAGTGGCGACCGGGGGCGCTTTGCACGTTCACGACGGACTTCAGGGTGGTGGTATTAGCAGTCATGGTAAGACTCCTTTCGCGAGTGGGGCCGCGACAGAATGTGCGGCATGGATTGAATGGTAAAGGAGGACAATGCCGGTGATAAGCCCCCTAAAAATGCCTTCACTGTTCTGAAATTGGAACGATGGGCTTTGGGCAAATCGTCGCATTGCGAGGCGTGGGTATTGCGCCAGGATGAAAATGATTTGCTATTAAATTAATAGCTGCTTGCGCTTGATGAATAAGCGCTAGGGCTTGATTTGTTTCATGGTTTGGATTGCCGTGCCTGCGCCGGTTGGTGGACGCGGGAGGGCGCCTTTCGCCGGGTGCGGGCCTCTGTCGCGCGATACAAAGTGAAATAAACCGAAACTGCGTCGAGACGACGTGGCGCACGCCGCGCGGCACCATCAGGGCCATGTTCAACACCGTCCGTGAAAGGACTGCATCATGAAACCCTGGATCAAGAAAACCCTGGTGGGCATCTTTGGCGCTTCCATTGTGGTGGGTGGTCTGACGGCCTGCTCCAGCAACCACTATCACCACCGTGGCCCCATGAGTGCCGAGAAAATGGCCGAGGTGCGTGGCAAGGTGGTCGAGCGGGTCAGCAGCAAGCTGGACCTGAACGAAGCGCAAAAGACCAAGCTCAACGTGTTGGCCGACAAGGTGGAGGCACAACGCACGGCATTCATCGGCAAGACCACCGACCCCCGCACCGAAATGCAGGCCATTGTTGCAGGCGAAAAGTTCGACCGTGCACGCGCACAGACCCTGCTGGACGAAAAAACCCGCGCGGTGCAGGCCCACAGCCCCGAGGTGGTCAGCGCGATGGCCGACTTCTACGACAGCCTGAACCCTGAGCAGCAGCAAAAAGTGCGCGAGCTGATGCAGCGGCGCAAGGGCTGGATGGCACGCGGCTGATGGCAAGGGGTCTTTCCATGTCACCCATGCTGGAACCTATCCACCGCCTGGCGCAGGGCGTTCGCACGCACGGGCCGGTGCTGCTGGCGGGCATGCCCGATCCCCATGACGAGCTGATGTCGCTGGTCTGGGGGCCGCGCTTTGACCGCGAGCACGCGCTGGGCCTGGTGGCCCGCCAACCCGAGGCCGCTGCCCACACCTTGCCCGCCTTGTTGGCCGCTGCCGACCATTTCGATGCGCTCCAGGCCACAGCGCAGGGCCGCCTGCGCCGCTTGATCGTGCGGCACCGCGCATTGCGCGGAGACGGCGATTGGGCCGCCAACGGAATGAACGCCTGACAGTGTGAGAATTGCGCATGCACCGCATCCTGCTCATTGACGACGACGCACAGCTCGGCCCGCCGCTGGCCATATATTTCCAGCGGTTCGAGCTGGAGCTGGTCCACGCCCTCAAACCCAGCGACGGCCTGGCCCAGTTGGGGGTGGGGGGCTTTGATGCCGCCATCCTGGATGTGATGCTGCCCGAGATGGATGGCTTTGAGCTGTGCCGCACCATCCGCAAGCAGGGCGACCTGCCCATCGTGATGCTCACGGCGCGCGGCGAGGTGATGGACCGCGTGGTGGGGCTGGAGCTGGGGGCGGACGACTACCTGCCCAAGCCCTTTGAGCCGCGTGAGTTGGTGGCGCGCCTGCAGACCGTGCTGCGCCGCCGCAGGGGGCCGGGGCAGGGGGCCGCCGCCGTGGAGTCGCTGGAGTTCGAGGGGCTCACCATCGACGCCGCCCGTCGCAGCGTGCTGCGCCAGGGCGCTGCAGTGGAGTTGACCGGCACCGAGTTCGACCTTTTGCACCTGCTGGCCCGAGAGCCCGGCAAGGTGTTCAGCCGCGACGACATCCTGAACCAATTGCGCGGGCACGAGGCCGAGCTGTACACCCGCGCCGTGGACATCGTGGTGAGCCGCCTGCGCAAGAAGCTGGAGCCGCTGGACTGCATCAAGACGCTGCGCAACGCCGGGTATTCGCTGGCCCTGCGGCGGGCCGCAGCACCATGAAGAGGCACAACACCGACCCAGCCCACGACCCGGACTGCCCGTGGCACCACCGAGCGCGGTATGCCGTGGGGTACTCGCTGCGCATCCGCCTGGTGCTGGTGTTCGTGGCATTGGCCGTGACGGTCGCAGTCACCTTCATGGGTGGGGTGCAGAAGGCCGTGGCCGTGGGGTGGCGCGAGGCGGCCCGCCCACTGCTGATGGACTATGTGGACCGGCTGACCGCCGAGATCGGCAACCCCCCGAGCGTCGAGCGCGCGCAGGCCATCGCCGACCGCCTGCCCGTCACGCTGCGCATTGACGGCCCGACGATTCACTGGGCCTCCCACCCCGACCAGCCGCGTCCCCATTGGATGACCGACAAGCTCCGCCAGGACAATCACTGGGCGGGCGACGAAAACGGCCACGGCCTGCTGCAGCGCACGACGGCAGACGGGCACCACATCGAATTTGGCGTGAATGCCATGCTGTGGGAAAAGCGCCCGCGCATTGCCTGGGGCACGCTCACGGTGCTGCTGCTGATGACCGCACTGGCCTTTGTGTACGTGCGCCATCTGTTGCGGCCGCTGGACGACATCCGCCAAGGCGCCCAGCGCTTTGGCGACGGCAATTTTGCCCAGCCCATCCCGGTGCGGCACGCGCACCGGCCTGACGAGCTGGGGCAACTGGCCGCCACCATCAACACCATGGGCGACGACATCCACCAGATGCTGGAAGCCAAGCGCGCCTTGTTGCTGGCCATGAGCCATGAGCTGCGCAGCCCGCTGACCCGGGCCCGGCTGAACACCGAGTTGCTGCCCGAGACCGCCGACGTCGAAGCCCAGCGGCTGGCCCTGCTGCGCGACCTGGGGGAGATGGCTGGCCTTATTTCCGACCTGCTGGAGAGCGAGCGCCTGGCCGGGCGCCATGCCGCGCTGCACCGCGAGCCCACCGACCTCACGGAACTGGCGCGCGAGGTGATTGCCGAGCTCGGCTCGCGCCACGCTGGCGCGGCCAGCATTGTTCTGCATGCCCCGCCAGACCTGCCCACCATCCGGCTCGACCGCTCCCGCCTGCGGCTGTTGCTGCGCAACCTGTTGGACAACAGCCTGCGCCACAGCGAATCCGGCGCATTGCCCCCCGAACTGCATCTGCGGCTGCAAGAGGATCGCCGCGTGGTAGAGCTGGAGGTGCGCGACCATGGCCGTGGCGTGCCCCCCGAGCACCTGCCCCACCTGGCCCAGGCGTTCTACCGCCCAGACACGGCCCGCCAGCGCACCACGGGCGGGGTGGGGTTAGGCCTGTACCTGTGCCGCCTGGTGGCCCAGGCGCATGACGGGCAGTTGCACATGCGCAATGCAGAGCCCGGCCTGTCGGTCACCGTGCGGCTGCCGGTGGTGGAGTAATTCCGTTTCTCAATCGATCGAGCACGCGAAGGCGAAGCGCAGACAGTGCTGTAGCACGGCAAGCGAAGCCGACAAAGTGATCGGTTGATTTAGAAATGGAATAAGCCACCTGCGTGCTGTATGGACGGGTTGTGTGCAGAGAGCAGGGCACACATGCGCTTGCAGGCACTTGTATGCGCTTGGATAGTGCAGCCACATGCGGGCTTGCCGCCTGACCATGGATAGGCGGATGGGTGTAAAAATGGCATCCAGCGCTTGTTGAATAAGCGCTAGATGCTATTGATTTGGTAGCAATTTGCTTGCTGGCCCCTGCAAAAAAAGGGCGTTTTCTCTCTTGGCTCCCTTCTTGCTGTTGGATACTCAGCCTTGCTGAATCACCAGGTTTTCTGGTGTTTACCCTGTATATACAGGTATGCCGCCAATGCCATCATGTCGGCTGGTATGCGGGTGCAGCCCGGCCAGGGTAGGCCAAGGTACTTTCTTCAAACAGGAGCAGATGATGACTCGATCGGTTGTGAAATGGACGTCGCTGGCGGCGGCAACGGCATGCGTAATGGCCCTGGCCACACCGGCCCAGGCGCAAGAAACCAAGATTGTGCTGGGCATGTCGGGCTGGACGGGCTTTGCGCCCCTGACGCTGGCTGACAAGGCGGGCATCTTCAAGAAGAACGGCCTCGATGTGGAGATCAAGATGATCCCCCAGAAGGACCGCCACCTGGCCCTGGCCTCCAAGGCCATCCAGTGCGCCGCCACCACGGTGGAGACCCATGTCGCCTGGAACACCAACGGCGTGCCCATCGTGCAGATCTTCCAGTTGGACAAGTCGTATGGCGCCGACGGCCTGGCCGTGCGCAATGACGTCAAGAGTTTTGCCGACCTCAAGGGCAAGACCATCGGCGTGAGCGCGCCCGGCACGGCCCCGTATTTCGGCCTGGCCTGGATGTTGTCCAAGAACGGCATGAGCCTCAAGGACGTGAAGATCGTTTCGCTGGAGCCCCAGCCTGCTGCCCAGGCCTTTGTGTCGGGCCAGAACGACGGCGCCATGACCTACGAGCCCTATCTGTCCACCGTGCGCGCCAACCCCGCCGCCGGCAAAATTTTGGCCACCACCATCGACTACCCCATGGTGATGGACACCGTGGGCTGCGACCCCACGTGGCTCAAGGCCAACCCCAAGGCCGCGCAGGCACTGGCCAACTCGTACTTCCAGGCACTCGAGATGATCAAGGCCGACCCCACCAAGTCCAACGAGATCATGGGCGCAGCCGTCAAGCAGACCGGCGAGGCGTTCGCCAAGTCGGCGGCCTTCCTGCGCTGGCAAGACAAGGCCGCGAACCAGAAGTTCTTTGCGGGTGAGCTCACAGCCTTCATGAAGGATGCCAGCGCGATCCTGCTCGAAGCGGGCGTCATCCGTAAGCAGCCCGAGAACTTCCAGGCGATGTTCGACGACAGCTTCATCAAATAAGCAGCCATCACAAGGATTGATCCATGAGTCGCGTGATGGGTGTTGCACCTTCGCCAGAGCCAGAGCGGCCTCGCCGCCGGGCCCTGGCCCCGTTAGAGCCTGTGAGCACCCGCACGCGGCTGGTGTTGGGGGTGGCGTTTTTCATATTGTTCTTCGCTGCCTGGGCCGCGTTCACGCTGGGGGGCTTTGTCTCGCCCACGTTCCTGGCCAGCCCCATCACCATGGCCAAGGAAGGCTGGCTGCTGTTCACCGAGTTCGGCTTTTTGCACGACATCGGCATGACGGTGTGGCGTGTGCTCGGCGGCTTCATCATGGCGGCCATCGTGGCGGTGCCGCTGGGCATCGCGATGGGTGCGCACAAGGGGGTGGAGGCTTTTCTTGAGCCCTTCGTGTCCTTTTGCCGCTACCTTCCCGCCTCGGCCTTCATTCCGCTCTTGATCCTGTGGGCGGGCCTGGGCGAGATGCAAAAACTGCTCGTGATCTTCATCGGCTCGGTGTTCCAGATCATCCTGATGGTGGCCGTGATCGTGGGCAATGCCCGCAAGGACCTCGTGGAGGCGGCCTACACGCTGGGCTCCAGCCCCACGGGCATCGTGCGCCGCGTGTTGATTCCGGGGGCCGCCCCCGACATCGCCGAGACCCTGCGCCTGGTGCTGGGCTGGGCCTGGACTTACGTGATCGTGGCCGAGCTGATCGGCTCGTCATCGGGCATCGGCCACATGATCACCGACAGCCAGGCGCTGCTCAACACCGGCCAGATTATCTTCGGCATCATCGTCATCGGCCTTATCGGGCTGGTGTCCGATACCTTGTTCAAGTTCGTCAACCGCCGCCTGTTTGCCTGGAGTGCCCTGCGATGAGCCCGCTGCTGTCCATCCAAGGTGTTTCGCGCACCTTCGTCAGCCCCAAGGGGCAGACCACCCAGGCCCTGCTGCCCGTGGATTTCGATGTGGCGGAGAACGATTTCGTGACCATCCTCGGCCCTTCGGGCTGCGGCAAGTCGACCATGCTGCGCATCGTGGCGGGGCTTGATCACCCCACTGCGGGCCGTGTGCTGCTGGGCGGCCGCCCGGTGGAAGGCCCCGGCGCAGACCGTGGCATGGTGTTCCAGAGCTACACGCTGTTCCCCTGGCTCACCATCGAGCAGAACATCCGCTTCGGCCTGCGCGAGCGTGGTATGCCCGAGGCACAGCAAAAAGAGCGCGCCGCGTACTTCATCGCCAAGGTGGGGCTGCGCGGCTTCGAGCAGCACTTTCCCAAGCAGCTGTCGGGCGGCATGCAGCAACGCACCGCCATTGCGCGCGCACTGGCCAACGACCCCAAGATATTGCTCATGGACGAGCCTTTCGGCGCCCTGGACAATCAGACCCGCGTGCTCATGCAGGAACTGCTCTTGGGCATCTGGGAGGCCGAGCGCAAGACCGTGCTTTTTGTCACCCACGACATCGATGAGGCCATCTTCATGGCCAACCGCGTGGCCGTGTTCAGCGCCCGGCCCGGCCGCATCAAGACCGAACTGGCCGTGGACCTGCCGCACCCGCGCCACTACACGATCAAGACCAGCCCGGAATTCATGGCCTTGAAGGCGCGTTTGACGGAAGAGATCCGCGCCGAATCCATGGCGGCCGATCTGCACTGATGAACGTGTTGACCCTATGAGCGCCCGTCCTTCCCCTCGTCCCGCCGTTGCTGCGCGCAGCGTTGGCCGCGTTGCTGCCCCGTCCCAGGGCGCGGCAGCCGTGGCTGCGCCTGTGGCCATGGCGCTGTACGAGCAGGTCAAGGACCATATCTCGCGCAAGATCCAGGAAGGCGTTTGGCGCGCGGGCGACCGCCTGCCGTCCGAGAACGAGCTGGTCACTCAGTTCGGTATTTCGCGCATGACGGTGAACCGCGCGCTGCGCGAGCTGGTGGAGCAGGGCCGCATCGTGCGCGTGGCCGGTGTGGGCAGCTTTGTGGCCGAAGACAAGCCCCAGTCCACGTTGCTGCAGATCGCCAACCTGGCCAGCGAGATCCGCCAGCGTGGGCACGACTATCGCTGCGACGTGCTGGCGGTGGAGCGTATCTCGGCCGCTCTCGAAGTGGCCGCCGCGCTGGACCTGCGCACGGGGGAGTCGGTGTTCCACTCGCTGTGCGTCCACCGCGAGGACGGCCTGCCCGTGCAGCTTGAAGACCGTTATGTGAACCCGCGCCAGGTGCCCCAGTTCGCCGCGCAGGATTTCACGCTGCTGCAACCCTCCGAATACCTGGTGCGCAACGTGCCCTTCGACCAGATCGAGCATGTGGTCGATGCCGTCATGCCCACCGCCGAGCAGGCCACGCTGCTGGAGATGTCGCCGCAGGAGCCTTGCCTGCTGCTGACCCGCCGCACCTGGTCGCGCGGCGTGCCGATCACCGTGGTGCGCTGCCTGCACCCCGCTACTCGTTACCGCCTGGGCAGCCGCTTCCGAGCCGACGGCAATCCCGTCGCCGGTTGAAAGTTTTTCGCCAAAAGCCCAGAATTCTTACGCTTGTACCTACTTGTATATACAGGATCGACGCCATGACAAAAAACACCGTTTCATCTCTGACCCTGCACCCCGGCCGCGTCACGCTGGCCGAGCTGCGCAGCATCCATGCCGCGCCCGTGCAACTGTCGCTGGACCCATCGGCCCGTGCGCTCATGCAGGCATCGCTGGCCACGGTGCAGCGCATCGTCGATGAAGACCAGGTGGTTTATGGCATCAACACCGGCTTCGGCAAGCTCGCCAGCACAAAAATAGCCCACGAGCGCCTGGCCGAACTGCAGCGCAACCTGGTGCTGTCGCACAGCGTGGGCACGGGTGATGCGCTGCCCGATGAGGTGGTGCGCCTCATCCTGGCCACCAAGGCCGTCAGCCTGGCGCGCGGGCACTCAGGCATCCGCCCCGAGATCGCGGATGCATTGCTGGCCCTGGCCAATGCCAACGTGCTGCCCGTGATTCCGGCCAAAGGTTCGGTGGGTGCCTCGGGTGATTTGGCACCGCTGGCGCACCTGGCCTGCGTGTTGATTGGCGAAGGGCAGGCCAAGGTCAACGGTGCCGTGGTGTCGGGTGCCGAGGCCATGCGCTCCATCGGTTTGCAGCCGTTTGTGCTGGGCCCCAAGGAAGGGCTGGCGCTGCTCAACGGCACGCAGGTGTCCACCTCGCTGGCGCTGGTCGGGCTGTTTGGCGCCGAGAGCGTGTTCGCCGCAGCGCTGGTGGCAGGCTGCCTCTCGCTCGAAGCGATCAAGGGCTCGGTCAAACCCTTCGACGCGCGCATTCATGAGGCGCGCGGCCAGGCTGGGCAGATCGCCGTGGCCGCTGCCGTGCGCGCCTTGCTCGACGGCAGCGCCATCGACCCCTCGCACCCGAACTGCGGCCGCGTGCAAGACCCGTATTCCATCCGCTGCGTGCCACAGGTGATGGGTGCGTGCCTCGATAACCTGCACCATGCCGCGCGCGTGCTGACCATCGAGGCGAATGCGGCGTCCGACAACCCGCTCGTTTTCGACAATGGCGACGTGATCTCCGGCGGCAACTTCCACGCCGAGCCCGTGGCCTTTGTGGCCGACATCATCGCGCTGGCCGTGGCCGAGATCGGTGCCATCTCCGAGCGTCGCCTGTCGCTGCTGCTTGACCCTGGCCTCTCGGGCCTGCCCGCCTTCCTCATCCGCGACAGCGGCGTGAACTCGGGCTTCATGATCGCGCAGGTCACCGCCGCCGCGCTGGCCGCCGAGAACCAGTGCCTGGCCAACCCCAGCAGCGTGACCAGCCTGCCCACATCGGCCAACCAGGAAGACCATGTCTCCATGGCCACCTATGGCGCGCGGCGCCTTGCAGACATGGTGCGCAACGCCGCAGTCATGGTGGGCATCGAAGCCATGGCCGCAGCCCAGGGCATGGAGTTCGACCGCGCTCTGAAGTCATCGCCTTTGGTGGAAGACCAATTCGCCGCCATCCGCCAGCGCGTGGCCTACCTGGAGCAAGACCGCTTCCTCGCCACCGACATCGAATCCATGCGCGAATGGGCCCAGCAGTCCGCATGGCCCCAAGCGCTTACGCAATGCCTGCCTAGCTTCGCCTGATCCATTTTTCTTCACGTCCCACCATTCACAGGAGCACACCATGAACGCCAACGACGCCATCATTGCTGCCGCAGCTTCCGTAAACACCGACCCCCGCCACGACGCCAGCCGCGTGATCCGCGCGCCGCGCGGCAGCAGCATCACCTGCAAGAACTGGCTGATCGAAGCCGCCTACCGCATGATCCAGAACAACCTGGACGCCGAGGTGGCCGAGCGCCCGCAAGACCTTGTGGTCTATGGCGGCATTGGCCGTGCCGCGCGCAACTGGGAGTGTTATGACCAGATCCTCGCCTCGCTCAAGGACCTGAACGCCGACGAAACCCTGCTCATCCAGTCCGGCAAGCCCGTGGGCGTGTTCAAGACCCACGCCAACGCGCCCCGCGTGCTGCTGGCCAACTCCAACCTGGTGCCCCAGTGGGCCAACTGGGAGCATTTCAGCGAGCTGGACCAGAAGGGCCTGTTCATGTACGGCCAGATGACCGCTGGCAGCTGGATCTACATCGGCACGCAAGGCATCGTGCAGGGCACCTACGAGACCTTTGCCGAGGCGGGCCGCAAGCACTACGGCGGCTCGCTCGCAGGCAAGTGGATTCTCACGGCGGGCCTGGGCGGCATGGGCGGCGCGCAGCCGCTGGCAGCCACGTTCGCAGGCGCGGTGTCGCTCAACATCGAGTGCCAGCAAAGCAGCATCGACTTTCGCCTGCGCACCCGCTACGTGGACAAGCAGGCCAAGGACATCGACGATGCCATCGCGCTCATCAAGCACCACACGGAACGCAAGGAAGCCATCTCCATCGCGCTGCTGGGCAACGCGGCCGACGTACTGCCCGAGCTGGTGAAACGCGCCAAGGCGGGCGGTTTGAAGCCCGACCTGGTCACCGACCAGACCTCTGCCCACGACCTCGTCAACGGCTACCTGCCGAGCGAGTGGACGGTGGAGCAATGGCGCGCCGCGCAGCAGGACGTGACCCAGCACGAGGTGCTGAAGAAGGCTGCTGCCCGTTCCTGCGCCGTGCACGTGCAGGCCATGCTCGACTTCCAATCGATGGGCATCCCCACGGTGGACTACGGCAACAACATCCGCCAGGTGGCGTTTGACGAAGGCGTGAAAAACGCGTTCGACTTCCCCGGCTTCGTACCCGCCTACATCCGCCCGCTGTTCTGCGAAGGCAAGGGTCCGTTCCGCTGGGTGGCGCTTTCGGGCGACCCGGAAGACATCCGCAAGACCGACGCCAAGATCAAAGAGCTGTTCCCCGAGAACAAGCATGTGCACCGCTGGCTCGACATGGCGGGCGAACGCATCGCCTTCCAGGGCCTGCCTGCGCGCATCTGCTGGCTGGGCCTGGGTGAGCGCCATATCGCGGGCCTGGCCTTCAACGAGATGGTGAAAAACGGCGAACTGAAGGCGCCCATCGTGATCGGCCGCGACCACCTCGATACCGGCAGCGTGGCCAGCCCCAACCGTGAAACCGAGGCCATGAAGGACGGCACCGACGCCGTGAGCGACTGGCCGCTGCTCAACGCGCTGCTCAACACCGCAGGCGGTGCCACCTGGGTCAGCCTGCACCACGGCGGCGGCGTGGGCATGGGCTACTCGCAACATTCGGGCATGGTCATCGTGGCCGATGGCACGGACGATGCCGCCGAGCGCCTGGCGCGCGTGCTGGTCAACGACTGCGGCAGCGGCGTGATGCGCCATGCCGACGCGGGCTACGAACTGGCTGTGGAAACGGCCAAAAAGCAGGGCCTGAAGCTGCCCATGGTGAAGTAACCCAGAGGAGGGCGCGACCGGAATTTGAAAAAAGGGAACGGCATTCCCATTCGGTGGGAATGTTGGGTATGAATGCCGCTGCAATCCTTTGATACTGAGTCCATGCAAGCCCGTGGACTGACCTCCGTTGCCGCCGCCGACCGTGTTCTGCACGTGCTGGCCGTGCTGGCGCAGCACGGCCAGCCCATGTCGGCGGTCGAGTTGATGGAGGCCACGGGCCTGGCACGCAGCACGCTGTACCGCCAGTTGGCGCGGCTCAAGCTGTGGGGTTTTGTGCTGGAGAGCAGCGGGCACTACGCGCCCGGCCCGCTCAGCCTGCAACTGGCGCTGGGGTTCGATTTGGCGTCGCACCTGGTGCACCAGGCGCGGCCAGACATGCAGGCCCTGGCCCGGCAGTCCCACGAGAGCGTGGGGCTGGTGGTGGCCGTGAACGACAGCGTGGTGTGCCTGGACATGGTGGACAGCACGCAGGCCCTGCGCTGCTCGTTCGAGAAGGGCCGCAGCGTGCCCTTGCGCTCCGGCGCCTCGGCCAAGTGCTTGCTCGCCCATATTGCGCCCGCCATGCGCAGCGCTGTGTTGGACACGCATTACGGCGCAGGCACTGCCGAGCGCCAGGCGGCGCTGGCCGAGCTGGAAGGCATTGCCAAGGCGGGTTACGCGGTCAGCTCCGGCGAAGTGGATGCCGGTGTCTGGGGCGTCAGCGTGCCCGTGTTCGGCTCACCCCGGCAGGCGGCCGGGGCCATCACCCTGATGGCTCCGATGGTGCGCGCCCAGGGGCAAGAGGCCGCGCTCATCGGCATGGCCGTGGTTGCCGCCGCGCGCATTTCCCGCCAGCTCACCCCTCCCTGAATTATTCCCTCACCCCTCTAAAAAGGAGACTTCCCCATGAACTTCCGCCGCAACCTTCTTCTGGCCAGCCTGGCCGCCGCAGCCCTTTGCACCACGGGTGCGCAGGCCCAGGACAGCAACGTCCTGCGCGTGGGCACCGATGCCACGTTCCCGCCCATGGAATTCGTGGACAACGGCAAACGCACGGGTTTTGACATCGAGCTGGTGGAGGCCATTGCCAAGACACTGGGCAAGCAGGTCGAATGGGTGGACATCGACTTCAAGGGCCTGATCCCCGGCCTGATCTCCAAGCGCTTTGACATGGCAGTCTCGGCCATCTACATCACCGACGAGCGCAAGAAGGTGGTGGACTTCACCGACTCCTACTACGCCGGTGGCCTGGTGGTGATGGTGAAGGCCGACAACAAAACCATCAACAAACTGGTCGACCTGGACGGCAAGAAGGTCAGCGTGCAGGTGGGCACCAAGTCGGTGTCGTACCTGACCGAAAAATTCCCCAAGGTGCAGCGTGTCGAGGTCGAAAAGAACCAGGAGATGTTCAACCTGGTGGACATCGGCCGTGCCGACGCCGCCGTGACCGGCAAGCCCGCCGCCTTTCAGTATGTGCGCACCCGCCCCGGCCTGCGCGTGCTCGACGAGCAGCTCACCACCGAAGAATATGGCATGGCCCTGCGCAAGGACACGCCTGAGCTCACGAAGGCGGTAAACGGTGCCATCGCCAAGCTCAAGGCCGACGGCACTTATGCGGCCATCGTCAAGAAGTGGTTCAGCAACAGCGCTGCCAAGTAAGTCACCCACGGTTGCCGAACTGAGCCATGGAACTTGATTTTTCTCCTGTCTGGGCCGGGTTACCGCAGTTGCTGGCGGGTGCGCTGGTCACTGTGGAAATCACGGCTGCCTCGCTGCTGCTGGGCTGCGTCATGGGCCTCTTGGTGGGCATTGGCCGCCTGAATCCCAAGCGCCGCGTGGTCTATGCCCTGTGCACCGCCTACGTGGCCGCGATCCGTGGCACGCCGCTGCTGGTGCAGCTGTTCATCCTGTTCTTTGGCCTGCCGCAGTTCGGCATTCTGCTGCCCGCTTTTGTGTGCGGGGTGCTTGGCCTGGGCATCTACTCGGGCGCCTATGTGTCCGAGGTGGTGCGCGGCGCCATCCAGTCCATCGACAAGGGGCAGATGGAGGCCGCGCGCTCCATCGGCATGTCCTCGGGCCTGGCCATGCGCACCGTGGTGCTGCCACAGGCGGTGGTGCGCATGATTCCGCCGCTGGGCAATGAGTTCATCGCGCTGATCAAGAACTCGGCGCTGGTGTCGCTGCTCACCATCCACGACCTGATGCACGAGGGGCAGAAGATCATCAGCGTGTCGTACCGCTCGCTGGAGGTGTACCTGGCGATTGCGGTGGTGTATTTCATCCTCACCGGCATCACCACACTGGTGCTGCGCCGCATCGAGTTGCGCCTGCGCGCTGGGGGGATGGTGCAATGAAGAAGAAAGACGCTGTGATGAATGCGGTGGATTCGGCCACACAGCCCATCGTGCGCATCCGTGGGTTGCGCAAGTCGTTTGGCAGCCATGTGGTGCTGAGCGGCATCGACTTTGATGTGCTGCCATCGCAGGTGGTGGTGGTGATCGGGCCCAGCGGCTCGGGCAAAAGCACCTTTTTGCGCTGCTGCAACGGCCTGGAGCAACCCGAGGGTGGCACGGTCGAGATCTGTGGCCGCACGCTGGTGCAGGACGGCCGCATGCTGCCCGACCACGACCTCAACGCCCTGCGCGAAGAGGTGGGCATGGTGTTCCAGTCGTTCAACCTGTTTCCGCACCTGTCGGTGATCGACAACGTCACGTTAGGCCCGCGCAAGCTGCGTGGCCTCTCGCGCAAGGAGGCGGAGGAGCGCGCCCAGGCCCTGCTGACCAAGGTGGGCCTGGCGCACAAGGCCACGGCCATGCCCGCCAGTCTGTCGGGCGGGCAAAAGCAGCGTGTGGCCATTGCGCGCGCGCTGGCCATGGAGCCGCGCGTGATGCTGTTCGACGAGCCCACGTCGGCGCTGGACCCCGAGCTGGTGGGCGAGGTGCTGCAGGTGATGAAGCTGCTGGCCAGCGAAGGCATGACCATGATGGTGGTCACGCACGAGATGGACTTTGCACGCGATGTGGGCGATGTGGTTGTGGTGATGGACGGCGGCGGCATCATTGAGGCTGGCGTGCCCGCCACCATCTTCACCAACCCCACGCAGGAGCGCACGCGCTCCTTCCTGCAGGCCGTGCTCACGCGCGCCTGAAGCTGTGAAGCGGCGCGTGCACGACGACGGTCAACCCAACACAAGGAGACAGCCCCGCATGCCCCCGCTTTCACCCGCCACAGACCCGCTCTTGCCAACGCGTTTTGCGCAGCGCCTGCAGGAGCGCCTGACCGCAGGCGACATCGCCCGCTTCGACCGCGACGGCGCGCTGTGCATCAAACAATTGCTCACGTCCGATGAGGTGGCGCTGCTGCGAAGTGGCATCGACGCCAACCTGGCCGCGCCCAGCCCGCGCGCCAAGGTCGCCAGCCGCCCCGACGACCCAGGCCGTTTTTTTGAAGACTTCTGCAACTGGCAGGACATCCCGCAGTTCGGCCGCTTTGTGCACGAAACGCCGCTGGCGCTGGCCGCGCAGCGCCTGATGCAGTCGCGCACCGTGCGGCTGTACCACGACCATGTGCTGGTGAAAGAGCCCGGCACGCGCCAGCGCACGCCCTGGCACCAGGACCAGCCCTACTACAACATCGACGGCATGCAGAACATCAGCATGTGGATCCCGGTGGACCCGGTCTCGCGCGCGGCCACGCTCGAATTTGTGGCTGGTTCGCACAAAGGCCCCTGGCTCATGCCGCGCACCTTCATGGACAACCAGGCCAAATGGTTCCCTGAAGGCAGCCTGCAGGACCTGCCCAACGTCGAGGCCGACCGCGACGCCTTCCCGATTGTGGGCTGGGAGATCGAGCCCGGCGATGTGGTGTGTTTTCACATGCTCACGCTGCATGCGGCGGGCGGGGTGGAGGGCACCAACCGCCGCCGCGTGTTCTCGGTGCGATTCCTCGGCGACGATACGCGCCATGCGCCCCGGCCCTGGAAGACTTCGCCCGAGTTTCCGGGCCTGGCAGACGAGTTGCCCGCAGGCGCTGAGATGGACCACCCGCTGTTCCCGCTGCTGATCGCGGGGACAGAGCCGACAGCCACACCATGAGGAATACGACGACGATGGCGATGAACTTCTTTGACCTGGCCACCACCCCCAGCACCCCGTGGAAGAACGGCGGCGGCAGCACGCAAGAGCTGGCCTGTTGGCCGCCCGGGGCGGACATGAACGACTTTGAGTGGCGCGTGAGTTTGGCCACCGTGGACCGGCCCGGCCCGTTCTCGGTCTTCCCGTCCATCGACCGCCAGATCATGCTGCTGGGCGGTGACGGCCTGCACCTGCGCAGCCCCGGTTGGGAGCACCGGCTGGAAGAGCGCTGGCAGCCGTTTGCCTTCTCGGGCGACGACGCCGTGGACGGCGCGATGTTGGGTGGCACCTCCAAGGATTTCAACCTGATGCAGCGGCGGGGCCTGTGGCACGGCCCGCTGCGCGTGGTCAGCGATGCGCAATCGCCCGGCAGCACGCCTGCGGGGCTGTGCATGGTGCTGCAGGGTGAGTGGCAGTGGGCGCAAGCCCAGAACGCCGCACCCAGTGTGTTGAAGGCGGGGCAGGGTTTCTGGTGGGCAGGCGAGGGCGACCCGGTGCCGGGCCGCCTGGAGCCTTTGCGCACTGGTGGTGTGGCTGATGCGCCCGCCCTGGTCTGGATCGCTTTGCAGCGCGGAGTGAATCCAGAAGTTTGAATAAAAATGGCCTCTGGCGCTTGATGAATAAGCGCTAATGGCTATTAATTTTGTAGCAATCAAAGCGATACCCAAAGATGTACCGGCAGATGCAGCACAAGGACAACAACAGCTTTGCGGCAGGCGAAAGCGCCGATGGCGTGTGGACCAACCTGAGGCCCGTGGCGGGCCTGGTGGTGGCCGATGTGCCCGTGCCCGATGGCTCACCCGCCTGTGTGGTGGTGCAGGGCGGCCGCATCGCCTGGGTGGGGCCCGAGGCGCAGTTGCCGCCCGCCTACCAGCCGCTGCGCCGCTGGGACGCAGGCGGCGCGCTCGCCACGCCCGGCCTGGTGGACTGCCACACGCACCTGGTCTATGGCGGCCAGCGTGCCAACGAGTTCGCCATGCGGCTGGCAGGCGCCACGTATGAAGAAGTGGCCAAGGCGGGCGGGGGCATCGTGTCGTCGGTGAAGGCCACGCGCGAGGCGTCGGAAGATGAGCTCTTCGCCCAGGCCGCGCCGCGCCTGCAAGCCCTGCTGGCCGAAGGCGTGTGCGCCATCGAGATCAAGTCCGGCTACGGCCTTGCCTTGGAGCACGAACGCAAGCAACTGCGCGTGGCCCGCCGCCTGGGCGAGGCCTTTGGCGTGACGGTGCGCACCACTTTTCTGGGCGCGCATGCACTGCCGCCTGAGTACGCCGGGCGCAGCCAGGACTACATCGACTTGGTCTGCCGCGAGATGCTGCCCGCGCTGGCGGCCGAGGGGCTGGTGGATGCGGTCGATGTGTTCTGCGAGCACATCGCCTTCACGCTGGCAGAGACGGAGCAGGTGTTCCAGGCCGCGCAGGCGCTCGGCATCCCCGTCAAGCTGCATGCAGAGCAGCTCTCGGACATGGGCGGTGCGGCCTTGGCCGCGCGCTATGGCGCGCTGTCGTGCGACCACATCGAGCATTTGTCGCAAGCCGGGATCGACGCCATGAAGGCCGCAGGCACCGTGGCCGTGCTACTGCCCGGCGCCTACTACACGCTGCGCGACACGCACCTGCCGCCGATTGCGCAGCTGCGCGAAGCAGGTGCACCCATGGCCGTCTCCACCGACCACAACCCTGGCACCTCGCCAGCGCTGAGCCTGCTGCTCATGGCCAACATGGCCTGCACGCTGTTCCGCCTGACGGTGCCCGAGGCGCTGGCGGGCATCACCACGCACGCCGCGCGTGCGCTGGGCCTTGCGGATACACACGGCCTCATCGCCGCTGGCAGGCCCGCCAACTTCGTGCTGTGGCCGCTGGGCGAGGCGGCTGAGCTGGCCTACTGGTTCGGCCACCAACCCGCCTGCACCATCGTGCGGCAGGGGCGGGTGGCTGGTGACGGCCTGGGAGTGCGCTCGCAAAAGGAGGCAGCCCATGGCGCATGACGCTTCACGCAGTCTTTTCGCGGCGGATGCGCTGCTGCCCACCGGCTGGGCGCGCAACGTGCTGGTGCAGTGGGATGGTGCAGGGCGTATCACCCGTGCCGTGGCTGACTCGGTAGCGCCAATGGGCGTTGCGGTAGCACCCGGCCCCCTGATCCCCGGCATGCCCAACCTGCACTCGCATGCGTTCCAGCGCGCGTTTGCGGGCCTTACGGAATACCGGGGGCAAAGCCAGGACAGTTTTTGGAGCTGGCGCAACCTGATGTACCGGTTTGCCGCGCGTATCACACCCGAGTCGCTGGAGGCCATTGCCACCTGGCTGTACGTGGAGATGCTGGAGGCGGGCTACACCAGCGTGTGCGAGTTCCACTACGTGCACCACGACCAGGGCGGCACGCCCTATGCCGACGATGCCACGCTGTCGCTGGTGCTGCTGCGTGCGGCGCGCAATGCGGGCATCGGTATCACGCTGCTGCCGGTGCTCTACCAGACCAGCGGTTTCGGCGCCAAGCCGCCGCGTGCCGACCAGGCGCGTTTTATCCGCGGCACCGACAATATGCTCTCATTATTGGAGCGCCTTGCGCCCGCTACACAAGCGCTGGGTGGTGTTTTGGGTCTTGCTCCGCACTCGCTGCGCGCCGTGCCGGAGGGCAGCCTTGCCGCTGCCGTGCAGGGCCTCACCGCGCTCAACCCCAAGGCGCCTATCCACATCCACATCGCCGAGCAGACGCAGGAGGTGGATGACTGCATCGCCTGGAGCGGCCAGCGCCCCGTGCAATGGCTGCTTGCGCACGCCCCCGTGGACGAACGCTGGTGCCTGGTGCACGCCACGCACATGACGCAGGGCGAATATGCAGATGCCGCGCGCACGGGCGCCGTGGCGGGCATCTGCCCCACCACCGAAGCGAATCTGGGCGACGGCATCTTCGACATGCCGCTGTGGCTGCAGCACGGCGGCCGCTGGGGCGTGGGCTCGGACAGCCATGCCTGCGTGAACGCGGCCGAGGAGCTGCTGATGCTTGAATACGGCCAGCGCCTGTCGCTGCGCCAGCGCAACGTGCTGGCGAGCAGCAGCCAGGCCGAAGTGGCCACCGCCATGACCTTGCAGGCCGTGCAGGGCGGGGCGCAGGCGGCAGGCCGCTCCATCGGCGGCATCGAAGCAGGCCAGCAGGCCGACATGGTGGCGCTTGATGCGCAGCATGTGGCGCTTTGTGGCCTGCCCGCGCACAGCATGCTTTCGTCCCACGTGTTCGGCAGCCACCGCACCTCGGCCATCGACAGCCTGTGGGTGGCGGGTGTGCAGCGCGTAGCGTTGGGCCGCCATGCCCTGCACGACACTGCCGCGCAAGCCTTCGTGGCCGCGCGATCGGCCACCATTGCGCCGGACGCCTGAGATGGTCCGGTCCCAGCCTCGTACCCCAACCGTTCGGGCTGAGCCTGTCGAAGCCTGGGCTTCTGCCGCAACTTGCCCTTCGATAGACCCAGGGCGGGCGGCTGGACTGAACAGCCGACGTGTATTACCGCACCCAAAACCATGACCAATACTGCCCCCCCACCGTTTTTGTTCCACCAGGGCACACTGCCGCTGCTGATCTCCATGCCCCACGCAGGCACCTATGTGCCGCCCGCACTGGCCGCGCGCTTCACTGACGAAGCCCGCCATGTGCCCGACACCGACTGGCACATGGAGCGCCTCTATGCGTTTGCGAAAGACATGGGCGCCTCCATCCTCGTGGCCACGCATTCGCGCTACGTGGTGGACCTGAACCGCCCGCCCGACGGTGCCAGCCTGTACCCCGGCCAGAGCGTTACGGGCCTGTGCCCGGTGGACACTTTTGACGACACGCCCATCTATGCCCAAGGCGATGTGCCCGATGATGCCGAGGTGGCCGCGCGCCGCGACACTGTCTGGGCGCCGTACCATGCGCAGCTGCGCGCCGAGCTCGATCGCATCCGTGCGCAGCACGGTGTGGCGGTGTTGTGGGACGCGCATTCCATCCGCTCCGTACTCCCGCGCTTTTTTGAGGGCAAGCTGCCCGACCTGAACCTGGGCACGGCCGACGGCGCGAGCTGCGCCCCCGCGCTGGCGCAGGAGTTGCTGGCCATTGCCCAATCCGCGCCAGGCTATACCGGCGTGCTCAATGGCCGCTTCAAGGGCGGGCACATCACGCGCCACTACGGCCAGCCTGCGAACAACATCCATGCGGTGCAGTTGGAGATGACGCAGTGCAGCTACATGCAGGAGGTTTTGCCGTTTGACTACCTGCCCGATGTGGCTGCGGGCGTGCAGCCGCACTTGCGCCGCCTGCTGGATGCGGCGCTTGTATTTGCGCGGGCGCAAACCAAGGGCTGAATCAGCGCTGACTTTGCCTTGCCGCAGCGCAGCAAGGGCAGGGATCGGTGCTAGGATGGCCCGAGCGGCCTCACCTTGTTTTTGCAGGCCGCGTGGTGCGCCAACCGGCCACCTTTTTTGCGGAAGGAGCCGCATCCTCATGGAATCTGCGGCGTATTACTACATGCCTTTGTTCAAGCCCGGCGCGGTCGTCCACCTGGGGGGGCGCCGCGAAACGGTGAGCCATGTGGTGGTGCGGCGCAGTGGTTTGATGGTGCACCTGGTGGGGCATGAATCCCCTGTGCATCCCGACACATTGCGGCTGGAGCCCAGCGCATTCCACATGAGCAGGGTGCCGGAGTAGGGCCTCCTGGGAACGGCCCCGGTCAGCCGGTCGTCGCTCGTTGCGCCATCGCTTCACCCAGCTGAATGGGCCCCGCGGGCGTCCACTGCGGGTTGAACTGCAGCGGCCCCTTGGGGAACAGCATCACCACGGTGGAGCCCAGCAGAAAGCGGCCCATCTCCTGACCCTTTTGCAGGCTCACCTGGCCGCTCGCGTAGTCCCACTGGCGCAGCGTGCCGGGGCGGGGCGGGTTCACCTGGCCATGCCACACGGTGGCCATGCTGCCCACGATGGTGGCGCCCACCAGCACCAGCACGAACGGACCTTGGGCCGATTCAAACACGCAGACCACGCGTTCATTGCGAGCGAACAGGCCGGGCACGCCGCGCGCAGTGGTGGGGTTGACGGAGAACAGGTCGCCCGGCACGTGGATCATGCGCGCGAGCTCGCCCGCGCAGGGCATGTGGATGCGGTGGTAGTCGCGCGGGCTCAGGTACAGCGTGGCGAAATGGCCGTTCTCAAAACGCGCGCCCAGTGCCGCGTCGCCGCCCACCAGGGCGGTGGTGGAGTACGAATGGCCCTTGGCCTGGAAAATCTGGTCCTTGGCGATGGGTCCGAACTGGCTGATGGCACCGTCCACGGGGCAAATCAGGTCGGCATCGGCCAGCGGGCGCGCGCCGTCTTTCAGTGCCCGCGTGAAGAAGTCATTGAACGAGGCGTAGCTGGCGATGTCGGGGTTGGCCGCTTCGGCCATGTTCACGTTGTAGCGGGCCACAAAGCGGCGGATCACCGAGGTGGTGAGGCCCCCCAGCCGGGCTGATGCGAACTTACCCGCCAGGGCGGTCAATGCCTGCTTGGGCATGAGGTATTGCGGCAGAACTGCCAGGCGATCAGACACGGGCGAACCCCTCGAAGACGAAAGCGGCGATTCTATCGGCGTGGAGGCCGTTTAGACCCCGAGGTACTGCTCCAGCAGTTCGGGTTGGGTATGCAGTGCGTCCGAGCTGCCCTCGAACACCACCTGGCCTTTGACCAGGATGATGTTGCGGTCGGTGATCTGCGTGACGTGTTTCCAGTTCTTGTCCACGATCACGCTGCTGATGCCGCTGTCCTTGATGAGGCTGCAGATGCGCCAGATCTCGCGGGCGATCAGCGGGGCCAGGCCTTCGGTGGCTTCGTCGAGGATGAGCACGTCGGGGTTGGTCATGAGCGCGCGGCCGATGGTCAGCATTTGCTGCTCGCCACCGCTGAGCTGCTGGCCACCATGGCCCAGGCGCTCCTTCAGGCGCGGAAAGGTCTCCAGCACGCGCTCATAGGTCCAGTCGCGCTGGCCGCTGGTGCCCGCACGGGCGGCCATCTGCAAATTCTCGACCACGCTGAGGTTGCCGAAGATGCCACGGCCCTCGGGCACATAGGCGATGCCCAGCCGGGCGACTTCGTAAGGCGGCTTGCCCGTCACGTCGCGGCCCGCCACGGCCACGCTGCCCGAGCGCGGCTTGACCAGGCCCATCAGCGACTTGAGCAAGGTGCTTTTACCCATGCCGTTGCGGCCCATGAGGCCAATGGTTTCGCCCTTGCCCACGGTGAAGTCCACGCCGTGCAGGATGTGGCTGCTGCCGTAGAAGGTGTGGATGCCCCGGGCATCGATCCAAGGAGCGCTACTCATCAGTGGTCTTCTCCCAAATAGGCGGCCTGCACGCCCGCATCGGCGCGCACATCGGGTGGCGTGCCATGGGCGATCACCTCGCCGTTCACCATCACTGTGAGGTGGTCGGCCAGCGCAAACACGGCGTCCATGTCGTGTTCCACCAGCATGATGGCGTGGGCGGGCTTGAGGCGCTGCAACATATCGACCATGCGCTCGGCCTCGGCCACGCCCATGCCCGCCAGGGGTTCGTCGAGCAGCAGCACCTGCGGCTCGGTGGCCAGGGTCATCGCAATTTCAAGCTGGCGCTGCTCGCCGTGGCTCATGGCACCGGCAATCGCCGTGCGCCGGTCTTTCAAGCCAGAAAGCTCGATAGCGCTTTCCAGGCGTTCGGTAGTAGCTCTGTTTTTGATAGTGTTTGCGCGCGTATCCTGCCACCAACGCAGCGGGTTCCAGGGCTGCTGCGCATCGCGCGACTGGGCGGCCAGGCGCACGTTTTCGTGCACGGTGAGCGGCAGAAAGATGTTGGTCTTCTGGTAGCTGCGCCCCAGGCCCTGGCGCGAGATGCGTTCGGGCGCCCAGCCGGTCACGTCGGCGCCGCCCAGCAGCACCTGGCCTGCGGTGGGGGGCAGGTCGCCTGAGAGCAGGTTGGTCAGCGTGGACTTGCCTGCGCCGTTGGGGCCGATCACGGCGTGGATGTGGCCACGCCAAAGGTCCACGGACACGCCGTTGACGGCAGCCAGGCCGCCAAAGCGCTTGGTGAGCTGGCGGGCAGAGAGCAGGGCGTCAGCCATGGTGTGGGTCCTCCTCGGCCTTGCTGGCACCCTGGCGCTGCGCCAGCATGCCCAGCAGCCCGCGTGGCGCGGCCACGACCACCAACACGATGAATCCGCCCATCAGCAACTGCCAGTGTTTGGTGATGTCCTTGAACACATGCAGCAGGTATTCGAAAGCGAAGGCCCCGACGATGGCCCCCGCAAAATTACCCATGCCGCCCAGGATGACCATCATGATGGCGTGAGCACTCATGTGAAAACCCATCAGCTCGGGGTTCACATAGCCGGTTTGTGCACCCCACAGGTAGCCCGCCAGCCCGGCCAGCGCACCCGCCACGGTAAAGGCAGTGAGTTTGTAGCCACGTGTGCCAAAACCCATGGCACGCATGCGGTGTTCGTTGATGCGGATGCCCGACAGCGCCCGGCCCAGCGGACTCCAGAGCAGGCGGCGCAGCAGTACATAGACGATGACCACCAGGGCCAGGGTGAAGTAGTAGAAGGTCTTGCGCCCTTCGAGGTCGAACGGCAGCCAGCCAAAGATGGACGCATCGGGCCGGAAGTTGATGTACAGGCCGTCCGAGCCGCCCAGCACCTTGTTGTCGAAGAACAGGTAGAACACCATCTGCGCAAACGCCATCGTGACCATGATGAAGTAGATGCCGTGCGTGCGCACCACAAAAAAGCCGATGACCAGCGCCACCAGCCCTGCACCGGCCACAGCCAATGGCAGCGACCACCACAGGCTCACTGGCGTATCGGCGGGCGTGAGGAAGGCCAGCGCATAGCCCGCCACGCCGAAGTAGGCGGCATGGCCCAGCGATACCAGGCCTGTTACGCCCTGCAGCAGGTCTAGGCTCATCGCAAAGATGGCCATGATCATCATGCGCGTGACCATCTGCACGTAGAAGTCGCTTCCGACGAACGGAAAAGCCAGCAATGCCACCAGGCCCAGAGCCAGGGTGAACTGCGCGCTGCGGGGCAGCACTTCGATATTGGCGCGGGGTGTGCTCATAGGTGGCCGCCGGGCTGCGAAGCGTGTGGGGCGCACGGGGCGACAAGCATGGGGGTCATCATTGTTTGAAGAGGCCTTCTGGTTTCCACAGCAGCACGGCTGCCATCAACATATAGACCAGCATTCCGGCCATCGATGGCAGAAGCACCTTGCCGAAGGTGTCGACCAGCCCCACCAGCAGGGCAGCGATGAGTGCACCACGCACCGAACCGATGCCGCCAATCACCACCACCACAAAACACATGATGAGCACCGAGGAGCCCATGTTGGGGTAGACGCTGGACACCGGTGCGGCCACCATGCCCGCCACCGCCGCCAGGCCCACGCCCAGTGCAAAAACGATGGCGTGGATGAGCTTGATGTTCACCCCCAGCGACTCGGCCATGTCGCGGTTGAAGGCCCCCGCGCGGATCTTCATGCCCAGGCGGGTCTTGGAAATCAGCAGGTACAGGGCCACGGCCAATGCGATGCACACGCCCGAGATGAAAAGCCGATAGACCGGATAGGAGAGGGTGTCGGTGAGCGGAATGGACCAGTCGAGCACCTTGGGAATGGGCACGCCGTGGACGTCGTCGCCCCACAGGATGGAGCGCAGTTCTTCAAAGATGTAGATCAGGCCAAAGGTCAGCAGCACCTGGTCGAGGTGGTCGCGGTGGTAGAAATGGCGAAACAGCAGCCACTCCAGCGCCAAACCAAACAGCACGGAGAGCACAGCGCCACCCAGAATGGCGAGCGTGAGGCTGCCGAAATGCCCCGACAGCGAGTACGCCAGATAGGCCCCCAGCATGTAGAAGCTGCCGTGTGCCAGGTTCACCACGCCCATGATCCCGAAGATCAGCGTGAGGCCGGCCGCGAGCATGAACAGCAGCAGCCCGTACTGCACGCTGTTGAGCAACTGGATCAGGAAGGTGGCGAAGTCCATGGGGGGCCGTGGGTGGAGTGCAACAGATCAGGCCGCACGGCGCGCAGCCGACAGCAAAGAGCCCCCCGCACGGAGACCATGCGGGCGGGTCGGGAGGCGCGTGCCGTGTGCGGGATCAGCCCATGCGGCACCCGGCGCCGCTGTCGGCCAGGGCCTTGGCGGCCACGCCGATCACCTTGTTCTCCTTGTTTTCGACGCGGCGCAGGTAGATGTCCTGCACCGGGTTGTGGGCCTTGCTCATGGTCCACTTGCCACGCGGGCTGTCGATGGTGGCGCTCTCCATGGCCTTGATGATGGCGGGCTTGGCGGACAGATCACCCTTGACCGCATTGGCGCCCTGCACCAGCAGCAAGCCGGTGTCGTAGCCCTGCACGGCGTACACGTCGGGCTGGCTACGGAAGGCCTTGGCGTATTCCAGCCGGAACTGCTTGTTGCGCGGCGTGTCCAGCGAATCGCTGTAGTGCATGGTCGTGATGATGCCGTCGGCGGCAGGGCCAGCGGCCTCTAGCACGCCCTCGGTGAGGAAGCCCGAGCCATACAGCGGGATCTTGTCTTTGAGACCAGCCGCAGCATAGTCGCGGATGAACTTGGCCGCGCCGCCACCCGCAAAGAAGCAGGCCACGGCATCGGGCTTGAGGGCCGCGATTTCGGTCAGCAGTGCCTGGAACTCCACGTTGGGGAAGGGCAGGCCCAGTTCCTTGACGATAGTGCCGCCTGCCTTGGTATAGCTTTCCTTGAAGCCTTCAAAGGCCTCATCGCCAGCCGCATATTTCCAGGTGATCCACACGGCCTTCTTGTGGCCCTTTTCGACCATGGCCTTGCCCAGCGCCAGCGTGGGCTGTGAATTGCTGAACGAGGTGCGGAACACGTTGGGTGCGCACAGTGCGCGCGTGGCGGCATGCACGCCCGCATTGGGGATGAGGTTGAGCACGCCGGTGTCGCGCGCCACCTTCTGAATGCCCATCTGCACGCCCGAGTGCACGGTGCCGATCAGCACATCCACCTTGTCGCGCTGCACAAGCTTGCTGGCGTTCTCCACGCCCTTGCTGGGTTCGGACTCATCGTCCACCTTGAACCATTCGATCTCACGCCCGCCCAGTTTGCCGCCTTGCTGGTCGATCGCCAGGCGCACGCCGTTCTCAATGGCCACGCCCAACTGCGCGAAGGTGCCGGTGTAGGGCAACATGAAACCCACACGCACCTTGCCACTTTGGGCGCGCACGATGGAGGGCAGCAACAGCCCCGTGGATGCGGCGCCCACGAGGGCGGCGCTGCGGCTGATGACGAGGCGGCGGGTAGTCATATGGCTTGTCTCCTTTGTTTAGGCTTAAAGTAATTTACCCCAAGCATTCTGTGGTGAATACTTATGGGATACCCGTACCGTCGGGTGAGGGGCAGCATCAAGATGTGCGTGGGGCGGGATTTTTCCTGAAATCAGCCCCGGTCGGACATGCGCAACCGCCTGGCCGATCGCCTGTGCATTGGGTGGCATGAGTGTCTCGATACAAGGCATCTTCAATATGAATTAAATTGCATCATTCAATTTTTCATGCAGTATAGATCATCAATTTTGAGCTGTGCGAACTTGTTTGATCTCTTGGTGTCAGTAGTTTCGAGCATAGGAAACCCCATCAAACCGCACGAGCCATTCCCCATGGCTGCGTGGATTCGTGGGGGAATCTGGGTGCGCTAGCCCACAAAATGACCATCTCGGCGACACTGCATGCCTGCGCTGCGTGTTGCCGAGGCCCGGCCCCTGGTGATTTTTGGTGGCTGCGCCGCAGTGCTTCTGTTTTGTCCATGTCTCTTTCCTCACCCCCAACCCCGCCTTCTTCTTCTGCAGCGTTGCCGGTGCGTGTGCGCCTGGTCCGGTGGTTGCGCCACTTCTGGCCCGCCCCCTTGGGCATTGATGGGCGTGAAAGGCTGCGTTTCATAGTGGGTGCGGTGATTGGGGTGCTGCTGACGGCATTGCTTAGCCGCTGGTGGGCGGGCAGCAGCGGCTCGGGCCCCTGGATGGTGGCTTCGCTGGGGGCCAGCGCTGTGCTGGTGTTCGGCATGCCGTCGAGTCCGTTGGCCCAGCCTTGGCCTCTGTTGGGTGGCAGCACCCTGTCTGCCTTGGTGGGGGCGGTTTGTGTTGCACTGATCCCTGATCAGGCGCTAGCGGGGGCTGTGGCCGTGGGACTGGCGATCGCGCTCATGGTGCCGCTACGCTGCCTGCACCCGCCGGGCGGAGCGATGGCGCTGTATGTGGTGCTGACGGCGGGCGACGGGTGGCATCTGGCCGTGTTTCCCGTTTTGTTCAATGTGCTCGTGCTTCTGGTGGCAGCGGTGATTTACAACGGGCTGACCGGGCGCCGCTATCCCCATCCGCAGCGCGTAGTGGCCCGCACCGATGTGGCCCAGGGGGCGTTTACCGCGTCGGACGTGGATGCTGCGCTTGCGCACTACAACCAGGTGCTGGACGTGAGCCGGGCCGATCTGGAAGGGCTGTTGCATCTGGCGGGGCGTGCGGCGTTCCAGCGGACGCTGGGCGAGTTGCGCTGCTCAGACATCATGTCCAAGCCGCCCCTGGCTGTGGAGGCGGGCGTTTCGCTCAAGGATGCCTGGGCCCTCATGCGCGCCGAGCAGATCAAGGCGCTGCCTGTGGTGGATGCGCAGCACCTGGTGACCGGTATCGTGACGGTGGCCGACTTCATGCGGCTGGCCAACCTGGATACGCACGAGGGGCTAGGGCAGCGCTTGCGCGCGCTGGTCATGGGGCGCGGCGGTCAGCCCCAGAGCGTGGGTGAAATCATGTCGCACCCGGTGCAAGTGGCGCGCGTGGCGCAGCACGCCATGGATCTCGTGCCCTTGTTCTCTCAGGGCGGGCACCACCATATTCCCATCGTGGACGGCGATGAGCGCCTGGTGGGGGTGATCACCCAGACCGATCTGGTACGGACTCTGGCGATGGCCGTTCAGGGGCGTGAAGGCTCGCCAGCGGACGCCAAAGCGAGCCCATAGGCAAAACCTAGCACATCGCGGTACAATCGACAGGCTATGCACAGCGCCTAAGCCTGTCCATTGAAGCCGTCTCCCACGGCCCTCTGCCTGATCTGCGCCCAGGGTGCAGCGACTCCCACCGCCCGCAATGCACCGTGTGTCGAGCACCGACCACGTTGTATCCGCCGTGGTGGAAGCCTCCCAGCGTTCAGGCGCCGATCACAGAATATTTGTTTTGAAGAGATAAAGAACATGGCCAAAGAAGAACTCATCGAAATGCAAGGCTCCGTCACGGAAGTCTTGCCCGACTCGCGCTTTCGCGTAACGCTGGACAACGGCCATCAACTGATCGCCTACACCGGCGGCAAGATGCGCAAGCACCACATCCGCATTTTGGCGGGTGACAAGGTGTCGCTGGAGATGTCTCCGTACGACCTGTCCAAGGGCCGCATCACGTTCCGCCACCTGGCCGGCCGCGGCCCTGGCCCGAGCAGCCGCTAAGCCCATCAATTGGTCTGCCTTCTGCAGCTTTTCAAAAAAAATGCAAAAAGCAGGTATCGAGCCAAAAATCATGAAATCTGCGGGTTAGAATACGAGCTGTCGGAGCGTAGCGCAGCCTGGTAGCGCATCTGCTTTGGGAGCAGAGGGTCGCGAGTTCGAATCCCGCCGCTCCGACCAATGTTTGAAGGCCTTGCAGCACATGCTGCAAGGCCTTTTTTCTTGCCCGCGTTTTTGAGGCTTGCAGTAGTGTCTGTGCGCACGTGCATGCAAACGTTCGTACCATCTGGCGGTCGTACGCTTCAGGGCCACATGTGCCCACATCCCGATTGGCTGATCACGCAATGAAACGCTCTTCGTCCGCTGCTGCTCTGTCTGCTTCTCCCTCCTTGTCGCCTTCGGCTGAAGCCATGCCCAAGCGTTATGACGCAGTGGACGCATTGCGCGGGTTGGCCATGGTGTGGATGACGGTCTTCCATTTTTGCTTTGACCTGAGCCACTTCGGCTTTTGGCCACAGAACTTCCGCATGGATCCGTTCTGGACCACGCAACGCACCTTGATCGTGAGTCTCTTTCTGTTTTGCGCAGGGCTGGGCCAAGCCATTGCGTGGCACCAGGGGCAGGGATGGCTGCGCTTTGGGCGCCGTTGGGGGCAGATCGTGGGCTGCGCTTTGTTGGTGACGGCAAGCTCCTATGTCATGTTTCCGCAAAGCTTCATCTACTTCGGGGTGCTGCACGGAATGGCCGTGATGCTGTTGATTGCGCGGTGCACCGCCCATTGGGGCCGGTGGCTGTGGCTGGCTGGGTTGGTGGCCGTGGCGCTGCCGCCGCTGGCGCAGCATGTCCTGAGCGGCATGTGGGCCGAGGCTGCGCCGTGGCTCAATGGCCGGGCGCTCAACTGGCTGGGTCTGGTCTCGCGCAAGCCTTTCACCGAGGACTATGTGCCGATTTTTCCGTGGCTGGGCGTGCTGTGGTGGGGGCTGGCCGCGGGCCAGTGGATGCTGGCGCACCGGTCGAACTGGTTGCAGCGCTCACTGCCTGGCGGCCTGCGCCCGTTGGCGGCCCTGGGGCGCTGGAGCCTGAGTTACTACATGCTCCATCAGCCGGTGATGATGGGCTTGTTGATGGCGGTGGCATGGGGCCTGGGGCACGGCTGATGCAGCCAACGGATGCGCTGATGCGCCCATAAAAAAACGCGACCGAGGTCGCGTTTTTTGTCGGCATCCCTAGCGGGATTCGGTTGGTTCCGATTACTCGACCTTGGCCTTGGCGCGCAGGTCTTCCTGGAACTTGGCCAGTTTTTGCTGTTGCAGTTGCTGGGCGACCTGGGGCTTGACTTCTTCCAGCTTGGGCAGTTCGGCCTGGCGCACATCGTCCAGGCGAATCACGTGCCAGCCAAATTGGCTCTTCACGGGGGTCTCGGTCATCTTGCCCTTTTCGAGCTTGACGAGGGCTTCGGTGAATTCGCTCACGTAGCTGGCGGGGTTGGCCCAGTCCAGGTCGCCACCCTTGGCGCCGGAGCCTGTGTCCTTGGACTGCTTCTTGGCGATGTCTGCGAACTTGGCGCCCTTCTTGATGGACGCAATGATGGCTTTGGCGTCGGCTTCCTTTTCCACCAGGATGTGGGCAGCCTTGTATTCCTTGCCGCTGTTGGCGGCCACGAACTTGTCGTATTCGGCCTGAATTTCGGCGTCCGTCACCGGGTTAGCTTTTTGGAAGTCGGCGAACAGTTCGCGGATCAAAATGGTCTGGCGGGCCAGTTCCATTTGGGTTTTGTAGTCTGCCGAGGCTTCCAGGCCGCGCTTTTGCGCTTCCTGCATGAAGACTTCACGGGCAATGACTTCTTCCTTGATCTGGCCTTCGATGTCGGGCGTCACAGGGCGGCCCGAGCGTTCCACCTGTTGCTTGAGCGCTTCGACGCGTTCCTTCGGAACGGCCTTGCCGTTGACGATGGCCACGTTCTGGGCGGAAACCGGCAGGGCCAACGTGCCCAGCACGGCAGCGGCGACGAGGCCGGACAGGAGCTGTTTCTTCATGCGAAATCCAAAAAATGAGAGGTTGTTTGCCAGCTGAAATCCGGCAGCTGATGATTTGGGGCCGGCTCAGAGAACTTCAATGGCGAGGGCGTGAACGCCTTGGTCAATAAATTCTTGCAGCGCATCATACACAAGGCGGTGCTGCGCCACGCGGGGCCGACCTGTAAAGAAAGGTGACGCAATGCGCACCCGGAAATGGGTGCCGAAGCCCGTGCCATTGGCTCCGGCGTGGCCTGCGTGAGCGGCACTTTCGTCCAGGACCTCCAGCTCTGTAGGGGTGAGCTTTTCGGCCAAAGCCTGGTGCATCTGTTGGGCAAGGGTCGTCGTCATGTGCGGCTTTGTGGGTGGGCTGTCTCAGGCGGTGGGCTCGTCGCTCTTGAGGTGCGGTGCGATGTAGATGCCCTGGCCGATCAGGAAGACCAGCGGAAAGGCGTAGCCCCAGAGCTTGAAGTCCACCCAGGCCTCGGTGCTGAAGTTGACCACTACGTAGGCGTTGATCGCCGACATGAAGGCGCAGTAAACGATCCAGGCCACGTTGAGCCGCAGCCACACCCGGTCGGGCAGCTCCAGCTGGCTGCCCAGCAGCATCTTGAGGAAGTTCTTCTTCATCGCCCACAGGGCAACGGCCAGCGCGATGGACATGGCGCCATAAAGCACCGTGGGTTTCCATTTGATGAAGCGGTCGTCCTGCAGCACCAGCGTGAGCGTGCCAAACAGCAGGATGAGGACCAGCGTGACCTTGTGCATGGTCTGAAGGCGCCGGTCGATGGCATAGATCAGCGCCATCTGCGCTGCGGTGGCAGCCATGAGCACGGCAGTGCCCACGTAGATGCCATAAAACTTGTAGGCCCCGAAGAACAGCAGGATGGGAAAGAAATCAATCAGAATTTTCATGGAGTCGGGGACATTCTCGGCGTTCAGCCTCTGTCGGATTCGAAGTCGAGCGACGCTGAGTTCATGCAATAGCGCAGGCCCGTGGGGGTGGGGCCGTCTTCAAACACGTGGCCCAGGTGCGCCCCACATTGTGCACACACCGTTTCGGTGCGGACCATGCCATGGCTGCGGTCCACGATCTCTTTGATGGCGCCGGGGATGGCCTCGGAGAAGCTGGGCCAGCCGCAGCCCGCGTCGAACTTGGTGACCGAGTCGAACAGCTTGGCGCCGCAGCAGACGCAATGGTAGCTGCCATCGGCCCAGTGGGCTTCGTATTTGCCGGTGAAAGGGCGCTCCGTGGCCGCGTGGCGCGTGACCTGGAAAGCGGCGGGCTCGGCGCCTTTTTCGCGCAGCTCAGCCTGCCATTGGGCATCGGTTTTTTGAACAGAGTAGGTCATGATGAACAGCTGATCTCAATGGAAGATGCCCAGTCGGGCGGGAAGGCTGCGTAGGCGTCGTGCCCTGGGTGCTCGTCAAAGGGATGTTCCAGCAGCCGCTGAAGGGTTTGGAGTTCGCTGAAGTCGCCGAGTTTCGCTGCGCGGATGGCCTGCTCGCCCAGGTGGTTGCGCAGGATGAATTTGGGGTTGGTTTTGAGCATTAAATTGGCACTTTGCGCACGATCATCAAGCGCAAGCAGCTCTGAATATGATAGCAACCATGTGTCGAAAGCCGCCCGGTCCGCGAACAGGTCGCGCGCTGGCTCGAAATCGCTGCTGCCCACGGCGTGTGACAGGCGCCGCCAAAAGATCGTGTAGTCCACGCCGTTCTTGGCCAGCAGGGTCAGGACGCCGTCGATCAGTGCCGCATCCTGCTCGCGCACGGCGCCAAGGCCCAGTTTGGCGCGCATGCGGGCCATGAAGGCTTCGGGGAAGACGGTTTTGTATGGCTCCAATGCGGCTTTGGCCAGATCCTCGTCGCCGATCAGCGGCAGCAGGGCCTGGGCCAGGGCAAACAGGTTCCAGTACGCCACGTTGGGCTGGCGGTTGTAGGCGTAGCGGCCCTGCGTGTCGCTGTGGTTGCCCACATGGCCGGGCACGAAGGCGTCGAGAAACTGGAACGGGCCGTAGTCGATGGTCAGGCCCAGGATGCTCATGTTGTCGGTGTTCATCACCCCGTGGCTAAATCCCACAGCCTGCCATTGGGCCATGAGATGGGCCGTGCGCTCGCTCACGACCTGTAGCAGGGCGGCGTAGGCATTGCCGCCCAATTCAGTGGTGCTGCGGCATTCCGGGTAGTAGCGGTCGATGACGTAGTCGGCCAGCGTGCGCAGTTGGGGCTCCATGCCGTTGGCCGAAAAGTGCTCGAAATGGCCGAAGCGCACAAAGCTCTGCGCCACGCGGGTGACCACGGCGGCGGTTTCGGTTTCCTCCCGGCGCACGGGGGCTGGCGAGCCAACGATACATAGCGCCCGCGAGGTGGGTACACCCAGTCCATGCATGGCTTCGCTGCACAGAAATTCGCGGATGCTGGAGCGCAGCACGGCGCGCCCGTCGCCCATGCGGGAGTAGGGCGTGCGGCCCGCCCCCTTGAGCTGAATCTCCCAGCCGCTGGCGGTTTCGCCCAGCAAAATGGCCCGGCCATCGCCGAGCTGGCCCGCCCACACGCCAAACTGGTGCCCGCTGTACACGCTGGAAAGCGAACGGCCCCCTGCGGGCAGAGCGTTGCCTGCGAAGACCTGCAGCGCTGCGTCGCTGTGCAACCAGGTGCTGTCAAGACCGATGAGTGCAGCCACATCGGTGCTCACGCCCACCCAGTGGGGCGAGGGCAGCGGGCTGGGGCGCAGTTCGGTGAAAAAGTCCGGGCCCAGCGCGGCGAAACGGTGGTCCCAGGCCAGGCCGGTTTCGGGGCGGGTGGCGCTGTCGGCGGTGGGGTTCATGGCTGGAATTGTCTCGCACCATGGATGACCCGGTGTGGGCAGGGCCTTGGCAGGCCGGGGCGTTTGCCGCCCTATGCGCTGGGGGTGAGCGCTTCGGCCTCGGCCCCAGGCTGCTGCTGTTGCTGCTGCAATTGCGCGCGGTACTGCCCCGGCGGCATGCCAAACCAGCGTTTGCAGGCGCGGAACATGTTGCTCTGGTCGGCAAAGCCCAACAGGTCGGCCACTTCGGTCAGGTTGCGGCGGGGGTCTGACAGGTACTGGCGGGCCAACTCGCAGCGCGTGTCGTCGAGCAACTGCTGGTAGGTGGCCGATTCGGCCTGCAGCCTGCGCTGCAGGGTGCGGTCGGTCATGTGCAGGCGGGCGGCGATGTCGTCGCGGCGCGGTTCGCCCTTGTGAAGGATGCGTGCCACCTCGGTGCGCACCCGCGTGCTGGCCAGCGAATGGCCGAGTTGGTCGAGTTCGGTTTCCACCAGCCGTTCGTGCATGGCCCACAGGCTAGGGTTGTGTGTGGGGATGCTGGCCAGCAAATCTGCCTCGGCCAGAAGGAATCGGTTGGCTGGCTGGCCAAAGCGCGGAAGCATGCCAAAGGCGGCTTGATAGCGCGCTTCATTGCCAGCGGCCGGTGGCGGCGTGACCAGCTCCACGCCCAGGGGTCGCAGGTCGCGGCGCGTGAGCCAGCAGCACAGCGTGAACAGCGTGAGCAGCGCGTATTCCACACGCTGGCGCGGAATGGGCCGGGCGGCGCCGATGTGCGTGATGGACAGCCAGTAGCCGCCGCGCGCATCGCGCTCCATGTCGAAGGTGGTGCAGTCTGAAATCACCGCCATGTGGCGCCTGAGGTGCTGAAACCCCACCAGCAGGCTGGGGCCGGACGCCAGCGCATAGCCCACCACATCCACGTTGCCGTAGCGGGCCGTGAGGTGTGGGCACAGGCCCAGATCCACCTTGCCCGAGCGCGCCACGGCCAGCTCCCACAGTCGGCTGACCCGGTCCACATCCACGCGGGTTTGTGGCTGCTGCAACGATGCGAGGTCGATGCCTGCCTCGCTGCACAGCTCGGCCACCGGCAGCCCTTCGGCGGCCATCATGTCGGTGGTGCCGCGCACCCAGGCGGCAGAGCTTGTACGGTGGGAAGTCATGGCTTCAGCGGGGATCAGGGTTTACGCGCGATGGTGGCCTGAAGTCAGTGTTTTGGCAAGGTTGCGATAGTACCGAAAGGCCCGCTGTTTTCCACAATCCAGCCTCAAGGTTGTGCCTTATTTATTGGATGGGATGCGTTCCCGAAGCTTCTAAGAAAAGTTGAGACAAGACATGGTTGATGTGTGTTGGCGTAAGCCCCAATGGTTGGGGGTGGTGAGTTTCTCGCTGGCAATGGCTGGCTGTGGCGACGGCGGTTCGGGCGCTGTGCCAGGGGCGTTCCCACCGGTGGCAATCCTTTGAGCCGCGCGCTTGCGCAGAAAGCGGCGTCAGGTCATTGCGCCGCCGTGGCCGCGAGGTACGCGTTGAGCGCATCGTCGTCCACGATGGCCACGCGCCCGAAATCCAGCGACACGATGCCCATGTCTTCCATCACACGCAACACCTTGTTCACGGTCTGCCGCGACAGGCCCACCAACTGGCCCAACTCGTCCTGTGTGAGGTTCAGCCTCCGTGTGCTGCGCCAGAACAGCCGACTCAGGTACAGCGCCACGCGGTGCTCGGTGGACTGCGTGCGCCCGGCCTCGATGATGGTCATGGCCTGCCCCAGCCGCATGTTCAGGTGCAGCACCAGAAACTGGTTGAAGGCCAGGCTGGTCTCGCGCAGCATGGCAAACAGCGGCAGTGGCAGGCACATCAGTGTGGTGGGGCGCAGTGCCACCACGTGGTATCTGCGGGGCTCGGGCTTCATGGCCGAGCCTTCGCCAAACCATTCGCCATCTGGCACGCCGATAAAAGCCGAAGACCGCCCTTTGCTGGCCGGGCTCTGCAGCATGACCAGGCCCGAGAGCACCGCATGCCAGCCCGCCACGGCGCTGCCCGCAGGCAGCATGACCTCGCCCTTGCCACCTTGCGCCGTGAACACCTCGCTGCGCAGGCGCTCTTGCAGCGCGGCGGGAACGCTGGCAAACCAGAGCTGGGCTGAAATGAACCGCGGAGCAGATGGCGAGGCGCTGAGCATGTGCGCGATTGTCGCCGCACCGGGGCGCAAAGTGCAGGGTAATCCCTCGGCCTTTGTCAATGGAACGACAGGTGTTGGCGGCTGCATGCATGCGGCGCACACTGGAGCGCTACCGGCCGGCGCGCATGACGTTGGAGACACATGGGTTTCAGGCTGCGCGTTACCATGATCTTTCCCTTCACTACAACATCCAAGGAGCTCCCATGCTGGGCCTGATGCAAAGTCAACCATTGCTGATTTCGTCGCTGATCGAGTTCGCCGAACGCCACCATGGCGACGCCGAAATCGTCTCCCGACGGGTAGAGGGTGACATTCATCGCTACACCTATCGCGACCTGGCTGCGCGAGCGCGTCGGCTGGCTGGTGCGCTGGACGATCTGCAACTGCAGTTCGGCGACCGCGTGGCTACACTGGCCTGGAATGGCTACCGCCACATGGAGATGTACTTTGGCGTCTCCGGCTCAGGCCGCGTGCTGCACACCGTCAACCCGCGCCTGCACCCCGACCAGATCGCATGGATCGTCAACCACGCCGAAGACCAGGTGCTGTGTTTTGATGTCACCTTCTTGCCCCTGGTGCAGGCGGTGCACGCCAAGTGCCCCACGGTGAAGAAGTGGGTGGCCTTGTGTGATGCCGACAAGCTGCCTGCGGATTCGGGCATCCCTGGCCTCACGAGCTACGAAGCCTGGATCGGCGCGCATTCGCCCGACTACGCCTGGCCCGAATTCGACGAGAACTCGGCATCGAGCATGTGCTACACCAGCGGCACCACGGGCAACCCCAAGGCCGCGCTGTACAGCCACCGCTCCACCACGCTGCATGCTTACGCTGCCGCATTGCCCGATGTGATGTGCCTCTCGGCCCGTGATTCGGTGCTGCCCGTGGTCCCCATGTTCCACGTCAACGCCTGGGGCATTCCTTATTCGGCAGCGCTCACGGGTTGCAAGCTGGTGTTCCCCGGCCCGGCCATGGACGGCAAGTCGATCTACGAACTCATCGAGACCGAGAAGGTCAGCTATGCGGCGGGCGTGCCCACCGTGTGGCAGATGATGCTGGGCCATATGAAGGCCGGAGGACTGAAGTTCTCCACGCTCAAGCGCACGGTGATTGGTGGTTCGGCCTGCCCACCCGCCATGATCCATGCCTTCAAGGATGAATATGGCGTGGAGGTGCTGCACGCCTGGGGCATGACCGAGATGAGCCCGCTGGGCACGCTGTGCACGCTGAAGAACAAGCACCTGGCTCTGCCCAAGGACGAGCAGATGAAGATCTTGCTCAAACAGGGCCGTGCGATCTATGGCGTGGACATGAAGATCGTGGACGGCGAGGGCAACGAACTGCCTTGGGACGGCAAGACCTATGGCGATCTGCTGGTCAAGGGCCCGTGGATCGTGGCCAGCTACTTCAAGGGCGAGGGCGGCAATCCGCTTGTCAAGGATGCCCAGGGCAGGGAGTGGTTCCCCACGGGCGACGTGGCCACCATCGACGCCGACGGCTTCATGCAGATTACCGACCGCAGCAAGGACGTGATCAAGTCCGGCGGCGAATGGATCAGCTCCATCGACATCGAGAACATTGCGATGGGGCACCCTGCGATTGCAATGGCGGCTTGCGTGGGCATGCCGCACCCCAAGTGGGACGAGCGCCCCATCGTGGCCGTGGTCAAGCGTCCTGGCGCAGAGGTCACGCGCGAAGAACTGTTGGCCTTCTACGAGGGTAAAACGGCCAAGTGGCAGATCCCCGATGACGTGGTGTTCGTGGAGTCGATTCCATTGGGCGCCACCGGCAAGATGCTCAAGACAAAGTTGCGTGAGCAACTCAAGGATTACAAGCTTCCGGGCCTGTGAGAAGGGCGTGGCTCAACCGGGTCTGCGCCATGCGCGCGGGCCTCGGTTTGGCTGCCCACGATTGGCGTGTGAGCTCGGGGGAGCGCTGCGCCAGTCACGTGTGCGACGCTGGTAGGGGCAATCCCTGAGCATCGCTTTGTTGCAACGCGGTACGCTGCGTTGTGTCGATTCACTAGGAGACAAAACCATGAAATTTGCTATTAAGGCTGTAGCGGCATCGGTAATTCTGGCAAGCGCTGGCGGGGCATTCGCTCAAAAGGGCGAAACAGTGAAAATCGCTTGGCTCGACCCCCTGTCGGGCCTGATGGCAGCCGTTGGAACGAACCAGCTCAAGAGCTTCCAGTTCATCTCTGAAGAGTTCAACAAGAAGAACGCCGCAGGCGTCAAATTCGAGATCATCGGCATCGACAACAAGCTCAGCCCGCAAGAGACTACCAGCGCCCTGCGCTCGGCCATGGACCAGGGCGTGCGCTACGTGGTGCAGGGCAACGGATCGGGCCCTGCGCTGGCCATCATGGATGCGCTGGAAAAACACAACGCACGCAATCCCGGCAAGGAAGTTCTGTTCCTGAACTATGCCGCCGTGGACCCAGACCTCACCAACAGCAAGTGCAGCTACTGGCACTTCCGCCTGGATGCAGACACCTCCATGAAGATGGAGGCGCTGACGACCTACATGAAGGATCTGCCCGAGGTCAAGAAGGTTTATCTGATCAACCAGAACTATTCGCACGGCCACCAGGTCTCGAAGTTCGCCAAGGAAATGATGCAGCGCAAGCGCCCCGACGTGCAGTTTGTCGGCGACGACCTGCACCCCCTGGCCCAGGTGCGTGACTTTGCTCCCTACATCGCCAAGATCAAACAGTCGGGTGCCGACAGCGTGATCACCGGCAACTGGGGCTCCGACCTGGCGCTGCTGATCAAGGCCGCCAACGATGCGGGCCTGAACAACGTCAACTTCTACACCTACTACGGCGCCGTCACGGGCAGCCCCACCGCCATGGGCGCAGCCGCCGCAGGGCGCGTGTACATGGTGTCTTACTCGCACATGAACATGCCGGGTGAGATCAACAAGATCGTGGTGGACTACAAGAAGAAGTTCAACGACGACATGTACACAGGCTCGGTCTATCACGCCTTCTCCATGCTGTCGGAGGGCTTTGCCAAGGCCAAGTCTACTGACCCGGTGAAGGTGGCTGCGGCGCTGGAAGGCATGAAGTTCAAGAGCTTCAACGGCGAAGTCGAGATGCGCAAGACCGACCACCAGTTGCAGCAAGGCCTGTTCATTACGAAGTGGGAAAAGGCCGGTGGAAAGTACCCACTGGACTCCGAAAGCACGGGCTACACCTTTGCCCCTGTGAAGTACTACGAGCCCTATGTGGCCAGCACGCCCACCTCGTGCCAGATGAAGCGTCCGTAAGTCTTGCTGACCGCTTCGAGGCCCGACTTGGCTCGGGCCTTTTTTTTCCCTTTGTAATGAAAAATTCCAATGAATCTCGAGTTTTTCGTCATCTCCTTGCTGAACGGCGTGAGCTACGGGCTCCTGCTGTTCATGCTGAGCTCTGGCCTCACGCTGATCTTCAGCATGATGGGCGTGCTCAATTTTGCGCACACCAGTTTCTACATGCTGGGCGCCTATTTCGCGTTCACCATCTCTGGGGTGGTGGGCTTCTGGCCTGCGCTCGTGATCTCGCCGTTGGTGGTGTTCGTGTTGGGTGCCGCCTTCGAGCGTTATTGCCTGCGCCGCGTGCACAAGTTCGGCCATGTGCCTGAGCTGCTGGTCACGTTCGGCCTTTCGTACCTGATTCTGGAAGTGGTGCAGCTTGTGTGGGGCCGCTCCACTGTGCCCTACGGCCTGCCCGAGCAACTGCAGGGCCCGTTGTTCACGCTGTATGGCACGCAGTTCCCCAAGTCGCGTTCGTTTGTGATGCTGGTGGCGATGCTGATGCTGGTGTCGGTGTGGCTCCTTTTGACGCGCACGCGCATCGGCCTCGTGATCCAGGCCGCACTGAAGTACCCCGAGATGGTGGAAGCGTTGGGCCACAACGTGCCCCGCGTATTCATGCTGGTGTTCGGCGGTGGCGCTGCGCTGGCGGGCCTGGCGGGTGTGATCGGCGGCAACACCTATGTCACCGAGCCCGCGATGGCTGCTTCGGTGGGCTCGATCATCTTCGTGGTGGTGGTGGTGGGTGGCATGGGATCGCTGGCCGGTGCCTTCCTGGCATCGCTGCTCATCGGCCTGGTGCAAACCTTCGCTGTGGCGCTCGACTACTCGCTGATCAACGTCTTCGAGGCCGTGGGCGTGGCCGTGACCGACCAGACCTTTGGTTACCCCTTGCTCAAACTCACGATCTCCCAGGTGGCGCCTATCCTGCCTTACCTGTTCCTCGTGCTGATTCTGATCTTCCGCCCCAAGGGCCTTTTGGGCACGCGGGAGGATTGATGCCATGAACTCCATGACCAACACTGTTTCAAGCGCTACGTCGCACTACCGGTTCAAGCCCTGGAATGTCGGGCGGTTCGTCATCTGGACGCTGTTCGCCATTGCCCTGATCGTGGCGCCCATGCTGTTTCGTAGCAGCCTTGCGCTGACCATGCTCTCGCAGATCGGCTACCTCATCATCATCTGCCTGTCCTACAACATGTTGCTGGGGCAGGGGGGCATGTTGAGCTTTGGCCATGCGGTTTACACCGGCCTGGGCTCGTTCATCGCCATCCACGCGATGAACATGGCGAGTGCGGGCCGCTTCAACATTCCGCTGGTGCTCATCCCCATCGTGGGCGGCTTGGCCGGGGCCTTTTTTGCCATCTTGCTGGGTTTTGTTACCACCAAGAAGTCGGGCACCACGTTTGCCATGATCACGCTGGGCATTGGTGAACTGGTGGCCTCCATGGCGCTGATGTTCCCCGAGTTCTTTGGCGGCGAGGGCGGCATCACCACCGACCGCGTGTATGGCAACTCGTTCTTCGGCATCAGCTTCGGGCCAGCCATTCAGGTGTATTACCTGATCGCTGTGTACTGTTTTGTCTGCACGGCCGCCATGTTTGCCTTCACCGGCACGCCGCTGGGCCGCATTTTGAACGCCGTGCGCGACAACCCCGAGCGCGTGGAGTTCATTGGCTACAACACGCAGCGGGTGCGCTACTTCGCGTTCATCATCGCGGGCTTCTTTGCTGGCATCGGCGGCGGCCTGGCCACGATCAACTTCGAGATCGTGACCGGCGCCGACAGCCTGAGCGTGCTCCGCTCGGGTGGCTACCTGCTGTTCACCTTCCTGGGCGGGGCCACGTTCTTCTTCGGCCCCATCATCGGTGCGGTGTTGCTGGTGCTGGCCTCGGTGCTGTTGTCCGAGCTGTCCAAGGCGTGGCTGCTGTACCTGGGTCTGGTGTTTCTGTTCATGGTGATGTATGCGCCTGGCGGCGTGGCCAGCCTGATCATGATGAACCTGCGCCTGGCCAAGTTCGGCAAGCTGCGCCAACTTGTGGCTTCTTACCTGGCGCTTGGTGGCACGGCCTTGGTGGGAGTGCTGGGGGCGGCCTGCATGATCGAGATGACCTACCACCTGCAGCTCAATGCGGCGCTGGGGCCTGAGGTGACGTTCCTGGGGGCGTCGCTCAACGCCAAGGGCTTTACCACCTGGTTCGGCGCCATCTTTGTGATGGTCACGGGCTTTGGCCTCTTCGAGTTGTGCCGCCGTCAGTTTGTGCGCCAGTGGGGCAAGATCCAGGAAGAAATAGAACATGAAATCAAGCGCGGGGAGGCTTTGTGACCATGGCTGCTGACAACGCAACCTATGCGCTCGAACTGCGCGACCTGCGCAAGAGTTTTGGCAAGACCGAGATCATCCGCGGTGCCAACCTGGCCGTGGCCCCTGGCGAGCGTGTGGCCATCATTGGGCCTAACGGCGCGGGCAAGTCCACGCTGTTCAATTTGATCAGCGGGCGCTTTGCACCCACCAGCGGGGACGTGATCCTCAACGGCCAGCGCATCAACGGCCTGGCGCCGTACGAGATCAACCGCAAGGGGCTCTCTCGCAGCTTTCAGATCACGAACATCTTTCCCAAGCTCTCGGTGTTCGAGAACCTGCGCTGCGGCGTGCTCTGGAGCATGGGCTACAAGTACACGTTCCTGCGCTTCCTGTCGAACCTGCACGATGCCAACGAGCGCGCCAGGCAGCTCATGGAGATGATCAAGCTCGATAAAAAGCGCGACACGCTAGCGATGAACCTCACCTATGCCGAGCAGCGCGCGCTCGAGATCGGCATCACCATCGCGGGCGGCGCCAACGTGATCCTGCTCGATGAACCCACGGCCGGCATGAGCAAGACCGAGACCACGCGTTTCATCCATCTCATCAAGGAGGTCACCGAAGGCCGCACCCTGCTGACCGTGGAACATGACATGGGCGTGGTGTTCGGCCTGGCCGACAAGATCGCCGTGGTGGTCTATGGCGAGGTGATCGCCTACGACACGCCGGACAAGGTGCGTGCCAACCAGCGCGTGCAAGAGGCCTATCTGGGCTCGGTGGTTGCGGACGAGCAGGGGGCGGGACACTGACATGCTGAAAATCGAAAACCTCCACGCCTACTACGGCAAGAGCCATGTGCTGCATGGCGTGACCTTTGACGTGCAGCCCGGTGAGATCGTGGCCCTGCTGGGGCGCAATGGGTCAGGCCGCTCGACCACCGCCAAGGCCATCATGGGCCTGGTGGACTGGGAGGGCACGCTCAACTGGAAGGGGCAGGACCTCAATGGCAAAAAGGCCTATGAGATCGCCCACCTGGGGCTGGGCTATGTGCCGGAAAGCCGCGACGTGTTCCCCAACCTCACGGTGCACCAGAACCTGATGCTGGGGCAAAAGGGCAACGGCAAGGGCAGCCGCTGGTCGTTTGATGACATGTACGAAATGTTCCCGCGCCTGAAGGAGCGCCAGCACACCGAGGCAGGCGTGATGTCGGGCGGCGAGCAGCAGATGCTCACCCTGTGTCGCACCTTGATGGGTGATCCCGACCTCATCATCATCGACGAGCCCACCGAGGGCCTGGCGCCCAAGATCGTCGAGCTGGTGGGCCAGTACCTCCAGACCATCAAAGCACGCGGTATCTCGGTGCTGTTGATTGAGCAAAAGCTCACCATCGCGATGAAGATCTCCGACCGTGCGCTGGTGATGGGGCATGGCTCCATCGTCTTTGAAGGCACGCCCGACAGCCTGCGGGCCGACAACTACATCCGCAAGGAGTGGCTGGAGGTGTAAAGGCTTCCGGCACATCCAATGCGTATCCCAAGAGGCGTCTGATCTATTCAGGCGCCTTTTTTTTACCCGGCGAGGCGGCCGACGGTCAACAGCCTTGTCCCACTGGGGACAAATGGGCATGCTAAACCGGCCTGAAGTCTCTACAATAAAAACGCACGACCGTTCTTTTTCACTTTTCAAGCACGCAAGGAACAACAGCATGACCGCTGAATACAAAGTCCACGGCTCCGTTGCCGTGATCACCCTGGCCAATCCTCCCGTTAACGGACTTGGGTTAGCGACCCGCCAGGGCATCGTGGACGGCCTTGGCCGTGCCAATGCTGACGCAGCGGTCACGTCCATCGTGATCACCGGTGCGGGCGGCGCGTTTTCCGGTGGCGCCGACATCAAGGAGTTCGGCACGGACAAGTCTTTGCAAGAGCCCAATCTGCTGTCGGTGATTGTTGCTATCGAGAATTCGGCCAAGCCTGTGGTGGCGGCCATGCACACTGTGGCCATGGGCGGAGGCCTGGAGCTGGCCTTGGGTTGCCACTACCGCATTGCGGCGCCTGGTTGTTCCATCGCGCTGCCTGAGGTCAAGCTTGGCCTGATCCCTGGCGCGGGCGGCACGCAGCGCCTGCCGCGTGTGCTGGGCGTGGAAGCCGCGCTCAACATGATCGTGAGCGGCGAGGCCGTCAAGAGCGAGATGATTGGCGCCGTGCCCGGCCAGAAACTGTTCGACAAGATGGCCGCGTCGGCCGAAACGCTGGCGGCCGAGGCCCTGGCATTTGCCCAGAGCGTGGCCGATGCCCGTCCGCTGCCCCTGGTGCGCAACCTGCCGTGCAAGCACCCTGAAGGCGATGCGTACTTCCAGTTCGCGCGAAACATGGTCAAGGGCATGGCCAAGAATTACCCCGCGCCCGCCAAGTGCGTGGACGCGGTCGAAGCCGCCACCAAGAAGAAGTTTGCCGACGGCATGCTGGTGGAGCGTGAGATTTTCATCAACCTGATGTGGACTCCCGAATCGCGTGCATTGCGCCATCTGTTCATGGCCGAGCGCGCGGCATCGAAGATCCCGGACGTTCCTTCGGACACCCCCAAGCGCGACATCAAGCAAGTGGGCGTGATTGGCGCGGGCACCATGGGCGGCGGCATTGCCATGAACTTCCTGAACGCGGGCATCCCCGTCAAGATTCTGGAAATGAAGCAGGAAGCCCTGGACCGCGGCATCGCCACGATCAAGAAGAACTACGAAGCCCAGGTCAAGAAGGGCAAGCTGAAAGCAGACAAGTACGAGCAGCGCATGGCCCTGCTGAGCACCACGCTGAGCTACGACGATCTCAAGGACTGCGACCTCATCATCGAGGCCGTGTTCGAAGAAATGGGCGTCAAGGAAGCCGTGTTCAAGCAGCTCGACGCCGTGGCCAAGCCCGGCGCCATCCTGGCCTCCAACACCTCCACGCTGGACGTGGACAAGATTGCCGCCTTCACCAAGCGTCCGCAGGACGTGGTGGGCATGCACTTCTTCAGCCCCGCCAACGTGATGAAGCTGCTCGAAGTGGTGCGTGGCAAGGCAACTGCCAAGGACGTGCTCGCCACCGTGATGGCGATTGGCAAGAAGATCAAGAAGACCTCGGTGGTCTCGGGTGTGTGCGATGGCTTCATCGGCAACCGCATGATCGAGCAGTACAGCCGCCAGGCAGGTTTTCTGCTGGACGAAGGCTGCACGCCCCAGCAGGTGGACAAGGCCGTTGAGAAGTTCGGCTTTGCCATGGGTCCGTTCCGCATGGGCGATCTGGCCGGTAACGACATCGGCTGGGCCATCCGCAAGCGCCGCGCTGTTGAGCGCGCTGACATGAAATACAGCCGCACCGCCGACAAGCTGTGCGAGCTGGGCCGCTTTGGCCAGAAGACTGGCGCAGGCTGGTACGACTACCAGGCGGGCAAGCGCGACGCGATTCCGAGCGACTTGGTCAACAAGATGATCGAAGACCACCGCAAGGAGCTGGGCATCACGCCGCGCAAGATTTCTGATGAAGAAATCGTGCAGCGCCTGGTGTTCGCCCTGGTCAACGAAGGTGCGCACATTCTTGAGGACGGCATCGCCAGCAAGTCCGGCGACATCGACATGGTGTACCTCACGGGTTATGGCTTCCCCATCTACCGTGGTGGCCCCATGCATTACGCCAGCGAGGTTGGCCTGTTCAACGTGGTGCAGGCCATGGACCGCTTTGCCAAGAACCCCCTGGACGACGCAGCGTTCTGGAAGCCCGCTCCGCTGCTGGCCAAGCTGGCTGCCGAAGGCAAGGCCTTCCAATAAGCGCACGCGTGCACCTCTGACCGAATAAAAAGGAATTCACATGACCTCCGCAGTGATTGTTTCCACCGCCCGCACGCCGCTCGCCAAGAGCTGGAAGGGTTCCTTCAACATGACCCATGGCGCCACCCTGGGCGGCCATGCCGTGCAGCACGCCGTGCAGCGCGCTGGCATCGACGGCGCCGACGTCGATGACGTCATCATGGGCTGCGCCAACCCCGAGGGCGCCACGGGCATGAACATCGCGCGCCAGATCGCGCTCAAGGCCGGCCTGCCCATCACGGCGTCGGGTGTTACCGTCAACCGTTTCTGCTCCTCGGGCCTGCAAACCATTGCCATGGCAGCCCAGCGCATCATCGCGGGCGAGGCCGATGTGTTCGTGGCGGGTGGCGTCGAAAGCATCTCGTGTGTGCAGCAGGAGATGAACCTGCACATGATCCAGGACCTGGCCCTGGCCAAGCAAAAGCCCGAGATCTACTGGAGCATGCTGCAGACCGCAGAGCAAGTGGCCAAGCGCTACCACATCGGCCGCGAAGCCATGGACGAATACGGCGCAGCCAGCCAGCAAAAGGCCAGTGCCGCGCAAGCCGGTGGCTTGTTCGATGCCGAGATCGCACCCATCACCGTGACGGCTGGCGTGGCCGACAAAACCCTGGGCCTGATCACCAAACAGGTGACGGTGAGCAAGGACGAAGGCACGCGCGAAGGCACCACGGTCGAGTCGATCAGCGGCCTGCGTTCCGCACTGCCGGGCGGCCTGATCTCGGCGGGCAATGCCAGCCAGTTCAGCGATGGCGCCGGTGCCTGCGTGGTGACCAGTGAAGATTACGCCAGCAAGAAGGGCCTCAAGCCCCTGGGCCGCTTCCTCGGTTTTGCCGTGGCGGGCTGCGAACCTGACGAAATGGGCATCGGCCCCGTGTTCGCCGTGCCCAAGGTGCTCAAGAAGCTGGGCCTCAAGGTCGAGGACATCGACCTGTGGGAGCTGAACGAGGCCTTTGCCGTGCAGGTGATCTACTGCCGCGACAAGCTCGGCATCCCTGCCGACCGCCTGAACGTGAACGGTGGCGCCATTGCCCTGGGCCACCCTTACGGTGTGTCGGGCCAGCGCCTCACGGGCCATGCGCTTATCGAAGGCAAGCGCCGTGGCGCCAAAAAGGTGTGCGTGACCATGTGCATCGGCGGCGGCATGGGCGCCGCAGGCATTTTTGAAGTGTTCTGACCCATGGCCCAGGATCGCCCCGCCGACGCAGCTTCGCCCGAGGCCTTTCTGGCCCTGGGCCGCGAGGTGCTGGCAGCGCAGCCGTTCAGCCAACTGTTGGGGGCGCAGCTCCAGGCGTTGTCCCCGGGGCAGTGCGAACTGCACTTGCCCATGACGCCTCAGCTGCGCCAGCAGCACGGCTTTGCCCATGGGGGCGTTGTGAGCTACCTGGCGGACAACGCTCTCACCTATGCCGGCGGCACTGCGCTGCGCGTGCCGGTGGTGACGTCTGAATTCAAGATCAACTACCTCCGTCCCGCCGTTGGGGAGCTCTTGATTGCCCGCGCCCAGGCCGCGTATGCAGGGCGCAACCAGGCGGTGTGCCGCTGCGATGTGTTTGCGGTGCAGGGTGGGGTGGAGAAGCTCTGTGCGGTAGCGCAGGGCACGATCGCCGTGCTACCCGCCCAGAGCGGGGCTGGCGAGGCTGGCGTCTGAGCGGGCTGTACCGGTGGCTCCCAGGATGCCCCCGGCACCCTTTTACTCCTGTTTTCATAGCTGCTAGCGCTTGATGGGTGGGCGCTAGAGGCTTTTTTTAATGGAAATTCCATGAGCCTTCGCCCCACCGTTGACTTCCTGCTCTACCAGTGGCTCGATGCCGAGAAGCTGCAAGCGCGCGAGCGCTTTGCCGACCATTCACGCGAAACCTTCGATGCCGTGCTGGACACCTCCGAGCGCATTGCCCGCGAGAAGTACGCACCGTTCAACCGCCTGGTGGACACCGAAGAGCCGCGCACCGCGGCCGAGCCCGACGGCACGCTGCGCGTGGTGCTGCCCCAGGCAACCTACGAGGCGCGCCGGGCCTATGCCGAGTCGGGCCTTTTGAGTGCCGCGCAGGACTACGACATTGGCGGCATGCAACTGCCCTACACGGTCGAGGCGGCGGCCAATAGTTTTTTTGCGGCAGCGTCGATCAGCATCGGCTCGAACATGCTGACATCGGGCAACGCCAACCTGCTGATGGCGCATGGCACGGCGCTGCAAAAAGAGGTGTTTGCGCTCAATGAATTCAACGGCCGCTGGTCGGGCACCATGTGCCTGTCAGAGCCGCAAGCGGGCTCGTCGCTGTCGGACGTGGCCACACGCGCCGTGCCCGACGGGGCTGATTTTGAAGCCGATCCGCTGGGCTCGCGCTTTCGCCTCAAGGGCAACAAGATGTGGATCAGCTCGGGCGACCATGAGCTGACCGAGAACATCGTCCACCTGGTGCTGGCCAAGATTCCGGGCCCTGACGGCAAGCTGGTGCCGGGCACGCGCGGCATCTCGCTGTTCATCGTGCCCAAGAAGCTGGTGGATACCAGCGGCCAGTTGACCGGCGAGCGCAACGACGTGGCGCTGGCGGGCCTGAACCACAAGCTGGGCTGGCGCGGCACCACCAACACGCTGCTGAATTTTGGCGAGGGCAAATACCCCGTGCGCGGCGGCGCCGGTGCCGTGGGCTACCTTGTCGGCAAGCCTGGCGATGGCCTCCGATGCATGTTCCACATGATGAACGAGGCGCGCATCGGCATCGGCATGGCGGCCAGCATGCTGGGCCTGGCGGGCTATTACGCCAGCCTGGACTACGCCAAAAACCGGCCCCAGGGCCGCCCGGTGGGAAAGGGCGGCAAGGATGCCGCCGCCCCGCAGGTGCGCCTGATCGAACACGCCGACATCAAGCGCATGCTGCTGGCGCAAAAGGCCTATGGCGAAGGCGCGCTGGCGCTCAACCTGTACTGCGCGCTGCTGGTGGACGAGCAGCACACAGGCAGCGCAGACGCCGCCGATGAAGCCCGCCTGCTGCTGGAGGTGCTGACCCCCATCGCCAAGAGCTGGCCCAGCGA
>NZ_JAPUDY010000067.1 GCF_027492855.1 Acidovorax sp.
GGGCGCGACTCGATGATGCGGCTGATGGTGCCCTGGCCGATGATGGCGTAGGCGCGCGGCCCCAGGCCCGTGCCCAGGAACACGTCCTGCACGTCGCGGCGGCGCACGGGCTGGTTGTTGAGGTAGTAGCTGCTGGTGCCGTCGCGGGTGAGCACGCGGCGCACGGCCACCTCGCCATACTGCCCCCACTGGCCGCCTGCGCGGTGGTCCGAGTTGTCGAACACCAGCTCCACGCTGGCGCGGCTGGCCTGCTTTCGCGTGGTGGTGCCGCTGAAGATCACGTCCTGCATGCTCTCGCCACGCAATTCGCTGGCCTTGCTTTCGCCCAGCACCCAGCGCACCGCGTCCATGATGTTGGACTTGCCGCAGCCGTTGGGGCCCACCACGCCGACCAGTTGCCCTGGCAGCATGAAGTTGGTGGGTTCAGCGAACGACTTGAAACCGGAAAGCTTGATCGAGGTAAGACGCACGGGTCAGGAGGCGGGCAAAAAAGGGAGCGCAGGGGTGGAAACGGGCGCCGGACGGGCGTTCCGGGCGGGGCACACGCAGGCTATTGCATATTGCAAGGGCGGAATGATACCGCGCCGCCCGCCCGCCACCGGGCCTTGGCGGGCGGGCTGAGGGCTATCACCCGGCCTGGATGGAAACATTTGGTTAAAACAAGCCCTAGCGCTTGTTCCGCAATGGTTTATTGCTATCAAATTTGATAAATCAAATCCATCGCATCGTCGTCGAGCCCGGTCTTGCGCTGCTCGGCCTCGTAGGCGCTGCGCACCAGGGCCTCGAACTCGGCCACCGGCAAGGGCGGGCTCAGCAGGTAACCCTGCCAGGCATGGCAGTGGTGGCGCTCCAGAAACTCGCGCTGCGCCTCGGTCTCCACCCCTTCTGCAATCACGCGCAGGCCCAGGCTGGTGCCCAGCGCCACCACGGTGCGGGCGATGGCGGCGTCGTTGGGGTCGGTGAGCACGTCGCGCACAAAACCCTGGTCGATCTTGAGCTGTTCGAGCGGCAGGCGCTTGAGGTAGGACAGCGATGAGTAGCCGGTGCCGAAGTCGTCGAGCGAAAACCCCACGCCGTAGCCTTTGAGCTGGCCCATCTTGTCGATGGTGTCTTCCACGTCCTGCAGCAGCAGGCCTTCGGTCATCTCCAGCTTGAGGCGGCGGCCATCGGCCCCGGCCCCGGCCAGGGCCGCCAGCACCTGGGCGACAAAGCCGCTTTGGTGGAACTGGCGCGGGCTCACGTTCACGGCCAGGCTCAACCCGGCCAGTTCGGGCTGCTGCGCCCAGGCGGCCAGCCGCTGGCAGGCCACCTGCAGCACCCATTCGCCCAGCGGCAGGATGAGCCCGGTCTCTTCGGCCAGCGGGATGAAATGCGCGGGCGAGACAAAACCGTCGCGCGGGTGGCGCCAGCGCAGCAGGGCCTCGGCCCCCGTGATGCGGCCCCGGTCGATCTGCGGCTGGTAGTACAGCTCGAACTGCCCCTGGGCCAGGCCGGCGCGCATGTCCAGCTCCAGGGCGGCCCGTGCGCTCACGGCGGCCTGAATCTTGGGGTCGTAGAAACGCAGGGTGTCACGGCCCGCGTTTTTGGCCTGGTAGAGCGCCAGGTCCGCACGCTTGAGCAGCTCGTCCGTCGTCTCCTGCATGCCGCTGAAGATCGTGACGCCCATGCTCAGCGAGCTGTGGTGGGCATCGCCATCGAGCTGGTAGGGCTCGCGCAGCACCGACAGAATGCGCTGGCCGACCTCTTCACCACGCGCCGCGGCCTCTTCGGTGCTGTCTCCCAGGTCTTCGAGCACCACCACAAATTCATCGCCGCCCTGGCGCGCCACCGTGTCGTCCTCGTGCAAACAACTGCGCAGGCGGTGCGCCACCTGCAGCAGCAGCGCGTCGCCCCGGTCATGGCCCCGGGTTTCGTTCAAGGTCTTGAAATTGTCCAGATCCAGCATCAGCAAGGCGCCGCTGCGCTGGTGGCGCGCACTGGTGGCCAGCGCCTGTTGCAGCCGGTCCATCAGCAGCCGCCGGTTGGGCAGGCGGGTGAGCGGGTCGTAGTAAGCCAGGGTGTTGATTTCTTCCTCGGCGGCCTTGTGCTGGCTCAGGTCCTGCAGGGTGACAAGGCGCCCGCCATCGATAAACACACCAGAAAACTCCACCGGCTTGCGGCTGCCGTCGGCACACACGATGGTGTATTCGACGCTGGGGACGACGCCTTGATTGCCTGCGGCCTGTTCGCCCGCCGCTTCCCAGTCGCTGCGCGCCGCCTCGCGGATTTCGGGGTCGGGGAACGCGCGCAGCCACCAGGTCTCCACATCCGGCACGCTTTCTTCGGTGTAGCCGCAGATCTGCACGCACCGCCGGTTGCGAAAGCTGATGAAGCCGTCCTGCTGGATCAGGCACAGGCCCATGGGCAGGCGCTCCAGGATGCCGCGCATGCGCTGCTCGTTGGCGCGCAGGGATTCCTCCATCTGCTTGCGCGAGGCGATGTCCTGCACCACCGAAATATGCTGCCCCGACGCCACGCCCTGGTCCCACAGTAGCGACACCATCAGATCGCTCCACACCGGGTGCCCGTCCTTGTGGATGTAGCGGATCTCCATGCGGTATTCAGGAATTTCGCCCGCCTTCAGACGCTCCAACTGGGCCAGGTCTTCGGGCAGATCCTCGGGGTGGACGAGGCTCATGAACGTCAGGCTCTGCATCTCGTGCGCGCTGTAGCCCACGATGTCCGAATACCGCTGGTTGACGCGCAGGTAGCGGCCCGTGGCGGTGTCCATCAGCGCCATGCCCACGGTGGCCTGGTTGAACAGGGCGCGAAAACGCTCCTCGCTCTCGCGCCGTGCGTCGTCCGACGCCTGCGCGCGCACCAGCGCCAGGGTGCGCTGGTGCACCAGCAGGCCCACGGTGGATGCCAGCAAAAGCGACACCAGCGCCGCCGCCAGCCCCGCCAGCAGCGGAAGGCGGGCCTCGGACGGCGTGAGGAACGACTGCGTGGGATAGAAGGTGAGCTGCCAGCGCCGGTCATGCACCGTCAGGTCACGCACCAGGGGCTTGGCGCCCGGCAGGCCGGGGGCTGTCTGCTCCACCAAGGTGCGCACCATCGCGCCGCCGGACTCGGTGCGCACGGGGCCCTGGTCGGTCATCGCCACAGCAATGCCCTTGAGATAGCCCAGGCTGCCCAGCCCACGCACCAGGTCGTACACCCGGATGGTGGACGCCACCGCGCCGATAAAGCGCTCTCCGGTTGAGCTGCTGGTCGGGTCGAACACAGGCACACGGATGACGATGCCCGCCCGGTGCTCCGTCTCTTGCAAAAGGTCGAAGGGCGCCGACATCACCGTCTGCCCGCTGTCGCGGCTGTAGCGCATGGCCGCCAGATTGGTGGGCTGGGCGCTGATATCGAGGCCCAGCACGCTTTCGTTGCCCACCATGGGCCAGAGGTATTCGGCCACGAAATATTCCACGCGCTGACCCGGCGGATGGATCCTGAAATCCGGAAAACCATCGGGCGACAGCGACGTGTCCGCCCGGACGCGGGCCTCGTAGGCCGCTCGTTCAGAGTCCGGCACCCAGCGGGTGAACGACAGGTTGCGCACGCCAGGGTAGCGCTGGCCGACCTCCATCTCGCTGGTCGCACGCTCGAAGTCCAGACGCGACAGGCGCGGATTGGCGGTGAACAGGCCGCGCAAGCCGCTGACCACCTCGGTGTGGCTGGCCAGGCGCTGACTCAGGGCGTCGGAAAAAACACGGGCTTCCTGGGTAAAGCGGGCTTCTTCAATGCGTGCCATGGACGAGGCCTGGTTCAGCCCCAGCCACAGGCTCATCGCCAAACCGAGCGCAGCCACGCCCAAACCCGCAGCCCAATGCCTGCTGTGGCCGCGAGGTGGTTTCAGTGCGGAGGAGGAGTTCAGTGAAGTCAGACGCACGCCTTTGCATTGCCCGTCGGGCGTCGGCCAGACCATGGAGCGCAAAGCGCAGAGCCACGCACGCCCCCATGGCCGAACCAACACATTCCGTTACGGGCCATTATTAAAGAAAAACAGCACCATGGCTGACACCTGCCTGGATACCCTTGCGCTTGCCTGCACCCCACCGGAGCCATCTGAACGGGATAAATGGCGCTCGCCCCCTTGGATAAACTGCCAAATCAGGCCCTATCGCTTTATCAGAAAGCGCAAATAGCTATCAAATAGTGAGCAATCTATAAAAGCCGTTGTGGATTCGCCACCGGGTACGGCGCCAGCGTGCTGCGCCGCTCGTCCACCTCCAGCGCCCGCCCCACGGGTGGGAAGGCGCGCTGCGGGCAACTGGTGCGCTCGCACACCTTGCAGCCCATGCCGATGGGCACGGCGGCGGCCGGGTCGGCCAGGTTCAGGCCCTTGGCATACACCCAGCGCGGGGCGTGTTCGATGTCGCAGCCCAGCGCCACCGCGTGCAGCTTGCCCGGTGCACCCCAGGCGCCGCCGCCGTGCTGCACGGTGCGCGCCACCCACAGGTAGGTGCGCCCGTCGGGCATGCGGGCGAGCTGCGTGGCGATGCGGCCCGGCTGGGCGAAGGCCTCGTACACGTTCCACAGCGGGCAGGTGCCGCCGATGCGCGAAAAGTGGAAATGTGTGGCCGACTGGCGCTTGGAGATGTTGCCCGCCCGGTCCACGCGGATGAAGATGAACGGAATGCCACGCGCCTGCGGCCGCTGCAGCATGGACAGCCGGTGGCACACCGCCTCGAAACCCACACCAAAGCGCTGCACCAGGCGCTCGATGTCGTAGCCCTCCTCCTCGGCGGCATGCAAAAAGGCCGAATACGGCATGAGCAGCGCCCCCGCGAAGTAGTTGGCCAGGCCGATGCGCGCGAGCTGCCGCGCCTCGGGGCTCGACAGGCGCGCATCCTGCGCCAGGCGCTGCAGCACGGGCTCCATCTCCAAAAACGCCAGCTGCGTCGCCATGTGGAAGTTGCGCTGCCCGCCCTCCAGCCGGTCAGACAGGTACAACACCCCCGAAGCCGCGTCGAACAAACGCAGCGTGCCGCTGTGCAGCACCGGCGCCTCGGGCCCCGGCGTGACCACGCGCACGCCGTGCTGCTGCTCCAGGCGCTGCTGCAGCACGTGGTCGGCGCGGCGCGGCTCCAGGCCCCACTGCGCGGCGCAGCGCTCGGCGGCGGCATCGAGCTCGCCCATGTGGTTGTGGTGGGCGAAGAAATAGTCACGCACCTCCTCGTAGGCCATGGGCGGTGGTGCCGGGGCGGCGGTGCCCTGCTGCCCCGCGCGCTCGTCATCCCAGGGCGCGGCCAGCGCATCCAGCCGCTCCAGCGCCTGCCGGTAGCGCCCGTGCATGCCGATCAGCGTGCGGGCCACGGCGGGCATGCTGGCGGCCAGTTCGCGGATTTCGGCCAGCGACACCTGCTCCTGCCCCGTGCCGCCTGGCGGCTGGTCGGCCAGCACGTCGTTCAGGCCCGCGATCAGGCGCGCTTCCTCGTCGTCGGAAAAGCGCTGCACGTCCACACCCAGCGCGGCGCTGATCTTGAGCAGCACCGACACCGTGAGCGGGCGCTGGTTCTGCTCGATCTGGTTCAGGTAGCTGGCCGACAGGCCCAGCGTGCGCGCCAGCGCCACCTGCGTGAGGCCGCGCTCCTCGCGCAGGCGGCGCAGTTGCACGCCCATAAAGGTTTTGCGCATGAACTGTTTTCCTCGTGGTTATTCGCAAACTTCGCAAGTTGCTTGTTTTTCATTCGCAAACCTTCGCCAATTCAGGGCTTACATTGGGTGAATGGCTTGCGTACATTGCGAATCATGCACCAGCAAGACACCGGTGCACAACCCTTTTGCAGCAATGGAGAACCACGCGCCATGACCGAAACCGCCACCCCAGCCGCCACCGCCTTCAAGGCCAAAAAATCCGTTGCGCTGTCGGGCGTGACCGCAGGCAACACGGCCCTGTGCACCGTGGGCCGCACGGGCAACGACCTGCACTACCGGGGCTACGACATCCTGGACATGGCCGAGGTCTGCGAGTTCGAGGAAATCGCCCACCTGCTGGTGCATGGCAAGCTGCCCACGCGCCCCGAGCTCAAGGCCTACAAGGCCCGGCTCAAGGCCCTGCGTGGCCTGCCCCTGTCGGTGAAACAGGCGCTGGAGCAACTGCCCGCCGCCAGCCACCCCATGGACGTGATGCGCACCGGCGTCTCGGCCCTGGGCTGCGCACTGCCCGAAAAGGACGACCACAACCTGCCCGGAGCGCGCGACATTGCCGATCGGCTCATGGCCTCGCTCGGCTCCATGCTGCTGTACTGGCACCACTGGGCCAGCTCGGGCCGCCGCATCGAGGTGGAAACCCAGGACGACTCCATCGGCGCGCACTTTTTGCACCTGCTGCACGGCACGCCGCCCAGCGCCGCCTGGGAGCGCGCCATGCACACCTCGCTTAACCTGTATGCCGAGCACGAGTTCAACGCCTCCACCTTCACCGCCCGCGTGGTGGCGGGCACGGGCAGCGATGTGTATTCAGCCGTCACCGGCGCCATCGGCGCGCTGCGCGGCCCCAAGCATGGCGGCGCCAACGAGGTGGCTTTCGAGATCCAGAAACGCTACGACAGCCCCGATGAGGCCGAGGTCGACATCCGCCGCCGCGTCGAGGCCAAGGAGGTTGTGATCGGCTTCGGCCACCCGGTCTATACCGTGAGCGACCCGCGCAATGTGGTCATCAAGGGGGTGGCCAAGCAACTGTCCCATGACGCCGGATCGACCAAGATGTATGACATTGCCGAGCGGTTGGAGACAGTGATGTGGGAGGTGAAAAAGATGTTTCCCAACCTCGACTGGTTCAGCGCCGTGAGCTACCACATGATGGGCGTACCCACCGCCATGTTCACGCCGCTGTTCGTCATCGCACGCACCAGCGGCTGGGCCGCGCACATCATCGAGCAGCGGCAGGACAACAAGATCATCCGCCCCAGCGCCCACTACACCGGGCCGGACGATCTGGCGTTCGTGCCCATCGACGACCGCCGGTAAATACTTCGACGCCTCTGCCCCACGCCATGAATATCAAATACCGCAAGAACCTGCCCGGCACAGCGCTCGACTACTTCGACGCCCGCGAGGCCGTTGACGCGCTGCAGCCCGGCGCCTGGGCCACCCTGCCCTACACCGCCCGCGTGCACGCCGAAAACATCGTGCGCCGCGCCGACCCGGCCATCATGGCCGAGTGCCTCATGCAACTGATCGAGCGCAAGCGCGAGCGCGACTTTCCGTGGTTTCCGGCCCGCGTGGCCTGCCACGACATCCTGGGCCAGACGGCGCTGGTGGACCTGGCCGGCCTGCGCGACGCCATCGCGGCGGCGGGCGGCGACCCGGCCCAGGTGAACCCTGTCGTGCCCGTGCAGCTCATCGTGGACCACTCGCTGGCCGTGGAGTGCGGCGGCTTCGAGCCCGACGCCTTCGCCAAGAACCGCACGATTGAAGACCGCCGCAACGAGGACCGCTTTCACTTCATCGAATGGACGAAGAAGGCGTTTGCCAACGTGGACGTGATCCCGGCGGGCAACGGGATCATGCACCAGATCAACCTGGAGAAGATGTCGCCGGTCGTGCAGGTGCAGGGCGGCGTGGCCTACCCCGACACCTGCGTGGGCACCGACAGCCACACGCCCCATGTGGACGCTTTGGGCGTGATCGCCATCGGCGTGGGCGGCCTGGAGGCCGAGAACGTGATGCTGGGCCGCGCCTCGTGGATGCGCCTGCCCGAGACCGTGGGCGTGCAGCTCACCGGCCAGCGGCAGGACGGCGTTACCGCCACCGACGTGGTGCTGGCGCTGACCGAGTTCCTGCGCAAGTCCAAGGTGGTGGGCGCCTACCTGGAGTTTTACGGCGAAGGTGCCGCCAAGCTCACCATCGGCGACCGCGCCACCATCTCGAACATGGCGCCCGAGTACGGCGCCACCGCTGCGATGTTCAGCATCGACGAGCAGACGCTCGCCTACCTCACGCTGACCGGCCGCGAGGCCAGCCAGGTCCAACTGGTCGAAACCTATGCGAAAACCGCAGGCTTGTGGTCCAGCACCCTCCAAGGCGCCGTTTACGAGCGCCAGCTCACGTTCGACCTGTCCGGCGTGGTGCGCAACCTGGCCGGCCCCTCCAACCCACACGCCCGCGTGGCCACCAGCGATCTGGCCGCCAAGGGCATTGCCGCACCGTGGGCCATGCCAAGCGCGCACGAAGGCACCATGCCCGATGGCGCCGTGGTCATCGCCGCCATCACCAGTTGCACCAACACCAGCAACCCGCGCAACGTGATCGCCGCCGCCCTGCTGGCACGCAATGCCAACCGGCTCGGCCTTGCGCGCAAACCCTGGGTCAAGACCTCGCTGGCGCCCGGCTCCAAGGCGGTGGAGCTGTATTTGAAGGAAGCGGGCTTGCTGGCCGACCTGGAAACGCTGGGTTTTGGCATCGTGGCCTTTGCCTGCACCACCTGCAACGGCATGAGCGGTGCGCTGGCCCCCGCCATCCAGCAGGAGATCATCGACCGCGGCCTGTACGCCACCGCCGTGCTCTCGGGCAACCGCAACTTCGACGGGCGCATCCACCCCTATGCCAGCCAGGCATTCCTGGCCTCGCCGCCGCTGGTGGTGGCCTATGCCATCGCAGGCACCGTGCGCTTTGACATCGAGAACGACGTGCTGGCGGTGGTGGGCGACCGCGAGATCCGCCTGAAGGACATCTGGCCCAGCGATGCGGAGATCGACGCCGTGGTGAAGACAGCCGTGAAGCCCGCGCAGTACCGCGCCGTGTATGAGCCCATGTTCGCCATTGCCGCCGACCAGGGCGAGGCGGTGGCGCCGCAGTACGGCTGGCGCGCACAGTCCACCTACATCCGCCGCCCGCCTTATTGGGACACCGAAGGCGTGGGCGCGCTGGCGGCCAACCCGCGCACCCTGAAGGGCATGCGCCCGCTGGCCATCCTGCCCGACAACATCACCACCGACCACCTCTCGCCCTCCAACGCCATCCTGGCGGACAGCGCGGCGGGCGAATACCTGGCGAAGATGGGCCTGCCGGAGGAAGACTTCAACTCCTACGCCACACACCGGGGCGACCATTTGACGGCCATGCGCGCCACCTTTGCCAACCCGCAGTTGGTGAACGAGATGGCCGTGGTGGATGGCCAGGTCAAAAAAGGCTCGCTCGCCCGCGTGGAGCCCGAGGGCACCGTCATGCGCATGTGGGAGGCGATGGAAACCTACCTCAACCGCCGCCAGCCGCTGATCATCATCGCGGGCGCCGACTACGGCCAGGGCTCCAGCCGCGACTGGGCCGCCAAGGGCGTGCGCCTGGCGGGCGTGGAGGTGGTGGTGGCCGAAGGCTTCGAGCGCATCCACCGCACCAACCTCATCGGCATGGGCGTGTTGCCACTGGAGTTTGCGCCCGGCACCAGCCGCCACACGCTGGGGCTTGATGGCACCGAAACCTTCGACGTGGAGGGGCACCTGCAGCCCCGTGCCACGCTCACGCTGGTAGTGCGCCGCAAGAATGGCGAGGTGGCCAAGGTGCCCATGGCCTGCCGCCTCGACACCGCCGAGGAGGTGTCGGTGTACGAAGCCGGCGGCGTGCTGCAACGTTTTGCGCAGGACTTTTTGGCCCAAAACCACAAGCAAAAATAGGCTCCAGCGCTTATCTAACAAGCGCAAGCAGCTATCAAATTTGATATGACCACCATGACAAGCCCTGTGGCACCACAGATCAAGATTCCCGCCACCTACCTGCGCGGCGGCACCAGCAAAGGCGTGTTCTTCAAGCTGCAAGACCTGCCCGAGCCCGCTCGGCAGCCCGGCGCCGCACGCGACGCCCTGCTCTTGCGCGTGCTGGGCAGCCCTGACCCGTATGGCAAGCAGATCGACGGCCTGGGCAATGCGTCATCCAGCACCAGCAAGGCCGTGATCCTGAGCCGCAGCACGCGGCCGGGGCACGATGTGGACTACCTGTTCGGCCAGGTTGCCATCGACCGGCCCCTGGTGGACTGGAGCGGCAACTGCGGCAACCTCTCGGCGGCCGTGGGGTCGTGCGCCATCCACATGGGGCTGATCGACGCGGCGCGCATCCCACAACAAGGCCATGTCACCGTGCACATCTGGCAGGCCAACATCGGCAAGACCATCGTGGCGCATGTGCCGATTGCCAATGGACAGGTGCAGGAGACGGGCAACTTTGAACTGGACGGCGTGACCTTTGCGGCCGCCGAGGTGGCGCTGGAGTTCATCGATCCGGCGGACGATGGCGACGACGGCGGCGCCATGTTCCCCACCGGCCGCGTGGTGGACATGCTGGACGTGCCCGGCGTGGGCCACTTTGCCGCCACGCTGATCAACGCGGGCATCCCCACTATTTTTCTCAACGCCCAGGACCTCGGCTACACCGGCACCGAGCTGCAGGGCGACATCAACCAAGACCCAGCGGCGCTGGCGCGCTTCGAGGCCATCCGCGCCCACGGCGCCGTAAAGATGGGCCTCATTGCCGACGTGGCCGAGGCCGCGCAGCGCCAGCACACGCCCAAGATCGCCTTCGTGGCCCCGCCCGCCAGCTACATCACATCCAGCGGCAAACCCATAGGGGCGAGCGAGGTGGACCTGCTGGTGCGTGCCCTCTCCATGGGCCAACTGCACCACGCGATGATGGGCACGGCGGCCGTGGCCATCGGCACCGCCGCCGCCATCCCCGGCACGCTGGTGCACCTGGCGGCAGGCGGCGGTCAACGCAGCGCCGTTCGATTTGGCCACCCCTCGGGCACCCTGCGCGTGGGGGCCGAGGCCGCGCTGGTCAACGGCCAATGGCAGGTCACCAAGGCCTTGATGAGCCGCAGCGCCCGCATCCTCATGGAAGGCTGGGTACGCGTGCCTGCCGATAGTTTTTAACAAAAACAGGCTATAGCGCTTGTTCGTCAAGCGCAAGCAGCTATCAAATAAGTAGCAAATCATGAACACCAAACAACAACTCAAAGCCCTGGCCCAAGCCCGCCGGGGCGTCATCGTGCCCGGCGCGTTCAACGCCCTGTCCGCCCGCGTGGTGGCCGACCAGGGTTTTGAAGCCATTTATGTGACCGGCGCGGGCGTCACCAACATGTGGTTCGGCCTGCCCGACCAGGCCTTCATGGGCCTCACCGACATCGCCGACCACACGGCCCGCATCCGCGATGCGGTGGAGCTGCCGCTCATCGTCGATGCCGACACGGGCTTTGGCAACGCGCTCAACACCTACCACGCCGTGCGCACGCTCGAGCGCGCGGGCGCCGACTGTATCCAGCTTGAAGACCAGGTCAGCCCCAAACGCTGCGGGCACTTCAGCGGCAAAGAGGTGATCTCCACTGAGGAGATGCTGGGCAAGATCAAGGCGGCGGTGGACGCGCGCCGCGACGCGGGCACCCTCATCCTGGCCCGCACCGATGCCTGCGCCACCCAGGGCTTTGAGGCCGCCGTGGAGCGCGCGCGGCGCTTTGAAGAGGCGGGCGCCGACATCCTGTTCGTCGAAGCCGTCACCCGCATCGAGGAGATCCGCGCCCTGCCAAAGCGGCTGGCGGCGCCCCAGCTCATGAACATGGTGATCGGCGGCAAGACCCCTATCACCGGCGCCGAGGAACTCGCCGGTCTGGGCTACGGCCTGGTGCTGTATGCCAACGCAGCGCTGCAGGGCGCGGTGGCGGGCATGCAAAAGGCGCTCACCGTGCTGCGCGAGCAGCGGCGCATCGACGAAGACCCAGCCCTGGTCGCCCCCTTTGCCGAACGCCAACGGCTAGTACGCAAGGCCGAATGGGATGCACTGGAGGCCCAATACACCTGAGCGTGCACCGTATATCCAGGCGTGCAGCGAGGCACGAACGCGCGGGGCGCGGCACAATGGGCGCCCCATGCACCCCGCGCCCACCGCCCCATGCAACGCATTTCTTCCCTGAACGTGGTGGACCTGATGCTCGACGCAGTCTGCGTCGTCAACGTGGACAGCTCGATCGTGTTTGTCAGCCCTGCGTTCGAACGCATTTTTGGCTATCCCCCCGAAGAAGTGGTGGGCAAACGCATGCTCGACATGGTGCACCCCGACGACCTGGCCGCCACCCAGTGCCAAGCCAAGAGCGTGACCGAAGGCCAGTTGCAGCTGCAGTTCGAAAACCGCTATGTGCGCAAGGACGGCTCCATTGCCTATATCCGCTGGACGGCACGCTGGCTGCCCGAGCAGCAGGTGCGGCTGGCGGTGGCGCACGACGTCACCGAGCGCCGCTTGGCGGAATCCAAGCAGGCCGTGATCTACGCCATCTCGGAGGCCGCCCACACCACCCAGAACCTGGAAGCGCTGTTCCAGGACATCCACCAGATCATCGGCAAGCTGCTGCCCGCCACCAACTTTGCGGTCGCGCTGCATGACGCCGATACCGATGTACTGAGCTTCCCCTACCACGTCAACGAGCACCTGCCCGCCCCCGCGCCGATGCCGCTGGCGCAGGACGCACTGTGCGCCGAGGTGATCAGCCAGGGCCGCCCCCTACTGCTGACCCCCGAAACCCTTGCAGCACACCACCTGGCCGCCCCACAAGCCACGGCCCCGCTGTATTGGCTGGGCGTGCCGCTGCAAACACACAAGGGCGCAATCGGCGCGCTGGTGCTGCAAAGCTACACCGAACAAGGCCGCTACACCGACAAGGACAAGGAGCTGCTGCAGTTCGCCTCCACCCAGGTGGCCGCAGCCATTGAGCGCAAGCAGATGCACGAGCGCCTGGAGCACATGGCCCAGTACGACGCGCTCACGCACCTGCCCAACCGGCGGCTGTTTCTCGACCGCCTCAAGACCGCGTTGGCCCGCGCGCGGCGAGACCAGCGCCTGCTGTCCCTGCTGTTCATCGACCTGGACCGCTTCAAGGATGTGAACGACACCTTGGGCCACGCCATGGGCGACCTGCTGCTGCAGCGTGTGGCGCAGCGTTTGATCGAATGTGTGCGCGGCTCCGACACCGTGGCCCGCCTGGGCGGCGACGAGTTTGTGGTGCTGCTCGAAAGCGGCCAGGCCCGCGACCACGCCACGGCGGTGGCCGACAAGATCCTGGCGGCCTTCGGCCAGCCGTTCGACCTGGACGGCCAGTCCCTCACCATCCAGCCCAGCATCGGCGTTGCCATCTACCCAGAGCACGGCGACGAGGAACACCACCTGCTCGGCCATGCCGACGAGGCCATGTACCTGTCCAAGAAAAACGGCGGCAACCAGGTGCACATGGCCGGAACGCCGTGAGCACCACCACATCCACCGCATCACCCTGCCGCACCATGCTCTACAACGCCCTCCTCCTCGCCCACCTGCTGTCCGTCATCGTCTGGGTTGGCGGCATGGCCTTTGCCCACTTCTTTCTGCGCCCCGCAGCACAGGCGCTCCCGCCGCCGCAGCGCTTGGCGCTGATGCACGACGTGCTGCGGCGCTTTCTGGCCGCCGTGGCGGTGGCCATCGTGGTGGTGCTGGCCAGCGGGCTGTGGATGATCGGCCGCGTAGCGCGGCAAGCGGTGCAGGCGGGCGGCACGTTTGCCATGCCGCTGGACTGGACCCTCATGGCCACCCTGGGCCTGGTGATGGTGGCCATCTTCGGCTACATCCGCCTGGTGCCGTTCCGGCGCCTGCAGCGGGCGGTGGCGGCATCCGACTGGCCCGCGGGCGGCCAGGCCATGGCCGCTATTCGCCAATGGGTGGGCGTGAACCTGGTGCTGGGCGTGGCCATCGTGTCCATCACCGTGCTTTTGTAGCGCGCTCCGCCCCCGTCAATGCACGATGGCCAGCTTGCCAAAGTGCCGCCCGCCCGCGCTGAGTTCGGCATAGGCCGCCTGCGTTTCGTCGATGCCCTCGCACAAAACCAGCAACTGGCACCAGCGGGCAAGCTGCGCATCAGCGCACCCGTCACTTTTGGCGCCGAGGCGCTGATGCCCGCCCTGTCGTCCTACCTCGACCGCTACCCCGAGATCAGCGTGGACCTGGCGCTGAACGACCGTGTGGTGGATCTGCTGGAAGAGGGCTTTGAAGCCGCCATCCGCATCGGCCATTTGCCGGATTCCGCACTCATCGCAAGGCCTCTGGCGCCTTACCGGCTGATGGTCTGCGCGTCTCCCGCCTACCTTGCACGCCACGGCACGCCACAAAGGCCCGACGATCTGGCAGGCCACGAATGCCTGTCGTTCACCCCCTCCGCGCTCGCGCACTGGAGCCTCACGGGCGACGACGGCGTGTGCCGGGTGCCCGTGTCCGGGCGGCTCAAGGTCAACAACGGGCAGGCGCTGCGGGTGGCGGCGTTGCATGGCCTGGGCATCGTCCTGCAGTCGGCCATCCTGCTCGAATCCGATGTCCGAGCGGGCCGCCTGGTGCAACTGCTCGCCGACTACGAGCTCCCCAGCCGCCCCATGCACGTGGTGTACCCGCCAGACCGCTACCGCTCACCCAAGCTGCGCAGCTTTGTGGATTTCTTGCTGGAGCGGTTTTCTGAGGGTTCACCTACTTGAGGCACGGGCAAGCTCTCTGCTGCCATACCTCCGGCGCGCCGGGCCTCTACCATCGGCGTAAGAGGAGCCCTGCTACGTGTTGTTCAAGTATTTCGAAAACCGCCTTCCCCCCTACCCGCCCGCCGAGCCCCACTTGCCCCCCAAGGGTTTCATGGCCTTTGTGTGGGACGGCACCCAGGGCCTGCGCGGCTACGTGATCGCGATGGCGGCGCTTTCCGCCGCCATCGCCATCTTCGAGGCCCTGCTGTTCGCCGTGCTCGGGCATGTGGTGGACTGGATCTCGACCATGGCGCCGGGTGCGCTGTGGGCCGAGCGCAAGGGCTCCATCCTGGGCATCGTGGCGCTGCTGCTCGGCTCGGTGGTGTTGGTGACCTGGCAAACCAGCCTCAAGCACCAGGCGCTGGCCATCAACTTTCCGCTGCGGCTGCGCTGGAACTTCCACCGCCTGATGCTGGGCCAGAGCATGGCGTTTTATGCCGACGAGTTCGCGGGCCGCATCACCACCAAGATCATGCAGACCGCGCTGGCGGTGCGCGACATGATCTTCACCACCACCGACGTGGTGATCGGCATGGGCATCTACCTTGTCACCATCCTGGTGCTGCTGGCGGGGTTCGACGCACGGTTGATCGTGCCTTTTGCAGTGTGGATCGTGGCCTACGGCCTGGCCTGCTGGTATTTTGTGCCGCGCCTGGGCCAGGTGGGCAAGGCGCAGGCCGATGCGCGTTCGGTGATGACCGGGCGCATCACCGATGCCTATACCAACATCGCCACCGTCAAGCTGTTCTCGCACACCCGGCGCGAGTCGGAGTTCGCGCGCGCGGCCATGGACGCCTTCAAGCTCACGGGTTACGCGCAGATGCGGCTGGTGAGCCTGTTTGAAATCGTGAACCAGGTGCTGGTGGTGGGCATGATCCTGGGCGCCTGCGGCACGGCGCTGTGGCTGTGGACGCTGGGCGAGGTGGGTGCGGGCGCCGTGGCCGCCGTCATTGCGATGACGCTGCGCGTCTCCGGCCACGCCCACTGGGTGATGTGGGAGATGACCACGCTGTTCGAGAGCGTGGGCACCATCCAGGACGGCATCAACACCCTGACCAAACCGCGCACCGTGGTCGATGCGCCCGACGCCAAGCCCCTGCAGGTCACGCAGGGCGAGGTACGCTTTGACAACGTGAGTTTTGCCTATGGCGGCGGGCGTCCTGTCATCGACCAGCTCCAGCTCACCATCCGCCCCGGCGAAAAGATTGGCCTGATCGGCCGCTCGGGCGCGGGCAAGTCCACGCTGGTCAATCTGCTGCTGCGTTTTCATGACGTGCGCTCGGGCCGGGTGCTGATCGATGGACAAGACATCGCCCATGTCACGCAAGACAGCCTGCGCCGCAACATCGGCATGGTCACGCAAGACACATCGCTGCTGCACCGCTCCATGCGCGACAACATCCTGTATGGCCGCCCCGACGCGAGCGAGGAAGACATGCACACCGCCGCCCGCCGCGCCGAGGCCGCCGAGTTCATCGAGACGCTGACTGACTTGCACGGCCGCACCGGCTACGACGCCCAGGTGGGCGAGCGTGGCGTGAAGCTCTCGGGCGGCCAGCGCCAGCGGGTGGCGATTGCCCGTGTGATGCTCAAGGACGCCCCTATCTTGCTGCTCGACGAAGCCACCAGCGCGCTCGACTCCGAGGTGGAGGCCGCCATCCAGCAAAGCCTGGACAGCCTGATGGAAGGCAAAACCGTGATCGCCATCGCGCACCGCTTGTCCACCATCGCGGCCATGGACCGGCTCATCGTGCTGGACGCAGGCCGCATCGTGGAGGAAGGCACCCACGCGCAACTCTTGGCGCTGGGCGGCGTGTATGCGCGGCTGTGGGGGCACCAGAGCGGCGGGTTTCTGGGCGAGACGGACGAGGACTGATGCCGGCATGCGTTCAAAAATATAAGTCCGTTCACGCTGAGCCTGTCGAAGCGCTGCGCAAGGCTTCGACAGGCTCAGCCCGAACGGTTCTTGTTTATTGAACGCAAACTGGTATGAGCCCGCGCGCCGGGTGCTAGCGGGACCTCGCCGCCACAGGGTGGATCATGAGTGATAATCCATTCTCAATAACGCATTTCCCAGCTCGGTTCAGCGCAGACAACCTCCATGGAACGATTCACCCGGCAACGCACAGCCATCCACGCGGCCATCGCCAGCGCGGAGCGTCCGCTGTCGCCCCAAGAGGTGCTGGAGACCGCCCGCGCTGCGGTGGATGGCCTGGGCATGGCCACGGTGTACCGCAACCTCAAGGCCTTGCTGGACGATGGCTCGATCCAGGCCGTTCAACTGCCTGGCGAAAGCCCGCGCTACGAAGCCGCCGGGCAGTCGCACCACCACCACTTCCAGTGCACGCTGTGCACACGCGTGTTCGACGTGCATGCCTGCCCTGGCGATCTGCAGGCGCTGGCACCGAAGGGCTTCATGGTCGAAGGCCACGAACTGACGCTGTATGGGCGCTGCGCGGACTGCGCACCCCAGGCCCGCGCGGAGAGCAGGCCACAGTGAACGCGCTGTCCGTCTTGCGGCGCACCGACCAGTCGGCGCGCCAATGGCTCGCCGCCATCGTTCTGCTGAGCGTGTTGTGTGCCCATGCCCTGGGTTTCATGCACGGCATCGCGCATGCGTTCCATGCCGACACGGCGCAGTCCGCACCCTCCGGCTTCGCGCCGCAAGATGCCCACGGCGCGGATACCGCACCCGAGTCGGGCTGGCTGCAAGCGCTGTTCGCCAGCCACGACGACGCCGGGGATTGCCGCTTGTTCGACGCGCAAGGCCAGCAGCACGGGCCCGTGCTGTGCCTGCCCGCGCTCTCGCACGCGCAGGCGCCCTGCACCAACCTTCAGCAACGCCTTGCTGGCGCTTGCGTGGCACGCTGGGCCACGCTTTTCGACGCGCGCGCTCCCCCCGCTTTCCACTGAACCCTTCATTTGGAAACACCCGCATGCACACAGGCATGCGGTGTCGTATCGACACCTTCAGTGCTTGAGAAGCACTTGTCTCAGACGCCCCTTCCCCATCCGTTCGGGCTGAGCCCGTCGAAGCCAGGGCGCCCTTTGCCCACAGCCCTTCGACGGGCTCAGGGCGAACGGGTCTGTCTGCGGCATGTAGCGAATCAAGCTTCAGTGAGAAAGAAAGAACCATGAAAAATTCATCCCTCAAGGGCGGCCTGGCGCTGTCCTTCGTATTGGCATTGGCAGCCTGCGGCGGCGGCAACAGCGGCAACGGCGACCGCCATGAATCCGTAAAAATCGACACCGCAGGCCGCCTGGCCATCGCGGAAGACGCCGCGACCGCGCTGCGCATCTATGACCTGGACAGCAGCTCCGTGGTGTCGAACTTCCCGCTCGCCAACCCACCCTCTGCGGTGTATGCCAGCCCTGGCGGGCGCTATGCGCTGGCCTTCCAGCGGGCGCAGGACACCGTGCAGATCGCCGATGCAGGCATCTGGCAGGAAGACCACGGCGACCACCTGCACGACTACAAGGCCGCACCCAAGATGCTGAGCTTCCGCATCAACGGCGCCCAGCCCACCCACTATGACAACCGCGCAGGCCAAGCCAGCATCTTCATGGACGGCCGGGCGCCGTCCACGGTGTCTTCCGCCGTTGTGTTCAAGGACGCGGACCTGGCCGCGGGCAAGATTGGCGCCAGCATCAACTTCGCGCTGCCCATGCACGGCTTCGCAGAGCCCAATGGCAACTTCCTGATTGCAACGTACCGCGCGGCCGACGCCACCGGCCCGACGCAGGTGGAAGTCCACAGCCGCCAGGGTGCGCAATACACCTTCGTCAACCGCATCGACCTGCAATGCCCCGGAATGCACGGCAGCTACACGCGCGGCAGCACCACCTTGGCGGGCTGCACGGACGGTGTGCTGGCCGTCTCGCCACAGGCTGCCGGTGTTGCCACGGCCACGAAGATTGCCACCGCAACACGCGTGAGCACGGTGGCCGGCCATCCCAAGCTGGCGCAATTCGTCGGCATTGGCAACGCAGGCACGCCATCCACCACCCAGTTCTACGACATTGACACGGCTTCCAAAAAGGCCACCGCCATGGCGATCACGGGCTGGACCGAAGGCCGCCTGCGCCGCGCGCACAGCTTTGACCGCGCCGGGCGGTATTTCTTCGTGCTGGATGACACCGGCGCCCTCCACGTCCTGGAGCGTGGCGCGTCGGGCTGGGTGACCAAGAAGTCCATCGCGGGCGCCATCCCCGCCATGCCCACGGCAGCGCCGTTCCCAGCCCTGGTGGCGAACGAAGCGCGGGACGAGATCTATCTCACAGACCCCGGCGCGCGCCAACTGGTGGTCGTCAACACGGTTTCGCTGGAAGTGGCTCGCCGCACCAACCTCGACTTCCGCCCGACCGCCCTGGCCTGGATGGGAATCGCCCGGTAAACCCGGTAAGGCAGGGCCAAGGCGCATGCCCGCGCCGAGCCCCGCGCTTACACTGGAGAGCCGTGCATTTTGCACCTGAAATTGTGACAAAAATGGCTCTAGCGCTTTATCAACAAGCGCTAGCAGCTATATTATTGATAGCAATCCATTTGGCGCCAAACTCTCCATGACAAGCACCCCTGCGATGGCCATCGACATGCCCGTCCCCACCGGCGACCAGCTCAAGGCCGCGCGCACCGCCGCCGGCCTGAGCCAGGCCCAGGCCGCCGAACTCATGGGTTACCCGCTGCAGACCGGCAGCCGGGGCGGCGTGCAGTCGCGCACCTGGCAGGCGCTGGAAAGCACCAGCGACGAGCGCAACATGCAGGGACCGGTGTTTGCGATGTTTTTGCTGCTCACCGGGCAACACCCGGCGTTCGAGCTGATCCGCAAGCCCCCTTCTTCGGACACCGGGGCCTGAACGGCAAAAGGGGCGGCCCAGGCGGGCCGCCCCTTTTCTTTGGGGATACCGAACAGTCAATCCACCTTGATGTTCGCCGCCTTGATCACCTGCGCCCATTTCTCGACTTCGGCCTTCTGGAAGCTGGCGATCTGGGCCACGGTCAGGTCGGCGGGCTCCATGCCAAAGCCCTTGAGGCGATTTTGCATCTCGGGCTGCGCCAGGATCTTGCGGATCTCGTCATGCAGGCGCGTCACCACCGGCACGGGCGTGTTGGCGGGCACGAACACCGCCTGCCACGACTGCACCTGAAAATCCTTGAGCTCCGGCACGCCGGATTCGGCCACCGTGGGCACGTCGGGCATCGACGCCAGGCGCTGCGACGAGGTGACCGCAATGGCGCGCAGCTTGCCGCTCTGGATGTGCGGCGAAGCGACCACCGTGGTGTCGAACATCATGTCCACCTGGCCGCTGATCACGTCCTGGATGGCCGGGCCGCTGCCCTTGTAAGGCACATGCGTGAACTTCACCCCCGACTTGTAGGCCAGCAGTTCCACGGCCAAATGCTGCGAACTGCCCGTGCCAGCCGATGCCGACGACAGGCCACCCTGCCTGCCCTTGGCGGCCGTCAGCACGTCCTTGAGCGTCTTGTACGGGCTGGCGGCAGACACCACCAGCACCACCGGGTTGGTGCCGATCAGCGTGACGGGGTTGAAGGACTTGATGGGGTCGTAGCCCAGCTTGGGGTACAGGCTGACGTTGATGGCGTGCGAGCTGACGGTGCCGCCCAGCAGCGTGTAGCCATCGGGGGCCGAACGTGCCGCCGCCTCCGAGCCGATGCTGCCCGCGGCCCCGCCCTTGTTCTCCACCACCACCGTGGTACCGAGGGCCGTGCCCAGTTGCTGGCCGATCAGGCGCGCCAATGTGTCGGTGGTGCCACCGGCCGAAAAAGGCACCATGTAGGTAATCGGCTTGCCAGTGGGCCAGGCGCCCTGCGCCAAGGCGGACAGGCTCAAAAGGCTGCCTGCTGCGACCAAGGCGGCGGATCGGACGAGGGTTCTGCGTTGCATGGTGTGTGTCTCCAGAGGTTTGAAACCGGGATGTAGAAGAAAAATGCGGTGGACTGCGGCGCGGTGGCAAAGGAAAACACGTGGCCCGAAGGTTGCCGTTTCGCCCACCACTCCAATCGCTGCGTTCTGCCCTGCTTCTGTTAAATCGGTGCTTTCGCCCACATGTCATACGTTGTCGTATAACAAGATGGCCATTGTGATCCTGTTCATCATCCTGCACACAAAGGGATTACCCGAATTCTGGAAGGCAAAAAATCCCAATCAAAGGTAATTCCCTCTGTGCGATCACTCAAATCTTCACAAAATTGACCCGTGACATGATTTCCACTCCAAAACAAGCCGTTGCATTTCCTGGTCTCAAGTTGTACGATGACCAACAACAAATGAACAAAAGACACATTCCATGACCTTGACCCGACGAACCGCCCTGTTGGCCTGCACTGTCGCCCTGGCCGCCACCGCCGCTACCTCTGTTTCTGCCCAGACGGCGGACTGGCCATCCAAGACGCTTCGCATCGTGGTGCCCTACCCGCCCGGCGGCAGCTCGGACATCATTGCGCGCTCCATCAGCCAGGTGCTGTCCGAGGTACTCAAGCAGAGTGTCATCGTCGAGAACAAGCCCGGTGCCAACGGCAATCTGGGCGCAGATTTCGTGGCCAAGGCGGCGCCGGACGGCTACACCATGCTGTTGTGCGACGTGGGTGCGCTGGCCATCAGCCCCTCGGTCTATACCAAGCTGTCGTTCGACCCCTCCAAGGACCTGCGTGGCGTGACCATGCTGGCCTATTCGCCCCACCTGCTGGTGGTGCACCCGTCGGTACCGGTCAGCAACCTCAAGGAGCTGATCGCCTACTCGAAGAAAAATGAACTGAATTTCGCCGTGACGGCCACGGGCAGCGCGCCACACCTCGCAGGCGTGGCGCTGGAGCGCGCCAGCGGCGCGCGCTGGCAGTACATCCCTTACAAGGGCGGCGTGACCGCCATCCAGGACACCGTGGCCGGCCAGACCCAGGTGCTGATGAACGGCATGCTGGCCACGCTGCCCCAGGTGCAGAACGGCAAACTCAAGGTGCTGGGTGTCTCCAAGGCCACACGCATGCCGCTGATCGGCGATGTGCCGACCATTGCCGAACAAGGCGTGCCCGGCTATGAATCCGGCACCTGGCAAGGCGTTTTGCTGCCGCGCGGCACGCCCGAAGCCGTGGTGCAGAAGCTCAACAAGGCCCTCATCACAGCCATCCGTGCGCCCGAGATCCGCTCACGCCTGGCAGGCCAGGGCGCCGAGGTGGTGACCATGACACCCGCCGAGCAAGAGCAATTCTTTGCCAAGGAGCGCGCACGCTGGGCCAGCGTGGTGACGGCCGCCAACATCAAGCTCGACTAATCCCCCTGCCCCCTTTTTTCTTTCTTACCGCCCCCACTCACCATGACCCCCCAAGACCTCAAATCCATCATGGGCTCCGGCCTGCTGTCCTTCCCGATCACGGACTTCGACGAACAGGGCGAATTCCGCCCCAAGACCTACATCGAACGCCTGGAATGGCTCGCCCCCTACGGCGCCAGCGCCCTGTTCGCGGCGGGCGGCACGGGCGAGTATTTCTCGCTCTCCGGCCCGGAATACAGCCAGGTCATCAAAACCGCCGTGGACACCTGCCGTGGCAAGGTGCCCATCATTGCCGGCGCCGGTGGCCCCACCCGCACCGCCATTGCCCATGCACAAGAGGCCGAGCGCCTGGGCGCCCACGGCATCCTGCTGTTGCCACATTACCTGACCGAAGCGGGCCAGGAGGGCCTGATCGCCCATGTGGAGCAGGTTTGCAAAAGCGTGAAGTTCGGCGTCATCGTCTACAACCGCGACCGCACCAAGCTCACGCCCAACTCGCTCGCCATCCTGGCCGAGCGCTGCCCCAACCTGATCGGTTTCAAGGACGGGGTGGGCAACATCGAGGTCATGTCCTCCATCTACATGAAGATGGGCGACCGTTTCTCGTACCTGGGCGGCCTGCCCACGGCCGAGGTGTATGCCGCAGCCTACAAGGCGCTGGGCACCCCGGTGTATTCGTCTGCGGTGTTCAACTTCATCCCCAAAACAGCGATGGACTTCTACAAAGCCGTGGCGGCCGACGACATGGCCACACAGCACAAGCTGCTCAAGGAGTTCTTCATGCCCTACCTGGCCATCCGCAACCGCGTGGAAGGCTATGGCGTCTCCATCATCAAGGCAGGCGCCAAGATCGTGGGCCACGACGGCGGCCCCGTGCGCGCACCGCTGACGGACCTCAAGCCCCATGAAATGGAAGAGCTCAAGGCGCTGATCGACAAGCTCGGGCCGCAGTCAGCTTGATCACAGCAACGTCACGCCCTTGAGCGTGACGAAACTCGTCTCGCGGACCACGCCCACAAAGTCCTGCAGGTATGGCTTGCCTGACACCTGCGGCAGGCAGGCCGCGTGCAGCTCGCCCATCAGCCCCGGCGCACCAGGCATCGCGGCAATGGGCCGGGCCGTGACGTAGCCCCGGTCCAGATAGCCCTGCACCGCCCACAGCGGCAGCGCGGCCACCCCGCGCCCGCTGGCCACCAGTTGCAACATGGCTACCGTCAACTCGGTGGTGCGCCGGGGCGGGCGCACTCCGGCGGGCTCCAGCACCTGGCGGACCAGGTCCAGCATCTCGTCGGGCACCGGGTAGGTGATCACCGTCTGGTCGGCAAAGTCTTGCGCGGTGAGAAACGGCTTGGCGACCAGCGGGTGTGCATTGGCCAGCAGCGCACGGATCTCAAAGCCGAACAGCGGGTGGTAGTCCACCCCCGCCTCATCCGCATCCACCTCCGACACGATGGCGAGGTCGGCCCGCCCCTGGTGCAGCAAGCCCACCGGGTCGGCATGAAAACCGCTCACGATGTCCAGCTCCACCTCGGGCCAGCGGGTGCGAAATGCGTCCATGGCGGGCATCAGCCAATCGAAACAGGTGTGGCATTCCACGGCAATGCGCAACTGGCCGCCCTGCCCCAACACCAGCCGGGCCACATCGCGCTCGGCCGCCTCGATCTGCGGCAGCACCAGATCGGCCAGGGCCAGCAAGCGCTCGCCCACCGCGCTGAACTGCGGCGGCACCGACTTGCGCTCGAACAGCGGTGTGCCGTGGCGGTCCTCCAGCAGCTTGACCTGGTGCGACAGCGCCGACTGGGTGAGGTTGAGCAACTGCGCGGCCCGCACCAGGCTGCCGCTGTCGCGCAACGCCACCAGGGTGCGCAGGTGGCGTATTTCCAGAATCGATTGATTCATTATTTATTTTCAAGTTGATCGACTAAAACTTTCGTTTGAATAATAAACGAGTGCGCGCGACCATCGGTGTCTTCATTGTTTTGCTTTATCGGACAACAGGAAACCGCCATGACGCTCGCCCAGCCCTCCCCCGCCCGCCCCGTGCTCACCCACACCCTGGGCTTTCCCCGCATGGGGGCGCAGCGCGAGCTGAAGTTCGCGCTCGAATCCTTCTGGCGCGGCGACTTGGGCGCTACCGACTTGCAAGACACCGCCGCCCAACTGCGCCAACAACACTGGCAGGCCCAGGCCGACGCGGGCCTGGGCTTTGTCACCGTGGGCGACTTCGCGCTGTACGACCATGTGGCCAACCACATCCAGCTACTGGGCTGCGAACCTGCGCGCTTCGCGTTCGACGGCGCCACGCCAGAGCTGGCGCGCTACTTCGCCATGGCGCGCGGAGTGTCGGCCACGGCCACACACACGGACCTGGGCTGCAGCACGGGCTGCACTGCGACACACACCACGCCGGGCCAGAGCGCACTGGAAATGACCAAGTGGTTCGACACCAACTACCACTACCTTGTGCCCGAGTTCAGCGCCAGCACGCGGTTCCACCTCGCCAGCGAGCGCCTGTTCGACGAAGTGGCCGAGGCCCAGGCCCAGGGCCACAAGGCCAAGGCCGTGCTGCTGGGGCCGCTGAGCTTTTTGTGGCTGGGCAAGGCCAAGGAGGCTGGGTTCGACCGCTTCAGCCTGCTGGCGCAACTGCTGCCGGTGTACGAGGCCGTGCTCGCCCGCCTGAAGGCCCAGGGCGTGGAATGGGTGCAGATCGACGAACCCATCCTGGGGCTGGATCTGCCCGACACCTGGCGCCACGCCTTCGAGCCCAGCTACTGGCAACTGGCCCGCAGCGCGCCCCCACTGCTGCTGGCCACCTACTTCTCGCCCCTGGCCGAAAACCTGCGCCTGGCCTGCCAGCTGCCCGTGGCCGGCCTGCATGTGGATGCCGTGCGCGCCCCGGAGGAACTGGTGGGCGTGGCCGACTGGCTGCCCTCGCACAAGGTGCTGTCGGTGGGCATCGTCGATGGCCGCAACATCTGGCGCACCGACCTCGATGCCGCCCTGGCCCGCCTCGCCCCCGTGGTCGCCAAGCACCAGGGCGCGCTGTGGCTGGCGCCCTCATGCTCGCTGCTGCACGTGCCGTTCAGCCTGCAGGCCGAAACACAGCTGGATGCCGAGGTGAAATCCTGGCTGGCCTTTGCGGTCGAAAAGCTCGACGAGCTGAGCGTGCTGGCCACCGCCCTGGGCCAGGGCGAGGCCGCCGCAGCCGGTGCCCTGTTGGCCGCCCGCACCGCTATCGCCGCGCGCCGCAGCAGCCCCCGCGTGCACCGCGCCACCGTGGCCGCGCGCCTGGCAGCCGCAGCGCCGGGGGCCGACCAGCGCACCAGCGCGTTCCCCGCGCGCCAGCAGGCCCAGCGCGCACGCTTGAAGCTGCCGCTGCTGCCCACCACCACCATCGGCTCGTTCCCGCAGACCGCCGAGATCCGCGCCGCCCGCGCGGCCTTCAAGCGCGGAGCGCTGGACGCTGCCCACTACGAAGAAAAGATGCGCACCGAAATCGCCCTGGCCGTGCGCAAGCAGGAAGAGCTTGGCATCGACGTGCTGGTACACGGCGAGGCCGAACGCAACGACATGGTTGAATATTTCGGCGAACAGCTCGACGGGTTTGCCTTCACCGCCAACGGATGGGTGCAAAGCTACGGCTCGCGCTGCGTGAAGCCGCCCATCATCGTCGGCGACGTGGCCCGCCCCGCGCCCATGACCGTGGCCTGGACGCGGTACGCGCAAAGCCTGAGCAGCCGCCCCATGAAGGGCATGCTCACCGGCCCCATCACCATCCTGCAGTGGAGCTTTGTGCGCGACGACCAGCCCCGCGCCACCACCGCCGACCAGATCGCCTGGGCCATCCGCGACGAAGTGTGCGACCTGGAAGCCGCAGGCATCGCCATCATCCAGATCGACGAACCCGCCATCCGCGAGGGCCTGCCGCTGCGCCGCGCCGGGTGGAAGAGCTACCTTCAGCGCGCCACACGCGCCTTTCGCATCAGCGCGAGCGGCGTGCGCAACGACACGCAGATCCACACCCACATGTGCTACAGCGAGTTCAACGACATCCTGCCCGAGATCGCGGCCATGGACGCTGACGTGATCACCATCGAGACCAGCCGCTCGGACATGGAGCTGCTGCAGGGCTTTGGCACTTTTCAATACCCCAACGAGATCGGCCCCGGCGTGTACGACATCCACTCGCCCCGCGTGCCCAGCGTGCAGGAGATGACCGCGCTGCTGCACAAGGCCGCCGAGGTGGTGCCGGTGGAAAACCTCTGGGTCAACCCCGACTGCGGCCTCAAGACCCGAGGCTGGCCCGAGACCGAGGCGGCGCTGCGCCACATGGTGCAGGCGGCGCAGGAGGTGCGGGCGCAGTTGGAGGAAGCCGTGATTGCATAGTCGAATTGGCCGATTTCGCGGACACGCGGACAGGACACTACATGAGGTCGCTAATCGCTCGACGAATGAATGTTTGGAAGTCAGGGGCAACTACATCTACGCGTCTATCTATCGGGTCAATCTCAACAACTTCCCAGCTATCAGTTTGGAAACCAGCGTTAAACCCCTGAAAGTCATCGCCAAGCAAAATTACTTTTTCCAGTTGCGGTGGCATCGGCTCTCCAAACACGAACTCAGATTCACCCAACCCGCTGTAGATCATGTACTGAGCTTGCCCTATTTCGCCAAACCCTATAGTGGTCAAGAAGGATATGTAATCGCTAGGCAGATTGGGATAGCGATCTACCAGCTTTTGGAGCTTTGCCGGCTCAAGTGGCTTCAATTTGGCCAGTAAAGAACCCTGACCTCTCAACGTAAATAGATCGTCGTAAATTCCCATGTCACGCCTCATTCATTAAAGAGCCAACGCGCAGGTCCGCCTGCGCGATGGATACCGCCCTGATGTTGATCAGGCCACCTAGCCAGATGAATGTTCCACCATGTGGCTGGTCCACCGCAACCGTTCTCAATGTAATGATGTGCATCATAGGGTTGTCTAATTTCTTTGAAGACATTGCCATTTTTATCAACTACCTGCTCTTTATAGGTCGGCCAGTGCCGACCTGTTTGGACTTCCCATTCGCTAATTAAATCACTCTTGACTCTGTTGAACTCAGTGCGATTTTTTTCGCATCTCCCGGAGAGAATCGGCTGTACGAGTTTGTTCGCAAATCTTCAGCCAAGTGAGCCCACTGCTCGCGCGTTATCGAAATATCTGTTTGCGCCTCAATGTCCCGGAGATACGAACGAGCATTCGCGGTCGACCAACCGCTTCCCGCTGGCAGTAGCGTGCCTTGCACTCTTGACGCGATCAAGGCGCTTGACGCCTGCGCCGTCAGCGTCTGTTTATAGGTCCCTGTCATTGCACCAGACCCGACTGCGGCCTCAAAACCCGAGGCGGCATTGCGCCACATGGTGCAGGCGGCGCAGGAGGTGCGGGTGCAGTTGGAGGAAGCCGTGAGCGCGTAGCCAAATGAGCTGCCAGCGCTTTTTCAACAAGCGCTGGCAGCTCTCCTGTTAATAGCAAACAAATACGTGACTGGCAGCACACACCGCCCTATGCATGTCCGCTGCTTGGCTCATAGTCCTGATTGGCGCAAAATGCGCCAATCAGGAGAAAACCATGACCGCCACCGCATTTGCATCCGTCAAGCTCCCCAGCGTCCTGGTGGAGCAAGCCCGGCAGGCTGCGCAACCCATGCGCCGCTCGGTCGCCAGCCAGATCGAATACTGGGCCACGCTGGGCCAGATCGTTGAACACACGGGCCTGAGCGTGCAAGAGGCCCGCACCGCCATTGAGCAATACGAAGCCGCCCCGCGCGCCCAGGCCACAACCCCTGCCTCGGTGGACGCACTGACCGCCCGCCTGCTGGCCGCGCAGGCCAACGGCTCGCTGGCCCAGCGCGTGCGCGACGTGGTGCGCGAAAACCAGGCGCGCGCCACCTGAAGGCATACCCGCACCCCACGTGGCAACAACCGCAACACGTACACGAAGGCGGCCACCCGCGCCGCTCGAACGCATCCTGGCGCTGGCTGTGTGCACATATAGAGATCACCCACAGTGGTTCGACTAACTATATTGAAACTCCCTTACTATGAAAATAATGAAGCATCTTGTCCTCTCAATATTCTTAGTAACGCTCGCCGCCATAAAGCTCAGTGGATGCGCCGGCACCCACCGAGAAGGTTTGCGAATGGTTCAAACCAAAGATGCACATGAGATCGTGCTACGTAAACCAGTGCGCTTTGATGCCATAGCTGTGGGTGGTGGTAATACTCATTGGTATCACGGACTCGAAGCGGGGCGCTATCGAGTGGAAGCAGTGGATGATGCTGGGGATTACTACCTTGGTGAAGGGAAGTCCCTTGTTCTGGGCGCCTCTCGGGCGCCGGACGGGCAGGTAAGTGAACCACTCACGATGGGAGGATTCTGGCTCGCCCGCGACCCAAGGGCTCAGCCCGCGTTCAAGCTCTACCGTGTAAACCCGAAAAATTCAGACGGAAGTGAGATACCGGAGAGCTTACGAATGGGCATCATTCCTTACGCAATCGACAACCTCTCTGGCAATCGACTTGGCATTGGGGTTTGGAGTTGGCAATTTGTGCCGATGCTTCACCGCGAAGATGATCTGGACCGGCTTACGGATGCAACTCGATTCGTAGAAAAATAGCGCCAAGTTGCAAGATCAAACCATGCGCACGCCAACGATCACGACGGCGCTGGTCGATAGGCTGTCTGCCTGGGCACAGCACATGCTGTCGGGTAGTCCCAACTGCGTACAACTGTGTGGCCTGCCCTCTCTTTAGACGGCTGCAGCCTTCCCCGCCTCCGCCAACTTCACCAACACCTGCAGCGCCCGGTTCAGCGGCGTGGGCACGCCCAGCGCGGCACCGCGCTTGACGACGTAGCCGTTCAAGTGGTCGATCTCGCTGGGCTTGCCGCGTGCCAGGTCTTGCGCGGTGGAGGAATACTGGCCCGGCATGGTGGCCGCGATGCCGCGCACGGCGGCCTCCACATCGCCGGGAATCACCACGCCATCGGCCTGGGCCACGGCCAGGCACTCGGCCACCGTGTCGGCGATCACGTCCGTCACGCCCGGCGCCTGCACCAGCGCGCCATAGGGCTGCTGCGACAGGGCCGACAGCGCGTTGTAGGCGCAGTTGAGCACCAGCTTGGCCCACAGCGCGCCGTGCACGTTGTCTGAAATCTGCGTGGCAATGCCCGCCGCCGCAAACTGCCGCACCACCTCGTCGCTGCGTGGCGACGGCGCAATCACCAACTCGCCCCGTCCATGGTGCTGCACATGGCCCGGCCCCGGCATGGCGGTGGCCACATACACCACAGCGGCCGCCACGGGCGTGGAGCTGTCCAGCACGGCACGCACCCGCTCGTCGTTGTCCACGCCGTTTTGCAGCGTCAGCACCAGCGCACCGGGCGCCAGGTGGGGCCGAATCTGCTGCGCCGCGTCTTCCGAGTCGGTCGATTTCACGCAGAACAGCACCACATCGGCACCCGCCGCTGCGCTGGCCTCGGTGCTGGCCTCCATCGGCACCTGCACGTCCAGCACCGCCGTCTGCAGGCGCAGCCCCCGCTGGCGGATGGCCTGCACATGGGCGGGGCGGCCGATCAGCGTCACCACATGCCCGGCCCGCGCCAGCAGCGCGCCAAAGTAGCAGCCCACCGCGCCCGCCCCCATCACGGCGATGCGCAACAAGGCGGGCTCTGAGGCGGTGTGAACAGGGGCGGAAGAGGCGGTCATGGCAGGGTCCTGAATGACAAAAGAGGTTCGATTTGGCCAGGAACTATAGCCAGCGAAGGAAGTGGCTTCGCCATACAGGTGTATTCGGGTGCATGGCAAAAAAATACCACTGGCGCTTATCTACAAAGCGCAAGCAGCTATTAATTGAATAGCAAAAGCAAACCTCTCAGGACCTTCTCCACTCCGTAATAACCCCAACAAATTTTGTGGAATTCAATCATTGCAAAGACAATAATTGTCTAGTCAATTAAATTCCGATCCCATGACATCTCCCGCCACTCCGTCCTCGCCCCAGGGTTTCTATAGCCCCGACCACCTGGTGCCCGAAGAGAGCGTGGGCTACCTCATGCGCAAGGTGATGACGTCGATCCGCACGCAGGCGGATGCCCAGCTCCTGGCGCACGACCTGACCTATGCGCAGTGGCTGCCCCTGTTCAAGATATCGCTCTGCCCCCAGACCACCGTGGCCAGCCTGGCACGTGACCTGGAGACCGACCCCGCCTCCATGACCCGCGCGCTCGACCGCCTGGAAGCCAAGGGCCTGGTGGCGCGCGAGCGCTCCACCACCGACCGCCGCGTGGTCCGCCTGGCCCTCACGCCCGAGGGCAAGACAGTGGCCGCCCGCGTGCCGCCGGTGTTGGCCGACGTGCTCAACAGCCACCTTGTCGGCTTCAGCCATGAAGAGTGGCAAATGCTGCTGGGCCTGCTGCGCCGCATGCTGGTAAATGGGAGCCCCCCCGTGCCGCCTTCGGCATCTTCCCCCTGAGGGGGAGCGCCAGTTTCCAACGCCCCAGTTTTCCTCCACACAACACCCAAAAATCATTCTGGAGAACCCCGTGAATTCCGCCGCCCCCCTGCCCTCCACCCGCTCAGCTTTCGTCGCCCATTTCGCTGTATCGGCCCTGGCGCTGGCCGCAGCCATCCTGCTGGTCGGCTGCGCCAGCCCCGGCGCGCCACACACCCCGCTGGCGCAGACCACGCCCGCCGCCGTGGGGCTTGATGCAGCCACCGCCAGCGAAACCGCCGCGCCCAGCCAGTGGTGGAAAACGCTGGGCGACGAGCAACTCAACACGCTGATCGACCAGGCCCTGCAAGGCAGCCCCAGCCTGGCCGTGAGCCGCGCGCGGCTGGAGCAGGCGGTGGCTCTCTCCCAGGTGCGTGAAGCTGCCAACGGCCCGCAAGCCAACCTGGGCGTGGACCTGACCCGCCAGCGCTACACCGCCAACGGCATGGTGCCCGCGCCCGTGGCGGGCAACACCTACAACAGCGGCACCGTGCAGGCCACGCTGTCGTGGTCGCCCGACTTCTTCGGCCAACATGCTGCCGAGCTGCAGGCCGCCCTGGGCCAGGCCCGCGCCGCGCAGGCCGATGCCGCCGCAGCCGCCAACACCCTGGCCGCCCAGGTGGGCCGCAGCTATGTGGCGCTGGCCCGCCTGGTGGCGCAGCGCGACGTGGCCGTGCGCGCGCTGGACCAACGTGATGAGCAACTGCGCCTTACCCAGGAGCGCGTGGCCGCAGGCCTCGATAGCCAGGTCGAACTGACCCAGGCCCAGGCCGCCGTGCCCGATGCCCGCACCCAGATCGAGGCGCTGGAAGAACAAATCACCCTGGCGCGCCGCCAGATCGCCGTGCTCAGCGGCCAGGCACCCAATGCCCTGCCCGCACTGGCCCCACAACTGGCCCGCCTGCAACCCACGGCCGTGCCCAACGCACTGGGCGCTGACCTGCTGGGCCGCCGCCCCGACGTGGTGGCCGCGCGCTGGCGCGTGGAAGCCGCGACCCAGGGCGTGAACAGCGCCCGCAGCGAGTTCTATCCCAACATCAACATCGGCGCCTTCATCGGCCTGAACGCGCTGGGCCTAGACCACCTGTTCAACGGCAGCTCGCGCCAGTTGGGCATCACCCCCGCCCTGCGCCTGCCCCTCTTCGACGGCGGACGACTGCGCGCGCAACTGGGCGGCCGCCAGGCCGAGCTGGACGCGGCCATCGCCCAATACAACGGCGCCGTGCTCGACGCGGTGAAGGAAGCGGGCGACGCCATGGCATCGGTGCAGTCCCTCACGCGCCAGCAAACCCTGCAGGACGAAGCCGCCGCCAGCGCCGAGAAAGCCTACCGCTTTGCGCAAGAGCGCTACCGCGCGGGCCTGGGCAACTACCTGGTGGTGCTTACCACCGAAACCCAGGTGCTGGCCCAGCGCCGCCTGGCCGTGGACCTGCGCGCCCGCCAGCTCGATACCCGCCTGGTGCTGATGAAGGCCCTGGGTGGTGGCTGGACGGATGACACGGCCGTGCTGAAGACCGCAGCGCGGTAGGCACGGAAGTCCAGCAAGGCCCTGTTCATGCCAGTCCCCACCACCCGTTCACGCTGAGCCAGTCGAAGCGCCGCACCAGGCTTCGACAAGCTCAGCCCGAACGGTGGGGGGTAGAAAACCCGAACAACAACACATTCCTGAAAGACCACAGCCATGAGCGAACCCATCACCGCCAATGAAGCCAACACCACCCGCCGCCGGGGCCTGACCCTGATTGCCGCCGCCGTGGCCATCGCCGCCATCGGCTGGGGTGGCTGGCACTGGGCCAACGGCCGCCATGTGGAAGCCACCGACAACGCCTACGTGGCGGGCAACGTGGTGCAGATCACGCCGCAGGTCGGCGGCACCGTGGTCTCCATCGGCGCCGACGACACCGACTACGTCAAGGCCGGGCAGTTGCTTGTGAAGCTCGACCCCGCCGACGCCCGCGTGGCGCTGGAGCAGGCTGAGGCCCAACTGGCGCAGACCGTGCGCGAGGTGCGCACCCTGTTCGCCAACAACTCCACCCTGAAGGCCCAGGTGAGCCTGCGCGGCGCCGACCTGGCACGCGCCCAGGCCGATGCCGCCCGCGCGCAGGACGACGTGAACCGCCGCACTCCGCTGATGGCGAGCGGCGCGGTGGGCAAGGAAGAGTTTCAGCACGCCACGGCGCAATTGGCCGCCGCCAAGAGCATGGTGGCCGCCGCCCAGTCGGCCGTGGTGGCCGCGCAAGAGCAACTGGCCGCCAGCCAGACGCAAACCGAAGGCACCTCCATCGAGCAGCACCCCAACGTGCAGCGTGCTTCGGCCCGCGTGCGCGAGGCGCATCTGGCCGTGCAGCGCGCCCAGCTCCTCGCGCCGCTCGACGGCCACGTGGCCAAGCGTGGCGTGCAAGTGGGCCAACGTGTGCAGGCCGGTGCCCCGCTGATGACGCTGGTGGCCCTGAACGACCTGTGGGTGGACGCGAATTTCAAGGAAAGCCAGTTGCAGAACCTGCGCATCGGCCAACCCGCCGAGCTGGTGGCCGATGTGTACGGCACCAAGGTGACCTACCACGGCACCGTGACCGGCCTGGGCGCGGGCACGGGCGCGGCCTTTGCGCTGCTGCCCGCGCAGAACGCCACCGGCAACTGGATCAAGGTGGTGCAGCGCGTGCCCGTGCGCATTGCGCTCGACGCCAGCCAACTGGCCGAGCACCCGCTGCGCGTGGGCCTGTCGATGGATGTGAAGGTGGACACCGCCGACCAGAGCGGCAAGACCCTGTCCGACACCCAGCGCACCACACCCGTGGCCGCCACCAAGGTGTTTGATGAGCAGTTCAAGGCCGCAGACGACGAAGTGGCGCAGATCATTGCCGCCAACCTGGGCCGCAGCAAGCCCGCCGTGGCACTGGCTGCGCGCAAGACCAGCAGCGCCGCCGATACCAAGGCCCCGGCCGCCCAAGCAACAGCCCCCCGCGCCGAGCGGCACGCATCGGCACCCGCCCCTGTGCCATCGCCCGCCGTTCAGTAAACCGGGGCCCGCATGACTGCCGCCAACCCCACCGCAGACCAGGCGCCCGCCACGGCGCCGCCACCGGCTGCACCACAACCACCGGCCTCTTACTCGCCGCTCAAGGGCACGGCCCTGCTGCTGGGCACGCTGTCGCTGTCGCTGGCCACGTTCATGAACGTGCTGGATTCGTCTATCGCCAACGTCTCCATCCCCGCCATCTCCGGCGACCTGGGCGTGAGCCCCACCCAGGGCACCTGGGTCATCACCAGCTTTGGTGTGGCCAATGCCATTTCGGTGCCGCTCACCGGCTGGCTCACGCAGCGCTTTGGCGCCGTGCGCCTGTTCACCATGAGCGTGCTTCTGTTCGTGCTCACCTCCTGGCTGTGCGGTTTTGCCTGGTCGCTGGAGGCGCTGGTGTTCTTTCGCGTGCTGCAAGGCCTGGTGGCCGGGCCGATGATTCCGCTCAGCCAAACCCTGCTGCTCGCCAGCTACCCCAAGGCCCTGGCGGGCACCGCCCTGGCCCTGTGGGGGGTGACCACGCTGGTCGCACCCGTGGTGGGGCCGCTCTTGGGCGGCTGGATCACCGACAACATCTCCTGGCCGTGGATCTTCTACATCAACGTGCCCGTGGGCCTGCTGGCCGGGGCGCTCACCTGGGGCATCTACCGCCAGCGCGAAACCCCCATCCGCAAGCTGCCCATCGACACCGTGGGCCTGAGCCTGCTGGTGCTGTGGGTGGGCGCGCTACAGCTCATGCTCGACAAGGGCAAAGAGCTCGACTGGTTCGCCTCGGGCGAGATCATCGCCATGGCCGTGACTGCGGTGATCGCCTTCGCCGTGTTCCTGGTGTGGGAGCTGACTGAAAAACACCCGGTGGTGGACTTGAAGCTCTTCAAGGGCCGCAACTTCACCTTTGGCGCGCTGGCGCTGTCGGTGGCCTATGCGCTGTTCTTCGGCAACGTGGTGCTGCTGCCGCTGTGGCTGCAGCAGTGGATGGGCTACACCGCCACGTCCGCCGGCATGGCGCTGGCGCCGGTGGGCATCTTCGCCATCGTGCTCACGCCGCTGGTGGGCAAAAAGGTGGGCCAGTGGGACCCGCGCCGCATGGCCACCGTGGCCTTCATGGTGTTCAGCCTGGTGCTGTGGATGCGCTCGCAGTTCACGGTGCAGACCGACTTCATCCACATCCTCATCCCCACCCTGCTGCAGGGCGCGGCCATGGCGTTTTTCTTCATCCCGCTGACCACGCTCACCCTGGCGGGCATACCGCCCAGCCACATCCCGGCGGCGGCGGGCCTGTCGAACTTCGTGCGGATCACCGCCGGGGCCATGGGCACGTCCATCGCCACCACGCTGTGGGAGAACCGTGCCGCCATGCACCATGCCCACCTGACCGAAGGGCTGGTGCAAGGCCAGGGCGTGTTTGCGCAGACGCTCGATCAGCTCACCGCGTCCGGCCTCACGCAGTTGCAGGCGCTGGCGCAGGTGAACCGATTGATTGACCAGCAAGCATTCACCCGTGCAGCCAATGACATCTTCTTGGGATCGGCTGTTCTGTTCCTGATGCTGATTGGGCTGATCTGGCTGACCAAACGGCCACCCAAAGTCTCAGGCGGCGCGGCGGTGGACGCGGGCGGCGCACATTGAGCATAAAAATAGCTGCTTTCGCTTATTCAACAAGCGCAAGCAGCTATGTTTTTAGTAGCAAATACCGCCATCCCTCACGCTGGGACCGCCGCTCCGGGGCCTTATGCAGCGCCCATACGCCACTCCGCCTTGGCAAACGCCGTGGTCAGCGCAGCAAATTCGGCCTGGCTCACCACGCCGTCCGCGTTGCCGCCCTGGTCCATGACCTGCAGCACCGCCTGGGACAGCGCGCTGCCCGGCTTGTGGATCGAGGTGTCGGACAAGCCCTTGAGAAACTCCGCATGCGAGATGCGGCCGTCCTGATTGGCATCAAACCCCGCCGTGATCTGCTCCTTTTGCACATCATCGGCCCCAAAGCGGGTAAGCAGCTCCTTGAAATCCTGCGTGGAGACAGAGCCTCCCGCCGCCATCCGCCCCGCTCCGGAGCCACCACCACCGGCAACACGCTGCGTGGCCGACAAGGCGCCGCTGGCCGCGTCCTGCGACACCAGCACGCCCTTCCCGGCAAAACCCGCCAGGGCCTCGGCCTGGGGGCTGAGCATGACCACGGACGAAGGCTGCGCATCGGGCACATCGCTGCTGCCGCGCCGCGATGCGGCGGATTTTGCAGAACTCTCCGATGTCGCGTTGAAGATCAGCGAAGCAACCGATGCAAGACCTGAAATAAGCGGTGACATGGCCATGAACTCCTCGTGGCGACAGCTTCGGCCCCCTGAAATCCATCCAGCGGTCACCGCTTCGCCCTGTGGCGAAAGAGTAAAGAACCCCAGCGCCCGGTGATCGCGCGATAAGCCGTGGGTTTGGGGGCTACTTCAGCGGGTGCATGGCGCGGCGTGTTGCGGACAGCTCAGGCTATTGAATCGGCATCCATCCACTGAAAACCGTTCACACTGAGCCCGTCGAAGCGCGGCGCTGCAAAGCCATGGCCGCGATCCTAGCGTGGCCTCAGCGTCAATCCGCAGACCCCGGCAGCAACACCCCCTGCTGGGCCGCCACCGTTTCGCGCAGAAACGCCCAGGTGGCCTGGATGCGGGCCACGTGTTTGTTCTCTTCCGGCATCGACATCCAGAAAGTGCGGGTGAACCGTGCCGAGCCGGGCAGAACGGCTGTCAGTGCGGGGTCTTGCGCCGCCACGAACGCGGGCAGCACCGCCAGCCCGGCCCCGGCACGCACCGCCTCGTACTGGGCCTGGATGCTGGTGCTGCGCAGCGCAAAGTGCGCGGGGCGGTGCAATTCGTCCAGGATCTGCAGCTCCTTGGTGAACAGCAGGTCGTCCACGTAGCTGATGAAGCTGTGGCCGCGCAGGTCGTCGGGCGTGAGGATGGGGGCATGGCGCTCCAGATAGCCGCGCGCGGCGAAGAGCTGCAGCACGTAGTCAGTGAGCTTGACCATCAGCACCGCACCACGCGCCGGGCGCTCCAGCGAGATGACGATATCGGCCTCGCGCCGCGACAGGTGCACCAGGCGCGGCAGGGCCAGCAGGTCCACCACCAGCCCAGGGTGGCTCTGCGCAAAACGCGCAAGCTGCGGCGCCAGGATCAGGTTGCCAAAGCCCTCCGTGGTGCCGATGCGCACCAGGCCGTGCAGGCCCTGGCGTACACCGGGGGCTGCGTTTTCCACCGCCAGAAAGGCGGCCTCCATGGCCTCGACCTGGGGCAGCAGCGCACGCCCGGCCTCGGTCAGCCGGTGGCCGCCCGCCTCGCGAGCAAACAGGGCCGAGCCCGCCTGCTTTTCCAGCGCCTGCAGGCGGCGCGCCACGGTGGTGTGGTCCACCGCCAGGCGGCGGGCGGCGCCCACCAGCGTGCCAGCGCGGGCGAGTTCCAGAAAATAGCGCAGGTTGTCCCAGTCCATTGGGCAGTCCTTGGTTATTGGCGTGTGTATGGGTGTGCATTTTTGCAAACCCCGTGCGCATCATTGTCTATTGTCTTCACAATTTCGCACAGCTACCATGGCGAGGCTTAGAACCTGTTCTTAGGGCTGCTGGCCCACACTTTGGCATCATCTTCAGGAGACAACTGCATGAACGCACCCACCAACGTGGCCGCCCTGGCCCCCACCGTCAAGCTGCTGATCGGCGGCCAGTTCGTCGAGTCCAAGACCACCGAATGGCGCGATGTGGTCAACCCCGCCACGCAAGAGGTGCTGGCCCGCGTGCCGTTTGCCACGGCTGAAGAGATCGATGCCGCCGTGGCCTCGGCCAAGGAAGCGTTCAAGACCTGGAAGAAGACCCCCATCGGCGCACGTGCCCGCATCTTCCTCAAGTACCAGCAGCTCATCCGTGAAAACATGGCCGAACTGGCCGCCATCCTGACGGCCGAGCAAGGCAAGACCCTGCCGGACGCCGAAGGCGATGTGTTCCGTGGCCTCGAAGTGGTGGAGCACGCCGCCAGCATCGGCAACCTGCAGCTGGGCGAGCTGGCCAACAACGTGGCCGGTGGCGTCGATACCTACACGCTGCTGCAGCCCCTGGGCGTGTGCGCTGGCATCACGCCCTTCAACTTCCCGGCCATGATCCCGCTGTGGATGTTCCCCATGGCGATTGCCACGGGCAATACCTTCGTGCTCAAGCCATCCGAGCAAGACCCCATGGTGACGATGCGCCTGGTGGAGCTGGCGCTCGAAGCGGGCATCCCCCCTGGCGTGCTCAACGTGATCCACGGCGGCGAGATGGCCGTGAACGCCATCTGCGACCACAAGGACATCAAGGCCGTGTCGTTCGTGGGCTCCACCAAGGTGGGCACCCATGTGTACAACCGCGCCACCCTGGCCGGCAAGCGTGCGCAATGCATGATGGGCGCCAAGAACCACGCCATCATCCTGCCCGACGCGAACAAGGAACAGTCGCTCAACGCCATTGCCGGTGCCGCGTTTGGCGCAGCCGGCCAGCGCTGCATGGCCCTGCCCGTGGTGGTGCTGGTGGGCGAGGCGCAAAAGTGGGTTCCCGAACTGGTGGCCAAGGCCAAGACGCTCAAGGTCAACGGCGGCACCGAAAAGGGCACCGATGTGGGGCCGCTGGTGTCCTGCGCAGCCCTCGCCCGCGTGGAAGGCCTGATCGAACGCGGCATTGCCGACGGTGCCACGCTGGAGCTGGACGGCCGCAAGCCCACGGTGCCCGGCTATGAAAAGGGCAACTTCGTGGGCCCGACGATCTTCTCGAACGTGAAGCCCGGCATGGCCATCTACGACCAGGAGATCTTTGGCCCCGTGCTGGCCCTGGTGCCCGCCGCCGACATCGACGAAGCCATCGAATTCATCAACAGCAACCCCAACGGCAACGGCACGGCCATCTTCACCCAGTCGGGTGCGGCAGCGCGCAAGTTCCAGGAAGAAATCGACGTGGGCCAGGTCGGCATCAACGTGCCAATCCCCGTGCCGGTGCCGCTGTTCTCGTTCACGGGTTCGCGCGCGTCCAAGCTGGGCGACCTGGGCCCTTACGGCAAGCAGGTCATCATGTTCTACACGCAGACCAAGACGGTGACGGCCCGCTGGTTTGACGACAGCACCACGTCGCAGGGTGTGAACACCACCATTAGCTTGAAGTAATCGCTGCCAGGGTTCGATGCATACCGCGCTGCCCGCGAGAAAAAGCAAACCCGTTCACGCTGAGCCTGCCTGTCCTGAGCTTCGTCGAAGGGTCGAAGCGCCGCGCAGGGCTTCGACAGGCTCAGCCCGAACGGCTGGGGGGCGGCTATGCAACTCGTTCACCGTTCCGCCTGAGCTTGTCGAAGGCCCTGCGAACAGCGCGTTGGCGGTGTTAAAACCAGGCCATGCAACTGAACCCACCGAAGATGAACGCGGCTGCTTGGATCTTCGCCGCTCTGCTATCCTGCATGGCGACGTTGAACACGCCGCAAGCGCTTGCCCAGGCCGGCGCTGCCTGCAAGCCCGGCGGCAGCGTGGACGAAACCAATGCCTGTGCCGTGCAGGCCTTCCAGGCCGCAGACACGCAGATCGCCATCCTCTACGGCGACGTGATGCGCGCGCTGTCGGCCCATGAGCGGCCCCAGTTGCGCCAGGAGCACAGTGCCTGGCAGCGCGAGCGCACCACCCGCTGCAAGCAGGCCACGCGCAGTGCCGAGTCGCAGCCGCAGTGGCCCCGCCTGTACAACGAATGCCTGAGCGCCGAAACCGAGGCACGCCGCAAGGGCCTGATGCGCTGGCTGACGCTGGACCATCCGTCCGCGAAACCCTAACCAAAACAACAAGAACCAACGAGGCAGACACACACCATGGACTTTGAACTCTCCGAAGAACAACGCGCCTTTGCCCAGACGGCCCGCGACTTTGCGCAAGCGGAGTTCGCACCCCACGCAGCGTTGTGGGATGCAGAAGGCATCTTCCCCAAGGAAGCCATCGCCAAGGCCGGTGAACTGGGCTTTTGTGGCCTGTACGCCCCCGAGGCCGCCGGTGGCCTCGCCCTGCCCCGCCTGGACGCCACGCTGGTCTTCGAGGAAATGGCCGCCATCGACCCCAGCACCACCGCTTTCATCACCATCCACAACATGGCCACCTGGATGCTGGGCACCTGGGCCACCCCCGCCGTGCGCGACCACTGGGGCCCGCTGCTCACCACAGGCGAAAAACTCGCGTCCTATTGCCTGACCGAGCCCGGCGCAGGCTCGGACGCCGCCTCGCTCAAGACCCGTGCCGAACTGGTGGGCCACGAATACGTCATCAACGGCAGCAAGGCCTTCATCAGCGGCGCGGGCAGCACCGACGTGCTGGTGCTCATGGCCCGCACGGGCGATGCGCAATCTGGAGCAGGCGGCATCAGCGCCTTTGCCGTGCCCGCCGACACACCGGGCATCACCTACGGCAAGAAGGAACACAAAATGGGCTGGAACAGCCAGCCCACGCGCACCATCAGTTTTGACAACGTGCGCATCCCCACCGATCACCTGCTGGGCCGCGAGGGCGAAGGCTTCAAGATCGCGATGAAGGGCCTCGATGGCGGCCGCATCAACATCGCCACCTGCTCGGTGGGCGCCGCGCAGGGCGCCCTCAACGCAGCGCAGCAATACATGCAAGACCGCAAGCAGTTCGGCAAACCCATCGCCAGCTTCCAGGCGCTGCAGTTCAAGCTGGCCGACATGGCAACAGAGCTGGTCGCCGCGCGCCAGATGGTGCGCCTGGCCGCAAGCAAGCTCGACGCAGGCGCCCGCGACGCCAGCACCTACTGCGCCATGGCCAAGCGCTTTGCCACCGATGCGGGGTTCAACGTCATCAACGACGCCCTGCAACTGCACGGCGGCTACGGCTACATCCGCGAGTACCCGCTGGAGCGCCTGCTGCGCGACGCGCGCGTGCACCAGATCCTGGAAGGCACCAACGAAATCATGCGCGTGATCATTGCGCGGCGCATGCTGGATGGGGATGCGACTGAGGTGGTTCGTTAACAAGCCGCTGCACTTGCTCGCTATGGATATGCAGGAAGCCCGCCCAACCACTCCCGAAAAGACTTTGCTGAGTACGGCCGTTTTGGCTGTGCACAAAGATGGAGAACACCGTTTCTCCAAACAGTCGACTCAGCAAATTCACCTCCTGCAAGGCCTCGGCGTGGAGGGCGATGCACATTGCGGCAGCAAAGTTCAGCATCGCTCTCGGGTCAAGGCCAATCCAGACCAGCCCAATCTACGGCAGGTGCATCTCATCTCGGCATCGCTGCTTGAACATGTACAAGCCATGGGGTTTGAGGTTGCAGCGGGGCAGCTAGGAGAAAACATCACCCTGGCTTCCGCGCCCGGCTTGCGGTGGGACGACCTGATTGCCCTGCCGGTTGGTACGCGGGTGGTCTTCGAATCAACAGACGCCCCCTTCCCCACCCTGGAACTGACGGGGTTGCGCAATCCCTGCCCACAAATTGACGCTTTCCAGCCTGGCTTGCTCGCCGCGCTCTTAGGAAAAACAGAGCAGGGGCAATTACTTCGCAAGGCGGGGGTGATGGCCGTGGTGCGGCAAGGTGGTTTCATCTCACCGGGCTGCAAGGCTACATTCCAGCTTCCGCATCCGCCTCATCGCCCGATGGAGCGCGTCTGACATGCCCGCTCGCCCCCTCTCCAACGAAACCCTGCACCTGATCGACGCCGTGCGCACGGCGCTGGCGCAGCGCAGCGATGTGGAGGAGCGCGCCATGTTCGGTGGCTATTGTTTTCTTGTCGATAGCAAGATCTGCGTTGCCGTGCGGGGCAATGAACTATTGGTTCGATTGCCGCCTTCACGGCATGCGGAATTTCAAGAAATGCAGAACACCCGCGAAATGTCACCGCGCGGCGGCATGCTGGGCTATTTTTGGGTAGAACCCAACGGCTACGCCACACGGGAGCAGTGGCAGTTCTGGCTGACGGAGGCCCTGGCCTACAACCCGCTGGCCAAGGCGTCACCGCGCAAGAAGGCCAGAACCTCAGCTGCAACCCAAAGGGCGCCTGCCGCCACCGGCAGCAAAAAGCCTGCATCCAAAGCCGCCGCCAAGAAGAAAAAACACAGCATCTTCGAAGCCGACGACTGACCCGCCCTGCCCTTCACCACCGTCCGGAGCCCACCACCATGCCCCTTCGCATCGTCCGCCTTGGCACCCCACGCGCCACCGGGGAAGGCACCCGCATCGGCACCGTGCGCCGCCCGCCACGCGGTGTGCCCAAGGCCGAGTTTGCCAACCGCGACTACTACGACGTGTGGTACCCCCTGCTCTCGCCCACCCCGGAGCTTGTACAGGAAGCCCAGCAGGCGCAGCACACGCAGTCCGACAAAGAGTGGGCCGCCTTCGTCAAGCAGTTCCGCAAGGAGCTGACCCAGCCCGAGGCCAGCCGCACGCTCGACCTGCTGGCCGCGCTGTCGCACCACAGCGCCATGTCGCTGGGCTGCTACTGCGAGGACGAAGCGCGCTGCCACCGCTCGGTGCTGCGCACCGAACTGCTGGCGCGGGGCGCGGACATCGTCGAATGAGTTTCCAGTCTTTTTGCCTGGCCATGAGCATCCCTCACACACTTTCCCCCAGTCCGTTCGGGCTGAGCCTGTCGAAGCCAGGGCGCCCTGTACCCACAGCCCTTCGACTGGCTCAGGGCGAACCGGTTTCTCAGAGGCAAACACCTCGTTATTCAAGCCTTTTTGGCCTCTAGCGCTTATCCATCAAGCGCAAGCAGCTATCAAATTCATACCATTTCTTTCACCACTACCTCTGGAGACAGCAGCATGAAAATCGCATTCATCGGCCTCGGCAACATGGGCGGCCCCATGGCCCTGAACCTGCACAAGGCGGGCCACGAGGTGCGCGCGTTCGACCTCTCGCAACCCGCACGCGACAAGCTCGCAGCCGACGGCGTGGCCGTGGACACCGATGCCAAGGCCGCTGCGCAGGGCGCCGAGGTGGTCATCACCATGTTGCCCGCCAGCCAGCATGTGGAAGGCCTGTTCCTGGGCCAGGGCGAGCTGCTGGCCCAGTTGCCCGCAGGCACGCTGGTGATCGACTGCTCGACCATCGCCGCCGCCACCTCGCGCAAGGTGGCCGAGGCCGCCAAGGCCAAGGGCGTGGCCTTTATCGACGCACCCGTCTCAGGCGGCACCGGTGGCGCCATCGCTGGCACGCTGACCTTCATGGTGGGCGGCGACGCGGCCGACCTGGAGCGCGCCCGCCCCGTGCTCGAAAAGATGGGCGCCAACATCTTCCACGCAGGCAGCGTGGGCGCGGGCCAGACGGCCAAGATCTGCAACAACATGCTGCTGGGCATCCTGATGGCGGGCACCAGCGAGGCGATTGCCCTGGGCGTGGCCAACGGCCTGGACCCCAAGGTGCTGTCCGAAATCATGCGCCGCAGCTCGGGCGGCAACTGGGCGCTGGAGAAGTACAACCCCATGCCCGGCGTGATGGAAACCGCCCCCGCCAGCAAGGGCTATGCGGGCGGCTTCGGCACCGACCTGATGCTCAAGGACCTGGGCCTGTCGCAAGAAAACGCCACCGCCGTGAAGGCATCCACCCCCCTGGGCGGCCTGGCGCGCAACCTGTATGCCGCGCACAGCCTGGCAGGCAACGGCGCGCTGGACTTCTCCAGCATCATCAAGATGATGCACAAGGGCTGATTGAGCACTCCTTGATGACCAAGAAAAACGCCAGCAGATGCTGGCGTTTTTTTGTGGCCGAAGGGGTTAGGCCGCATTTTCGCCGAACGTGCAATAGACGACCCTGAACCGTTCGCAAGCGACCGGCATGGACGGGCTTGGGATGCGACCAATGCGGGCGCACTCTCTTGCAAAGTAGGCCGTGTGTACTTCGCGCCAGTACTCAAGCGACCCGTCTCCTTCGCCCTCTGTGGCCGCGAACTCTGCTGTGACCTCCGAAAATGGCGTGATGTCGACTTGAGTCGTTTCAATCACGCACACCGGATGCCCGTCCCAGGTTGTGACCACGCTGAGATCCCCCGGCTTTGGAGTCGGCATGTTCGCCGCCTCGAACGACCAAACCAGACCGGCAGTGGCCCGCTTGACTCCGCGCACCACCAGCTCTGCCAGGTGATTGGCGCTCGGCTCGTTGTCGTCGAAGACGCAGACTTCGAAGAACCTGGCGTCGACATCCACGGATTGCGTGGCCTTGAACGCGCTCCAGAACGTGCGAACGACGGGGGTCATGGGTGCTGGCATGCTGCGGCTTCAACGTTTGACGTAAGCGGCTGCCGTAGGCGGTCCGCTGCAAGCATGGGTTAGGTGTCTGTTCCAACTTGGTCCCAATTATTTTCCCCGTCGTACCGGATCATCCAATTCACGGCACGGTGCCATTCTTGAACTACGCCTCCGTTAATACCATTGAGCGGAGGTGCCCCGTTCAGCCTCGCGTCTCTAACCGCCCAATGAAGCCTGTACATGAGGTCTGCACGGTCAAGTACCTCGCTCACGCCGCGAGGCCGAATCTCCCTGCGAAGACGATCTGGAGGCTCCAGGCCAGAAGGAAACAGCGGAAGTATTGGCTTGACGCTTGATTCCTCATCTGGAAGAGCAGCGATTTCTAACAGACCCGCACACCAGGCAACAAAGTAAAGCGCTTCGAGTTGCCAAGAGAAATGGATTGTGTCTTGGTCTGTAGGGCTCTCCGCAAAGAGGAACTGGCGCTCCTTCTCGGATAGGTAGGCTTGCATCCGATGTGCCGCAATGTATTCGGCCGTCTTGGATTCTTCGCGGAGGAATGCCTTGTCAACGACGGACCAGAGTGCGATCAGACGGTGGAGCAATTCGTCCGCGGAGCGAAGCTCGACTTCGTCTTCAGATTCGATGAGTGGCAAGTAGGCATTGACCGAAACGTTGTGCGTTCGGAGTAGCTCTTCTGATGAGGTCTTGCGATCTTGAGGAAGCATGTGCGAGACACCTAACGTAATGTATCCCGCAAAACCTGCGGGATAAACTGGACCATGCGGGATATTCTGGACACTTAATCCTCCTGAAAGCGGCTTACAGCCTGGGTTTGCAGCCGTTGCGCTGTTCCAATACCCAAGTATAAAAATTCCGGGAAACCCGGCAACTCCAACCTCCCAAACTATAGCCAGCGAAAGCACGGCGCCTGGGCCTCAACAGGCTCTTTTCAGACCGCGCAAATGGGGGGCTGCGAACCAGTGACCGTGTGCGGCCCAAGCTCGCCCCCATCTTCGGACCCACAGGCTTGGTACGCCGTTGCGCGAGCACCACCGCCAAAGCGCCCTTCTCCTACCCAGCCTGGGGCGCTTTTCCGCTAAGGTGGCGGAATGCATATGACACCGATTCACATCCCCAGCGCCGGGCGGCCCGCCTCCGGCAAGGCCCTGGCTGCGATCACGTTGGCGGCACTGCTGGCCGCCTGCGGCAGCCAGCCCCAGGGAGCCCCCATGACGCAGCCCCCTTCTCACTCTTCCACCACCCCCTCTTCTTCGCTCCATGCAGCCCCGACCTCCGCCCACACGCTGCAGGCCTATGACTGGGATTTGGTGTCCGCGCACGATGCCCGGGGCCAGGCGGCGCCGGGCTGGCTGCTGGCCGGCCGCAGCCCGCTGCGCCTGCACTTTGAGGCCCAGCGGCTGTCGGTGCAAAACCTGTGCAACGCCATGGGCGCGGGTTACACGTTGCAAGGCCCGGGCCTGCAGGTGGGCCAGCCCGTGTCCACCAAACGCGCCTGCGCCGACCGCGACTTGATGGCGCTGGAGCAGCGTGTGGGCGCCCTGCTGCCCCAGGCGCAGCGGTTTGAACTGCGGAGCGGCGGCGCCGCCGCCACCAACGCGCCGCAGCTGGCGGTGTAGTTTGCCGATGGCAGCCGATGGGAACTGGCCGGCACCCCCACGCCCGCCACGCGCTACGGCACGGCGGGCGAGCGCCTGTTTCTGGAAGTGGCCCCCGAGCGCGTGGCCTGCAACCACCCGTTGATGCCCCACGCCCAATGCCTGCGCGTGCGCGATGTGCGCTATGCCGACAACGGTGTGCGCCAGGGCGTGGGCGAGTGGCGCATCTTCCAGGGCGAGATCGACGGCTACCGCCACGAGCCGGGGCTGCGCAATGTGCTGCGGGTGCAGCGCTACTCGCTGGCGCGCAACGGCCAGTTGCCCGCCGATGCACCCAGCCATGCCTATGTGCTGGACCTGGTGGTAGAGGCAGAACGGGTGCGCTAGGCCCCAAACTTCAAGCCCAAAGTGCCTGACGATGTATCTATCTCAGAGTCCGATCCAACCGTTCGGGCTGAGCCTGTCGAAGCCAGGGCTTGCCGCGTGGGTGCAAGGCTTCGACAGGCTCAGCCCGAACGGTTGGAGGAGAAGCATCTGAGGCATGCACATAATCAGGAAAAAATGCCGCTACCGCTTGTCCATCAAGCGCAAAAAGCTATCAAAACAGTAGCATATTTGCGGCACTGACTCAGACACCGCTACAGGCACCCATGCCGTCGCCGCAGCGCGCAAAAAAACGCTGTTCGAACGCGCTGGCAAGCAGCCCCGCCTTGCAAACCTGTGCAGACGCTGCTGCGCAAAGAAAAAACCCTGGTGCTATCAACGCACCAGGGGTTTTGCCAAGGCCTTTCAGGCTTCTTTTGTCGGGGCGTTCTGATTCGCCCCGAAACCGGAGGGGCTACATGTTGTCGATCATCACCTGCCCAAACCCCGAGCAGCTCACCTGCGTAGCGCCATCCATCAGGCGGGCGAAGTCGTAGGTCACCTTTTTGGAGGCGATCGACTTTTCGAGCGAGCTGATGATCAGGTTGGCGGCCTCGGTCCAGCCCATGTGGCGCAGCATCATCTCGGCCGACAGGATTTCGGAGCCGGGGTTCACGTAGTCCTTGCCCGCGTACTTGGGCGCCGTGCCGTGGGTGGCTTCGAAGCAGGCCACCGAATCGGACATGTTGGCGCCGGGTGCGATGCCGATGCCGCCGACCTGCGCGGCCAGCGCGTCAGAGATGTAGTCGCCATTGAGGTTGAGCGTGGCCACCACCGAATACTCCGCCGGGCGCAGCAAAATCTGCTGCAGGAAGGCATCGGCGATGCTGTCCTTGATGGTGATTTCCTTGCCGGTCTTCGGGTTCTTGAAACGGCACCAGGGGCCGCCGTCGATCAGCTCGGCACCGAACTCCTTTTGCGCCAGGGCATAGGCCCAGTCGCGGAAGCCACCCTCGGTGTACTTCATGATGTTGCCCTTGTGCACGATGGTCACGCTGGGCTTGTCGTTGTCGATGGCGTACTGGATGGCCTTGCGCACCAGGCGTTCAGTGCCCTCGCGCGAGACGGGCTTGACGCCGATGCCCGAGGTGTTGGGGAAGCGGATCTTGTTGACGCCCATCTCGTCCCGCAAGAACTTGATGAGCTTCTTGGCCTTGTCGGACTCGGCCTCGAACTCGATGCCTGCGTAGATGTCTTCCGAGTTCTCGCGGAAGATCACCATGTTGGTTTTTTCGGGCTCTTTCAGCGGCGAGGGAACGCCCTTGAAATACTGCACGGGACGCAGGCAGACGTACAGGTCCAACTCCTGGCGCAGCGCCACGTTCAGCGATCGGATGCCGCCACCCACGGGCGTGGTGAGCGGCCCCTTGATGGACACCACGTATTCGCGCAGCACGGCCAGCGTTTCTTCGGGCAGCCACACGTCGGGGCCATAGACCTTGGTGGATTTTTCGCCCGCATACACCTCCATCCAGTGGATCTTCTTCTTGCCGCCATAGGCCTTGGCCACAGCCGCATCCACCACCTTGATCATCACGGGCGTGATGTCGAGCCCCGTGCCATCGCCTTCGATGAACGGGATGATGGGCTCGTCCGGCACGTTCAGCGACATGTCGGCGTTGACGGTGATTTTCTGGCCCTTGGCGGGCACCACGATGTGCTGGTAGGTGGTCATGGGGGAAGAGTCTCCAGGGTGCGCCGAGACGGGCCCGGCAAGGTAAGCATTCAAACCATTCTAATGAGAAAAAATTTCGTCCAAAACCCTGTCAACGCAACTCTCGCTGCTATCGTTGCGGGTGGAGCTGTACGGTGTTTCGTACGGCCCTCAACCCTTCGCTCACTTTGGAAACGGCATATATGAAAAAACTCCTCGCTGTCCTCGTGTCCGGTCTGTTCGCTGCCGGTGCTTTCGCACAGGCGCCCGCAGCCGCTCCAGCCACGCCTGCTCCTGCTGCAGCCCCCATGGCCGCCCAAACCCAGGCCCCTGCCCCGGCAGCCAAAGCCACTCACATCGCCAAGAAAAAGAGCACCAAGAAGGTCGCTAAGAAAAAGACCGCTCACAAGGCCGCCTGAGCCAGGGAATCCGGGTCTGGCACAAGTCCCACGCGTTGCCAGGCCTGCACTGATTCAAAATCGCCCGCATCTGCGGGCGTTTTTATTGGGAGGACCAAAGACTTCCATTGCCGAAACGTCCCCGCGCCGTACAGTCCGCCTACAGTCTGCCCTTAGAACGTGTTGACCAGAAAGCCCCGTCCATGACCGCCCTTCGCGCCGCCCCGCTGCTCCCCGCCACCGGTAAACGCCTTGATCGTCGTCTCGCAACTCTCGCACGCCAAACACTCCGCGCCGCTTGCGCCTTGGCGCTGGCGTCGGTCGTCCCCGCAGTGGCCACGGCCCAGGAGGGCCCGCAGATGAACCTGCAGCGCGTCGAGCTGACCGCAGGCATGCACCGCATCGACGCCCAGTTGGCCCAGGCCCCGCAAGAGCGCCAGACCGGCCTGATGTTCCGCAAGGAGATGCCCCAGCACGAGGGCATGTTGTTCGTGTTCGAGCAGCCCACGCAGCAGTGCTTCTGGATGAAGAACACCCTGCTGCCGCTCACCGCCGCTTTCGTGGCCGACGACGGCACCATCGTGAACCTGGCGGACATGAAGCCCCAGACGCTCGACTCGCACTGCTCCGCCAAGCCCGTGCGTTATGTGCTGGAGATGAACCAGGGCTGGTTCGCCAAGAAGGGCATCAAGGCCGGCACCAAGCTTGTGGGCGCGCCGTTCAGCCGCAAATGATGATGGGGCTGTAGCGCCTTCAATTTGCTATATTTTTGATAGCTTATAGCGCTTGATACACAAGCGCTACCTGCCAAAAAGACTAAAAAAATAATCCACCCAGTCAACCCCATAAAAAAACGGCCCGAGGGCCGTTTTTTTATGGCAGGCCGCCGGGTAGAACACCCCACGGCCATGCGCCTGCATCAAGCGAAGTTGGCTTCAGCAAACTTCCAGTTCACCAGTTTGTCGAGGAAGGTTTCGACGAACTTGGGGCGCATATTGCGGTAGTCGATGTAGTAGGCGTGTTCCCACACGTCCACCGTCAGCAGCGCCTTGTCGGCGGTGGTCAGGGGCGTGCCGGCGGCGCCGGTGTTGACGATGTCCACGCTGCCGTCGGGCTTCTTCACCAGCCAGGTCCAGCCCGAGCCGAAGTTGCCCACGGCGCTCTTCACAAAGGCTTCCTTGAAGGCGGCGTAGCTGCCCCACTTGGCGTTGATGGCCGCAGCCAGCGCGCCAGATGGCTCACCGCCGCCCTGGGGTGCCATGCAGCTCCAGAAGAAGGTGTGGTTCCAGATCTGAGCTGCGTTGTTGTAGATGCCGCCGCTCGACTTCTTGACGATCTCTTCGAGCGTCATGGCTTCGAACTCGGTGCCCTTTTGCAGGTTGTTGAGGTTCACCACATAGGCGTTGTGGTGCTTGCCGTGGTGGTACTCCAGGGTTTCCTGGCTGTAGCTCGGGGCCAGGGCATCGATGGCGTAGGGCAGCGGGGGAAGGGTATGTTCCATGGTGGTGTTTCCTCGTGGTTTGAATTTCTAGGATGCCATCTGCAACGCGCTCTTTCCTGAGCCATGCAGCCGGACACAAAGCGAAGGGGGCATTGTAGGAAGATCGGGTGACCTGTGCAGCCTCAGGGTGACCCAGCTCAAAAGAAAGCCTCCCCCAAAAGGCTATATGCACCTGCCCAGGCCACGCCAGGAACAGGTTGGCGCACTCACAGCAGCCGTGGCTGGGCGGCCACCGTCACGTCCACCGCCCCATCGGACAGCGTGGCCCGCAGTGCGGCGCCGACCGGGGCCTGGCGCACGCTGGTCACGGCCTGGCCGCCTGCGTCGGTAAGCAGCGCATAACCGCGCTGCAGCACCAGGCGGGGGTCCAGCAACTCCAGCCGCAAGGCCGCGCGGTCGAGCCGCTCGGCCTGTTGGGCCACGCTGCGCTGCAGCTTGATAGGTAAATCAGCCGCCAGCGCTTGTTGTGATTGGATCAAACGCTGCATTTTTAATAGCACACCATGGCGCATGCGCTGGGCCAGGCGGGCCAGTTGCATCTGCTCGCGCGCGACCAGCCCCGAGGGGCGGCCCAGGCGCGCGGCGGCCTGGTCAAGCCGCTGGTGGCGGGCGTCGAGCTGGCGCTGCACGCCGTCGCCCATGCGCCCCGCCAGCAGGCCCAGCGCGCCCAGCCACACGTCGCGCGGCTGGGCCACCAGTTCGGCCGCCGCCGTGGGCGTGGGCGCGCGCAGGTCGGCGCAGAAGTCGGCGATGGTGAAGTCGGTCTCGTGCCCCACGCCGCTGATGAGCGGCACCGGGCTTTGCACGATGGTGCGGGCCAGTTGCTCGTCGTTGAAGGCCCACAGGTCTTCGATGGAGCCGCCGCCGCGCACCAGCAGGATGATGTCGATGGGTGGATTCCGGGTCAAATCAGCCCCTGGCGCTTGTCCTGCCTGCGCAAGCAGATACAGTTTTGATAGCGCGGCGACGATGGACGGCGGCGCGGCCACGCCCTGCACCTGCGCGGGCACCAGCACCACGGGGATGTGTGGCACCCGGCGGCGCAGCGCCGTGACCACGTCATGTAACGCCGCCGCGCCGGGCGAGGTGACCAGGCCGATGCCACGCGGCTGCAGTGGCAGCGGGCGCTTGCGGGCGGTGTCGAACAGGCCTTCGGCGTCGAGCTGGGCCTTCAGGCGCAGGAACTGCTCGAACAACGCGCCCTGCCCGGCCCGCTGCATGTTTTCGACGATGAACTGCAGATCGCCGCGCGCCTCGTACACCCCAAGGCGGCCGCGCAACTCCACCAATTCACCATCGCGCGGCGAAAAGTCAAGCAGGCTGGCCGCGCGGCGGAACATGGCGCAGCGCAGCTGGCCGTTGGCGTCCTTGATCGAGAAGTAGCAATGCCCGCTGGACGCGCGCGAGAAGCCCGTGATCTCGCCGCGCACCGCTACAGGGTTGAATCGGGCCTCCAGGGCATCAGCAATGGCGCGGCACAGCGCGCCAACTTCCCACACACGCGGCGCCACGCCTGGGTTTGTGCGCTCAAACATCAGCAACGGCGGGCGTTTGCGCCGCGCTCGCCTTGCGAGTACTCCACAGAAACCGGCAAGCGGCGGTGCGGACCTGGGTCAAGGCAGCACCTGCCCGGAAAGCACCAGCGCACGTGCAAGTTATTGATTTATATACATTTTTCATTGCGCAATTTTTCATCAATCTGTTGCAAGCACGGTGTGGAGCCGCTTTGCGGGGCCCTCAACGTGGGTTGCCCACAAAGTTATCCACAGTTTTTGTGGGTGAGCGGAGGAAGGGATGGCGTGCACGGCAACGTAACGGTTTGTGACGCGGCAGCACCTGTAAGCTGGGCCATAATCGCCGTTTGCTTTCATCTGCGCGGAGAGAGATTTGCTGTCCATCATACAAGCCGCAGGCTGGCCCATCTGGCCCCTGATCGCGTGTTCCGTCCTGGGGCTGGCACTGATTTTTGAACGTTTCCTGGCCCTCAAAACGGCCCGCGTCGCACCGCCCAAACTCCTGGACGAAGCCATCACGGTGTCGTCCAAAGCCCTGCCCACGCCCGATGTGGTGAACCAGCTCGCGCAGAACTCGGCCCTGGGCGAGGTGTTGGCCAGCGGCCTGCGCACCATGAACAGCAACCCCCAGTGCAGCGAAACCGACCTGCGTGCCGCCATGGAAGGCACCGGCCGCGCGGTGGCCCACCGGCTGGAGAAATACCTCGCCGCCCTGGCCACCATCGCCTCGGCCGCGCCGCTGCTGGGCCTTTTGGGCACCGTGATCGGCATGATCGAGATCTTCGGATCGCAGGCGGGCGGCGGCGGCGTGGGCCAGGCCATGGGCGGCGGCAACCCCACCCAGTTGGCGCACGGCATCTCGATCGCCCTGTATAACACCGCCTTCGGCCTGATCGTGGCCATCCCTGCGCTGATCTTCTGGCGCTACTTCCGCGCCCGTGTGGACGGCTACCTGCTCACGCTGGAGCTGGCCTCCGAGCAGTTCGTGCGCCATATCCTGCGTCTTCGCAAGAAATGAGGCCCCCACGGTCGGCCCGCTGCGCGTGGCTCCCTGCTCCCCGAGGGGGACGCGTTTTGCCTTGGGGCGGCCCGGCGGCAAAACCTCAGCCTGAAAGGCTTCGCCAATGAACTTCCGCCCCCGCACCAAGGATGAGCCCGAGATCAACCTGATCCCGTTCATCGACGTGCTGCTGGTGATCCTCATCTTTCTGATGCTGACCACCACCTACAGCAAGTTCACCGAGCTGCAGCTCACCTTGCCCGTGGCCGATGCCGAGCAACAGCGCGACCACCCCAAGGAAGTCATCGTGGCGGTGGCCGCCGATGGCCGCTATGCCGTCAACAAAACCGGCGTGGACGGCAAGGGCGTGGACGCCATCGCCCAGGCGCTGCGCAGCGCCGCCACGGCGGGGCCGGGCAGCGTGGTCATCATCAGCGCCGACGCCATGGCGCCGCACCAGTCCGTGGTCACGGTGATGGAGGCCGCGCGCCGCGTGGGCCTCACGCAGATCACCTTCGCCACGCAGTCATCGTCTGCGTCCACGCGCGCGGCCAGCCGCTGACGGGCATGCCCCAAACACCCGCCCCCCGAGCCACGGCCGAGCGGGGCCTGCAAACCATCTGGCAGACGCGCGGCCCGGCCGCCTGGGCGCTGTGGCCGGTGTCGCTGCTGTATCGCGCCCTGGTGGCGCTGCGCCGGGGGCTGTACCGCACCGGCCTGCTGCGCGCCGAGCACCCCGGCCGCCCCGTCATCGTGGTGGGCAATGTGATCGCGGGGGGCGCGGGCAAGACCCCGGTGGTCATCGCACTTGTGCAGCACCTAAAGGCCCGTGGGCTGCGCGCAGGTGTGGTCTCGCGTGGCTACGGCCGCAGCGGCCAGGACTGCCGCGCGGTGCTGCCCGACAGCCTGGCCAGCGAAGTGGGCGATGAACCCTTGCTGATCGCCCGCAGCCTGGGCGGTGGCAACGCCGTGCCGGTCTTCGTGGCCCCGCGCCGCATCACCGCAGCCCGCGCGCTGCTGGCGGCCCACCCCGACACCGACGTGATCGTCTGCGACGACGGCTTGCAGCACCTGGCGCTGCGGCGCGACCTGGAAATCTGCATCTTCAACGACGAGGGCATTGGCAACGGCTTTCTGCTGCCCGCAGGCCCCCTGCGCGAACCCTGGCCGCGTCGCGTGGATTTTGTGCTGCATGCGGGCAACGCCGCCCCCCAGGAAACGCAGGCCCCGGCGTTTGGCCTGCAGCGCCGCCTGGCGCCCCATGCACGGCGCTCCGACGGCAGCCAGGTGCCATTGGCCAGCCTGCGCGGCCAGCCCCTGCACGCACTGGCCGCCGTGGCGCGGCCCGGCGACTTCTTTGCCATGCTGCAGGCCGAGGGCCTGACGTTCGCGCGCATCGAGGCCTTGCCGGATCACTATGATTTTGATAACTGGCAGCGCTTATCAGACAAGCGCCATCCCTTGATTTGCACCGAAAAGGATGCCGTCAAGCTGTGGTCCCGGCACCCTGACGCGCTGGCCGTGCCGCTGGCAGTGCACGTCGATCCCCTCTTTTTTGACGCCCTGGATACCCGGCTGTCGGCGCTGCTGCCCACGGCGGCGGCCCCCAAGCCGCCGCTATCATCCCCTTTTGCCTGAACGAACCCGCTCCATGGACCCCAAACTGCTTGAACTGCTGGTCTGCCCCGTCACCAAAGGCCCCCTGACCTATGACCGCGAGGCGCAGGAACTCGTCTCGCGCAGCGCACGGCTGGCCTACCCGGTGCGCGACGGCATTCCGGTGCTGCTCGAAAACGAAGCCCGCACGCTGACCGACGAGGAGCTGGAGCGGTGAACAGCACAACGGCTTTGGCGGCAGGCAGCAGCTTCACCGTGCTGATCCCGGCCCGCATGGCGTCAAGCCGCCTGCCCGACAAGCCCCTGGCCGACATTGCCGGCCTGCCCATGGTGGTGCGGGTGGCCCAGCGCGCCGCACAAAGCGCCGCCACCCGCGTGGTGGTGGCCGCCGACGACGCCCGCATTCTTGCGGCCTGCGCAGCCCATGGCGTGCAGGCCGTGATGACCCGTGCAGACCACGCCAGCGGCAGCGACCGGCTGGCCGAAGCCTGTGCCCAATTGGGGCTGGATGGCGACGACATCGTCGTCAACGTGCAAGGCGACGAGCCCTTGATGGACCCCGGCCTCATCAACGCCGTGGCGGCCCTGCTGCCCGCGAGGCCCGAGGCCAGCATGGGCACGGCCGCCCACGCCATTGCCTCGCCGGCCGACTACGCCAACCCCAACGTGGTGAAGGTGGTGCTGGACGCACGGGGCCTGGCGCACTACTTCAGCCGCGCGCCCATTCCCTTCGCCCGCGACCATGCGGGCACCGCCTGGTGGCAAGGCGCCGCACAAGCCGCAGCCCCTGGGGTGGCCGCGCTGCAGGGCTTTGCGCCGCTGCGGCACATCGGCATCTACAGCTACCGCGCGGGGTTTCTGCGGCAGTTTCCGCAGCTCGCCCCTGCCCCCACCGAAGCGGTCGAGGCCCTGGAACAACTGCGTGCGCTCTGGCACGGCCACCACATCGCGGTGCATCTGGCGGCCACCGCACCCGGCCCCGGCGTGGACACGCCCGAAGACCTGGAGCGGGTGCGCGCGCTGCTTGGCTAAACCCTCTGCCGCCCTTGTGCGCGCCCCCTTTTGGAGAGCGTCACCTATGTAAGTCAGCGCAAGGTAGTCACATGCTATCCTCGCCCGCAACCAGAGCACCGCATCCCGGACGCACAGAATGGCCAGAGGCGCCCTTCGAACGCCCCTGCCAGCGGCGCCACCCGATTTCTAACCTTCGAGGAATTCCATGAGACTGATTCTGTTGGGCGCGCCTGGCGCCGGAAAGGGCACGCAAGCCACGTTCATCTGCCAGAAATACGGCATCCCCCAGATCTCCACCGGCGACATGCTGCGCGCAGCCGTCAAGGCGGGCACGCCCTTGGGGCTGCAGGCCAAGGCCGTGATGGACTCGGGCGCCCTGGTCAGTGACGACATCATCATCGGTCTGGTCAAGGAACGCATCACGCAGCCCGACTGCGCCAGCGGCTTCCTGTTCGACGGTTTCCCCCGCACCATTCCCCAGGCCGACGCCATGAAGGCAGCAGGCGTCAAGCTGGACTACGTGCTCGAAATCGACGTGCCCTTCGACGCCATCATCGAACGCATGAGCGGCCGCCGCTCGCACCCCGCCAGCGGCCGCACCTACCACGTCAAGTTCAACCCGCCCAAGGCCGAAGGCAAGGACGACGTGACCGGCGAAGAGCTGATCCAGCGCGAAGACGACAAGGAAGAAACCGTCAAGAAGCGCCTGCAGGTCTATAGCGACCAGACGCGCCCCCTGGTGGACTACTACAGCAACTGGGCCAAGGCCGAGCCCGCAGCAGCCCCAAAATACCGTGCCATCAGCGGCACGGGTGGCGTGGAAGAAATCACCGCCCGCGCCTTGCAGGCACTGGCCAGCTGATGTACGGGGGCTGACCACTGATCAGCCCCATCGACGGCCTCAATTCGATGCGGCGACGCCCCACAAGGGCGTCGCTTTTTTCATGGTGCAGCAGCGCCCTGCGCCGCACAGGTCTCTGTCAGCCCGCGCGCAGCAAATCAAGCACCAGCGCCACCCGCGCCTTCACCGGCGACAACCCCCGCGAGTCTGGGAACACATCTCCCGGCTTGGGCAGCACCTGCCCCTCGGCGCAGCGGGTGGCACGCACCACCTGCACCCCCGCATCCTGCGCGCGCAGCAAAGCGGCCTCCAAGGCGTGGTGAATGGTTCCGTTGCCGGTGCAGGCCACCACCAGGCCTTGCACCCCGTCGCGCACCAGGGCATCCACCCCTCGGCCCGTGGCCCCGGCATGGCTGACAACCACTTCGACCCAGGGCCATTCGCCAGCATTTGCTATATTTTCAATAGCACCTTGCGATTGACCAACCTGCGCTAGAGGCCAATTTTCTACCAAACGCACCCGCCCCTCCTCCACCCATCCCAAAGGCCCGGCATCGCCCGAATGAAAGGCATGCACTCGGTAGGGATGCGCTTTTTGCACGTAACGCGCACCGTGGATTTCCCCGGCGGCCACCAGCATCACTCCCGTGGCGCCGGGGGCCTGCACCACGGCCACGGCATCAAGCAGGTTCTGCGGACCATCGGGCGTGAGGGCCGTGGCGGGGCGCATGGCGCAGGTCAGCACCACGGGCTTGCGGGCATCCAGCACCTCGTGCAAAAACCATGCGGTTTCTTCCAGGGTATCGGTGCCGTGCGTGATGACCAGGCCCCGCACCTCAGGGTCGTTCAAATGGTGCGCGCAGCGCAAGGCCAAGGCCCGCCACACCGCGCAGTCCATGTCCTTGCTGTCGACCTGGGCCACCTGCTCCGCCACCAGTGCGCCACCCGCCATGGCTTGCAACCCCGGAACGGCAGCCAACAGCTGTGCCACCCCCACCTGGGCAGCGGTGTAGCCAATGTTGTCCCCCGCCTGCGCCGAGGTGCCTGCAATCGTGCCCCCGGTGCCTAAAACCACAATTTTTTGCCCACTCACTTGCATACTCCGAAAAACTGGTGAAAAATACAGTTACTGGATTAAAAAACAGTTATTCATCACTGTAACCGCCGCCACCGGAAACCACCATGCTCGACAACCCCAAACTCACCGCCCGCCAGCAGCAGATTCTGGACCTCATCCAGACCGCCATCGCGCGCACCGGCGCCCCTCCAACCCGCGCAGAAATCGCGGCCGAGCTGGGGTTCAAGTCGGCCAACGCCGCAGAAGAGCACCTGCAGGCCCTGGCCCGCAAAGGTGTGATCGAACTGGTCAGCGGCACGTCGCGCGGTATTCGCCTGCGTGGCGACACAGTGCGCTCCATCAATGCAGCGCGTGGCAACCAGTTCAGCCTGCCCATTCCGGGCCTGTCGCAGCTGGTTCTGCCCTTGGTGGGGCGCGTGGCGGCGGGTTCTCCCATTCTCGCGCAGGAGCATGTAGACCAGACCTACAGTGTGGAAAACAGCCTTTTCCAGCACAAGCCCGACTACCTGCTCAAGGTGCGCGGCATGTCCATGCGCGACGCCGGCATCATGGATGGCGACCTGCTCGCCGTGCAGTCCACGCGCGAGGCACGCAACGGCCAGATCATCGTGGCCCGCCTGGGTGACGATGTCACCGTCAAGCGCCTGCGCCGCACCGCCACCGCCATCGAGCTGCTGCCCGAAAACCCCGACTACCCGGTGATCGTGGTGCAGCCCGGCGAACCCTTCGAAATCGAAGGCCTGGCGGTCGGCCTCATCCGCAACACCATGCTGATGTAGGCCCCAGCCCCTGCTCAGGCCACACCGCGGGTGGCGGGCGTTTGGTGTGCTGGCAACGGCATACCAGCCCTGCGGTGCTGGCCCCATGCCATGCCACAGGCCAATGCGAACGCGGCCACGATTGCCGTCTTGCGGTGCAGCACCCAGCTGCAGTGCAGGCGCCGTCACGCCCGTTATCACCCGGCCAAGACATGGCATGAAATCACTTAGCAATCCTGCCTATGTTCAACCCCCGACTTTCGGAGTTTTCACATGGGAATCGCCTTGCTCACTCTTCCAGCCCTGCAGAACCCGCTGCGCAGCCTCAAGCGCCTGTTCTTGCACCACGCCACACGCGATACGCACGCGGGTGGCGCGCCCGTGGGCCAGATGGACAACATGGGCCATATGGGCCATCATCGTCCAGCCGCGGCCTTGGCATCGGCCCAACAACCGGCCTGGGGCACCCAGGCCCCTCATGGCGACGATGAAGCCGCCACGTCTTTGCCGCCCCCCCGCCCCACAGGCACCCAGGGCCCACGCCCACTGCGTGGCAACTGGCCTTTCACCGTCAGGCCGCCGGTTCGTACACCCGATGCTCCCACCCGGCAAACCACAGCCGCCCACCGATCCTTTTTACCCATGCCATCCATGGGCCATGGCAGCAACAGCGGTAGTAGCCGCCACGCCTTTTTTGCATCGCTGGCGGCCGATGCCGGCACGCACCGGTCTACCAGGGTCCTTCGGCGTGCATCAGACACCGGCACCGGGCGTCTGGTGATCGCGGGCCGCATGGCCGACGTGTGCGCGGAACTGGACCGCATGGCGGCCTCCGAGGCCGTTCAGGCGTAGATTCCGCGCCAGGCCTTGTCGCTGCGCTTGCGGCGCCCGGTGGCAAATGCATCGGCCACACCAACACTCCGTCACCAAAAGTCGGGGCGTTCGGTGCGCCAAGCGGCCATCCGGCGCGGTGCGGCTTTCCTTGCCAAGGCACAATGTCGGGATGAATATTGTGATCCTCGACGACTACCAAGACGCAGTGCGTAAACTGCACTGCGCCTCTCGGCTCGACGCGTACACCGCCAAGGTTTACACCAACACCGTCAAGGGACTGGGCCAACTCTCCGTGCGGCTCAAGGATGCCGACATCATCGTACTGGTGAGGGAGCGCACCCAGATTACCCGCCAGTTGGTCGAAAAGCTGCCCCGACTCAAACTCATCGCCCAAACAGGCAAGATTGGCAGCCACATCGACGTGACCGCGTGCACCGAACGCGGGATTGCAGTCGCCGAAGGGGTCGGCTCCCCAGTGGCACCTGCAGAGCTGACATGGGCGCTTGTGATGGCGTCCATGCGCAGGTTGCCCCAGTACATCTCCAACCTCAAGCACGGCGCCTGGCAGCAGTCCGGGCTGAAAACGGCCTCCATGCCCGCCAACTTTGGCCTGGGCAACGTGCTGCGCGGCAAGACGCTGGGTATCTGGGGCTACGGACGCATCGGGCAACTGGTGGCGGGCTACGGCCGGGCATTTGGCATGAACGTGCGCGTATGGGGCCGGGAGGCCTCACGCGCACAGGCGCTCACAGACGGCTACCAGGCGGCCACCACGCGCGAAGAGTTTTTCTCGCAGTGCGACGTGATCTCGTTGCACCTGCGGCTCAACGACGAGACCCGCGGAATCATCTCGCTCGAAGACCTCTCGTGCATGAAACCCACATCGCTGCTGGTCAACACCTCGCGCGCCGAATTGATCGAACCCGACGCTCTCATTGCCGCCCTCAACCGTGGCCGCCCCGGCATGGCAGCCGTTGACGTGTTCGAGAGCGAACCCATCCTCCAAGGCCATGCCCTGCTGCGGCTGGAGAACTGTGTTTGCACGCCCCACATCGGCTATGTCGAGCAAGACAGCTATGAGCTTTACTTTGGTGCAGCCTTTGACAATGTGGTGAACTTCATCAAGGGCACACCCACCAACATCGTGAATCCGGGCTCCTTGCAGGTGCGGCGGTAGTCTGGACAGCCGCCTCAACGCACAACACACAACACCGGGCAAAAAAGAAAAGACTCCCCCGCTTTTCACAACAAAAAAGGCTTCCCGAGGGAAGCCTTTTTTGCTATCTGCAGGGCACCTAGGTGCCTTGCAGAACGAGCCGCTCTATGAATTACAGAGGGGTCTTCTTGCCGTCTTTGTAGACGTACAGCGTGATCGAAGGGTTCTTCATTTCGCCGTTGGGTTCGAAGGCGATGGCGGAGGTCACGCCCTTGAAGTTGGCCTTGGCCAGTTCGTTCACGTACACCTTGGGGTCCACGGAGTTGGCGCGCTTCATGGCGTCGACCAGCAGGAACGTGGCGTCGTAGGTGTAGGGGCTGTAAACCTGGAACTGGCCAGGGTACTTGGCGTCGTACTTGGCCTTCCAGGCCGTGCCGCCAGGCATCTTGGCCAGCGAGGAGCCGCCTTCAGCGCAGATCACGTTGGCCAGGGTCTTGGCACCAGCGGCCAGCTTGGCGATTTCCGACGTGCAGACGCCGTCACCACCGAAGTACTTCACGTTGCCCATGCCCAGTTGTTCCATCTGGCGCAGCATGGGGCCAGCTTGTGGGTCCATGCCGCCGTAGAACACGGCATCAGGGTTCTTGGACTTGATGGCGGTCAGAATAGCCATGAAGTCAGTGGCTTTGTCGGTCGTGAACTGCTCGTCCACCACCTTCATACCCTTGGCGATGGCCGTCTTCTTGAACACATCTGCCACGCCTTGGCCGTAAGCGGTACGGTCGTCGATGATGGCAACGGTCTTGAGCTTCAGCGTGTCCACAGCGTAGAACGCCAGACCAGCGCCCAGGGCGTTGTCGTTGGCGATGATACGGAACGTGGTCTTGTAGCCAGGCTTGGTCAGGTTGGGGTTGGTGGCAGCGCCCGTCACCATGGGGATACCGCAGTCGTTGTAGACCTTGGATGCGGGGATGGTGGTACCGGAGTTGAGGTGACCGACAACGCCGGCAACCTTGGAGTCGCACAGCTTTTGTGCAGCGGCCGTGCCTTGCTTGGGATCAGCTGCATCATCTTCGGCTTGCAGCTCGAACTTGATCTTCTTGCCGCCGATGGTGACGCCTTGGGCGTTCAGTTCTTCAATGGCCATGCGGGCGCCATTTTCGTTGTCCTTGCCGTAGTGAGCTTGGGCGCCGGAAACCGGAGCCACGTGGCCGATCTTGACCACCTGCTCTTGTGCAGAGGCCACACCGGCAACAGCTGCGATAGCAGCAACCACGGTCAGTTTCAACTTCAATTGCATATCAATCTCCAGTAAAGATAAACGCTGAGAATGTTCTTGTGTCTCAACGCAGGGGAACATATCGCAATTTACGGGCCAGATCATTAGGGAACACGATTAAATGGAAGGGAAACCACAGGGGAATACCCTGTCATCCTTTTGCAGCCGTGGTTCCGCCACTGGCCAGCTCATCCGCCACGGCCTCATACACGGCGTGGCGAACCACCGATTCGATCTCTTCTCGCAGGCGCGGCAGGACCGATCTTGTCTGCTCTTGCACCACTGCGGCGATCGCTTCGCGCAAACGTTGATCCAGAACACCATCCACACGCTGCATGACGCGGTGCACCATGTACTCTTCCATGCCATCGGGCAAAGGGCGGGCCATGGCTGGTGCAGCGCGCTCCGCGACCTTTGCCGCAGGTACCGGGCTGTGGAGAGCAGGAATCACATCCGGTGCGCGCGGCGGATTGATTGACCCTGGCGTCACCGGGGCAGGCACACGCCCCGTGGCCAACACGGAAGGCGGCGCGACGACAGGTCGAGGCGCGGCAGGCGACGACGGGGCCGCGCCCAAGGGCTGCGGTGCAACGGCCGGAGCCGGACGGGCCGGGGGCATGACCGGGGCACGCGCCACGGGAGTTGCCACACTGGGCGGCACCACCGGCGCGCCGGGCACCTGCACCACTTCAGTGAGCGTTGGCACAAAGCGCGGAGGCGTCTTGGGGGGCTGCACCATCACGCGCCTTTCAGCACCAGGTCGTGGCGCGTGATGGCATAGCCCCTCGCCGCATAGTGGCGCCAGCGCGCGCGCGCTTCGGCCCGGTCGGCTTCGTCCTGGGCGCTCACCACTTCCACCAGCCGGTCAAAACGCCCGAAGCCTTCGGGGACTTCCGCGTTCAGGTTCAGCAGCACCTCGTGGTGCGGTGCCGAGCGCGCATCCACCGCCAGCACCACCGGTGACGCCAGGACCAGTTCCTCGTCTGCATCGCTGCGGCAATGGGCCACGAAATCCTGGGGCGCCATCGCCCAAAGCATGCGGTCCAGCGCCTCCAGCGCCTCTACAGGCGCAGCGATGACCAGGCGTGCCCCGCTGCGCTGCACTTTGCGCGCAAAGCGGCAGGCATAGGCCAGTTTGTCTGGTGCATTGAAGTGGAAGGCAACTTCGGTCATGGTGTGATCAGGACGCTGCCTTGGCCCGAGGCGCGCGCTTGGCTGCGGGTTTTGCGGCAGCGGCACCCGATGCGGCCGCATTCTTCTTGCCAACCTTGGCATGGGCCTGGCCCAAAAGATAACGCACCAGCAACCCCACAGGCCGACCCGTGGAGCCTTTGGCCGCCCCACCGCGCCATGCCGTACCGGCGATGTCCAGATGCGCCCAAGGCATGTCGCCCACGAACTTCTGCAGGAACTTGGCGGCCGTGATGGCTCCGCCCGCGCGGCCCGCCACATTGCCCATGTCGGCAAAGTTGCTCTTGAGGCCATCGGCATAGTCGTCGTCCAGGGGCATGCGCCAGCAAAGGTCTTGCGCGGCCTCGCCCGCCTCCTGGAGCGCGGCAGCCAGGCCTTCATTGTTGGCAAACAGCCCGCTGCGCACGCCACCGAGCGCAATCACGCAGGCGCCGGTCAGGGTGGCGATGTCCACCACGGCGGCAGGCTTGAAGCGAGCCGCATAGGTCAGCGCGTCGCACAGCACTAGGCGCCCTTCGGCGTCGGTGTTCAGAATCTCGATGGTCTGGCCGCTCATGCTGGTGACCACGTCGCCGGGTTTCACCGCGCGCCCGTCCGGCATGTTCTCGCACGCAGGGATCAGGCCCACCACGTTGATGGCGGGCTGCAACTCGCCCAGGGCGCGGAACGTGCCCAGCACGCTGGCAGCACCACACATGTCGAACTTCATCTCGTCCATCTCGGGCGCGGGCTTGATCGAGATACCGCCCGTATCAAAGGTAATGCCCTTGCCCACCAGCACCACAGGCGCCTTGCCCTTCGCGGCGCCGTTGTAGCGCAGCTCGATGAAGCGCAAAGGCTCTTCGGACCCGCGCGCCACGGCCATGAAGGCGCCCATCCCCAGGCGGCTCACCTCGGCTGGCCCCAGAACCTTGCATTGGATGCGCGGCAACTTGGCCAGCCCCTTGGCGGCGTCTGCCAGCAGGCTGGGGGTGGCATGGTTGGCTGGCCGGTTGCCCCACTCGCGGGCAAACTCCACACCCGCCACCAGCGCCACACCGCTGTCAAAACCTTCGCGAACCTCTGTGGGATTGGCGATACCCACCACGCAGCGGCCCAGGCTGCGGGCCTCAGCCTTGGACTTGGTGGTGGTATAGACGTAGCTGGCCTCCGCCACTGCCTGCACGGCGGCGCCCACGGCATCACCCGTGGCCGTGCCTGCAAAGCACAGCACCACGCGCTTGGTCTGCGGGGCCTTGATAGCGCCTCCCACGGCCAGCACTGCCTGGCGCAACGCACGGGCCGAGCCGTCGCCTGCCCCCACCAGCACGACCCGGCGCGCCGCCACCGCAGGTACCTGGTACAGCTGCAACTGCTTGCCTGCCTTCAGCGACAGATCCCCGCTCTTGAGCGCCAGCGCCGCCAGGGCAGACAGGGCATCCGGCCCCGGTTTGAAGCCCTCGGGAAGCAGCACGACCAGCAGGTCGCATTTTTCCGAAGCAGCCGCCGTCAAATCAAGGGTCTTGAGATCAAAGTTCATAATCGGTGTTTTCCTTTTGAGCGTGCTATGCACTTTGGTGCGCACGCGAAAGTGCATAGCACGCTCCAAGCCAATGTTATTCGATTCATCCCTTCGCAAGGAGCTGGCGCGCAGCTTCGGCGCGACGCTGGTAGTGCTGGTGACCGTGGTCATGACCATGATGCTCATCCGCACCCTGGGCCAGGCATCCAAGGGCAGCGTCAGCCCATCTGACGTGATGCTGGTCATGGGCTACACCGTGCTCGGGCAACTGTCCACCATTCTCAGCCTGAGCCTGTTCATTGCCGTGGTGGGCACGCTCTCGCGCATGTACCGCGACAGCGAAATGGTGATCTGGTTTGCCAGCGGCCGGGGCCTTATCAGCCTGGTCAAGCCCCTGGTGCGGTTTGCCTGGCCAGTGATGCTGGTGATTGCCGTGCTGTCGCTGCTGGTGTGGCCCTGGGCCAATTCGCAAATCCAGGAGCTCAGAACCCGCTACGAGCAGCGCAGCGACATCGACCGCATTGCACCCGGAGAATTCCAGGAGTCATCGAACGGCAGCCGGGTGTTCTTCATCGACAAGGACAGCCCCGACACGCAGGCTGCCAACAACGTTTTCATCGCCTCCAACGATGGCCGGCGCGAATCCGTCACATCCGCCCGCAGCGCGCGGCTGGAGGTCCAGAACGGTGAGCGCATGGTGCTGCTCAGCGACGGGCAGCGGCTGGAGAGTGCGCAAGACAAGCCCGGCATGAAGATCAGCGACTTTTCCGAATACGGCACCCGCATCGGCGCTGCCGCGCCAGGCTCGGCCGAAGAACTTGCAGTGAAGACCCGCACCACCTACGACCTGCTTCGCGAGCCCCTGCCCGCCTACCAGGCCGAGTTGGGCTGGCGCCTGGGGCTGGCGCTGGCGGCGCTCAACTTCGTGTTGCTCGGCCTGGCTGTGGCCAGCGCCAATCCGCGCGCCGCGCGCAGCACCAGCCTGGTGTTCGCTCTGTTCGGATTCATCGTGTACTACAACCTCATGACGCTGGGCCAAAGCTGGGTCGGCGCGGGCCGGATGGGCCTTGCGAGCTTCATGGTGCTGCTGCACGGCGGCATGCTGGCCGTCTCGCTGCTGGTGCTGGCCGTGCGGCACAACCAATGGACAGTGCGGCGCCTGTGGGCACCACGGCCTGCACGGTCATCGGAAGGGCGGCCCGCATGAAAACCATTCGCCGCCTGATCCACCGCGAAGCTTTGTCTGCCGTGGCCTTCGTCACGGTGGGTTTTCTGGCCCTGTTCTTTTTCTTCGATCTGGTCGATGAGCTGCGCTGGGTGGGCCGCGCCGGGGCCGAGGGCTACCAGCTCTCGCACGCCCTGCTGTTTGTGGTGCTGAGCATACCCAGCCACCTCTACGAGCTGCTGCCCATTACCGTTCTCATCGGCACCATCTTCGTGATGGCCCGCCTGGCCCAAAGCTCCGAGTTCACCATCATGCGCACCAGCGGCATGGGCCCTTGGCGCGCACTGCGCACACTGGTCACACTGGGTGGGGCGTTTGCCATTTTGACCTTTGCCGTGGGCGACTACCTGGCCCCCCTGACCGACCGCACCGCCCAGCTCATCAAGGTGCGCTACCTCGGGCGGCTGACCACAGGCGCCACGGGCGCCTGGCTCAAAGAGCGGCAAGAAGACCATTCCTTCGCGGTCAACGTGCGCGCGCTCACACCCAACAGCGGCATGCTTGACGTGCGCATTTTCGAGTTCGACGAAAAAGGACGGCTGGCCTCGCAGACGCGGGCCGCCACAGGCCAGTTCGGCCCGGACGGCACCTGGACGCTGGAGACCGTGCAGCGCAGCCGCTTTGAGCACAGCACCGACAAAAGCGAAGCACGTGTCGAGCACCTGCAAGCCCCCACCCTGGCGTGGCCCACCCGCATCAGCGCAGACATGGTGGCCGCTTCATTGCTTAAACCCGACCGCATGGCCACGCTGGATTTGTTCCAGTTCATCCGACATCTGAACGCCAACGCCCAGTCCTCACAAAAGTACGAGATCGAGTTCTGGCGCAAGGTGTTCTACCCCCTCTCCTGCCTGGTGATGGTGGTGCTGGCCCTGCCCTTTGCTTACCTGCATTTCCGCTCAGGCGGCATTGCAGGCTATGTGTTTGGCGGTGTGATGGCAGGCATCAGCTTTTTCCTGCTGAACAACGTATTCGGCTACGCAGGCAACCTGCAGAACTGGTCGCCCATGCTCACGGCGGCGGCGCCGGGGCTCATCTACTCGGTGCTGTCGCTGGCCGCCTTTGGCTGGCTGGTGCTGAGGCGCTGACCCCGCAGCCATGCACAGCGCCATCATTCTGTTCTCCCACGGCTCCCGCGACCCGCTCTGGCGCGCGCCCATGGAAGCCGTGGCCGCGCGCATCGCCACGCACCAGCCCGGCCGCAGCGTGGCCTGCGCCTACCTGGAGCTGAGCGCCCCCACGCTGGCAGAAGCCGCCCAGCAGCTCATCGCCCAGGGCGCGGCCAGCGTGACGGTGGTCCCCATGTTCCTGGGCACCGGCAAACACGCCCGCGACGACCTGCCCCTGCTGGTGCAGACCCTGCGCGCCACACACCCTGGCGTGCAGTTCCATGTGCAGGCCGCGATTGGCGAAGACCCGCGCATGACCGCGCTCATGGCCGACATAGCCTGCGAAGAAGCGCCGCTGGACTGAAATTTCAGACCCAAGTCCGATATCCCTTAGATGATTGAAGCATAATGATGCAAATCTTTAGGCGATATCAGATATGAATCTGCACCAATTCCGCTTCGTTCAAGAGGCTGCGCGCCGCAACCTCAACCTGACCGA
>NZ_JAPUDY010000068.1 GCF_027492855.1 Acidovorax sp.
AGGAGCTGGACGAATTGTTTGAAATCTGCGACCGGCTGCATGTGGTGGCCAAGGGCCACCTTTCGCCTTCCGTGCCGCGTGCCGAAGCCACGGTGGAACGCATTGGCGAATGGATGAGCGGTCTGTGGCATGCCGATGTGCAGGCCCACCTGGCGCAGCAGCATCAACAGCAGCAGCAACAACAACAGGCCCAGGCCGGGGAGGTGCAGCATGCTTAAGCTGGAACCGCGTCCCCAGGCGTCCAGGCTCTGGACCTATGGCTCGCCCCTGCTGGCGCTGGCCTTCACGGTGCTGATTGGCGTGGCATTGTTCATCGCGCTGGGCAAAGACCCGGTGCGCGGGCTGCAGGTCTTCTTCTGGGAGCCCGTCAAAACGCCCTATGCCATTGGCGAACTCATGGTCAAGGCCACTCCGCTTTTGCTGATTGCGCTGGGGCTGGCCGTGTGCTTTCGCTCCAACGTATGGAACATCGGCGCCGAAGGCCAGTTTGTCATCGGCGCCGTAGTGGCGGGCGGCGTGGCGCTGCTGGCCGACAAGACCACCGGCCCGTGGATCGTGCCCGCCATCCTGCTCGCGGGCGTGCTGGGCGGCATGGCATGGGCGGGGCTCACAGCCCTGCTGCGCGACAAGTTCAACGCCAATGAAATTTTGGTGAGCCTGATGCTTGTTTATGTGGCCACGCTGGTGCTGGGCTATCTGGTCTACGGGCCGTGGAAAGACCCCCAGGGCTACAACTTTCCGCAGACCAAAACCTTCGAGAAGGTTACCCAGATCCCGCGCCTGATGCAGGGCTCGCGCATGTCCATCGGCCTGTTGCTGGCGCTGGCTGGGGCGGGTGCGCTGTGGGTGTTTTTGTTCCGCACCCGCGCTGGTTTTGCCCAGCAGGTGGGCGGCCTGGCACCGGCGGCGGCGCGTTATGCGGGCTTTTCGTCGCGCCGCGCGTTGTGGACTGCGCTGCTCATCTCGGGCGGCGCGGCGGGCCTGGCGGGCGCGCTGGAGGTAGCGGGGCCCATCGGCCAGCTCACGCCTTATGTGCCTGCGGGCTACGGTTTTGCGGCCATCATCGTGGCCTTTGTGGGGCGGCTGCACCCGGTGGGCATGATTCTCTCGGCCATTCTCATGAGCATGTTTTATATCGGCGGCGAGCTGGCGCAGTCGCGCCTGGGGCTGCCCAAGTCGCTCACGGGCGTGTTCCAGGGGCTGCTGCTGTTCACGCTGCTGGCGTGTGACACATTGATCGCCTACCGCATCCGCTGGGTGGCATCAAAAGGAGGCAAGTGATGGAATCCTACGCACTCCTCATCGGCGCCACGCTGAGCGCGGGCACCGTTCTGGCCATCGCGGCCCTGGGCCTGCTCATCAACGAAAAGGCGGGCATCGTCAACCTGGGGGCCGAGGGCATGATGCTCTGCGCAGCCATCGCCGGTTTTGCCACCGTGGTGCACACGGGCAACACCTGGCTGGGCTTTGCGGCGGGCATGGCCGCAGGCGCCGTGCTGGCCGCCATCTTTGGTGTGCTGGTGATCTGGCTCAACACCAACCAGTACGCCACTGGGCTCGCGCTCAGTCTGTTCGGCGTGGGCTTTTCGGCCTTTGCGGGCATCAGCTACGTGCAGGCCAAGCTGCCTGAGCTGCCCAAGTACGCGATTCCTGTGCTGGGCGACGTGCCGCTGCTGGGGCCCGCGCTGTTCCAGCAGCACCCGCTGGTGTACCTCACCATGTTGCTGGTTGTGGGGCTGATCTGGTTCTTGTACCGCTCGCGCGCTGGCCTGGTGCTGCGCTCGGTGGGCGAATCGCCCGAGTCGGCCCACGCGCTGGGTTACCCGGTACGGCGCATTCGCCTGGCTGCGGTGGTGGCCGGGGGGGCCCTGTGCGGGCTGGCCGGTGCCTACATCTCCACGGTCTATACCCCGCTGTGGGTCGAGGGCATGGTGGCCGGGCGCGGCTGGATCGCGCTGGCGCTCACCACCTTTGCCACCTGGCGCCCGGCACGGGTGTTGCTTGGTGCTTACCTGTTTGGTGGCGTGACCATGCTGCAGTTCCATTTGCAGGCCACGGGCGTGCAGGTGGCCAGCCAGTTGCTGAGCATGCTGCCGTATGTGGCCACCATCGTGGTGCTGGCGCTGATCTCGCGCAACCCGGCGTGGATACGCATCAACATGCCCGCATCGCTGGGTAAACCGTTTTATCCGGGTTCGTGAATAACCGCCGTGTCCAAGGAATTGCTGGTTACCCGGTGGTAGATCACCCCATAATTAGTGTTTTCGTCCCTCAACCCTTGCAAGTCTTACTTCTTCAATAAGGAAACCGACATGACTGATCTGCAGAAACGCTCCCTGCTCAAGGTGGCAGCGCTCTCCGCCGTGGCTGCTGCCGCCCTCGTGGGTTGCGGCAAGAAGGAAGAACCGGCACCGGCCCCCGCGCCTGCACCGGCACCCGCAGCAGAAGCACCAGCACCCAAGCCCGAGCCACTGAAGATCGCCTTTGCCTATGTCGGCCCCGTGGGCGACGGCGGCTGGTCGTTCGCGCACGACAACGGCCGCAAGGCCATCGAGAAGGAGTTCGGCGACAAGGTCGTGACGAGCTTCGTGGAAAGCGTGCCCGAGTCCGCCGACGCCGAGCGTGTGCTGCGCGACATGGCTGGCCAGGGCAACAAGCTGATCTTCGGCACGACCTTCGGCTACATGGAATCCATCCAGAAGATCGCCCCCGACTTCAAGGACGTGAAGTTCGAGCACGCCACCGGCTACAAAACCGCCGACAACGTGCGCACCTACGACAGCCGCACCTACGAAGGCGCGTACATGGCGGGCGTGATCGCCGGTGCCATGACCAAGTCCAACACCCTGGGCGTGGTCGGCTCGGTGCCGATCCCTGAAGTGATCCGCAACATCAACAGCTTCACGCTGGGTGCACAGTCGGTCAACCCCAAGATCAAGACCAAGGTGGTCTGGGTGAACGAATGGTTCAGCCCACCCAAGGAAACCGAAGCCGCCACCAGCCTGATCAATGGCGGCGCCGACGTGCTGTTCCAGAACACCGACTCGCCCGCCGTGCTGAAGACGGCGCAAGAAAAGGGCAAGCGCGCCTTCGGCTGGGATTCGGACATGACCGCCTACGGCCCCAAGGCCCACCTGGCATCGGCCGTGATCAACTGGGGCCCTTACTACATCAAGGCCACCAAGGATGCGCTGGAAGGCACCTGGAGCACCGGCCAAAGCTGGTGGGGCGTGAAGGAAGGCGCGATTGACCTCGTCTCCATCGCCGAAGACGTGCCTGCCGACACCAAGGCCAAGGTCGAAGCCGTGAAGAAGGGCCTGGCTGACGGCACGTTCCAGATCTGGAAGGGCCCCATCGTCGGCCAGGACGGCAAGCCTGTGCTGGAAAAAGACGCCGTGGCCGACGACAAGTTCCTCGGTGGCATCAACTTCTACGTCAAGGGCGTGGAAGGCAAGATCCCTGGCGGCGACAAGAAGTAAGCCAGCACCGCTGTGACAGAGGGCCGCCTTCGTGCGGCCCTTTTTGTTTTGGGCGGCGCGAGGGGGTCAAGCCGTGGCACCGCACGCGATGGTGGCGGGTCGGGCGTGGGCGGGGCTCGGGTTTGGGTGGGGTAGTATTCAAAGCGTAGGCCTTTGGGCCTTGTCCTGTCTGGCAACAACGAATTCAGCCTCATGACCGAAACCCAAGCCCCTGTGCCTCAGATTCCTCCCGAAGTGCTTCGGTACATCAAGGACCCTGTCGAGGAATCCAGGCAATTTGACTTCCTGATCGGAGATTGGGGCGTTGATGCGCTCCGATTCCGGGAGGACGGGGCCTTGCTGTTCAAGTACAGGGCCTTGTGGAGTGCCGTTGCATTGAACGGCGGCCGCATGATCATGGACAACTTCCAGGCGCTGGGGCCTGCAGGCCAAGCCGTGTCTTCGTTCGTCACTCTGCGCACGTACTCAGAGGTCACGAATCGCTGGGAGCTTGCCGGATTGCAGGCTTTGCAGCCGTCCGTGCCCACCGAATGGCATGGCGTGGCCAAGAATGGCGAAATGCTCCTCGACGCGAAGGCTAAAACACCCACTGGCGACTTGGTAAACACCAGGATTCGTTTCTTCAACATCAGACCCGAATCGTTCTCATGGGAAAGTTCTACGAGCCTTGATGATGGCAAGAGCTGGCGGAAAACGGCCGAACTTACAGCAACCCGGGTGGCCAAAGGCTGATGCCTCAGATCCGTCGCGCAGAGCGGCTGATTTGTATCGGACCGGCCAGATACATTCGACGGGTTATTGACCCACCTTTGGGCCGCTTTCAGCGGCCCTTTTCGTTGGTGCCGCGCCAGTGCATGATGTGGCCCATCCCCACAAAAAAGAGAGAGGCCAGACTGCCATGTTCAAAGTCCCACCCATCTCCGCCGAACGCCTGCCCGAACTGCTGCGCGCCATGCCCAAGGCCGAGCTGCATATCCACATCGAAGGCTCGCTGGAGCCCGAGCTGATCTTTGCCCTGGCACAGCGCAACGGCCTTGCGCTGCCCTATGCCAGTGTGGAGGCGCTGCGCAGCGCCTATGCGTTCACCAACCTGCAGAGTTTTCTCGACATCTACTACGCAGGCGCCAGTGTGCTGCTGCATGAGCAGGATTTCTACGACATGGCGCGCGCTTACCTGGTGCGCGCTGCGGCCGACAACGTGCTGCATGCCGAACTCTTTTTTGACCCGCAGACCCACACCGCGCGTGGCGTGGCCATGGAGACCGTGATCAACGGCCTGCACCGCGCCTGCGAGGATGCGCGCGCCGAGCTGGGTATCAGCGCCACATTGATCCTGTGTTTCCTGCGCCATCTGAGCGAAGAGTCTGCGTTTGAAACCCTGGAGCAGGCGGAGCCGCTGCTCGGCAAGATCGTGGGCGTGGGGCTCGACTCCAGCGAGGTGGGCAACCCGCCCGAGAAGTTCGCACGCGTGTTTGCGCGCTGCCGCGAACTGGGCTTGCACCTGGTGGCCCATGCGGGCGAGGAGGGGCCACCCGCCTACATCTGGAGCGCGCTCGACGTGCTCAAGGTCGAGCGCATCGACCATGGCGTACAGGCCGTGCACGATGCCGCGCTGATGCAGCGCCTGGCGCAGGACCGCATTGCGCTCACCGTGTGCCCGTTGTCCAACCAGAAGCTGTGCGTGTTCCCCAACCTGGCGGACCACAACCTGGGCAAACTGCTGGATGCAGGGCTCGCCGCCACGGTCAATTCTGACGACCCGGCCTACTTTGGCGGCTATATCAACGAGAACTTCACCCAGGTGTTTGCCGCCACCGGCATGACGGCCAAGCAGGCGTACCAACTGGCGTTCAATAGCTTCGAAGCGAGTTTTGCGGGCAATGCCGACAAGCGGGTGTGGGAGCACAAGCTCAAGGAGACCTTTGAGGCTTGCGTGGAGCACGACTATTGATTTGAGGCGGGCGCTCACTCAAAAATATGGAAACCCGTTCGGGCTGAGCTTGTCGAAGCCTCTCGCAGCGCTTCGACAAGCTCAGCCCGAACGGTTCTGATGGATCGAATGCGAATCCGTATCCACCCGCACTGGCCACGGTAAAATGCCCGCGAAAGGCTGCTGTCCCGGCAGCCTTTTGTTTTTTCTGTTTTCGGGACCATGTAGAGGAACACCATGTATAAAAACCTCGCAGCCACGCTCGTGGCCGCTTGTTTTTTCTCCCCCGCTTTTTCACAGACCGCGTCGCCCCAAGGCAGCGCTGCCGAGCCCGTCAAGGCCGGGTTTGTTTATGTCTCGCCCATCACCGAAGCGGGCTGGACGCGCCAGCACGAAGAAGGCCGCAGGGCCGTGGAGGCGGCGCTGGGCCCGCAGGTGAAAACCACCTTCGTCGAGAACGTGGCCGAGGGGGCGGATGCCGAGCGCGTGATCCGCGACCTGGCCGCCACTGGGCACCAGATCATCTTCACGCCCAGTTTTGGCTACATGGAGCCCACGCTCAAGGTGGCGCAGGACTATCCCAACGTCAAATTCGAGTCGATCACCGGCTACAAGACCACGCCCAACGTGGCCACGGCCAATGCGCGCTACTACGAAGGCCGCTATCTGGCAGGCATTGCTGCGGGCCGCATGAGCAAGACGGGTGTGGCCGGGTTTGTGGCGGGGTTCCCCATTCCCGAGGTGCTCCAGGGCATCAATGCCTTCACGCTGGGCATGCGCTCGGTCAACCCCAAGGCCACGGTCAAGGTGGTGTGGATCAACGTGTGGTTCGACCCGCCCAAGGAGCGGGACGCCGCCATGGTGCTGTTCAACCAGGACGCGGACGTGATCGCGTTCCACACCGGTTCCACCGCTGTGATGGCAGCGGCGCAGGAGCGCGGCAAGATGGCCGTGGCCTACCACTCGGACATGCGCAAGACCGGGCCGGACGCCCAGATCGTGGCCGTGACGCACCAGTGGGGCGCTTACTACACCGAGCGTGTGCGGGCCGTGCAGAGCGGCCGCTGGAAAAGCGCCAACCTTTGGGGCGGCGTGCGTGAGGGCATGATCCGCGTGGGCGACTTTGGCCCCAAGGTGCCCGCCGCCGTGCAGCAGGAGGTGCTGGCCGCGCAAAAAGCCATTGGTGCGGGCCGGTTGCAGCCGTTTCGCGCGGGCAGGACGGCGGTGCGCGACAACGAGGGGCAGGAGCGGATCGCCCCCGGCCAGGCGCTGACCGATGCGCAGATCCTGCCCATGAACTGGCTGGTGGAGGGCGTGGTGGGCAAGTTGGCGCGCTGACCGCCGCGCGCCATAGCCACTATGGCGCAGGCCGTATGCAGACGCCGGCCCCTGTCGCTAAGCTAGCGGCCATGCACATTTACCGCTCCGCCCTTTTGCGCTTTGCCGACGATGGCAGCGCCCTGTATGACGAAGATGGCCTGCTGGCCGTGGGCCCCGATGCCCAGGGCCGCCAGCGCGTGCTGGCCGCAGGCGCCTGGCAGACGCTGGCACCGGGGTTTGCGGACGCGCCGGTCACGCACCTGTCGGGCCGCATCATCGCGCCGGGGTTTGTGGACATGCATATCCACTACCCCCAGACCGACGTGATCGGCTCGCCCGCCGACGGCCTGCTGCCCTGGCTCGAAAACTACACCTTTCCCCACGAAAAGCGCTTTGCGGCCCCGGACTACAGCGAGCAGGTGGCCCAGTTCTTCGTGGCCGAGCTGCTGCGCAACGGCGTGACCACGGCGCTGGCGTTTTCCACCTCGCACCCCGCGTCGGCGGATGCCTTGTTTACCGAGGCGCAGCGCCAGCACATGCGCCTCATCACCGGCAAGGTGCTGCAAGACCGCCACTCGCCCGACGGCGTGCGCGACGAGACAGAGCAAAGCCTGATCGACACCGAAGCGCTGATCAAGCGCTGGCACGGCGTGGACCGCCTGGGTTATGCCATCACCCCGCGTTTTGCGCCCACCAGCACCGACGCGCAGTTGCGCGGCGCGGGCGAGCTGGCCGCACGCTACCCCGATACCTGGATCCAGTCGCATGTGGCCGAGAACCTGGACGAGATCCGCTGGGCGTGCGAGCTGTTCCCCGCCTCGCGCAGCTACCTGGCTGTGTACGACGACTTCGGCCTGATGCGCGAGCGGGCGGTGTATGCGCACTGCATCCATTTCGACGACGACGACCGCGCGCTGATGCGCGACACCGGCGCCACGGCCGCCGTCAGCCCCACCAGCAACCTGTTCCTGGGCAGCGGCTTTTTCGACTATGTGGGTGCCGACCGCGTGGGTTTTGGCTATGGCCTGGCCAGCGACGTGGGCGGCGGCACCAGTTTCAGCCCCTTTCACACCATGCTGGCGGCCTACTACGTGGGGCGCACCACTGTCGAAGGTAGGCAGAGCAAGCAGGGCCTGAGCCTGTCGCCCCAGCGGCTGTGGTGGCAACACACGGCGGGCGCGGCCAAGGCGCTCGGTCTGGCGGGTGTGGTGGGCAACCTGCAGCCGGGCTGCGAGGCCGATTTTGTGGTGCTCAACCCGGAAGCCACCCCGCTGCTCGCGCGCAAAACCCGGCAGGCCCACAGCCTGGACGAGCTATTGTTTGCGCTGATCGTACTGGGCGACGACCGCGTGGTGGAGCAAACCGTGATTTCTCAAGCAAAATACGGCCCTCGCGCTTGATCCTCAAGCGCAATAAGCTATGTATTTGATAGCGCTCCGGGGCTCTCCGACTGCCGGGGCCACAGCGCAGGGAGTTTTGCTATGAGCATCAAGAGCGACAAATGGATCCGCCGCATGGCGGCCGAGCACGGCATGATCGAGCCTTTCGAGCCTGGCCAGGTGCGTGAGGCCGAGGGCAAGAAGATCATCAGCTACGGCACCAGCAGCTACGGCTACGACATCCGCTGCGCGCCTGAGTTCAAGGTGTTCACCAACATCCACAGCACGGTGGTGGACCCCAAGAATTTCGACGAAAAGAGCTTCGTCGATTTCGAGGGAGATAGCTGCATCATCCCGCCCAACAGCTTTGCGCTGGCCCGCACCGTGGAGTATTTCCGCATCCCGCGCAACGTGCTCACCATCTGCCTGGGCAAGAGCACCTACGCGCGCTGCGGCATCATCGTCAACGTCACGCCTTTTGAGCCCGAGTGGGAAGGTTATGTGACGCTGGAGTTCTCCAACACCACGCCGCTGCCCGCGCGCATCTACGCGGGCGAAGGCTGCGCGCAGGTGCTGTTCTTCGAGAGCGACAAGGACGACGTGTGCGAGGTCAGCTACCGCGACCGGGGCGGCAAGTACCAGGGCCAGGTGGGCGTGACGCTGCCCAAGGCGTGAGGCCAAAGGGTCTTCAACACGTACAACCACCGTTCACGCGAGCTTGCCGAAGTGCGGTGCCGGGCTTCGACAAGCTTGGCCAGAACGGCCTGGATGGATTGCTTGAACGCGGACGCTTGTGGGCGCCTGGCCCCGTGGGCCTCGTCCTACGCCGCCTTAGTCCTTTGGCTGAATGGCAAGCCAGCGCGGATTTTTTAGCATGAAGTCCATGCCCCGGATGTTCCGGTGGCTGGATGGAGTCTCGCCATGATGACCTTTGCTGCACCTACTGCTCCTGCCAAGGCATTGTGTTCCGAGCCCGCCGTGGATTCTGTCGGCGGGGCGGAGCCAAGCTACTGGCCCTGTGAGCTGCTCAATGCCTTTGCGCTGAAGATGGCCGCCAGCGGCCACTGCGTGAACATGTCCATGATGCTGGGCCACCGCCCGTACGCGCTGGAGCAACTGGCGCTGGCGTGCAAGGTGGAAAACAGCGACCTGCACCGGCTGGCCGCCCAGTTGCTGCCTTACTTCAAGTCACCGGCGCAGGGCTAGGGCTAGGGCTGGCGCAGCGCCAGCCGCGCGGCGGCCAGATCCCACCCCGCCCAGCCGCAGCTCTTGAAGAGCACGGGCCCCGCCGGGGCGCGGGGCGTCCACGGGCCGCGTACCACGTCCCGCAGCACCGGCAGGCCCGGCACGGCGATCCCGGCCTGCAACAGGTCGCCCGCTTCGTGCTCTGCATCCTCAGTGTCCACCACGATGGTGCCGTGCTGCGCCACATGCTGGCACAGCGCAGGCGCCAGTTCGGCCATGGCGGGGGTGAAGGCGCCCACGGCGGCAATGAAGGCATCCGGCCTGGGCGTGGCGCTCAGCACCAGGGCGCTGGCGGTGGTGCAAACCGCAACCAGCGGGCAGTGGGGCAGGGCGGCGTCGGCATCGGCCACCACCTGCGCCTGGGCACCCAGGGTGCGCACCTGGGCGGCCAGGGCTTCGGCGCTGGCGGCGCTGCGTGAGGTGATCCAGACTTCCTGCACGCCCAGCCCATGCACAAAGGCCTCGGCATGGGCCAGGCCCTGCACCCCGGCGCCGACGATGAGCAAGGGGCCTTGTGGCACCTGTGCCAGATGCCGGGCCGCCAGCAGCGAGACGGCGGCGGTGCGCCGGGCGGTGACCGTAGGGCCGTCCAGCACCAGGCGGCGCTCGCCCGTGGCGATGTCGAACACCACCACGTCGCCCTGGATCGATGGGCGCCCGGTGCCTGCGTTGCCGGGGGTGAAGGTGATGAGCTTGGTCATGGCCACGCTGCGGTCGGTGGCGGGCATCACGAACAGGCTGCCGCCCTGCGCCAGCGGCAGCACGCTGCGGGCTGGCACCGACACGGTGTTGTCGTCGCGCAGCAACTGGGCGATCTCATCGGCCAGCGCGGACCAAGGCAACCGCGCCGCCGTGGCCGCTGCGTCCAGCGTGTCTGCGGTGTGGGAAGAAAGAGGTGTGGAAGTCATGGCCTGACTTTACACAGCCCGCCCACGGCAAAGCAGGGTGTGTCTCACTTCCATTTCAATGAATGGCGCCTGCCTGCAAGGCAATGTCCTGCGGTGCCAGCACTGCCGCCCACAGCGCGGCATGCACGCCACGCACCATGTCGCGCAGCGGCAGGTGGGGCGTGCCCTGCCCAGTGAGCCAGGGCACATGCACAAAGCCGCCGCGTGCCCCGGCTGGGCCTGCACCCTGCGCCAGCAGGTGCAGCAGGCCGTAGAGCACGTGGTTGCAGACAAAGGTGCCCGCTGTTTGCGAGACCTCGCAGGGCACGCCCGCGCGCTGCACGGCGCGCAGCATGGCCTTGACGGGCAGGCTGGCGAAGTAGGCGGCAGGCCCGTCGGCCGCCACGGGGGTGTCGATGGGCTGCGCGCCGATGTTGTCGGGGATGCGCGCATCGTCGATGTTGATGCCGATGCGCTCCATCGACAGCCCGCCGCGCCCGCCCGCCAGGCCCAGGCATACGGTCAGCGCGGGCTGCAAGCCGTGCACCAGCGCCGCGAGCTGCTGCAGCGACTGCCCGAACACCGTGGGCAACTGCGCGGCCACCACCACGTGGCCTGCAATGCGCTGGCCGTGCAGCGCCTGCGCAATGAACCAGCTGGGGTTGAGCGGATCGCCGCCAAACGGGTCAAAGCCCGTGAGCAAAATCACCCGCTCGGGGCGGGGTGTGAGGTGGGGGCTATCGTTAACCATAGTAATAGGGGCAGTTCGCGCCACATCGTAATTCGCTGCAACAGGGTTTGCGCGGCTAATATCCAGCCTTGGCTCTCCACCCGAAGGAGGGCGCTGGAGATACACGATGAAATGGGAAGGCAATCGCGAATCCGACAATGTGGAAGACCGCCGCGGTGACGGCGGCGGTGGTGGTGGCGGATCGCCGGTTTTTGGCGGGCGTGGCATTGGCATCGGCACCATCGTGATCGCCCTGGTGGGCGGTTGGGTGCTGGGTATCAATCCGCTTACAATTTTGGGGCTGCTCAGCGGTGGCGGCCAGCCTGCGCAGGTGCAGCAGCAACAGCAAGGCCCGGCACAGCGCCCGCCAGCGGACGACACCATGGCCCGCTTCGTCAGCACCGTGCTGGCCGACACCGAGGACGTGTGGACGCAGGTGTTCCGCGAAGGGGGCGGCCGTTACCAGGAGCCGCGCCTGGTGCTGTTCCGGGGCATGACGCCTACCGCCTGCGGCACCGGCCAGGCGGCGATGGGCCCGTTTTATTGCCCCGCCGACCAGAAGGTCTACATCGACCTGGGCTTCTATGAAACCCTGAAAAACCGCCTGGGCGCCCCCGGCGACTTTGCCCAGGCTTATGTGATCGCCCATGAGGTGGGCCACCACGTGCAGAACCAGTTGGGTATCAGCGACAAGGTGGACCAGATGCGCGGCCGCGTGAGCAAGACGGAATACAACGCACTGTCGGTGCGGCTGGAGCTGCAGGCCGACTGTTTTGCGGGCGTGTGGGCCCACCACGCGCAGAGCGCCCGCAAAATTCTGGAGCAGGGCGACGTGGAAGAAGCCATGAACGCCGCCGCCAAAATTGGCGACGATGCCCTGCAGCGCGCCCAGGGGGGCGCGGTGGTGCCAGACAGCTTCACCCACGGCACCAGCGCCCAGCGCCAGCGCTGGTTTCACAACGGGTTGCAGAACGGCAGCGTGAAGGCTTGCGACACCTTCGCTGCGCGCAGCCTGTAGATCGTCGCCACGGGCCGCATGGATTTTGAAGGCTGCCGTTCATGTCTTCAGCCGTGCCCCTGACCCACACCACACGCCAGGGCTCGGCGGAAAGCCGATCGGGCGCGGCGGCGGATTCGCCTGAACCCCAGCCATCGGGGGCGGCAGCAGCCTGGTCGGCGGCGGCGGTCACCGTGCCCCACGCCGTGGGGCTGGGGCTGCTCGCCTTTGCACCGCTGGCGGGCGACTATTCATTGGCGGCGCTGGCCCTGTGGTCGGCGGCGCTGCCGGGGCTGCTGCTCACCTTGCTGGCGCCCCGTGCCGGGGTGGTGTATGCGCCCACCACGGTGGTGGCGCTGCTGTTTGCGGCGGTGCTGGCCACAGCCCACCACGCGGCGCCCGCACTGGGCCTGAGCGCGCGGCAGGTGCTGGCCGTGAGCGGCGCCACCGTGGCCCTGGCCTTTGTTTTCCAGTGGCTGCTGGGGGTGCTGCGGTTGGCGTCGGTGGCGCGGTTTTTGCCCATCTCGGTCACGCATGGTTTTGCAGCGGGCGTGGGGCTGTCGATGGTGCTGGGCCAGGTGCGCAACGGCTTTGGCGCGGGGGCGGCTGCGCCGTGGGATACACGCACGCTCTGGCAGGCGCTGGCGGCGCTGGCGGTGGTGGGCCTGGCCTGGGGGCTGCGGCGGCGCTGGCCGCGCATGCCGGGCTTGCTCACCGCCGTGGTGCTGGTGGCGCTGGCGGTGGCCTTGGCGGGGCTGTGGGGGGGCGGGCTGGGCACGGTGTTTGCACCGGCGGCGCCGCAGAGCGACTTTGCCTGGCCCCTGCTGCCCGACTGGACGGATATCCCCTGGGTGGACCTGGCCCGGCAGCAGGGGCCGGCCCTGGTGGTGCTGGCGCTTTTGATGGCGCTGGTCAACAGCCTGGAGATTTTGGTCTTCAACCAGGAGCTGGAGTTGGACCACGGCCTGCGCGGCAACCCCAACCAGGCCCTGCGCCGCGAAAGCCTGCTGGGCGTGTTGTGTGGCCTGGCGGGCATGATCCCGGCATCGACCAGCGCCTCGCGCTCGCGCATCGTGCTGGCGCAGGTGGGCGCCTCGCGCAGTGCATTGGCGAGCGCGCCGCGCTGGCACGCCGCCATCATGCTGGGCGTGGCCGTCACGGGGGCATGGTGGCTGCACTGGGTGCCCATGGCCTGCCTGGCGGGCGGGCTGGTGCTGGCGGGGCTGATGCAGGTGCCGGGCCTCATGTGGTCGCTGCGTTACGCACGCAGCTCGCGCGTGACCTGGGCGCAAAGCTGGCTGGTGGCGCTGGTGTTTGCGGTGATGGGTGGCGTGGGCGCTCTGGTGGCGGGCCTGGTGGTGGCCACCTTCGTGCTGCTGCACGACTCGGCCGCCAAGGTGCTGCGCCATGTGCGGCTGGATGGCGAGCTGCGCTCGCGGCGCTTGCGCCGGGCCGGGTCGGATACCTGGCTGTCGCCGCGCATGAACCAGGTGGCGGTGTTCGAGCTGCAGGGCGTGATGTCGTTCGGCGTGGCGGCCCACTTGGCCGAGCAGGTGCGCATGCTGCTGCAGCCGCGCCACCGCTGGGTGATTCTGGACGCGGGCCGCGTGCCCGCCTGGGACAGCACGGCGCTGGCGCAGCTGCGGGCGCTGGTGCGCGACCTGGACCAGCAGGGCATTGCCGCCGCTGTGGCTGGGCTCGACCCCATGGCCGCCGAACACGCGGGCGAACATGTGCGCGCTTTTGCCGACCTGGACCGCGCGCTCGAATGGGCCGAGGCGGGCATCCTGTCGCAGCGCCCCATCGAGCAGCGCCCCGCGCACCCCGAGCGCGACCTGCTGGGCGAGATCGGCGAGGGCGTGCCCCGCGCGGCCGCCGAGGCGCTGCTGGCCCTGCTGGAGCCGATGGACGTGCCTGCCCACGGGGTGGTGTTCCGCGCTGGCGACACCGAGCGCGACCTGCTGGTGGTGAAGTCGGGCCACATCACCCTGGTGACCCTGTGGCCGCCCGACAAAGGGCTGCGCCTGGCCACGGTGGGGCCGGGCATGGCCTTTGGCGAGATGGCGTTCTTGAGCGGCGCCGCCCGCAGCGCCTGCGCCGGGGCCGAGCGAGGCTCCGCGCACCTGGTGCGGCTGTCGCGCGCGCACTTTGACGCCTGGGCCCGGCAATACCCCGAAGCTGCGCTCACGGTGATGAATAACCTCGCCCAGATTGGGGCGAGGCGCCTGGCGGTCACCACGCGGCAATTGCGGGTGGTGTTGGAGTAGATTTTGATAAAAATAGCCTGTAGCGCTTGATTAATATGCGCTAGCAGCTATCAAAAGCATAGTAAATGGCGTCAAAAATCGCAAAAGCTCTCGTCTCACCGTAGTAGCAGCATTGCCAAAAGTGGCTTTTTTGGCTACCGGTGCGACAATAGAGGGCTAAATGACAAGTTCCTTTTCCAATCTATCGCTGGCCGAGCCGCTGGCGCGCGCCGTGGCCGAAATGGGCTACGAGTCCATGACACCCATCCAGGAGCAGGCCATTCCGGTGGTGCTCACGGGGCAAGACGTGATGGGCGCCGCTCAGACCGGCACCGGCAAGACAGCAGCCTTCTCGCTGCCCCTGCTGCAGCGCCTGCTCAAGCATGAGAACAGCTCCACCTCGCCCGCGCGCCACCCCGTACGCGCCCTGGTGCTGCTGCCCACGCGCGAACTGGCCGACCAGGTCGCCCAGCAGATCGCGCTGTATGCCAAACACACCAAGCTGCGCAGCACCGTGGTGTTTGGCGGCATGGACATGAAGCCCCAGACCCTGGAGCTGAAAAAAGGCGTTGAAGTGCTGGTGGCCACGCCGGGCCGCCTGCTGGACCACATCGAAGCCAAGAACGCGGTACTCAACCAGGTCGAATACGTGGTGCTCGACGAGGCCGACCGCATGCTGGACATCGGCTTCTTGCCCGACCTGCAGCGCATCCTCTCTTACCTGCCCAAGCAGCGCACCACGCTCTTGTTCAGCGCCACCTTCTCGCCCGAGATCAAGCGCCTGGCCAGCAGCTACCTGCAAAACCCCATCACCATCGAAGTGGCCCGCCCCAACGAGACGGCCTCCACGGTGGAGCAGCGCTTCTACAGCGCGGGTGACGACGACAAGCGCCGCGCCATCCACCAGGTGCTCAAGACCCGTGGCATCAAGCAGGCCTTCATCTTCGTGAACAGCAAGCTCGGTTGCGCCCGCCTGGCGCGCAGCCTGGAGCGCGAAGGCCTCAAGACCGCCGCGTTGCATGGCGACAAGAGCCAGGACGAGCGCCTGAAGGCCCTGGAAGCCTTCAAGAAGGGCGAAGTCGATCTGCTGGTGTGTACTGACGTGGCCGCGCGTGGCCTTGACATCAAGGACGTGCCGGCGGTGTTCAACTTCGACGTGCCGTTCAACGCCGAAGACTATGTGCACCGCATCGGCCGCACGGGCCGTGCCGGGGCCTCGGGCCTGGCCGTCACGCTGGTGTCGGGCAGCGACACGCGCCTGGTGGCCGATATCGAGAAGCTGATCAAGAAGAAGATCGACCTCGAAGCCGTCGAGTACGACGAAGACCAACCCCGTGGCCGCATCAACGATGGCCGCCGCGCCTGGCGCGAGGCGGGTGAGACCGGCGATGGGCGCGATGCCATCTCGTCCGGCCCGCGCCGTGAACGCGAGCGCGACTACCGGGGCGGCCGCGAATCTCGCGAATCGCGCGAACCACACCGGGGGGGCTTCCGCCCGGCCGTCGTCTCGCGCGACCCCTTCTTCGAGAAGCCCTACGAGGCCAACGTGGCCACCGACACTGCCCCCGCGTGGGAAGCCGCCAAATCGGCGCCGCGCAGCAGCGTGTCGGCCAACATCAAGCCCAAACGCAAGGTGGCCGCGCTGTTCAAGGCCGCCCAGCCAGAAACCTCGGCGCAGTAAGCAGCAACGCCGACCTTTTTTTAAAGGCTTTTTGGCCCCTGGCGCTTGTTTATCAAGCGCTGGCAGCTATATTTTTAATAGCAAATAGTCAGTGCTGGCCTGCATGCAGGCTGTGATCGGCACGCAGGTTTGGGGCCAGCGCCTGCAGCAAAGGCGCGTCGATGGCACCGAACGCGAGGGCGACGCCTCCCCGTTGCTGCGCAAACTGCTGCGCTGCCGCCATGTCGGCAAAGGCCGGCAGGTTGCCCGCCCGCATCGGCCCCATGGCGGAAGAACCAGACACATACACCGCCTGCAGCGCGTCCAGCCACGCACCCGTGTTGGTGTCGGTCACGTAGCGGGCCACGATGTCCTCGGCCGTGCGGCCCCGCGTGTAGTGCGCCACGTTGCCCAGGTAGAGCATCAGGCTCAGCGGCGAGTCAAAAAAGTGCGCATCCCCCTCTGCAAAAATGACCTGTGCTGCCCAGCCGCGTGCGCGGGCCGGGTACATGCCACACACGGGGCAGCGTGCGTCGGCGGGCACCTCGCGCGCAGCTGCCAGGGGCAAGCCAGAGGCCGGGTCGTAAGGCGTGGCGGGTGCCACCACGCACACATCGTCGCCAACGCCTTCCAGGGCGGCATTGCCAGGCGAATCGGGCTGTTGCGGCCACTGCCATGCCGCAAGGCCCGCAGCGCCCAGCACCAGGGCCGTGAGCGCGGCGCGCCGGGTGTGCGTTATCTGGGGCATGGGGTGGCGCTCACATCCGTGTGTCGTGCAGGGCGCCGCCGCTCAGGTCCACCATAACAGCGGTGATCTCGGCAAAGCGCAGCACCTTGCCGCCGTATTCGGCAGCGAACTTCTTTGCATCGGCCTCTTGCGCAAAGCTGCCGATGGTGGGGCCCATGGAGCCGTGGCGCTTGCCGCCCACCACGTAGATGGCGGTCTTGCCGTCGATCCAGTGGCCCTGGGGGGCGTTCCAGTCGGCTTGGCCCATGTCCTGCACATACACGGCCTGCACGGCGCGCACCTGCTCGCCCGCCAGCAGGGTGCTGAACAGCTCGACGGTGTCGCAGAAGAACGAGGGGTTTGCCTGCCCGGCAAAGCGCACCTGGGCCTTGGGGCCGGGGTAGTCGGCCAGCAGCATGCCGTCGAGCTCGCAACTGGTGGCGCGGTCGATCTCCACGGGTTTGAGGGACTGCGCGCTGTTGTCGGCCTGGCTGCAGCCTGCAAGGCCGGTGAGTGTGCCCAGCGATGCGAGGGCAGCCCAGCCCAGCAGTTGGCGCCGCCGTGTGCAGCCGCATTGGGGTTGGTATCGGTTGGTTGTCATGGTTTGAATCTCCAGCCCGCCAGGCCAAGCGGCACGATGATCCAGCCTGCCATCACCGCGCCCATGAGCCATGGCTTGGCCAGGGCGGGGGGCACGATGCTGGTCAGGCCGTACAGGGTGCGCACGTCTTCCAGCGAGAACACGTTGAGGATGCGGAACACGTCGGCCGGGTTGAGCAGCAGCAGGTAGGCCATGGCCTCGCCGCCGTAGCTGCCGCCCGTGGCCACCAGGGCGCCCAGCAGCAGCAGGTCGAACACCAGCACGAAGAAGAACCAGGTGGCAATCGCCAGGCCCGAGGCACGCGTGCGCTCGTGCGTGAGCACCGAGAGCAGCACGGCCATGCTCAAAAATGCCAGCCCCAGCAGCACCGAGCTGATCATGAAGCCGCCGTAGTGGAACAGCCCCGCCCAGTTGAATTGCCGGTACAGCAGCACGGCCACCAGGCCAAAGCCAGCGAGGGTAGAGAGTGTGAGCGCGGCCGCCAGCCCCAGGTATTTGCCCAGCAGCAGTTCCAGCCGCGTGATGGGCAGCGACAGCAGCAGATCAAGCGAGCCGCGCTCGCGCTCGCCCACGATGGCGTCAAAACCCAGCAGCAGCGCGATCAGCGGAATGAGGTAGATCACCAGGCTGACCAGGCTGGCGATGGTGAACTCGATGGAGCGAAAGCCCACTGTGCCCTGCTGTGCGCCGCCAAAGTAGGCGATGGCCAGCGAGAACACGGTGAACACCAGGGCCACGGCCAGCACCCAGCGGTTGCGCATGCGGTCGCGGAACTCCTTGCCTGCAATGGTGAGGATTTGGGTGAATTCCATGGCTCAGTTCTCCCGCAGGCCGAAGTACACGTCTTCGAGCGATGGTTCGTGAATCTGCAGATCCATCAGCGCTGTGCCCAAGGGCGCCAGCGCGCCGAGCACGGCCATCTTGCTGTCGCGCGGGCAGTCCAGGCGCAGACCTTCCGGCGTGACGGTTGAGGTGATGCTGGGCAATGCAGTCAGTGCTTGCAGGGCCGCAGGCCGGTCGGCCTCGGCCAGCGTGAGGTGAATGGCCAGCGGCATGTGTGTCTGCTCGCGCAGCGCCTGCACGCTGCCCAGGGCCTGCAGCTTGCCTGCAGCCAGAATGGCGAGGCGGTCCACGCGCTCTTGCAGCTCGGCCAGGATGTGCGAGGTGATGACGATGGTCACGCCGCCCGCCTGCAGCTCGCGCAGCGTGGCGTAGAAGTCGCGGATGGCCTGTGGATCGAGGCCGTTGGTGGGCTCGTCCAGCAGCAGCACCTGGGGCTCGCCCAGCAGCGCCTGCGCAAACCCGAGGCGCTGGCGCATGCCCTTGGAGTATTCGCGCACGGCGCGTTTGCCCGCATGGGCCAGGCCCACGCGCTCCAGCAGCGCGGGGCATTGCGCAAGCGGCGCACCTTTGAGGCGGGCAAAGAAGCGCAGCGTTTCCAGCCCGTTCAGGTTGTCATACAGCACCACGTTCTCGGGCAGGTAGCCCAGGTGGCGGCGGGCGGCGCGAAAGTCGCGGCCCTGCACCGTAGCGCCGCCCACGCGGATCTCGCCCGCCGTGGCGGACACCAGGCCCAGGATCATCTTGAACAGCGTGCTTTTGCCTGCGCCGTTGTGGCCGATGAGGCCGAAGATCTCGCCGCGTTCCACACGCAGGTCGATGCCGTCCACGGCATGCAGGGCGCCGTAGTGCTTGTGTGCGCCCAGCACCTCGATGGCGGGGGCTGCGGCCTTCAGGTCAATGGGGGGGGGATTGCGTGTCACGCCAGTGGCTCCGTTCGATGTTGTAGGGCCGCATGCGGGGTTTGGGGTCTACCACCGTGGGTACGCGCAGCACGGGAAACTGCTGGCCCACCAGGCGCAGTGCCTGCACGGCGGGGCTGGCCAGCAGCAGCTTGATGGTGGGGTGGCGCCAGGTCAGGCGGTCCACCATGTCGTTGGCTTCGTAGGGCACGTCGCCCACGCCGTTGCCATCGCGGTCCCAGCCCAGGTAGTTGCTCCAGTGGTTGCCGCTCTCGGTGCCCCAGCGCTCGTCGCGCGCGCCCACGTAGCGCACCTGTTCGCGGTTGGCGATGAAGTCGTTGCCCTCCACCTTGTTGTTCTTGGAGCCCGCCGACAGGTGCACACCCACGGTGTTGCGCGTGACGAGGTTGCCGCGCAGGGCGATGTATTCCACGTCGTAGATGAAGAAGCCGCGGCCGTTCTCGGCCACCACGTTGTTCTCGACCACCGAGTCCTGCAGGGTGCGCAGCATGATGCCGTGGTCGCTGTTGCCCCAGGCGCGGTTGTTGCGCACTACCTGGTCGCGCACCTCCATCAGCGCAAGGCCCCCTCGGTTGTTGTAGGTGTCGTTGTCCTCCCACAGGTTGTAGTAGGAGTTCATGTAGTGCGTGCCGTAGCGGCTGTGGTGCAGCCGGTTGCCTCGGAAAACGGCATGGTGCGACACGTCTACATACAGCGCGTCGCGCACAAAGCTGATGTGGTTGCCCTCGATGCGCGCGCCCTTGGTGTTGTACAACTGCACGCCGTTGCCGCGCTGCGACGAGCTTACGTCGCGCAGGCCGGTGATGGTGTTGCCAAGCACCTGCACGTCGTCGGCCTTCTCGATCCACAGGCCGAACAGGTTGTAGGTGAGGTCGTTGTTGCGCACCACGGCGCGGTGGGCGCCGGGGTAGAGGTAGATGCCTGCGTTCTGGTCCTTCAAGCTGTGGCCCGAGTCGCGCACGATCAGGCCTTCGATCACCACGTCGGGCGCGGTGACGCGGATGGTGTCGCCCTGCTGCCCACCGCTGAGCGTGGGGCGGCCGATGCCGCGCAGGGTCAGGGCCTTGTCGATGCGCAGGTTCGCGCGGTACAGGCCGCGCTGCACCTCCACCGTGTCGCCCGGCGCGGCAGCCGCGATGGCGGCCTGCAGGTCCTGGCCGGGGCGCACTTGCACCGTGGCTGCGCTGGCGGGCAGGGCGAGCAGCGCCGCCATCCCCGCAAAAAAGAGCGCAAGGGGAGGCTTCATCGTCACGCAAACCCCACCGCGGCCTTGATGGCCAGGAACAGAGCCGCGCCGATCAGCAGGTTCTTGAAGCCCACGTAGCTCAGCATGTCCATCACGCCTGCCACGCGGTACTGGTCGCGCCACCAGGGGCCGTCTTTCACATAACGCTTGCCCGACAGGCGGATCAGCACCTCGTACATGCTCCAGCCAAACCACCAGCCGATGATGGCGCCGGACGATAGCGTGCCCATGGCGGTCATTACCCAGGCCACGCTGGCGGCCACGGCGAGCGAGAAGCCAGCGACCTGCAGCGCGCGCCGCGACGCCCAGCCCTCGCGGCTCCAGGGCCACAGGTGGTCCACCAGCTCCAGCCACATCCAGCGCAGGCCGCGTGCATTGGCCTTGTGCTGTGGATGTGCCGGTGGTGTGGGCATGCGTGGGTCGGGGCCTTTGGCGGCCTTGGCGGCGATCTGGTCTTCCACGGTGGCGGGGTAGATCGGGATGAAGTAGCCGTTGGCGCCGATGGGCGTGATGGCCAGGCCATCCTTTTCGCGGCGCTTGCGCTCCTTGGCCAGGGGCGGGCAGCCCTTGGTGTCGGTATAGAGAATCATGCAATCGAGGCAGTGCAGGCACTCGCGGTGGTCGATGCGGCCCTCGGCATCGATCGCCTGCGCGCCGCAGCCCACGGCGCAGGCCTTGCAGCTGTTGCAGTCCTGCTTGCGCTTGAGGCCAAACCAGCGGAACGTGCTGGGCATGGCCAGCGAGGCGCCCAGCGGGCACAGGTATTTGCAGTAGGGGCGCTCGATGAAGATAGAGAGTCCCAAAATTGCCGCCACGAACAGGCCAAACGGCCACGCACGGTTGGTCACGCCCACAAGGAAGGTGGTCTTGAACGGCTCCACCTCGGCCAGCTTTTCGGCCAGGCCCATCGAGAACATCGACACCAAAAGCAGTCCGAAGAAGATGGCGTACTTGAGCCATTTGAGCCGGTCGTGCCATTTTTGCGGCAGCTCGGTCTGAAAGCGCTTGAGACCCACCAGGCGTGCCACCTTGTAGATGGCTTCGGACAGCGAGCCGAAAGGGCACATCCAGCCGCAGAACAGGCCGCGCCCGAACAGGAACACGGTGACGATGATGAAGATCCAGAACAGGAAGATGAACGGGTCGGACAGGAACAGCGACCAGGTCCACTGGAACAGCAGCGAATGGAACCAGGTCAGCACCTGCGTGATGGAGGGCTGTGCCATGGCGCCAAAGCCCACGAAGACGATGGACAGCGTCCAGGCCGTGTATTTGAAGGCGTTGACCGGCCACTTGTTCTTGTGGGTGGACAGGCGCGTGAGCTTCTCGCGCAGGGCGTACACCACGGTGACGGCGATCAGCAGCACGGCGAACAGCGCGATCTCCACCGCGCGTGACTTCCACACGCGCACCCAGGGTGCGTCGGGTTCATTGATGGTGGGGCGCCCGCCCTGCAGCAGGGCGGCGGGTAGCCAGTAGGGGGTGTCGAAGCTGGTGAAGCTGCGCGTACCGGTGGCGCGGTCCACGCGGTTGCCCAGAAAACTCAGCTTCCAGGGGTAGGCGGCCGAGAACGCGGGTGAGCGGATGATGAAGATGACGGACTCGTTGTACGACGGGGCGCCCGCAGCCTCGATGCCATACAGGTTGAGCGCATCCAGGTCGCGGAAAGTGAAGGCGTCGGCCCCCTGGCGCACCTGTATCCGGTCGTAGATGCCGCCGCGCACGAAGCCCGAGCCCTTGAACGATTCCTTGCCGCCGGTGCGGATGATGAAAAGAGCGTGTTCGCCCTCCTTGAGTTGCTGGCGCAGATTGTTCCAGCCGTTGTTGCCCAGCACGCTTTTGCCCAGGTCGGGGTGGTTCAGGTCGCCGAACCACAGCTCGATGAAGGGCTCGGGGCCTTTGTCCAGCCCCACTTGCTCGGGCGCCACCCGCAGGCGCTGCACGGTGCCTTGCTGTACCAGCTCGGCCCAGGTGAGGGGTTTGCCGGTTTCGGCATAACGGGCCGGTTCGCGCACCGTGGGCGCGAGGATGCCCACCTGCCGCGCCACGGCCGAGCCCGAGGCCATCATGACCTGGTTCTGCGCGATGACAGTGACGGTGGCACCCGAAATGGCGTCGAGGCCAATCACGTCCTCATCGGGGCGTGACTGGCCGACCTCGATCTTGTCGGCCACCGATTTGCCCAGGTACTGGTCGTTGAACTTGAGCAGCGCGGATTCGGGGATGCCCAGCAGCAGGATGGGCTCGGAATGTTTGAGCACCTTCACGCCCACAAAGCGGCCCTGTGTGTCCATGCCGATCAGAGTGACCACAGGCTTGCCCGAGTAGGCGGGGGTGTCGGTGATGTCGGTGGAAAGCATGACGTAGCCCAGCAGCTTGCGCGGCTCGCTGGCGTGGTCGTAGGCCTCCACATAGGGCGGCTGGCCCTTGCGTTCAGAAAAATACGTGGCCCCCGGAAACACGTCCTTGCAGGGCACCAGGGCGCACATGTCGCGCGCGCTGGCCAGCTCTGCGGGCAGTTCGGCCTCATAAGCGCCTCCAGACGCATGGGCGCGTGGCACCAGCCAAAGGGCCAGCAACAAGGCCAGAAGAAGTGCGGCGAACCGCCGACCGAGGGATATCATGGGACTATCTTTTTGATAGCTGCTAGCGCTTATTGAATAAGCGCTAGGGGCTAATTTGATCTAAATATGGGCGCCATCTATGTAACTGGCGCGCCCCAGGCCAGGGCAGCCGAGCAAGGGCCGCCCCGCAGCGAGGGCTGCGTCCCCCTTCCCGAATCGCGCAGCGATTCGAGAGAAGGGGGATGGCGCGCAGCGCCTCAGGGGGATCGCTCCAGTCAAGCTTCCACAATCATCCGAGTGCGCATCTCCAGGTGCAGCGCATGGCAGAAGTGCGTGCAGTAGCACCAGAACACACCGGGCTTGTCGGCCACAAAACTCACCGACTTGGTCTCCAGCGGGTTCACGATGAAGTTCACGTTGTAGTTCGGGATCGCAAAGCCGTGCGTCAGGTCTTCGATCTTGTCCAGGTTGGTCAGGATCAGCGTGACCTCGTCACCCTTCTTGAGCTTGAACTCGCGCAGGCTGAACGCGGGGGCTTGCGACGTCATCTTCACGGTGACCTTCTTGCCGCTGCGGAACACGCCAGACTCCTTGGGGTCCTTGATCGCCAGTGGAGAGTCGTCCAGCGCGTACACCTGCTTGGGGCGCACCAGGTCACGCTTGAAGATGATGAAGTCATGGGGCTCGCCACGCACGGGGTGGTCGGCCACCAGCACCATCTTGTCGCCCGAGATGTCGATGAGCTGTTCGTTCTCGGGGTGCAGCGGCCCCACGGGCAGGAAACGGTCCTTGGAGAACTTGCAACCCACGGCCAGGAACTTGCCGTCGGCGGCCTTGGTTTCGGACTGCGAGGCGTTCAAGTGGCCCGGTTGGTATTGCACGTCCAGGCGGTCTACCACGTACTTGGCGGTCTTGTCGCCCGCGTGGAACTTGATGGCAGCCTCCACGTTCCACTTCACGACCTGGCTGTCCAGGAAGAGGGTGGTGTAGGCATTGCCACGGCCATCGAAGGCGGTGTGCAGCGGGCCCAGGCCCAGCTCCACTTCGGCCACGATGGCCGAGTCCAGCTTTTCGAGCTTGCCTTCGAAGTAGTCGAGCACCTTGGCCAGTTCGATCACGGTGCCGGTGGGCGAGAGCTTGCCAGCGCAGATGAAGTACTTGCCGTCGGGGCTGGCGTTCACGCCGTGGGGGTTCTTGGGCACGGACACATAGGCCGTGAGGGCCGTTTTTGGGTCCTTGTTGGCTTCGTGTGTGCCGTCCACCACGGGCACCTTGCTGCTGCCGATGGTCTTGAACTTGCCCGCCTTCACGGCGGCCTCGATGCGGGCCACGTTGAAGAACAGGCAGGCGTCGCGTTCGGCGGACATCATATCCTCGTACTTGGCGCCCATCTCCACGTTGTATTGGTTGGTGGCGGCCAGCTTGCCGTCGTACGAGGTGGCGACCAGATCGCAGTTGCCGTCGATCAGCACTTGCCAGCGCACTGCCATGGTTTCGGCATCGACGCAGCTGAACAGGGAGTGGTATTTGCTGGCGTCTTCGGTGCCCGTGTTGGGCAGGGGGATGGCGAACTCACCGCCGCAGAACACGCGCGTGGTGTAGTTGATGGCCGGGTCCACCGGGTCGGCTTTGTCCGGGAAGATGCCGTGAAAGCCCTGCACGTTGGGCAGCTTGGTGATCTTGTCGCACACGAAGTAGTCGAGGCGGATGCGCGCGATGCGGCTGTTGATCTTGTCGTTGATCCAGGCGTAGCGGCCGTCGTAGTTGCCGTCTTTGTACGAGGCATGTGTGTGGTGGGTGTCGGCCACCGTGTATTCGAGGCTGCCATCGGCCTTGGTGCCCATCACGGCCTTGGACTCATTGGTGATGCCCCAGCCCACCAGCGCGTCGGGCACGAAGCAGGGGATGCGGGTGATTTCGCGGCCGGAGGGCAGGCCCAGCACGCGCATGTCGCCGGTGTGGCCGCCGCTCCACAGGCCGTAGTAGGTGTCCAGCTCACCGGGCTTGAGGTGCACGTTGGCGCCAGCGGTTCCGTGGCTGGCTGCGGGGGCTGCAGGGGCGGGTGCTGCTGGTGCTGCAGCGCCGGGCTTTTCATTGCAGGCAGCAACGCCTGCCGTCAGCCCCACCAGGGCGGCTGTGTTGATGAAACTGCGTCGGCCCAGGCCCGTGGTTGGCAGTGGGCTGTCTTTTCTCTCGTTCATGGTTTCCTCTCTAGGGTGGCTCAGTTAAAAAGGGGTGGTGCACGTGCGGGTGGGCGCAGTGCGGCCCCTCCCGGTGCGAAAAGCCGCGCATGAAAGCGGGGCTCGAAGGGGGGTGTGGCAGCAGCGGTGGCTGCCACATGAAGGATGGGTGGCGGAGCATCGGCCGCCAGGCACAGAGGGCAGTCCAGGCTGGCCCCGCTGGTGGTGGTGGCCATGCCGTCGGCGGCTTTCACCACCAGTTGGACGCTGCCAGAGCCAGTGCAGACCAGCTCCATGCCGCGGGGGGAGACCAGGGGCGACGCCACTGCCACCCCAAGTGCCATGACAAACCATGCCAGTACCCACAGGCGCAGTGTTCGCAGGGCATGGTGGCTTTGCATGGGGTTGATAATAGATTCACATAATATGTATCAATTTGATGTGGATCATGTTTTGGCGGCGTCCGCCTCTGCCCAAAAGTGCCTCTTGCACCTACAGTCAATACGCCGGTCTGAAGAGGGCCTGGGCGCGGCCCGCGATGCTGCGGCCAGGCTCTGCCGGATAGCGATTTCAACGACAAAGAACAGGATGAATGCGATGCAAAAGAAAACCATGATGGTCGCCGTGGCGATCCTGGCCGCGCTGCTGAGCGGCTGTGGCGACAAGAAGCCCGAACCCACCTCCGCCGCCGCGCCCGCACCTGCTGCGGCGCCAGCGCCTGCCCCTGCAGCGGCCCCCGCCGTGGCAGAGAACGAACTGGGCAAGAGCGTGTTCGGCAAGACCTGCGCCATGTGCCATGCCGCTGGCGTGGCCGGTGCTCCCAAGCCCGGTGACAAGGCCGACTGGGGCCCGCGCATTGCCCAGGGCAAGGACACGCTGTACAAGCACGCGATCGAGGGCTACACCGGTGCCAAGGGCATGATGCCCGCCAAGGGCGGCGCGGCCAACCTGGCGGATGCCGACGTCAAGGCTGCCGTGGACTACATGGCCGACAAATCGCTTTGACCGGAGGCGCCATGCAGCAGCAGGCTTTTCTGCGCCCCCAGGGGCTGACACGGCGCCGCATGGCGATGGCGCTGCCCTTGCTGGGCGGCGCGTTCTGGGGCGCTGGCGCGCTGGCGGGTGAACGGGGTGCGTCTGAGCGCGCCTCGCGGCACCTGATGGGCACGCAGGTCGACATGGTGGCCGAGGGGGCCGACGGCCCGCTGTTGCGCCAGGCCATGGACAAGGCCTACGCGGAGATGCACAGGCTGGAGGCGCTCATGAGCCGCTACCAGCAGCAGAGTGTGGTCAGCCGCATCAACATGGCGGCGGGCATCACGCCTGTGGCGGTGCCGCCCGAGGTCATGGCCGTGCTGCAAAGCGCGCAGCGCGTGTCGGCCGCAAGCCGTGGCGCTTTTGACGTGACCGTGGGTGCCTTCAAGTCCTGGAACTTTGGCCCGGGCGAGAAGACGGTGCCGGGCGCGGGCGAGATCGCGCGGCAGTTGCCGCTGGTCGATGCGCGCGGCCTGGTGCTGGATGTGCAGGCGGGCACGGCCTTCCTGGCGCGCCAGGGCATGGCGCTGGACCTGGGAGGGATCGCCAAGCTCCCGATCCTGGAAGCGGGCTTGTGGGTGCTGCGCTCGCAAGGCATCGAGAACGCCATGGTCAACGGCGGTGGCGATGTGCTGACCCAGGGGCTGTGGCAGGGCCGACCCTGGCGTGTGGGCTTGCGCGATCCGCGTGCGCCCGAGCGCCTGCTCGGTGTGGTGTCCGTGGCAGGCACGGGTGTGGTTGCCTCGTCGGGCGACTATGAGCGTTTCTTCTTCCACCAAGGGCAGCGCCAACACCATGTGCTCAATCCGCGCACGGGCCGCCCGTCCACGGGCGTGCATGGCGTGAGCCTGGTGGCGCGGGAGGTGGCGGCGGTCAACGGCCTGGGCGCCGCGCTGATGGTGCGGGGGCCGCAGGCGGGCAGGGCGCTGGCGCAGCAGCATATGCCGGGCCTGGCGGTGCTGATCGCGGGGCAGGATGGCGGCGTTTGGCAGTCGGCGGCCATGTCGGCTTTGCTGGAGCCGGTGCCGACCTGACTGTTTTGTTTAGCCGGGCGCCTGGGCTTGTTCGCAGTGCACCTGCAGCAGTTCGCGCTCGGCGAGCGTCGCGCCAAAGCGCACGGCGCTCAGGCAGCCGCCCCACACGCAGCCGGTGTCCAGCCCCAGCAGATGGCTGCGGTCGAGCCAGCCCAGCGTGGACCAATGTCCAAACGCCACCAGCGTGTCGGCGGTGCGCCGCCCAGGCACGTCGAACCAGGGCATCAGGTCGGGGGGCGCCGCGCTGGCGCTTTCGGTGCTTTCAAAATCCATCACGCCGCTGGCTGAACAGAACCGCAACCGGGTGAGCGCGTTCACGATCACCCGCAGGCGCTCGGTGCCCGCCAGATCGTCGTGCCAGTGGTCGGGCGTGTTGCCATACATCGTTTGCAGAAAATCGGGCAGATCGGGGCCGCGCAACACCGCATGCACCTCGTCGGCACGCGCCAAGGTGTCGGCGGCCGACCAGGCGGGCAGCACACCGGCGTGCACCATCAGCAGGGGCTGCCCCGCGTGCATGTGTGTGCGGACCAGGGGCTGCTGGCGCACCCAGTCGAGCAGTGCATCGCGGTCGGGGGCGTCCAGCACGCTGCCCAGCGTATCGCGCCGCGAGGGCTTGCGCGCACCGTGTGCGGTGGCCAGCAGGTGCAGGTCGTGGTTGCCCAGCAGGCAGCGGATGGCGTCGCCGTGGCGCATGCTGCGGCGCAACACAGCGGCCGAGTCAGGCCCTCGGTTGACCAGATCGCCCAACAGATAAACCGTGTCGCGGCTGGCAGAAAAGCCGATGATGTCCAGCAAACGGCCCAGGGCAATGTCGCAACCCTGGATGTCGCCTATGCAGTAAAGAGACATGAAGTAAGGTTAATGAAAGAAAACATGGATTTTCTGCTGACTGGGCGGTGTCTCACGCATTCAGAAGGTGGCTCCATCAGCATCTTTGCCGGGTTTTGATGGCATAGGACAGGCGTATCCAGTGCCTTTGAAAAGAAATCAACCAGACCCTCAAAACTGCGCTCTTGTATTCGGGTAGGGCGAATATGGCCCTTCTTATCTTTAGTTTTCTATGGAAATTTTTACACAGGTCTTCTCGAACTTCAGATTATTCTTATAATCGCGTGGCCCCCTCCCGTAACCAACCCCTTATCCTCTTTTCAGACACCATGACCAGCTACAAAGAACTTTTGAAGCAGCGTGAAGCCCTTGAGCAACAAATCAGCGAAGCGCGGCGCCGCGAATTGTCGGATGCAGTGTCCCAGGTTCGCGCATTGGTGGCCGAATATGGCCTGACCGCGCAGGATGTGTTTCCGGCAGGCAAGGCTGCAGGCAAAGCAGGCCGTAGCTCCACCGCTGGCACCAAGGTGGCCCCCAAGTACCGTGACCCCGCCACAGGCCAGACCTGGACCGGCCGTGGCAAGGCACCCCGCTGGATTCAAAACGAAAACCGCGAGAAGTTCGCCATTTGATGGTGCGCTTTCTCTGCTGAATAAAAAGGCCCGCTGATGCGGGCTTTTTTATTGGCGGTTGTGTGCATGGGATGCGCTGGATGGGACGGCCAAAATCTCATTGACGGAGGGATACGCGCTAAGGCATGGGAGTCAATGGCGTGGAGTACAAGGCCTGTGAGGCAAGAGGGCCAAAGAGCGAAGGGTTTTGGCACTTTCGCGGCCGTTATTTTTGTGTTTCCCCGGCCTCATCTTCGCCATTTTGTTGTTGCGCCATTTCGTGCAGCACCTGGGCGGTGAATTCATCGGCAGGAAAGAAAGACTCTACGGCCAGCTCCTGCAGCGTCACATCCACCGGGGTGCCGAATATCGTGATGGTGCTGATAAGCGACAGCATGCCGTGCACGCTTTCAAAACAAAATGGCATGACCACACCCAGCATTTCACCGGCCAAAACCAGGGGGCTGGGTTCGTCGGGGACGGGGTATTCGCGCAGTTCGGCCTGCAGGGCGATCAGGGTGGGGTCGGCCGTGGCCTGGATTTGCTGGCGCAGGCGCTCGAACAGGTGGTGGCGCCATTGCGCCAGGTTGGCAATGCGTGGTGCCAGGCCCTTTGGGTGCAGGCTCAGGCGGAACACGTTGACGGGGGGCGCGAGCAGCTCGGGGCTGACATGGGCTGCCAGCAGGGCCTGCGCGGCGCGGTTGGTGGCCACCACGTTCCAGCAGCGGTCAAGTGCGAGGGCGGGGCAGGGCTCGTGGCCTTTGAGTACCAACTCCACTGCCTGGCGGGCGGATGCCAGTGCCGGATCGTCCAGCGCACGTTCGCGGTACATCGGCGCATAGCCTGCTGCCACCAGCAAGGCGTTGCGTTCGCGCAGCGGGATGGCCAGGCGCTCGCACAGGCGCAGCACCATGTCGCGGCTGGGGTTGGTGCGGCCGGTTTCCATGAAGCTCACATGGCGCGTGGAGATGTCCGCATCCTCGGCCAGCTCCATCTGGCTCAGGTGCCGCTGCTGGCGCCAGGTGCGCAGATGGTCGCCAAACGATGCGGGGCCCGCCGGTGCCGCGCGGTGCGGCAGGGGATGGCGCGGGGGGCGGTGCGAGGATGAGGCAGCAGTGGAGGTCATGGCCGCCATCCTAGGGTCAAACCGCGCATGGGCCATTACCTGCCAGGTCATCGACGCGCCGCGCCGGGGCGGGAACGATGGAGCCTTCTTTCTTCCACCAAGGAGCTTTTCATGTCCTCACTGATGTCTTCTCCCCGATTCCTGCGTGCCGTGGTCTGGTTCGATGCATCCACGGGTGTTCTGCTGGGCGCCCTGCATCTGCTGCTGATGGCGCCCTTGGCCGAGTGGCTGGGTTTGCCACAGGGGCTGTTGCTGGTGTCGGGCGTGATGCTGCTGGGCTACGCAACCCTGGCCACGGCGATTGCGCGGTCCGAGCCCATGCCGCGCGGCTGGCTGTGGGTGTTGATCGTGGGCAATTTTGCCTGGGCGCTGGCCTGCCTGGGGCTGTTGCTGGGCTCCGCGCTCACGCCCACCCTGCTGGGCCAGGCCTATTTGGTGGTGCATGGGGTGTCGGTGGTCGTACTGGCCGAGCTGCAGTGGATGGGCGTGCGCCGCCTGCGCACCTGGGCTGCAGCCTGACAGGCCTATTGGTTGCTATAAAAATAATAGCTATAAACGCTTGTTCATCAAGCGTTGGTGGCGATTTTTATGGGTTTATTGGGGGTGCGCGACCTGGCGTGGCGCACATGGCCCCACGATTGCACCGCTATGCAGGGCTGCCAAAATGGGCGTTATCGCCTTTCTCAGGAGTTCGCCATGGTCGCCCCACGCAAGTTGCCGCCAAAGCCCGCCCGCCACGCGTTTGCCAACACCCTCAAGAGTTTCAAGACAGCGTCTGGCAAGGAGGGCCAGTTCTATTCGCTGCCTGCACTGGCCAAACAGTTTCCCCAGATCCACAGGCTGCCGGTGTCGATCCGCATCGTGCTCGAATCGGTGCTGCGCAACTGCGATGGCCGCAAGGTGACGGCCGAGCATGTCAAAGAGTTGGCCCACTGGGCGCCCAAGGCTGAGCGCAAGGACGAGATTCCGTTCGTTGTCTCGCGTGTGGTGCTGCAGGATTTCACCGGCGTGCCGCTTTTGGCCGACCTGGCCGCCATGCGCAGCGTGGCCGCCAAGCTGGGCAAGAACCCCAAGAAGATCGAGCCGCTGGTGCCCGTGGACCTGGTGGTGGACCACTCGATCATGATCGACTACTACGGCAAGAAGAATTCGCTCGACCTGAACATGAAGCTTGAGTTCCAGCGCAACCGCGAGCGCTACGAGTTCATGAAATGGGGCATGCAGGCCTTTGACACCTTTGGCGTGGTGCCGCCGGGCTTCGGCATCGTGCACCAGGTCAACCTCGAATACCTGGCGCGCGGCGTGCACAAGCGCAAGGACAATGTCTATTACCCCGACACCCTGGTGGGCACCGACAGCCACACCACCATGATCAACGGCATCGGCGTGGTCGGCTGGGGCGTGGGCGGCATTGAGGCCGAGGCGGCCATGCTGGGCCAGCCGGTCTACTTCCTCACACCCGATGTGGTGGGCTTTGAGATGACCGGCCAACTGCGCGAAGGTGTAACGGCCACCGACCTGGTGCTCACCGTGACCGAGCTGCTGCGTAAGCACAAGGTGGTGGGTAAGTTCGTGGAGTTTTTTGGTGAAGGCACACGCACGCTGGCGTTGCCCGACCGCGCCACCATCGGCAACATGGCGCCCGAGTACGGCGCCACCATGGGCTTCTTCCCGGTGGATGAGAAGACCATCGATTACTTCAAGGGCACAGGCCGCACCAAGGGTGAGATCGAAGCCTTCGAGGCCTACTTCAAGGCCCAGGGCCTGTTCGGCGTGCCACTGGCGGGCGAGGTGGACTATTCGCAGGTCGTGACGCTGGATCTCGGCAGCGTCACCCCCAGCCTGGCTGGCCCCAAGCGCCCGCAAGACCGCATCGAACTGGGCAAGGTCAGCAGCCAGTTTGCCGACCTGTTCAGCAAGCCCAGTGCCGAAAACGGCTTCAACCAGCCGGCCGAGCGCCTGCTGCGCCGCCACCGCGTGGGCTGCGGCGAAGGCGAGGCCGCCAAGGACGCGCCCCCGCCGCAGCCGGGCGCCGAGCGCTCGGTGGTGGAAATGGTGGGCAACCGCCCCACCCTGGCCACGGCGCAGGACGATGCCGCCCAGGCCACGGCGGTGTGCGAGCTGCCCGCCGATCCCGGCAAGGCACTGACGGTTGGCAATGGCGATGTGCTGATCGCAGCGATCACCAGTTGCACCAACACCAGCAACCCCAGCGTGCTGCTGGCCGCAGGCCTTTTGGCCAAGAAGGCGGTCGAGGCGGGGCTCAAGGTGCAGCCGCACATCAAAACATCGCTGGCGCCCGGCTCGCGCATCGTTACCGAATACCTCACGCAGACGGGCCTGATGCCCTATCTGGAGAAGCTGGGCTTTGCGCTGGCGGGCTACGGCTGCACCACCTGCATCGGCAATGCGGGCGACCTCACGCCCGAGCTGAACGAGGCCATCACCCACAATGACCTGGTGTGCGCGGCCGTGCTCTCGGGCAACCGCAACTTCGAGGCGCGCATCCACCCCAACCTCAAGGCCAACTTCCTGGCCAGCCCGCCGCTGGTGGTGGCCTACGCCATCGCGGGCACGGTGCTCAAGGACTTGATGACCGATCCGGTCGGCAAGGGCAAGGGGGGCAAGGACATCTACCTGGGCGACATCTGGCCCAGCAGCGAAGAGGTTCATGCCCTGCTCAAGTTCGCGATGAACGGCAAGGCCTTCCGCGAGAACTACGCCAAGGTCGCCACCGACCCCGGCAAGCTGTGGGAGAAGATCAAGGGCGTGAGCGGCACGGCCTACACCTGGCCCGCCAGCACCTACATCGCCGAGCCACCATTCTTTGCTGATTTTGCTATCGAAAAAGGAGCTGCTAGCGCTGATGGAAAAAGCGCTGGAGGCCAAAATGATGACAAACCCGTGGCTGTGCACGGCGCCCGCATCATGGCGCTGTTTGGTGACTCCATCACCACCGACCACATCTCACCCGCAGGCTCCATCAAGGAGAGCTCGCCTGCAGGCCAGTGGCTGCTGCAGCATGGCGTGATGAAGGCCGACTTCAACAGCTATGGCGCCCGCCGAGGCAACCATGACGTGATGGTGCGTGGCACTTTTGCCAACGTGCGCATCAAGAACCTGATGATTCCGCCCCTGGCCGATGGCTCGCGCGAGGAGGGCGGGGCGACCGTGTTCCAGAACGAGGGGCCGCTGCAGGGCGAGAAGATGTTCATCTTCGACGCCGCCACGCGGTACATGGCCCAGGGCACGCCCACGGTCGTTTTTGCGGGCGAGGAGTACGGCACGGGCTCCAGCCGCGACTGGGCGGCCAAGGGCACGCAACTGCTGGGCATCAAGGCCGTGGTGGCCCGCAGCTTCGAGCGCATTCACCGCTCCAACCTGGTGGGCATGGGCGTGCTGCCGCTGCAGTTCAAGGCGGGTGATTCGTGGGAATCGCTGGGTTTGACAGGCAATGAGGTCATCGACGTGGTGCCTGATGCCGCGCTCACGCCGCAAAGCGATGCACAACTGGTCATCCGCCGCGCTGATGGCACGCTTCAGAAGGTGACGGTGACGCTGCGCATCGATACACCCATCGAGGTGGACTATTACCGGGCCGGGGGCATCCTGCCTTTTGTGCTGCGCCAGTTGCTGGAAGGCTGACGCGCTTTTAATGCGACTGCAACGGGGCTTCGGCCCCGTTTTTTTTGGAAGAAACGCGGGGAGTGCTGAGATGTGCAAGGGGTTTTTGTTATTTCTTTACACGTAGATACACTGATGGCGTACCACTGCATTCACCACTGATTCAGCCGACCTTATCTTCCCTCTTTCTATGTCCACCAACCAGCCCCCGCCTGCGCGACCCTCCCCGTCGGACGCGCCCGCCGTCACGGTGGTGCTGGTGGTGGCGGTGCTGGCCCTGGTGATCCTGCCCCTGGTGCGCATGTTGGGCGACGGGGCGGGCGCGCAACACGGCCTTGAGCCGCTGCTGGAGCTGGCAGCCGTGCTGCTGGGGCTGCTGGTGGTGTCGGTGTCGCTGCATGCCCTGGATTCGCATGAGCAGGCCCGTGCCAATGTGCTCGTGGCGGGGTTCGGGGTGGCCGCAGCCTGTAATTTTTTGCATGGAGTGGTGGCGCACTCGACCCCGGTGCACATGCCCGAAGGCAGTGCAGGCATCTCTTTGTGGCTGAGCACCTGGGCACGGGTGGCCGAGGTCGTGACCCTGGGGCTTGCAGCCATGCGCCTGTCCGCGCCGGGCGCTCCCAGGGCTTGGTTGGCGGTTGCGGGGGCCATCACGCTGGGGGTGATTGCAACGGCCATGGGGATTTTGCCGGAGTGGCTGGCCCAGGCCGCTGGTGGCGTGCTGCGCCGAGGGTTGGCGTTTGTGCTGGCACTTGCGCTGGCGGCAATCGCCGTGGTGTTGTATCGCCGCGCCCTCCGCCATGGCGACAAACACAGCGACCGTCTTTTTGCCTGGGCTGCCATGGCTTTTGCGTGTGGTGAACTCACCGTGGGGGCGCTGGGTGGGCACGCGTCCATCGGCGGCCCGCTGGCCCATGGATTTCGGGTGCTTGCCTATGCGTTGCTGTACCAGGCGGTGTTTGACGTTGGCATTCGCAGGCCCTTTGCCCGCGTCAAGAAGACGGAACGCCGCCTGCGCGAGAGTGAGAGCCGGCTCTCGCTGCTGGGGCGCAACCTGCCCCATAGCGTCTTGTTCCAGGTGGTGCGCGAACTCGATGGGCGCGCGCATTTCGCGCACATGGGCGATGCCATTGAGCGGCTCAACGGGGTTCGTGTAGAGGATGTGCTGAACGACTCGGAGGTGCTTTACAGACAGGTGCTGGCGGAAGACATCGACCGCCTGCGAGAGGCTGAAAGAAACTCATTTTTGACCATGAGCAGCATGGAGGCGGCCTTTCGCATGCGCCGGACCGACGGCCAGGTGCGCTGGATGCACCTGAGCTCATCGCCCCGCCTGCTCGAAGATGGCCGCGTGCTGTGGGACGGGGTGCAGACCGACATCACCGTCCACCGCCAGGCCGAGGAGGCCGCGCGTGCCCAGGAGGCACTTTTGGCCAGCATGCTGCGCCTGGTGCCCGGCGGGGTGGCGCGGCTCGACCGCGACCTGCGCGTGCTGTATGTGAACGAGCAACAGGCGCGTTGGTTGTACAAGACCCCAGAGGAGATACAGGGTCGGCGCTTGCAGGATGTGATTCCGCACGAAGTGTTTGCGCGCATGCAGCCCCACCTCGAAAAAGCCTTTGCCGGAGAGACGGCGGTTTTTGAGAACCGCATCCCTGGGCGGGATGGCATGCAGTACCGCCACACCACCGTCGCCCCCGAAGCCGTCACCGGGGTGGGCACCCCGGCGGTGGTGGTGTTTGCCTACGATCTGACGGCGCTCAAGCGTGCCGAGGAGGAACTGGCCCAGCAAAAGACGCAACTGGCCCGTGTGGTCAGCGCCATGCCGGACCTGGTGTTCCTCAAGGATGCCGAGGGCGTGTATTTGTCGGTCAATCCTGTATTCGAGCGTTTTGCTGGCCGTCCCGAGCGCCAGATCGTGGGTTGCAATGACTACGATCTGGTGGGGCCCGCGCAGGCCGATCGTTTTCGCAAATACGACCAACGCGCCATGCAGGCCTGGCAGCCCCTGGTGTATGAAGAGACGCTCACATTTGCCGAAGATGGCTACCAGGGCCAGTTCGAAACCATCAAGACCCCCATCCGCGACCTGCATGGCCGCGTGACCGGCGTGCTGGGCGTGTGCCGCGACATCACAGACCGCAAGCGAGCAGAACAAGAGATCGAACGCCTGGCGTTCTACGACGCCCTGACCGGCCTGCCCAACCGGCGCCTGCTGCTCGATCGCCTGCAACGCTCCATCGCCGCCTGCCAGCGCACCAAGAACCTCGGGGCCCTCTTGTTCATCGACCTCGACAACTTCAAAGACCTCAACGACACCCTGGGCCACGACATGGGCGACCAGCTCCTGGCCCAGGTCGCCACCCGCCTGGTGGCCAGCGTGCGCGAAGCCGACACCGTCGCCCGCTTTGGCGGCGACGAATTCGTCGTCATGCTCGAAGCCCTGGCCCCCGACCTGCAGCAAGCGGCCAGCCAGGCGGAAAACGTCGCAGAAAAACTCCTGGCCAGCCTGAACCAGCCCTTTGACCTGCACGGCGGCCAACACTACAGCACCCCCAGCATCGGCATCACCCTGTACGGAGACGAACGCCTCACCGTCGACGAACTGCTCAAACGCGCAGACCTGGCCATGTACCAGGCCAAAGCCGCAGGGCGCAACACCCAACGCTTCTTTGACCCCGACATGCAAGCGGCCGTCAACGCCCGCTCCAACCTGGAAGCCGACCTGCGCCAAGGCCTGGCACGCGGGGAACTCCTCGTGCACTACCAGCCCGTCGTAGACCACCACGCCCGCCTCATGGGCGCAGAAGCCCTGGTGCGCTGGCGCCACCCAGAGCGCGGCATGATCAGCCCCGGCGACTTCATCCCCCTGGCAGAACAAACCGGCCTCATCCTGCCCCTGGGCCAATACGTGCTGCAAACCGCCTGCGAACAACTACAGCGCTGGAGCCAACACGAAAGCACCGCCCAACTTTCCATCTCCGTGAACGTCAGCGCCCGCCAATTCAGGCAACCGGGCTTCGTGGCCGAAGTCCTGCAAACCCTGCAAAGCCACAACGCAGATCCGAGAAACCTCAAACTCGAACTCACGGAAAGCCTGCTCTTGGGAGACATCGAAGACACCATCGCACGCATGGTCCAGCTCAAAAGCGAAGGCGTGGGGTTTGCGCTCGACGACTTTGGCACCGGCTACTCCTCCCTCTCCTACCTCAAGCGGCTGCCGCTGGACCAGGTCAAGATCGACCAAAGCTTTGTGCGGGACGTGCTGGCGGATCCGAACGACGCGGCGATCGTGAGGACGATACTGGCGCTGGCCAAGAGCCTGGACCTGGAGGTGGTGGCAGAGGGGGTGGAGACGACGGGGCAGCTGAGCTTTTTGAGGCTGCATGGGTGTGAGGGGTTTCAGGGGTATCTTTTTGGACGGCCGGTCCCTGTGGATGCTTTCTTACGTGAGCACCAGCTGGGATCCACGTCCAAGCCTTTGGTCGCCGTACTGGAGGGACTCAAGCCATGAAAAGCGTGGGTGTTCTTTGGGTGGATATCGACGCGCAGCATGTTTCGGCTGCGCGCGATCTCATGGCCGAGCGCCACCCCGGCTGGCGGGTCGTGCACAGCCCGACCCCCGAAACAGCGGCAGCGCCTCTGGCATCGCAGCCCTGGGACGTTGTGGTGCTGTGCCTCAAACCCTCCGACAAGGAATTGCCCAGCCTGCTGGAGCTGTGCGCGGGCCGCCCGGTGCTGATGTGCATCGACGCCATGCAGGAAGCCCTGGCCGCACGGGCCTTTCGCTGTGGGCTGGGCGACTACGTGCTGCGTGAGCCTGATGGGGTCTCGCACCTGAGCGATCTGCTCAACAGCCTGGTGGCCCTGGTGCAGAGCGACAAAGGCAAGGACCAGCCGGTGCGCATGGTGGATGCCCGCGTCTGGCAAGAGGCGCTGAAGATGTTGCAAGAGCATCGCACGGCGCTGCAAGCCACGCTGGCCAGCATGAGCCAGGGCATCTTCAAGACAGACCCTGAAGGACGCATCACCGTCTACAACCAGCGCGTGCTGGAGCTGCTCGACCTGCCCGAATCTCTGATGGCCTCGCGCCCCACACTGGCCGACCTGACCTGCATACAGGCGGAGCGGGGCGATTTTGGCGATGGGTACAGCCTGGTGGACCGGCGTGGTTTTGACTACGTGTCCCACGGCGCCAAGTCTGCGGCGCCCCCGCTGTACTGGCGCACCACGCGCGATGGCCAGACGTACGAGGTGCGCACCACCACGCTGGACGACGGCAGCTTGGTGCGCACCTTTGCCGATGTGAGCGATTACGTGCGCGTGGAAAACGAACTGCGCGAAAGCGAAGCGCGGTTCAGGTCACTGAGCGACCTGTCGTCCGACTGGTACTGGGAGCACGATGCCGAAGGCCGTTTTGTGCAGTTGGCGGGTGATCTGAGCGTCAACGGCATTCCGCTGCCGAACGTGCTGGGGCGCACGCGCTGGGAGCTCGGCGCGCTCAACATGACCGGGACCGACTGGGATGCCCACCGCGCGGTGTTGGCTGCGCACCAGCCGTTTCGCGACCTGGAGTTGCAGCGCGAGCGACCGGATGGCAGCACGCACTGGATATCGATCAGCGGCGTGCCGGTGTTTGACGCCAAGGGCGCCTTGCGCGGCTACCGGGGCGTGGGCCGCGACATCACAGAGCGCAAAGAGGTGGAATTCAAGATCGAGCGCCTGGCGTTCTATGACGCCCTGACCGGCCTGCCCAACCGCCGTCTGCTGGCCGACCGCTTGCAGCACGCCACGCGGATGGTGGCGCGCTCGGAGGGCCAGGGCGCCCTGCTGTTCATCGACCTTGACAACTTCAAGGACCTGAACGACACCCTGGGCCATGACACGGGCGACCAATTGCTGGTACAGGTGGCGCATCGCCTGAAAGAGTGCGTGCGTGAAGCCGACACCGTGGCCCGCTTTGGCGGGGACGAATTCGTGGTGCTGGTGGAAGGGCTCAGCGCAGACGATGCACACGCCAGCGCCGAGGCCGCGCTGGTGGCCAGCCACATCGCCGCCACGCTGGGCAAACCTTATACCTTGGGCGAGTCCAGCCACCACAGCACGCCCAGCATCGGGATTGCGCTGTTTGGCCAGCAAACCGTCAGCGCGGACGAACTGCTCAAACAGGCCGATTTGGCCATGTACCAGGCCAAGGCTGCGGGCCGCAACACCCAGCGGTTCTTCGACCCCGACATGCAGGCCGCCGTCAGCAACCGCTCGGCCCTGGAGGCCGACCTGCGCCGAGGCCTGCAAGAGAAAGAGCTGGTGCTTTATTACCAGCCGGTGGTGGACGGCAAGGGCCGCCTGCTGGGTGCCGAGGCGCTGGTGCGCTGGCTGCACCCGCGCCGGGGCATGGTGTCACCGGCAGAGTTCATCCCGCTGGCGGAGCAAACAGGGCTCATCCTGCCGCTGGGCCAGTGGGTGCTGGAATCCGCCTGCAGGCAGCTTGTGGCCTGGTCGCGCAGCGCGCTCACGCGGCAGTTCTTCCTGTCGGTGAATGTGAGCGTGCGCCAGTTCCGCCAGCCTGATTTTGTGGAGCAGGTGCTGGGCGCCCTGGACGCCACGGGCGCCAACCCCGAACGCCTCAAGCTCGAACTCACCGAGAGCCTGCTGATGGCCGATGTCGAGGACATCATCGCGCGCATGGAGCATCTGCGCCGCTATGGCGTGAGTTTTTCGCTCGACGACTTCGGCACGGGCTACTCATCACTCAGCTACCTCAAGCGCCTGCCGCTCGACCAGCTCAAGATCGACAAGAGCTTTGTGAGCGACCTGCAGACCGACCCCAACGACGCCGCCATCGTGCGCACCATCCTGGCCTTGGCCGACAGCCTGGATCTGGGCGTGGTGGCTGAAGGTGTGGAGACCACGGGGCAGCTCGAATTTCTGCAACGCCACGGCTGCAAGGCCTTCCAGGGCTACCTTTTCGGCCGCCCCATGCCGCCCGAGGTGCTGGAGAGGGCGCTGCGGCCTGCGCTGTGACAAAAGCGGGCCCACCCTTGCGCGCGACAATCGCGGCATGAGAAAACAGGTATTGGTCGCCGGTGGCGGCATCGGTGGCTTGGCCGCCGCTTTGGGCGCATCGCGCGCGGGCTGGGATGTGCGGTTGTACGAGCGGGCCGCGGCGTTCAGCGAGGTCGGGGCCGGCGTGCAGATCGGGCCCAACGTGGTGCGCCGCCTGCAGGCCTGGGGCTTGCAACGGGCGCTGCAGGCCGTGGCTGCCTTTCCCAGCCGCCTGCAGGTGCGTAGTGCCGTCAGCGGCCGCGAGCTGGCCGTGCTGCCGCTTGGACCCGCAGCGGTCGAACGCTACGGCGCTGCCTACGCCACCATCCACCGTGCGGATTTGCACGGCCTGCTGCTGGACGGGCTGACCCAGGGCAGCGACGCGCAGCTCCATCTGGACCACGCCATCGACCGTTTCACCGACAGCGGTGACGTCGTTACCGTGCGGACCAGCCGGGGCAAGGAGGTGGAAGGCGATGCGCTCATCGGTGCTGACGGCCTGTGGAGCCGCACGCGCACGCAACTGCTGGCGAATATGGGGGGTGGTGTGGCGCCGCGTGTGACGGGGCACCTGGCCTACCGCGCCCTGGTACCCCAGCAGACGCTGCCCCAGGCACTGCGCACCGGCCAGGTCACGGCCTGGCTGGGCCCGCGCCTGCACGCGGTTCAATACCCCGTGCGCCGGGGCGAGTTGCAGAACATCGTCGTCATCGTGCAAGGCCCCGCGCCAGAAGACCTGGAGAACTGGGACCACGCCGCCAATGCCGAGGGCCTGAGCCACGCCCTGCAAGGCACCTGCACCGCGCTGCAGGATGTGGTGCGCAGCGTGGGCGAGCATGGTGGCCCGGCAGGCTGGCGCCTGTGGCCGCTGTGCGACCGCCCGCCGGTGCGCAGCGCCGACGAGATGGCGCGTGGCTTGGTCGCTTTGGTGGGTGATGCCGCCCACCCCATGCGCCCCTACCTCGCCCAGGGCGCAGGCATGGCCATTGAGGATGCGGCTGAGCTGCAGCGCGCGCTGGCCATGCACGACATGGAGGTGCCGCTGCGCCTCACCCGCTTTGCTCTTAATCGCTGGCAGCGCAATGCGCGGGTGCAGGCCCGCTCCACGCGCAACGGCCGCATCTTCCACGCCACGGGGGCCGTGCGCTGGGGGCGGGATTTATCGCTGCGCCTGCTGGGCGAGCGGGTGCTGGATGTGCCCTGGCTGTACCGGGGCGATGGCTCCAGCGCCAGTTCGCTGTGAGGCTGATAGCGCTGGATGACCAAGGTACTTCGGTGTAGTGATCGAAGACCAAATCCTTACAGTGTGACACGCTCCGACCGCGTTCGGACATGGTTGTAAAAAGCACTGAATGGGCACGCAATTCCCCTGTTCAACGGCGAAGCGGGGTGCTACAAAGAGATGCGCCGGTAGCGATTCCCATTGCAACACCGTGGCACTCCCTGAGCCCGCCAGGGGTGCCGCCACAGGAGGTCGTATGGATGCCATCAGCAGTTTCACTGCGCGTTACGCCCGTAGCCGCGAAGAGGAAATGTCGATCGACGAGTACCTCGCCGAATGCAAGCGTGATCCCATGGCCTACGCCACGGCAGCCCAGCGCATGCTGGCCGCCATCGGCGATCCCGAGGTGGTGGATACGCGCAACGACCCGCGCCTCTCGCGCCTCTTTGCCAACAAAGTGATCAAGCGCTACCCCGCGTTCGCCGAGTTCTATGGCATGGAGGATTCCATCGAACAGGTGGTGAGCTTCTTCCGCCATGCCGCACAGGGGCTGGAGGAGCGCAAGCAGATCCTCTACTTGCTGGGCCCGGTGGGCGGGGGCAAAAGCTCCATCGCCGAGCGGCTCAAGTACCTGATGCAGAAGGTGCCGTTTTATGCGCTCAAGGGCTCGCCAGTGAACGAGTCGCCGCTGGGCCTGTTCGATGTGGTGGAAGACAGTGCGGTGCTGGAGGAGCAGTTCGGCATTCCCCGGCGCTACCTGCAGCGGGTGCTTTCGCCCTGGGCAGTCAAGCGGCTGGAGGAGTTCGGCGGCGACATTCGCCAGTTCCGGGTGGTCAAGCGCTACCCCAGCATCCTGAAGCAGGTGGGCATCGCCAAGACCGAGCCGGGCGATGAGAACAACCAAGACATCTCTAGCCTAGTGGGCAAGGTGGACATCCGTAAGCTCGAAACCTTCGCCCAGGACGACACCGACGCCTACAGCTACAGCGGCGGCCTGTGCTTGGCCAACCAGGGCCTGCTCGAATTCGTGGAAATGTTCAAGGCACCCATCAAGGTGCTGCACCCGCTGCTCACTGCCACGCAGGAGGGTAACTACAAGGGCACAGAGGGTTTTGGCGCCATTCCGTTCGACGGTGTGGTGCTGGCCCACAGCAACGAGAGCGAGTGGAAGGCGTTTCGCAACAACAAGAACAATGAGGCCTTCCTTGACCGCATCTACATCGTCAAGGTGCCGTACTGCCTGCGCGTGAGCGAGGAAAGCCGGATCTACGAAAAACTCATCCGCGAATCGTCGCTGGGCAACGCCGTGTGCGCGCCGGGCACGCTCAAGATGATGTCGCAGTTCGCCATCCTCACGCGGCTCAAGGAGCCTGAGAACTCCAGCATCTTCAGCAAGATGCAGGTGTACGACGGCGAGAGCCTGAAAGACACCGACCCGCGCGCCAAGAGCTACCAGGAGTACCGCGACTACGCGGGCGTGGACGAGGGCATGACGGGCATCTCCACGCGTTTTGCGTTCAAGATCCTCTCGAAGGTGTTCAACTTCGACAGCGCCGAGGTGGCGGCCAACCCGGTGCATCTGATGTACGTGCTGGAGCAACAGATCGAGCGCGAGCAGTTTCCGGCTGAGCTGGAGACCAAATACACCAGCTACATCAAAGAGTTCCTCTCGCCGCGTTATGCCGAGTTCATCGGCAAGGAGATCCAGACAGCCTATCTGGAGAGCTACAGCGAGTACGGGCAGAACATCTTCGACCGCTACGTGACGTATGCCGACTACTGGATCCAGGACAACGAGTACCGCGACACCGACACTGGCGAGGTGTTTGACCGGGGCGCGCTCAACGCCGAGCTGGAGAAGATCGAGAAGCCTGCGGGCATTGCCAACCCCAAGGATTTCCGCAACGAGATCGTCAACTTCGTGCTGCGCGCGCGCGCCAACAATCAGGGCAATAACCCGAGTTGGACCAGCTACGAGAAGCTGCGCCTGGTGATCGAGAAGAAGATGTTCTCCAACACCGAGGAGCTGCTGCCCGTCATCAGCTTCAACGCCAAAGCCAGTGCCGAAGAAGCGCGCAAGCACGAGGACTTCGTCACCCGCATGGTGGACAAGGGCTACACCCCCAAGCAGGTGCGGCTGTTGTGCGAGTGGTACCTGCGCGTTCGCAAGAGCAGCTAATCGATCCGATGGTCAGCGCGCCACTGGGGCGCTGGCCCATGCATGGGAGCGAAGCAGATGGCACTCCAAATCATCGACCGCAGGCTCGCAGGCAAGAACAAGTCCGTGGGCAACCGCGAGCGTTTTGTCCGCCGCTTCAAGGAGCAGATTGCGGACAGCGTGCGCCGTGCGGTGTCGCAGCGCGGTATCCGCGACATCGAGCAGGCGGAGAACATCACCATTCCCAAGAAGGACATTGGCGAACCGGTGTTCCACCACGGCCAGGGGGGCGTCCGCGATGTGGTGCACCCCGGCAATGCCGAGCATGTGCGCGGTGATCGCATCGAGCGGCCCAAAGGGGGCGGCGGGCGTGGCTCGCAGGCCAGCGACAGCGGGGAGGGCGAGGACGACTTCACCTTCACGCTGACCAAGGAAGAGTTCATGCAGCTCTTCTTTGAGGACCTGGCGCTGCCGCACCTGCTGCGCACGCACATCGGCGAGAACCCGCAATGGAAGTCGCGCCGTGCCGGATACAGCCAGTACGGCATTCCCAACAACCTTGCCGTGCTGCGCACCATGCGCGGCGCTCTAGGCCGGCGCATCGCCCTGGGCAAGGCCCCGCACCGTGAGCTGCAGGCGCTGCAGGCACAGCTTGACGCCCTGTTGGCGCAGGACGATGGCACCAGCGAGGCGGTGGCCGAGCTGCAGCGCCGCATCGACATGCTCAAGGAGCGCATCGACCGGATTCCGTACCTCGACCCCATCGACCTGCGCTTTCGGGCCCGCACCCCGGTGCCCGTGCCCAACAGCCAAGCGGTGATGTTTTGCCTGATGGATGTTTCGGGCTCCATGGACGAGGCGCGCAAAGACCTGGCCAAGCGCTTTTTTATCCTGTTGTACCTGTTCCTCACGCGGCACTACGAGAAGATCGACATCGTCTTCATCCGCCACCACACCCAGGCCGCCGAGGTGAGTGAAGAACAGTTTTTCCACTCCACCGAAAGTGGGGGCACGGTGGTCAGCAGCGCCCTGGTGCTGCTCGACCAGATCATCCAGGCGCGCTACCCCACGGGTGACTGGAACATTTATGTGGCCCAGGCCAGTGATGGCGATAACTTCAACAACGACAGCGGCAACTGCCGCAATCTGCTGGTGGACCGCATCTTGCCGCTGGTGCGCTACTTTGCTTATGTGCAGGTGGCCGAGGAGGAGCAGAACCTGTGGGAGGAATACAGTCAGTTGCTGCCGGTGTGCGCCCACTTCGCCATGCGCAAGGTCTCCGAGCCGGGCGACATCTATCCCGTGTTCCGCGACCTCTTCAAGAAAGAGGGGGTACAGATATGAACAACATGGCCCAGTATCCGGTGCTGGAGCGCCGCATCCGCGACAACCCCTGGAAGACCGCCGTCGTTGGTGAGCGCCGCCATCGCGATGTGCCCGCGCAGCCCCTGCCCGCCGGGGCACGGCCCGCGCAGCCGCTGCCCGACCCGAGCGACTGGACGTTCGAGCTGATCGAGCGCTACCACAGTGCCATTGCGGCCACGGCCCAGCGCTTTGGCCTCGATACCTATCCCAACCAGCTCGAAGTCATCACCGCCGAGCAGATGATGGACGCCTATTCCAGCGTGGGTATGCCGGTGAACTACCGCCACTGGAGCTACGGCAAGGAGTTTCTGGCCACCGAGCGGCGCTACCGGCGCGGGCACATGGGGCTGGCCTACGAAATCGTCATCAACTCCAACCCCTGCATCAGCTACCTGATGGAGGAGAACACCACCGCCATGCAGGCGCTGGTGATTGCCCATGCCGCCTATGGGCACAACAGCTTCTTCAAGGGCAACTACCTGTTTCGCATGTGGACCGATGCGTCCAGCATCATCGACTACCTGGTGTATGCCAAGGACTACGTGGCCCAGTGCGAAGAACGTTATGGCATGGACGAGGTGGAGCGGCTCATGGACTCCTGCCACGCGCTGGCCAACTTCGGGGTGGACCGCTATCGCCGCCCCTCCAAGAAAAACCTGGCGCGCGAGCGCCTGGAGCGCGCGCAGCGCGAGGCCTATGCCCAGCAGCAGGTCAACGACCTTTGGCGCACCCTGCCCACCCGCCCCGGCAAGGACGGCGCGGCGCAAGAGCACAACCGCTTTCCGCAGGAGCCGCAGGAAAACATCCTGTACTTCATCGAAAAGAACGCGCCCCTGCTGGAGCCCTGGCAGCGTGAGATCGCACGCATCGTGCGCAAGATCGCGCAGTATTTCTACCCCCAGCGCCAGACCCAGGTCATGAACGAGGGCTGGGCCACCTTCTGGCACTACACCTTGCTCAACACCCTGTACGACGAGGGCTACCTGAGTGACGGGGTGATGGTGGAGTGGCTGGGATCACACACCAACGTGGTCTACCAACCGCCGGTGGGGCACCGCGCCTACAGCGGCATCAACCCCTACGCACTGGGTTTTGCCATGTACCGCGACATCCAGCGCATCTGCCAGAACCCCACGGACGAAGACCGGCGCTGGTTCCCCGACATCGTGGGCACCCCCTGGCTGCCCACGCTCGACCATGCCATGCGCAACTTCAAGGACGAGAGCTTCATCGGCCAGTACCTGAGCCCCCGCCTGATGCGCGAGATGCGCCTGTTTGCCCTGCATGACGATCCCGTTCTGAACGATCTGTTGGTCAGCGAGATCCACGACGAAAACGGCTACCGCAACCTGCGCCAAATTTTGTCGCAGCAGTACGACCTGGGCACGCGCGAGCCCAACATCCAGGTGTGGAACGTGAACCTGCGCGGCGACCGCAGCCTGACCCTGCGCCACACCCAGTACCAGGGCCGCCCCCTGGCCGACGATACCCGGGAGGTGCTCAGGCATGTGGCGCGGCTGTGGGGCTTTGGCGTGCAGATCGAGAGTGTGGATGCTTATGGCAACAACCCGGTGCTGCTGCACACGGTGCCCGCGCCCACCGAATCCACGGTTTGATCATTGCAAAATGCTATAAATTTTATAGCTATTTGCGCTTGATGAATAAGCGCTGGGCCCTGATTTTTATGTGAATTCAGGGCTTGGTGGATGCAGCATGGGGCTTGACTGAGCGCAGCGGACATTCGGTGGTCACGCGTTCAGCCAGCGTCTGGCGCAGCGCCTGCAGTGCGGCGATGCGTGTGTCGATCTCGCCAAGTTTGCTGGCCAGCACCTGGTTCAGCAGAGGGCCGGGTTCGGGGGCGTCCCAGATGCCGGGCAAGCGGTCGCCAATCTCGGCAAGCGTGAATCCCAACTGCTGCGCCGTGCGAATGTATTGCACCAGCGTCACCACCTCGGGCGGGTAGTCACGGTAGCCGTTGGCTAGGCGCCGCGCACGGATCAGGCCCTGCTGTTCATAGAAGCGCAACGCTTCGCGGCTCAGGCCCGAGGCGGTGGCCAGTTCTCCAATCAGCATGGCGCATTCCCTCCATAAAGTCACAAAGTGCTTGACCCTGAAGCGTACTTCAAGGTGGAAGCTCCGGCTTCATCCATCCACAGAGGGTTTTCCTTCCATGCACTACATCCCCGCCTTGGCTTCTGCCCGTTATCTGCGCATCGTGCGCGCCAGCGGCTGGTACGACCTGCTCGTCACCTGGCCGTTTGCTCTGCCCTGGACCTTTGCCTGGCTCTACGCTCAGTTGAACCTGCTGGCCCAGACGCTCGCATTGCCGGGCACACTGCATTCGCTCGACACCACCCACATGCTGCTGGCCAACCTGCTCGGCTCAGTGGTGGTGGTGTGGTCGGTGGCGCGCATCGTGGCGCCGTCGCTGCTGCTGGGGCGGCTGGACGGTGTGGCGCGCTTTCTGTTCGCCGCCTGGCAGATCTACGCCGTGGCCCACGGGGCCAATGCCATCGTGCTGGGCTTCACTCTGTTCGAGCTGATTTTTGGCGTGCTGCAGTGGTGGCCTGTGGCGGGCGTGGGCATGGCCCTGTGTCCCCCAGGCCCCACAAGGCGACTCAATGCGCAGGGGCCGGCGCGGGCAGGCACTTGAAGGCGATGGCGCCCACGGCCAGCATGCCCGCAATGGTCAGCATCACCGCCACATACGGGTCAGCACCCCGTGCGGCGGCCAGCGATGCGGCCAGGCCCGTCACCCACTGCATCAGCGCCACGCCCAGGAACAGTGCCATGGTGAAGACCGCCATGGCGCGCCCCGTCATGGCGGCTGGGTAGGCAGAGCGCACGTCCGAATACTGCAGCACCATGTAGCCCGACAGCAGGCCCACGGCGATGGCGCCGCCCACGTCCAGCCATTCGGCGTGCAGCAGGCCGATGGCGGTGAACAGCCCCGCCACCAGCACGGTAAAGCCCACCAGCCAGCGCCTGCGCCGTGCGGGCCCTGGGTCTATGCGGCCAAAAAACGCGGGGGTGAACAGCGACACCAGCGACGACAGCATGGCCACGTTGCCGCTGGCCACCAGCGAGTAGCCGTGCCGCTCGATGAGCAACGGCCCCAGCCACAGCCCGCGCAGCGTGAGGAAGGATGCATACGTCATCAGCCCCAGCAGCATGATGCCGGCGGTGTGTGGCAGCAAAAACAGCGCGCCAAAGCCGCGCACCGCGCTGCCCACCGATTCGCGTGGCTGCGTGCCATGGTCGGCCTGGGCAGGTTCGTGCACCTTCCAGAAGATCAGCAGCCAGGCCAGCGCCGCCAGGCCCGCCAGCACGCTAAAGCCCATGCGCCAGGACGATTGCTGCACCAGCCAGGCCAGCGGCGTGCCGGTGAACAGCATGCCCAACCCGCCCACGCCCAAGGCCACGCCCGACACCATGGCAAAACGGCTGGCCGGAAAGTAGCGCGCAATGAACACCGTGCACACCAAAAAGGCCGGTGCGCAGCCCACGCCGATCAGCACCTGGCCCAGCAGCACCCCGCCATAGCTGGGTGCCAGCGCCGACAGCAGCGCGCCCGCGATGGTGAACGGAAACGCCACCAGCAGCGTGCGCCGCACGCCGTACAGATCGATCCCCACGCCCATGAAAAGCTGCATGCTGCCGAACGCGAAGGCAAAGGCCCCGGCGAACACACCGAGCGCCTGCGCCGACAGCCCGAACTCCGCGCGCAGCCCGGTGGCCATGATGGCGGTGACGGTGCGAAACGCCTGGCTCAACCCAAAGCCCGAAACCAGGGCGAGCAGCATGGCCCAGGCGGCGCGGGGCGGCAGCACAGGGGCGGTTGGGGTGGGCAGGGGCGCTGGCACGGGGCGGAGTCTCCAGAAATTGGCGATGGATGGCGAGAGCGTTGGGCCTCAGGAGGTTACCTGTACCGGGGGCGGGCTGCTGTCGCCGACGGGTAGAAGGCGGGGAGAGGCCGTATGGCGGGAATCTCAAAAAAGGGCGCAGAGGGCTCTTTGCCTGAAATCCTAGGGTTAATCCCAGTGCTACCAGAAACAAGGAGCCAGTCGCCGAGAAGACGCCGTGTTTTTCATCCCAATACCTGTAATCAGATGTTTCTTTTTTGTATTGGTGCCGCCGATGTGCCCAATACAGCGCCACTTCAAGGGCTGTTTCGGCCGTCATGGGCATGCCATGGGGCCGTAGCAGACTTTAGAGAGCGCTCTCGATGTGGGGAACACCCCAATGACGGGCCAGGGGGTCTGGGGCAATCTTGACCCATGCCCTGTGCCGAGTGGGGGCCACGGTTCTGAAATCGCTGGTTCCGGCCTCTCCAAGCAGGGTAGTGAAGGTGGTGGCAAGGTTTGTGCTTGGTAAACAGCCAAGGGCCCCAAGCTGTTGGATGAAAGTTGTCGGTTGCGCCGCCAGGGCGTGCCGCGATGTCAGGAGTGAGCGATGAAGACGATGGTTTTGCTGAGTTCGGGTGCGTTGGCAACCCTCATGCTGTCGGGCTGCGCGAGCCAGCCTCCCGCCTTGCAGGCTTTCACTGAGCCGACGAGCGGCAGCAGCATGCAATACGCTTGCGGCAACGGCGAAAAGGTGGAAATGCAGTTCTACCCCGAAGAGGGCAAGGGCGTGTTGCGGCGCAGCGGCTGGACGGTGGACCTGCCCAAGCAGGCCGCAGAAACCGGCTATGCCTTCAGCAACGGCCCGACCACCGTGCTGGGCAAGGGCAATGAGCTGACCATCCATATCGGCCACCTGGCACCGATCTGGTGCCGCAGCCGCTCCGCGATGATGGTGGCAGGGGTTCACTAGTTAACTAGCTAGCTGCCAAATTGATCTGATTTCAAGGGCCTGCGCAGTCTTCTGCGCAGGCCCTTTGTTTTTTGCCACTGACCACTCACAGGTCGGTGCGCAGTCTCCAGATCTCGGGGAACAGCACCACATCGAGCATCTTGCGCAGGTAGCTTACGCCGCCGGTGCCGCCCGTGCCGCGTTTGAAGCCGATGATGCGCTCCACCGTCGTCACGTGGCGAAAGCGCCAGAGGCGGAAGGCGTCTTCGATGTCGGTCAGCTTCTCGCCCAGTTGGTACAGGCCCCAGTGTTTCTGCGGGTCCCGGTACACGGTGAGCCAGGCTTGCTCGACGGCATCGCTGGCCTCATAGGGTTGGGTCCAGTCACGCTCCAGGTGGCTGGCTGGCACGGCCAGGCCGCTGCGCGCCAGCAGACGCAGTGCTTCGTCGTACAGCGAGGGCGCCTCGTAGGCGGCCTGCACCAGGGCCAGCAGGGCGGCACGGTGCTCGTGGGGCTTGAGCATGGCGCGGTTCTTGTTGCCCAGGGCGAACTCGATGCTGCGGTATTGATAACTCTGGAAGCCGCTGGACTGGCCCAGGTACGGGCGCATGGCCGTGTACTCGGGCGGCGTCATGGTGGCCAGCACGTCCCAGGCGTGCACCAACTGTTCCATGATCTTGGAGACCCGCGCCAGCATCTTGAAAGCCACCTGCAGCTCATCGCGGGCAATGTGCGCAATGGCCGCGCGCAGCTCGTGCAGGATGAGCTTCATCCACAGCTCGCTGGTCTGGTGCTGCACGATGAACAGCATCTCATCGTGCGCGGGTGACAGCGGCTTTTGCGCGGTGAGCACGGCGTCGAGCTGCAGGTAGTCGCCGTAGCTCATGGATTTGCTGAAGTCGAGCTGGGCGCGCTCTTCGTGCACGATGGATTCGGGCAGGGCGGCGCTGGGGGGCTCGCTGGCGGGAGTAGGGGTTTGGGAAAAGGGGCACATGGTCAATCTCCTGGATACGCGTTCGATCCACCAAGACCGTTCGGGCTGAGCCTGTCGAAGCCTCGCGCGGCGCTTCGACTGGCTCAGCGTGAACGGTCGTGTGTTTTATGTAATGGCTATCAGGTCACCGCGTGCGTCTGGTTGAACGCGGGCTTCTGCCATTCGCCGCTCTCCAGCACCTGGCGCAGGTGTTCCACGGCGTTCCACACATCCTCAAAGCCCAGGTACAGCGGCGTGAAACCAAAACGCAGGATGTCCTTGTGGCGGCCGGTGCCTCCATCGCCCTTGCGGAAGTCGCCGACCACACCGCGTGCGATCAGCGCCTGAACGATGGCGTAGGCGCCGCTGCCTTGACCGTTCACGCCTGCGCCTTCGTCGCGCGTCAGGCACACCTGCGAGCCGCGCTCTGCATGCGCGCGCGGCGTGGCCAGGCCCAGGCCGTGGCCTGCGCAGCGCTCTTCCACCAGGCGGATGAACAGGTCGGTGAGTGCCAGTGACTTGCCGCGCAGCGCGGCCATGCCGCCCAGTGCTTCGGCGGCGGTGAACACATCCAGCCCGCATTGCAATGCCGACAGGCTGATGATGGGCTGCGTGCCACACAGGTAGCGGGTGATACCTGCAGCGGGCTGGTAGTCGGGCGTAAAGGCAAACGGCGCGGCATGGCCCCACCAGCCGGACAGCGGCTGCCAGAAACGGCCCGCATGGCGCGGGTGCACCCACACAAAGGCGGGGGCGCCGGGGCCGCCGTTCAAATACTTGTAGCCGCAGCCAATCGAGAAGTCGGCGCCCGCGCCGTTCAGATCGACCGGCACCGCGCCTGCGCTGTGCGCCAGGTCCCACACGCACAAAATGCCTTGGGCATGCGCGGCGGCGGTGATAGCCGCCATGTCGTGCATGGCGCCAGTGCGGTAGTTCACGTGGGTGAGCATCAGCACGGCCACGTCAGGGGTCAGCGCTGCGGCGATGTCTTCGGGCTCCACCAGCACCAGCTCCAGCCCGCGCTCCTTGCACAGGCCTTCGGCAATGTAGAGGTCGGTGGGGAAGTTGCTGCGCTCGCTCACGATGCGGCGGCGGGCGGGGCTGTCCTCGCGGGCGATGTTGAGCGCCGCGCTCAGCACCTTGTAAAGGTTGATGGAGGTGCTGTCGGTGCACACTACCTCATCCTTGCCCGCGCCGATCAGCGGGGCGAGCTGGTTGCCCAGGCGCTGGGGCAGGTCGAACCAGCCTGCGGTGTTCCACGACTGGATGAGGTCGGTGCCCCATTCGCGGGTAACCACGTCGGCCACACGCGCAGCGGTGGCCTTGGGGGCCACGCCCAGCGAGTTGCCGTCCAGGTAGATCACGCCCGCAGGCAGGCTGAAGTGCTCGCGCAGCGGGGCGAGGGGGTCTTGCGCATCGAGTGCGCGGCAGTCTTGCAAGGTCATGGGCACAGGTTGTTTACTCCTATTTTGATAGCTGCTCGCGCTTATTCAATAAGCGCAAGGTGCCAATTTCTCTTAAACACTCCGCAGCACGGCCCGCACGGGCGATGCATCGGCGGTGGTGAGCTTGAGCGGCAGTGCAATGAGTTCATAGTCGCCCTCGGGCACGGCGTCGAGCACCAGGTTTTCGAGCACGCGCAGGTTGCGGCGGCGGATGACCTGGTGGCTGGCAAGCAGCTTGCTGTCGGCCGGGTCGATGCTGGCGGTGTCGATGCCCACCAGCAGCACGCCCAGATCGGCCAGGCGTTCGATGGTGTCAGGCGCATAGGCGGTGAGCTGGCCGTCCCATTCCTCAGGGGCCTGGGCATAGGTGCGCACCAGCACGCGTGCGGGCAGGGTGGCGTCCACCGCGTGGGCGATGTGCTCCCAAGTGATGAGCGGGCCACACCCGATGGCGTGGATCACGCGGCAAGGGCCGAGGAAGGCGTCAAGCGATACGTCGCCGATGGTGGCGCCCTGCGCGTCGTAGTGCAGGGGCGCATCGGCATGGGCGCCCACATGGGGTGAGAGCGTGATGGCGCTCACATTGACCGGGCAGCCGGGGCCGATGGTGGCGCACCACTGCTGGCTGTAGGCCGTGTCACCCGGAAACACGGGGCTGCCCGCGTGCACGGGCGGCGAGATGTCCCAGAGCTGGCGGGCGTTGGAGGAGGGGCTTGCTGGCATGGGACAAAGTTTGCATGTCCCAGAAAAGCCGTGGTGTCGGTTATTTCCAACAGCTCAACGTTTTTGTTGAGGCTTCAACGATCTATGGATTTGTGGATCAGAAGATGAGCCCGTCCGCCAGCGCGGGCAGCCCGTGCCGCACACGCGCCCTGTTGCAGGCGTGGTCGCCTGCCTCGAACTCGCGGCAAGGCGAGGGCCTCCATTCGTAGATGCCGCAGGCTGCCTTCACACCCACCGTGCCGGTCAGCGCCGCACAGCGCGCGGGCACGTGGTCGGTGCCGCGCATGCGGCAGGTGGTATCGGTCACTTCCACCGCCAGCCCGCCCGGCACGGTGCCGCCCATGTCCTGCATCTCTTGCACGGCAAAGTCCACGCGAAAACTGGCGCAGCAGGCGCCGCAGGTAAGGCAGGGGTGAAGGGCGTCGGGCATGGAAAAGAAAAGGCGGTGGATCGCCAGCGCAGAATCAGGCGCTGTGGGGCAGGGGAATGCTAACGAAAAATCCCACGCCCCGCCCGCCCAACCCGTCGCCCACCCATACCTGCCCGCCCATGCGCAGCACGGCCTGCCGCACGATGGCCAGGCCCAGGCCCGAGCCGTTGGCCGTGTGCCCCAGGCCCCGGTAAAAGCGCTCGAACAACCGGTGGTGCTCCGTGGCTGGAATGCCCGGCCCGTCGTCCTGCACCGACAGGTGCAGCACCGCGCCTTCGCACCGCAGCGCCACCGCCACATTGCCGCCCGCCGTGGTGTAGCGCACAGCGTTGTCGATGAGGTTGTGGGCGATGGATTCGAGGGCAGGCAAGTCCAGCCGGGCAGGCAGGGTGTCGGGCGCGTCCAGCGACAGCTCGATCTGCTGCGCCATGGCCTGGGGCACCGCCTGCGCCAGCGCAGCGCGCAGCCACTGGGCCACGTCGAGGTCGCGCGGGGCCGGGCGCTGGGCATCGTCCAGCGTGGCCAGGTCCAGCAGCTGCTGCGCCAGGTGCGAGGTGCGGGCAATGGCCTGCTCCAGGTGGGCCTGGGCCTCTGTGCGTTCTTCTTCGATCTGCGAGCGGGCCATCACATGGGCCTGGGCGGTGATCACGGCCAGCGGGGTGCGGATCTCGTGCGCGGCATCCTGCACAAAGGCGCGCTCGTGCTCCACCTTCTGGCGAAGCTGCGCGAAGAGGTGGTCCAGCGACTGCTCCAGCGGTTTGAGTTCGCGGTGCCGGGCGTGGAAACCGACCGGTTGCAGGTCGTCCTTGTCGCGTTTTGCGATCAGGCTTGCGAGCTGCTGCAGGGGGCGCAGGCCGTTGCGCACCGACAGCCATACGGGCAGGAGCACGAAGGGGGCCGCCAGTAGCAGGTAGGGCAGCAGGTTGCGGCCACGGTAGCTCAGGTAGTCCGCGTCCATGCGCTTTTTTTCAACAATGCGCAGGGCCCAGCGGGCATTGTGGCCGGAGTAGATCCGGTACGGCTTGCCTTGCAAGACGGGCTCAGAGATGGATGAACCCGTTTGCGATGGCGGCGGCGGAATTTCCAGTGCCTCAAGGCCCGGCGGGGCATAGACAATCTGCCCAGACGCGCTGTCGCGCAGCTCATGCATTGCGGTGCCGGGCAGCAGGCCGATTTGGCGGCGACGGATGTTGGTCCAATGGTTGGTGGATGCCACGGCCGCTGCGGCCTGCGCAGGGTCGGTGATCGGTGTGAGCGATTCCAGCAGCGCATCGCCATACTTCAGCAACCCCGGATCGTAGGTGATGGCCTGCTTGTAAATGAAGAAGTCGTAGCCCAGCAGCACGGCCCACACCAGCACAAAGGCCGTAGTGACCGAGGCCACGCTGCGGCGCACCAGAGTGGGTTCGGCCAGCCGCCGCCAAGCCGCACGCAGCCAGGGGATGGGGTGGCGCAGGTTTTTGGGGGTGGATGCGGTGTTCATGACTGCAGCAAATACCCCACGCCCCGCACCGTGCGGATCAGCTCCGCCCCGATCTTGCGCCGCAGGTTGGACACATGCACCTCGATGGCCGCAAAGTCCATCGGCTCGCCCAGCGGGTCCAGCCGCTGCGAGAGCACGCTTTTGGACACCACCACACCGGGCTCGCGCGCCAGCTCCAGCAGCAACTGAAACTCGCGCGGCGACAGATCCAGCGCCACGTCGCCGCGCTGCACCGCATGGCGGCGCGGCTCGATCACCAGCTCGCCCAGCACCCAGCGCTCGCTGGCCTGGCGCGCACTGCGGCGCAGCACGGCGCGGATGCGCGAGAGCAGCTCGGCCGTGGCAAAGGGCTTGATCACAAAATCATCTGCCCCTCCATCCAGCCCCGCCAGCCGGTCTTCCACCGCCGAGCGGGCCGTGATCACGATGACAGGCACTTGCTGCCCCTGAGCCCGCCAGCGCGCCAGCAGGTCAAAGCCGCTGCCATCGGGCAGCGTCAGGTCCAGCAGCACGCAGTCGATGGTGTTGGCATCCACCGTGGCGGGCGCGTCCACTGCGCGGCGCAGCCACTCGCTGGTCAAGCCCTCCACCTTCAGCGCGGACTGCAGCGCGCGGCCCAGGTCCAGGTCGTCTTCGATGAGCAGGATGTGCATGGGGTGATTGTGGCGGGAGCGGTGGGCGTTGCATTGCGCGGGATGGGTGTCTTTGGCTGGCGTTAAGGCAAGGCTTTGCACAATGGGGTGAACAATGAGGGAGAAAAGCAAGTGATGGATGGCAGTTCAATGACCGCTTTGCCACTGGTGTCCGGTGTGGTGCTGCGGCCCTTCCGCGGTGCAGCAGACTTTGCCGCCATGACGGCTGTGGCTAACGCGAGTTCGGCTGCAGACGGGATACAGGTGCTGCGCACACCCGAGAGCATGGCGCGGGACTATGCCGCCTTCACCGCCTGCGATCCGCTGCAGGACTGCATCGTGGCTGAGTGGGGTGGTGAGATGGTGGGGTATGGCCGATGCTGGTGGGTCACACTGGCCGACGGGTTGACATTGCACGCGCAGATCGGTTTTGTGCCTGGACGTTGACGGGGGCGCGGCGTTGGCCGCCTGTTGCAAAGCTGGATCGAGCAGCGCCAGCGCATGGTGGCCGTACAGCAGCCGCAGGGCCAGCATGTGCACCATGCGTATGTTCAGCAAGGCGAAGATGCACGCGCCAGGCTTCTGCAGGCCAGTGGTTATGCGCCCATGCGGTACTTTTTTGGAATGCTGCAAACGCAGCTGCATGCGGTGCCTGACTTTCCCATGCCCGAAGGGCTGGAGCTGCGGCCCGTGCTGCCCGAGCACTACCAAGCCATCTGGGATGCACACCACACCGCGTTCAAGGACCATTGGGGCATGGCGCCGCCAAAGCCCAGGGACTATGACAACTGGCTGGAGAGCATGGTGTTCCAGCCAGCGCGCTGGCAGGTGGCATGGGATGGCGATGCGGTGGCGGGCCAGGTCCGCACTTACATCAACGCGGACGAAAACAGCCATCTTTCGCGGCGCCGGGGCTATACCGAGTTCATCAGCGTCGGCCGCCAATGGCGCAGGCGCGGCTTGGCAAGGGCATTGATCGCCCGTAGCCTGCGCTTGCTGGCCGATGAAGGAATGTCGGAGTCTGCGTTGGAAGTGGATGGCGAAAACCTGACAGGCGCCAACCGGGTGTATGCAGACTGCGGGTTTGAGGTGGTCCAGCGCGGCGCGGTGTATCGCAAGGCATTGGCGTTGTGAAGTCTTTGGCGGGCCTTAAGGCGACCCTTTGCACAATCGCCGCATTCATGATTCAACAATCCAGGGAGGCGGGTATGACGCAACAGAGGCAAGGCACCCAAAGAGCGACGTGGCAATGGTGGAGCGGCATGGCGCTGCTCGGGCTGTTGGCTTTGGCGGGTTGCGCCTCCGGCCCCACGCACTCGTCTCTGGCAGGTGCGCAACTGCCTGAGCTGGTCCCCGTGCGCGACTTCGTGGCCAGTCGGCAGTCCACGGGCGGCTATCGGGTGTCGCCCGACGGCAAGCGCATCGCCTGGTTCGGCACCGACGGCGTGGTGCCCGCGATCTGGGTACAGCCCATCGATGGCGGTGACGCCAAGGCGTTCCGCATCCGCGCGCGCACCATCCGGTTCAGCGCCGACAGCCGCTGGATCGGCATCACGGCCGACCCCACGGGCGATGAAAACACCCGCATCTATGCCGGCCCGGTCGAAGGCCCCGGCACCGAACTGCGTGAGCTGATGCCCGCCCCCCGCTCGGTGGCGCATTTTGCGGAAGCGGTAGAGGGCTCGGGCGACTTCATCGTCACCTCCAACCAGCGCGACAAGAAGGTGTTTGACCTGTACCGTGTGAACCCGGCGGGTGGGGCGCCCGCGCTGCTGGCCACCAACCCCGGCAACGTCCACTGGTGGGGTGTGGACCCCGCAGGCCAACTGCGTGCCCGTGCGCAACTCCGAGGCGACCAGTCTCTGCTGGAGCGCCCAGGCACAGAACCTGGTAGCTGGATCGCTGTGACCGAGCGCAGCCGTTGGGACACCCTCAACGTCTTTGGCCTGCGCGATGAGGGACGCAAGGCATGGGCGCTGTCCAACCGGGGCCGCGACAAGCTGGCGCTGGTGCGGCTGGACCTGGCCACCGGCTCCGAGGAGCTGGTATACGCATCGCCCGACGTGGATCTGGACAATGTGACGCTGAGCCGGCGCACCCACGAGCCGCTGGTGGCCTACTCCATGCCGGGCTATCCGGCACGCAAGGTGTTCGACCCCGGGCTGGCCGCGCGGCTGACGGCGCTGGCGGGCGAGCAGCCCGCAGAAGTGCTGGTGACCAGCGTGGACCAGGCCGACAAGGTGTTCACGGTGGCGGTGGCCACCGACCGGGGCACGCGCAACTACCTGCTGCGCGAAGGGCACGAGCCCCGTTTCCTGGGGGAGAACCGGCTGAGCCTGATTGCCAAGGACTTGGCACCGACCCAGCCCATCTCCTACCAGGCGCGCGACGGCCTCACTGTCCATGGCTACCTCACGCTGCCCGTGGGCGCAGCACCCCAGCGGCTGCCCACTGTGCTGCTGGTGCATGGCGGCCCTTGGCGACGCGACCGGTGGGGCGATGGCGCTACGAGCCGCGCCATGCAACAGTTTCTGGCCAACCGGGGCTACGCCGTGCTGCAGGTCAACTACCGGGGCTCCAGCGGCTACGGCCGCATGCACATGGAAAAAGCCATGGGCGAGTTCGCGGGCCGCATGCACGACGACCTGGTGGACGGCGTGCGCTGGGCCGTGAAGCAGGGCGTGGCCGACCCCGAGCGCGTGGCGATCTACGGCGCAAGCTATGGCGGCTACTCTGCCCTGGTGGGCGCCACCTTCACGCCCGAGGTGTTTGCCTGCGCGGTGGGCATCGTGGGCGTAACCGACATCGCCCGCCTGCTGGAGTCCATGCCGCCATACTCGGAGCTGGGCCTGCCCGGGTGGCACCGCTACGTGGGCGACCCCGCCGTGCCCGCCGACCGTGTGCGCATGGATGCCAAGTCACCCCTGTACCGCGCCGAGCATGCCCAAAAGCCCATCCTCATCATGCATGGTGTAAACGATGTGCGCGTGAAGCTGGAGCAGTCCGAATGGATGGTGGCCGCGCTGCGCAAGGCGGGCAAGGAGGTCGATTACGTCACCTTCACCGGCGACGGCCATGGCAACCAGCGCTGGCCCAACAACCTCACCATGTACCGCAAGACCGAGGACTTTCTGGCCAAGTGCCTGGGCGGGCGTACCAGCGGGTTTGACTATTACCAGTTGGGGGCGTGGGCGTTTTGAGTGGCAGCCACGCTCGCGGTAAGCCGCACCAGAGTGCTAAGCACGGAGGGTGCTGACATGGGCCATGCAAATGCTGAAGGCACCGCCCGTGTTGGCGCCCGCGTTGAACCCCCAGTTAGTCTGCAGCGTGCGGGTGCAGTGTTGGAAATGGAAGTTTCAAAAAGGGGTCATTGGTTAGGTCTGTATGAGCCCAAAAGCAAGGGCTTCAACTTGCTCGCGCTGGTCACCGACCGCCTTCCTGGAATAAGTGCTTCAGCTTCTGGGTCATTTGAGGGGTTGAATACCATGCTTTCGAAGATGCGCTTGTGGAAAACAAAATGACGCAGTTCAGCTGAATAGCGGAAGGTGATGAAATCTGTCCAGTGCGCTCCGCAGGCAACGGCGTTCTGAACGGTGAAAAACGATCCCTTTGCAGCCAGGCCTTCCATTCCCTCCATGAATGGATCGCACTGGCCACCTGCATCGGCAGCAAAGACAATCTCGTCATTTCTCGACTTCAGTGAAAACTTTCCGGTCTCGCCTTGAATGAAGACCAGTAGAGGTCTCTTCGGCGCAGGGGAGCCCTGAGCCACAAGCTGCGCTTCATTTTTTCTGCTGACAACAACCACGTAGTCAACTTTGCCATCGCCATTGAAGTCCGATGACTTCGCAGTCATTGCTGCGTAGCCCGCTGGGATCTGTCTGGCAATTCCTTGTGGAAGCGCCGAGTCCTGAGAATGAGCTGGGATAGTTATTGCGATCAACGTTGCGATTAATGTGCCCTGGATGTGTTTTTTCATGGTTCTAGCAGAAGGCGGTCCGCTGCAATTCGAGATAAGGCTGCAACCCTGTTACCAGAGCTTCCACCATGGCTGCTTTGAGCATTCTGTGTTTCGTGAAGTGACAACTTCTGGTTCCGCGAGCATTGCCGCAATAGCTTTGTAAAAGCCGAGGACGGACTCTCCGTCCGAATCCGCTAACTGCTTGCGGACCTTGTTAAATGGGAAGGCGGTGATCCGTTCGTTGACTCGGACACCCCAACCCAATTCTGAGTCTTGAACCCATGCACCGCCGAAGGAGTTGCGGATGCACTCGCCGAGATACGAGCCAAGGGTGTTTGGCAGCTTCTCTTTGGTGGCATTGGCAGCACCGACGTGCTGTCCGTCGATGTACCGATCAAGCCACTGAACACCGGCTTCGTCGTACTCGACAAGCACCCCCAACTGATCCCGCGCTACGGTCCGCACGAGTTCAGCGTTCGCGAAAAGGCGATCTTCCATGAAGTTTAGCGCTCAGGTTAACCGGCAAAAATGCGGTGCATTTTTATCCGCGTTGAACCTATAGTTAGGCGCCGCTTTTTGCACTGTTTGCCTTAAGCATATTGCAGAAAAGGGCCCCTTGCTCGATGGCATCGTCCAGCGCGACGTGCGTGTGAGGAAAGCTATCGAACCATTGCTTTGGCATGTTGCGCTTCGTACTTTCTCGATACTCTTTCTTTAGAACTGCCATTGCATAAGACTTCATGTCTAGCGCAGAGTGACTAAATGGACTCTCACCCACGAAATGAATGAGGTACCAATAGATGAACAGAAAATCAAAGCCGGCAGGGTATGCAACAAATACAGGCTTGCCTTTGAGACCATTGATCCATTCGACATAGGCACTCATGGCAACCTTGGGACTCTGAAGGTCCTTTCTGCATGCGGCCCAGGCCTCAGGCTGCGTCGCCCACCACTCTGCAGTCTTCGGATGTGGAGTGGCACCTTCCAGTGGTTCAAGGTTCGCGGAAAACGTCGCAATGAGCTTCTTTTCGGAAGTGTATGCGGCAGAGCCGAAGCTCAGCATTGAATGCGGCCCTGGAATGGGGCCATCTGTTTCAACGTCAGTGCTTATGTAGATTTCACTCATATTTTGCATGCACAAGAATTTGCAGAGTCTAACTTTGATGTATTCGGAAATTCACCGAATATGCCAGCCAGTCTGCTGGATAACATGGCTCGCCCGCAATGAAAAAAGCGTTGTAAGTCATTGAATTAGCCAATAGTTCTGAATGAGCGTACAGGCATAACAAAGTCGCTGCATCTCGCGTGCTGGGGCTGCAGAGTGGGGTGTATGGCAGGCGACACGCTTTGTGCCGTGCGGATCAATGTCTTCGTTGGCCCCTCTGCGAACTTTCACGACGCGCCGCTCCTGGCGCCGTCTTCTTCATGCCCTGCACATCTCGCAACAATAAAAAACCCCGCCGATGGCGAGGATTGTGTAGGCAGAGGCAAGCCAAAGACCGCGCAAAACAGTGCCAAAGTGCGCGCCGCGCCATTGGGTTGTCCTGCATCAAACGGCCGATTCTTGACCCTGCAGGTTGGTGAGTGATCTCGTTAGAATGAGAATCAATATCATTTTTCCGAGATCTACCCCCATGAAAGCCATGGACCATGGCGCAGCAACGCTGCTGCATTCCCGTGCCGGGCATCCTGCCTCCATCGGCATGAACACTTTGCCCCTTCACGCTCAGGCGCTGGTGACGGAATTGCGGCCTGCGCGCGATGCGCAGGAGCATGGTGTTTTGCTGCGCTTGCTGGAAATCGGCTTTCTGCCCGGTGAAGCCGTGCGCGTGGTGGCGCGTGGCGGTGTGGGTGGTGATCCCATCGCTGTGCGTGTGGGGCAGGTCACGTTTGCGCTGCGGCATCAGGAAGCCTCGATGGTGCAGGTGGTGCCAGCGGCGCTGGCCGAACGGGAGGCGGCATGAACACCTCGGCCTCTGTCGCTGCCACGCCGCCCTTGGCAGACACGCCGCTGCGCATTGCGCTGCTGGGCAACCCCAATTGTGGCAAGACCGCGCTGTTCAATCTGCTCACCGGGGCGCGCCAGAAGGTAGCCAACTATGCGGGCGTGACGGTGGAGCGCAAGGAGGGCCTGATGCAGACCGCCGCAGGCCGCCGCGTGCGTGTGCTGGACCTGCCGGGCGCCTACAGCCTGCATGCGCACAGCGTGGACGAGGCCATCACGCGCGACGTTGTGCGGGGGCGGCGCGCTGGCGAGCCCTTGCCCGATGTGTTGGTGTGCGTGACGGACGCGACCCACCTGCGGCTGAACCTGCGCCTGGTGCTGGAGGCCCGTGCCCTGGGTCTGCCCATGGTGCTGGTGCTCAACATGATGGACGTGGCCCGGCGCCAGGGCATAGAGATCGACCGCGAGGCGCTGGCCCGCGAGCTGGGCATGCCCGTGCTGGCCACCGTGGGGGTGCGCGGGGGGGGCGCTCAGGAGCTGGTGCAGTGGCTGAATGCGGCAAATCTGGAGCACTTGAAGCGCCCGGAGGTGTTGCCCGACGCGGCGGCACGGCTGGATGCGGGTGATTTGGAAGCGCAGGCCGATGTCATCCGCACGCACCAGGAGGTGCGGCGCATCATGGACCTGGCGGTGCGGGTGCCCGTGGTCAGCCTGCGCACCGATGACCGGATCGATGCGGTGGTGCTGCACCCGCTGTGGGGCCTGCTGATTCTGGCGGCCACGCTGTTCTTGATGTTCCAGGCCGTGTTCAGTTGGGCCGAGCTGCCCAAGTCCTGGATCGAGGGCGGCATGGGCTGGCTGGCGGCGTTGGTCAACAGCCACTTGGCCGACGGCCCCTTGCGCAGCCTGATCACCGACGGGGTGCTGGCGGGCGCGGGCGGGGTGCTGGTGTTTTTGCCGCAGATTCTGTTTCTGTTTTTGTTCATCCTGGCGCTGGAAGATTCGGGCTACCTGCCGCGCGCGGCATTTTTGCTCGACCGCGTGATGGGCTCGGTGGGGTTGTCGGGGCGCTCGTTCATCCCGCTGCTGTCGAGTTTTGCCTGCGCCGTGCCAGGGGTGATGGCCACGCGCTCCATCACGCATTGGCGCGACCGGCTGGTGACCATCATGATTGCCCCGCTCATGACTTGCTCGGCGCGCCTGCCGGTGTATGCGCTGCTGATTGCAGCCTTCATCCCCGAGCGCACGGTGGCGGGCCTGTTCAATCTGCAGGGGGTGGTGCTGTTTGGGCTGTATGTGGCGGGCATCGTGAGCGCCATGGCCGTGGCGGCCGTGGCCCAACTGGCGCGCCGCGACACGCGGGCCACGCCGCTGCTGATGGAACTGCCTGCCTACCGCTGGCCCAGCGTGCGCAGCCTGGCGTATGGCTTGTACGAGCGGGCGATGATTTTTATCAAGCGGGTGGGGGGCATCATTTTGGCCGTCACCGTGTTGCTGTGGTTTTTGTCCACCTACCCAGCGCCGCCCGAGGGTGCGACCCAGGCGGCCATCACCTACAGTTATGCGGGCCAGTTGGGCCGGTGGCTGGAGGTGATCGTGGCGCCGATTGGCTTTAACTGGCAGATCGCCATCGCCCTGGTGCCCGGCATGGCCGCGCGCGAGGTGGCGGTGAGCGCGCTGGGCACGGTGTACGCCCTGTCTGCCACGGGCGATGAGGTAGCTAGCCAGTTGGAGACGCTGGTGGCGGGCTCATGGTCTTTGGCGACGGCCTTGTCGCTGTTGGTGTGGTACGTGTTTGCGCCGCAGTGCATATCGACCATTGCTGCCGTGCGGCGCGAGACCAACGGCTGGCGTTATCCGCTGCTGATGCTGGGCTACCTGTTTGCGTTGGCCTATGCCGCCAGTTTTGTGACCTACCGCGTGGCTCTGGCGCTGGGGGGAGGGTAAGGCCCATGGCACAGCAGATCATCGTGGCGCTTATCGTGGTTGTCGCCGCGCTCTATGTGGCCTGGCGCTATCTGCCGGAGCGCTGGCGCCAGGGCCTGCAACGGGTACATCCCAGCTTGGCCCAGGCACCGGGTTGCGGGGGGAGCGATGGGGGTTGTAGCAGCTGCGGCAGTTGCGGGGGGCCGCCTGATGCGGATGCCGAAAAGCCGGTCGCCATGCCTGCACGGCGCGGGACAGTGCCGTAGTTTTGCTATATTTGTTATAGCTGTTAGCGCTTTATGGATGGGCGGTAGAGGCATTTTGCCGATTATTTACATGCCTCAGTTGCTTCTTCCTCGTCCGTTCGGGCTGAGCCCTTCGACGGGCTCAGGACAGGCCTGTCGAAGCCCTGCACGCACGTGGCAAGCCCTGGCTTCGACAGGCTCAGCCCGAACGGTTGGATCGGTATCTGAGGTAGGTACATAGGCCGGCATATTTCACTCATATCTACGCCCGCATACGGGCTACTGGTAGACCTGCCCTTTGCCCAGTGCATGCAACGCCTGCTGCAGATTGGTGCGTGCCTGTGTTTCCAGGCGCTGGCCAAAATAATCCGTGCCATAGATGCGCGGGCGGTCCAAAAACCCCCGCAGCACGGCGCTGCGCCCCGCTACATAACGCGGCCAGCGCACAAAAAAATACTCGCGCCGCACGTTGCGCTCGAACTGGCGGTACACCGCGTCGCTCTGGCCGAGGATGGCCAGGTCGATGTCCACCACCCACAAGGCGTCGCCTGTGAGCGGGCCGGGGGTGTGGCGGGTGTCCATCACATGCTGGTGCACGGTTTGCGCCAGTGCGTCGGGCAGCCCTTGGCCCAAGATGAATTGGCGGGCCTTGTCGGCGCTGCGTGCTTCGTTGTGGCTGCTCCAGGGCCAGTAGATGGCGTCGTGGTACCACAGGGCCAGCTCAACTGCGTGCGGGTCGGCCAGGTGCGGGCGCACGGCCTGCAGGTGGCGCAGGCAGGCGTGCAAGTGGGTGATGTCGTGGTAGGCGCGGGGCCAGCGGGCCCAACTGCGCAGCAGGCGCCGGCCCTCGCGCTGCCATGCGGGCGTTTCCCGCGCCAGGGATTGGCCCAGCGCCTGCCAGTGCGCGAGCAGCTCGGCGGCGTGGGCGGGCATGCGGTTCTTCAGGCCACGCGGCCCAGCAAAAGGTATTCCATCAATGCCTTTTGCACGTGCATGGTGTTTTGGCTACGGCCCGCAGCCTGCGGCTGCTTCACGTCCGCTACGCGGACATGAGCCTGCGCCGAAACAGGCTGCTGGCGCTGGCGCGCCACTGCATTGCATTTCATGCAATACGGCCGAGCAGAAGGTACTCCATGAGTGCCTTCTGCACGTGCATCCTGTTTTCCGCCTCATCCCACACCACCGACTGCGGTCCGTCGATCACGTCGGCTTCGACCTCTTCGCCCCGGTGCGCGGGCAGGCAGTGCATGAAGAGGGCGTCGAGCCCGGCGGCGGCCATCATTTCTGCGTCCACGCACCAGTCGGCAAACGCTTTTTTGCGCGCTTCGTTCTCGGCTTCGTAGCCCATGCTGGTCCACACGTCGGTGGTGACCAGGTCGGCGCCTTGGCAGGCTTCGAGCGGGTTGCTGAAAAATTGATAGCTGCTGGCGCTTATTCCATGAGCGCCAGCGGCCAATTTCTCATCCACTTCGTAGCCACGTGGCGTGCTCACATGCACCTTGAAGCCCAGCAGCGACGCTGCCTGCAGCCAGGTGTTGGCCATGTTGTTGCCGTCGCCCACCCAGGCCACCGTCTTGCCTTTGATGGAGCCGCGGTGTTCGATGAAGGTGAAGATGTCCGCCAGGATCTGGCAGGGGTGGTACTCGTTGGTCAGGCCGTTGATGACGGGCACGCGCGAGTTGGCAGCAAACCGCTCGATCTTGGCCTGCTCGTAGGTGCGGATCATCACCAGGTCGGTCATGCGGCTGATGACCTTGGCGCTGTCCTCGATCGGCTCGGCGCGGCCCAGTTGGCTGTCGCCCGTGGTGAGATGCACCACGCTGCCGCCGAGCTGGTACATGCCCGCCTCGAAGCTCACGCGCGTGCGGGTGCTGGCCTTTTCGAAGATCATGGCCAGCGTGCGGTCCACCAGCGGGTGGTGCTTTTCGTAAGCCTTGAATTTCTTCTTGATGAGCGCGGCGCGCTCGAACAGGTAGGCGTATTCGTCGGCGGTGA
>NZ_JAPUDY010000069.1 GCF_027492855.1 Acidovorax sp.
ATTGTGCTATCGATGGCCTCAGATATCAATACCTGTGGAGCAATCCCCTTTTTTAATCAAACTCTTAGACAACCCCCAGCATCACCCCTTGCGGCGCAGAAACCCGTGTGGCGCCACCGTCACCTGCAGGCGCTGCTCCATCTCGGTATCGATCTCAAACTCGGCATGCTCCGCCAGCCATTGGTGCACAGCCGTCTTGGGGTTGTTGCCCACGTCCCAAGGGCGGTCGGCAAAAAACTTCGGCGGCATGTCTTGCACAAAGGTGTCGAACACCACGCAGTAGCTGCCGGAGGTGACGAGCGGCGCGTAGGCGTTCAGCTCGCCCAGCACATGGTCGTGGGTGTGCATGGAATCGAGGCACACCAGCACGCGTTGGTAGCCCTTCGCAAATTCGCGCACCTGCTGCACCACGTCCGGCGCAATCGCCGAACCCTGGATCATTGCGATGCGGCTGGCCATGGGGTGGGATTCGATGGCGGCGCGGTTGTGCGCGCGGATGTCGATGTCCACGCCCAGCACCTTGCGGCGGGAGGCACGTGGGTCCAGCGTGGTACCCGCCTCGATGGCGTCGCTCATGTCGAGCAGGGCCAGCAGCGAGGCGCTGAGCACCAGCGAGCCGCCGTGGGCAATGCCGGTTTCAATGATGAGGTCGGGCCGCACGCGCCACACCAGCTCCTGCATGGCCACCATGTCCTGCGGGTACTGAATGATGGGGCGGCCCATCCAGTCGAAGTTGTACACGTACTGCCGCTGCATCGAGGCCTGCAGCCAGTCGCGCGACAGGGTCTGGAACGCGGTGTCCTGGGCATAACCCGCGAGGCGGTCGTGGCGTTCCTGGGCGAATTGGTCAACGGGGTTCATGGCGGGGTTACTCCAGCGGTTTCGTCATTCAATACCAGCAAATCGTCGTCAAACAGGGGCCGGGGCGTTACGCCCCACTCGCCATGCAGCCGCGACACGGCAATCGGCGCAAACGGCTGCAACGGTGCACCGGGCTGCACCCGCACCGCACAGCCCGTGCGTTGCTGCAGCCAGGAAAGCCACTCGCCATGCGTGGTCTGGCGGCCGCTGGCCAGGTTGTACACCGCAAAGCGGCCTTGCAAGGCGATGCGCGGCAGCCAGTCCAGCACGTCGGCCACCCGTACATAGTCCTTGGCGGAACGGGGGTCGGAGCGCAGCACCACCTGGCCCTGGCGCGCCTGGTGCAGCAGGTCCGCCACCAGATTGCCCGATGCCGCGTCCATGCCAGGCCCCACCACGTTCGACAAACGCGCCACGCGCACCCCAGCGCGGCCGCTGGCGTGGCACAGGGATTCGCCGGTGAGCTTGGTCAGGTTGTACAGGTACGAGGCGTCGCCCGGCAGCACGCTCAGCGGCGCGTCTTCTTCGGTGTTGACCGCTCCCATGTAGACGCGCGTGGACGACAGGTACAGCAGCGTATCGAACCGCGCGCGCCGCAGCACCTCAGCCAACAGCCCCACATGGGCGTCCACGGTGTCGAACGGGCGCGTGCGAAAGTCGGCTGTGAGCCCCACGCAATAGATCACATGGCCCAGCGGCCGGGTGAACACCTCGGCATCGCCGCGCACAGGCGCCCACACCGTGTGGCCCTGGGTGCGCAGGTGTGCCACCAGGCGGCTGCCGATGTAGCCCGAGGCGCCCAGCACGGTAAACATAGAAGGCGGCGCTCCGGTCACCGGCGCTCCCCCACGGCGGCCAGCGGTTGCCCGGCGTACACGGTGTAGGCCAGCAACTCGCCCCGCACGATGGAGCCCGCGCCCACCACGCAGCCGCGCCGCAGCACGGCGCCGTCCAGCAGCACGCAGTTGGCGCCGATCCACACGTCGTCCTCGATCACGATGCCACCCTTGCTTGGCAAAAAGCCCTGCTCGCGGATCAGCCGGTCGCGCTCGGCATAGGCGTGGTTGACCGGCGCAAAGGTGCAATTGGCGGCAATGGCCACATGGTTGCCGATGCGGATTCCGTTGCCGGTATAGAGCACGCAGCCCGCGTTGATGACCACATGCTCGCCCACCAGCAGGTCGCCGCTGCCGCCTGCAGGTTTGACCTTGACGAAACTGTCGATCACCGAATGTGCACCCACCACGATGCGGGTGCCGCGCACCGAGTCTTCAATGTCCGCCAGGCGCGAGACCTTGGCGGTAGCGTGCAGTTCAATCACCTAGAACACCTCCAGCCGCGGCACGGCCACCACCATTTGCGCCCCCCAGTTGCGCGTGTAGTCGAGCTGGTCGGCCACCTCGCTGCGCAGGTTCCAGGGCAGGATCAGGATGCGCTCGGGCCGGTGCGCTCGCAAATGCGCCTCACCCACCACGGGGATGCGGCTGCCGGGCAGGTACTGGCCTTGTTTGGCGGGGTTCTTGTCCACCACGTAGGGCAGCAGGTCGGGCCGCACTCCGGCGAAATTGAGCAGGGTGTTGCCCTTGGCAGCGGCCCCGTAAGCCCCCACGGAGACACGATCGGCCTGGCACTGCAATAAAAATGTGAGCAGCTCGCTCTTTACCCGTATGGCCTGGGCCTGGAAATCGCTATAAAAACCTGCACCCAACATCCCGGCAGCGGCCTCTTGGGCCAGCACCTGCTGCACGCGGGCAGCGCCTTCAATGGTGGCCTGCGGGTGGTTCACGGCATCGGCCCGGCCCGCAAATACGCGCAGGCTGCCGCCGTGGGTGGGCAGCTCCTGCACGTCGATCACCACCAGGCCGTTGGCCGCAAAGATGCGCTGTACGGCCGTGAGCGACAGATAGGAATAGTGCTCGTGGTAGGCCGTGTCGAACTGGCAGCCCTGCACCATGCGCAGCAGGTGCGGAAACTCGAACGTAGCCACCCCGTGGGGCTTGAGCAGGCGGGTGAAGCCGCCCACGAAGTCGTTGATGTCGGGCACATGGGCCAGCACGTTGTTGGCAGCCATCAGATCAGCCTGACGGCCGGCCTGGGCCAACTCGTCGGCCAGGGCCACGCCAAAGAAGCGCTCGACCACATCGATGCCTTTGGCGCGGGCAGCGGCCGCCGTGCTGGCCGTGGGCTCCACGCCATAGCAAGGGATGCCCGCCGCCTGCACATACTGCAGCAGGTAGCCGTCATTCGACGCCACCTCGACCACGCAGCTTGCGGGCGTGAGCGACAGGCGCTCGCGCATTGCCTGCACATAGGCCTGGGCATGCGCGAGCCAGGACGAGGAGAACGAACTGAAATACGCGTAATCGTCGGTGAACAACGCCTCGCGCCCGGCGTGGTCTTCGGTCTGCACCAGCCAGCAGGTCTGGCAGACCAAGAGGCGCAGCGGGAACCAGACTTCGGGCGCGCGCAGGGCAGCCTCGCTCAGGTAGGCGTTGGACGGAGGGGCGCTGCCCAGGTCCAAAAAGGGCAGTTGCAGCGGGCTGCCGCAGTGTCGGCACTTCACAGGCGCACTCCTTCGAATTCGTCGGTCAGCCAGGGCTGGCCCGCATCGCGCGGCGACAGCCCGCCCGGCGGCAGCGGCCAGGCAATGGCCAGGCGCGGGTCCAGCGGGTGCAGGCCCGCCTCCGCCGCCGGGGCATAGGCCGCCGAGTGGCAATACAGCAACTCGGCGCCGTCGGTCAGCGCCTGGAAGCCATGGGCAAAACCGGGCGGGATGAGCAGCGCGTTGCCGTTGTCAGCGGACAGGTGCTCGGCATGCCATTGCAAAAAGGTGGGCGAGCCCTGGCGCAGGTCCACGGCCACATCCCAGGCCTCGCCGCGCAGGCAGCTCACGAGCTTCATCTCGGCATGCGGCGGGCGCTGGTAGTGCATGCCGCGCACAGCGCCTTTTTTCGCGGTGTGGCTGTGATTGATCTGGGCGATGGGCGCCGCCCAGCCCGCTGCGGCCAGTTCCTCAGCGCAGAACAGGCGTGCAAAGAATCCGCGCTCGTCCACCAGGGGCTGGCGCTGCACGCGCCATAAACCCGCCAGGGGCAGCGGCACCAGGGCCAGGCGGCTCATGAGCGCGCCTCCCAGGCGTCGATGTCGGCCAGACACAGCGTGCGAGCATCGGCGCCGCCGTGTTGTTGGCGGTACCAGTTCATGGTGCGGGCCACCGCCGTGCTCAGCGCCCAGTGCGGGGCCACGCCCAGCGCCTGGCGGGCGTGCGCAGTCTCTAGCGCCAGCCAACCCGCCTCATGCAGTTTTTCACTATCTTTTTCATAGCTTGTTGCGCTTGATGGATAATCACTGGATGCCAATTCGACCACATTTTTCACCGTGGCAGCCTCGTGTGGCAACGGGCCAAAATTGTAGGCACCGGCCAGCGCGGGAGACGCCCACAGCCGCTCGGCCAGGCGCAGGTAGGCGGCCAGTGGCTCCAGCACATGCTGCCAGGGGCGCGTGGCCTCAGGGCGGCGGATGTGCAGGGTCTGGCCCGCCGCCCAGGCGCGCACGGCGTCGGGCAAAAGGCGGTCTTGCGCCCAGTCGCCGCCGCCGATCACGTTGCCCGCGCGGGCGGTGGCCACGGCCATGCCCTGCGCGGCCAGAAAAGAGTCGCGATAGCTGGCCGTGACCAGCTCTGCAGCGGCCTTGCTGGCGCTGTAGGGGTCATGCCCACCCAGCGGATCATCTTCGCGGTAGGGGTAAGCCCATTCGCGGTTGCGATAAACCTTGTCGGTGGTAACCACCACAGCCACGCGCACGTCGGCCAGGCCGCGCAGGGCATCAAGCAGATGCGCCGTGCCCATGACGTTGGTGGCAAAGGTGTCCACCGGCGCGGCGTAACCGGGCCGCACCAGCGCCTGGGCGGCCAGGTGCAGCACCACCTCGGGCCGGGCGGCGCGCACGCGCATGGCCAGCGCCTGGGCGCTGCGGATGTCGCAGAAATGGTTCTCAATGCCTGAGCCCACCTGGGCCAAGGTGAACAAGTTGGGGTCGGTGGCGGGCGGCAATGCCACGCCGGTGACCTGCGCACCCAGACGCTGCAGCCACAAAGCCAGCCAGGCGCCCTTGAAGCCGGTGTGGCCGGTGAGCAACACGCGCTTGCCGCGCCAGAAGTCGGGATCAGGGCGCATCGTGGCCTACCAGCATTTCCAGGGCGCGCGGCCCGATTGCCACAGATCTTCGAGCAGGTTCTTCTCGCGCAGCGTGTCCATGGGCTGCCAAAAACCCGTGTGCTCAAAGGCGCGCAGCTGGCCGCTGGCGGCCAGGCGGGCCATGGGCTCCAGCTCCCAACTGGTAGCGTCGCCATCGATGAGGTCGATCACCTCAGGTTGCAGCACAAAGAAACCGCCGTTGATCCAGCCGCCATCGCCGCGCGGTTTTTCCTCGAACCCGGCCACGGTGTCTCCGTTGCGCACGAGGGCACCGTAGCGGCCGGGGGGCTGCACGGCCGTCACCGTGGCCTGGCGGCCATGGGCGCGGTGGAAAGCGAATTGGGCTGCCATATCAAGATCGGCCACGCCGTCGCCGTAGGTAAAACAAAAGGGCTCGCCTGCGGGCAAATACTCCTGCACCCGGCGTAGGCGCCCGCCAGTCATGGTGCTTTCACCGGTGTCCACCAGCGTCACGCGCCAGGGTTCGGCGTGGCGGTGGTGCACTTCCATGCGGTTGTTGGCCATGTCGAAGGTCACATCCGACATGTGCAGGAAGTAGTTGGCGAAGTACTCCTTGATCACGTAGCCGCGGTAGCCCAGGCAGATGATGAAGTCGTTGACGCCATGGGCGGCGTACATCTTCATGATGTGCCAAAGAATGGGCCGCCCCCCGATCTCGATCATGGGCTTGGGACGCAGATGCGACTCTTCAGAGATGCGGGTTCCCAGCCCCCCCGCGAGCAGTACGGCTTTCATGCCCGCAGCATAGTGCAGCCCCCGCGCGGCCAAAAGGGCCTGTCGGCGCCGAAACACAGCCTAAATGCGGCGATTGCCGGTGCGGCTGTTACACCATTTCCAAGAGAAGCGCCGCTTTGGCGCCTCTCTTGGGCCATTTGGCGCTCAGCAATCCGATACATTTACAGTAACCTTCGGTAAACCTTTTTTGGTGGTGGTTCGGCCCGAACCGCTGTTTTGTTCCCGCAACGCCGCCGCCCAACACGTCTAAAGCATGTTCGTCATCATCGGTTACGTTGTCTGCCTAGGCTGCATCTTCGGTGTGTACATCGTGCACGGCGGGAACATCAGCGTGATTCTCAAGGCCCTGCCCTTCGAGATCATCACCATCCTGGGGGGCGCCCTGGGCGCTTTTGTGGTGAACAACCAGCCCAAGGTGATCAAGGCCACCCTGGCAGCTCTCCCTATGGCGCTCAAGGGCTCCAAGTACACCAAGGAGCGCTACATGGAGCTGATGGCCATGCTCTATGACATCCTGCAGAAAGCCCGCAAGGAAGGGCTGATGGCGATCGAAAAGGATGTCGAGACGCCCCACGAATCCGAAATTTTCAAAAAATACCCCACCGTGGGCAGCGACCACCATGTGATCGAGTTCACCACCGATTACCTGCGGATGATGGTGTCGGGCAACCTGAACTCGCACGAGATCGAGGCGCTGATGGACAGCGAAATCGACACCCACCACCAGGAGGCACACGCCCCCGTGGCCGCACTGGCCCGCCTGGCGGGCGCCCTGCCCGCCTTCGGCATCGTGGCCGCCGTGCTGGGCGTGGTGAACACCATGGGCTCGGTGGGCCAGCCGCCGTCGGTGCTGGGCGGCATGATCGGCTCGGCGCTGGTGGGTACCTTCCTCGGGATTTTGCTGGCCTACGGTGTGGTCGAGCCCCTCGGTGGCCTGGTCGAACAAAAGACCGAGGATGCCTCCAAGGAGCTGTTGTGCATCAAGTCCACCCTGCTGGCCAGCATGCAGGGCTACAACCCCGCCACGGCCATTGAGTTTGGCCGCAAGGTGCTTTTCTCCGACGTCCGCCCAAGCTTCACCGAGCTGGAGGGGCATGTGAAGGGCAAGAAGTAGCAGCGACGGCAGCGCCGCCGCTTACGCAACGCCATGGCAGAAAAGAAACTCCAGCCCATCATCATCAAGCGCATCAAGAAAGGCGGCCATGCGGTACATGGCGGCGCCTGGAAGATCGCGTATGCCGACTTCGTGACGGCGATGATGGCGTTCTTCTTGCTGATGTGGTTGCTGGGCTCCACGGCCAAGGGCGAGCTGCAGGGGATTGCGGCGTATTTCGCCTCGCCGCTCAAGGTGGCGATGGCTGGCGGCGACGGCGCGGGCAACAGCTCCAGCGTGATCCCCGGCGGGGGGAACGACCTGGCCAAGGTGCATGGCCAGGTGCGCCGATCCGATGTGGACGAGGCCAAACAGCGCCGCATGAGCATTGACGCCGCCAAAGCCGAGCGCGCCAAGCAGGACCGGGACCGCATCAAGGCGCTCGAAGCCAAGATCGACGCGCTCATCACCGAAAACCCGCGCCTGAATGAGTACAAATCGCAGATCCGCATCGACATCACGCCCGACGGCCTGCAGATCCAGATCATCGACGACAAGAACCGCCCCATGTTCGACAGCGGCAGCGCGTTGGTAAAACCCTACATGCGCGACATCCTGCGCGAGATCGGCGCCGCGCTTGGGGGCGTGGAAAACCGCATCAGCCTGGCGGGCCACACCGACGCCGTGCCCTATGGCAACAGCGATCGGGGCTACAGCAACTGGGAGCTGTCGGCCGACCGCGCCAACGCCTCACGCCGCGAATTGGTCTCGGCCGGCATGCCAGACGCTAAACTGGGCCGTGTGGTGGGCTTGGCGGCCAGCGATCTGCTGGAGCCAGACAACCCGCGCGCACCCGCCAACCGGCGCATCACCATCACGGTGTTGACCCGCGAAGCCGAAGAACGTCTCATGGGCAAGGGGATCCCCGAAATCACTTCCACTGAACTGTTGAATGAAAAGCGGGAAAATCCCCCCCCAAGCAGGTGACGGTTACGACTTGTCACAAAACCTGCTGCCCATGACAATACTTATAGATACTTCCGACCGAAAGGGTCCCACGTGACCACAGCCCTTCGTTTCCTCATCGTTGACGACTTCTCCACCATGCGACGCATCGTGCGCAACCTGCTCAAGGAAAGCGGGTTCTCCGATGCTGACGAGGCCGAGGATGGCGTAGCCGCGCTCAACAAGCTGCGCAACAGCAAGTTCGACTTCGTGGTCACCGACATCAACATGCCGAACATGAACGGCTTCCAGTTGCTGGCCGAAATCAAGAAGGACGACAAGCTCAAACACCTGCCCGTCCTGATGGTGACCGCCGAGGCCCGAAAGGAAGACATCGTCGCCGCCGCCCAAGGGGGCGCAGCGGGCTACATCGTCAAGCCCTTCACCAAGGCAACACTCGAAGAAAAAGTGACCTTGATCCTGAAAAAGATGGGGTTATGACACCATGGACGCCACTCCGGACCACAACAGCCAACAGCCTGCCGAAGTCCACCAGAAGATCGGCCTGCTGACCCGTCAGCTACACGACTCGCTCAACGAGCTGGGCTACGCCGACAAGCTGCGCGGCTCGATGGGCGAGCTGCCCGATGCGCAAAGCCGCCTGTCGTACATCGCCCGCCTGACCGGCGAGGCGGCCGAAAAGGTGCTCAACCGCGTAGAGCAGGCCAAGGCCCAACACGACTTCATCGCCGCGGAAACCCGGCGCGTAGTGGCCTCTCTGGTCAAAGACCCGGTAGCCGCCGTGGCCAAGGGGGAAATCATGAATTTCCTGAACGATGTGGAGCGGGTGACCAAAGAAGCCGACACGCACCTCACCGAGATCATGATGGCCCAGGATTTCCACGACCTCACCGGCCAGGTGATTGCGCGTGTGGTGAACCTGGCCGCCAACATCGAGGAGCAGCTGGTGCAGTTGCTCATCCAGACCGCCCCGCCCAACGCCCAGGTACAGGCAGCCGACACCAAGCCCGCCCACCTGCAAGGCCCCGTGGTGGACCCGGAGAACACGCCCGACGTGGTCACCGACCAGTCCCAAGTGGACGACCTGCTGGCCAGCCTCGGGTTTTAACGCCCTCTCCAGCCTTTTGTCAGTCAAAATGGGCTCTAGCGCTTATACAACAAGCGCTGGCAGCTATCATTTTTGATATTCCACCCGGATATTGAGCACCGTCTTCCGGGCTCGTCCACGCCAGCAAGGCCGCTGCGTGCGGTAGCGAAAAGAGGGGGCTGCAGCCCCCTTATCCACCTTTAGATTTCCAGGTCGCTCACGACAATGGCATGACACCAGCCGTCATGCCATCATGGAATCCAGCCAAGAAAAAAGCCTCCCCGCGTCAGAGCGCAAGCTGCAAAAAGCGCGCGAAGACGGACAAGGGGCTCGCTCGCGCGATCTGTCGCACCTGGCCATCCTGGGTGCGGGCGCGGCCTGCATGCTGCTGCTGGCCCCCCTGCTCATGGACCACATGCAGCACGCCATGAGCCAGCAACTGGCATTCAATGCCGCCACCGTGATGGCACCCGGCACCATGCTCAAGCGCCTCTCGGACATGGTAGGCGTGGGCTTGGTCGCCAGCCTGGTTTTCGCCGTTTTGACCAGCGGCGCGGCCCTGATCAGCGCGATCGGCGCTGGCGGCTGGATCTTCAGCGCAAAGCCCATCACACCGCAGTTCAACCGGCTGAACCCCCTCTCGGGCCTGGCCAACCTTTTCTCCAAGCAGCAGATGGCCAACGTGGCCAAGATGGTGCTGATGAGCGGCATCCTGGCCTACGTGGCCTGGAAGTTCCTTGGCAACAGCATCGACACGGTGGCCATGCTGGTGCTGCAACCCTCGCCCCTGGCCATCCGACAGATCGGCGACTGGCTTACCTCGGGCGTGGGCCTGTTGCTGCTCGTCGTGTTCCTGGCTGCGCTGGTGGACGTGCCCCTGCAGGCTTACTTCTTCAAGGCGCGGCTGAAGATGTCGCACGAAGAGGTGAAGCAGGAACACAAGGAATCGGACGGCAACCCGCACCTCAAGGGCCGCATCCGCCAAAAGCAGCGCGAGATCGCCGAACGCGCCAGCGTCGCCGCCGTGCCCAAGGCCGACTTCGTGGTCATGAACCCCACCCACTATGCCGTGGCCCTCAAATACGACGAAAAAACCATGAGTGCCCCCCAGGTCATTTCGCGCGGCACCGACCTCATCGCCATGAAGATCCGCGACGTCGCCCGCGAGCACAACATCCCGGTGCTGCAGTCGCCCATGCTGGCCCGCGCGCTGTATGCGCACGCCGAGCTGGACCAGGCCATCCCCGCCACGCTCTACACCGCCGTGGCCCAGGTGCTGGCCTATGTGTACCGCCTCAAGGCCGCGCTGCGCGGCGAAGGCCGCATGCCCGACAGCTTGGTGGAGCCCCATGTTCCGCCTGAACTCGATCCGCTGAACCGCAACCCCGTGCAAGGCGCCGCCGTATGAACACCTCCGTAAAGTCCTTGCAGCAGTGGGCGGGAGCCAACGCCAGCGGCCTTCAGGGGCTGTCGGCGCCCCTGTTGGTGGTGGCCATCCTGGCGCTCATGGTGCTGCCCATCCCGCCGTGGATGCTTGACGCCTTCTTCACGCTCAACATCGCGGTGGCGCTGATGGTGATGATGGTGGCGGCCTACATGCTGCGCCCGCTGGATTTCGCCGCCTTTCCCTCGGTGCTGCTGCTGACCACGCTGATGCGCCTGTCGCTCAACGTGGCCTCCACCCGCGTGGTGCTGCTGGAGGGCCACACCGGCCCCGGCGCTGCGGGTGCGGTGATCGAGGCCTTCGGCCACTTCCTGATCGGCGGCAACTTCGCAGTGGGCCTGATCGTGTTCGCCATCCTGGTAGTGATCAACTTCGTGGTGGTGACCAAGGGCGCCGAGCGCATTGCCGAGGTGTCGGCCCGCTTCACGCTGGACGCCATGCCAGGCAAACAGATGGCGGTGGACGCCGACCTGAACGCGGGCCTCATCGACGAAAAAGAAGCCAAGCGCCGCCGTGCCGAGGTGTCGGAAGAAGCCAACTTCTTCGGCTCCATGGACGGTGCCTCCAAGTTCGTGCGCGGCGATGCCGTTGCCGGCATCCTGATCCTGTTGATCAACATCATCGGCGGCTTCGCCATCGGCGTGCTGCAGCACGACCTCTCGGCCAAGCAGGCCGCCGACAGCTACATCCTGCTGGCCATTGGCGATGCGCTGGTGGCACAGATCCCCGGCCTGCTGATTTCGGTGGCCGCGGCCATGGTGATCTCGCGCGTGGGCAAGGACCACGACATGGGCCGCCAGATCGTGCAGCAGCTCTTCATGTCGCCCCGTGTACTGGGCGTGACGGCTGGCATCCTGGTGCTGCTGGGGCTGATCCCCGGCATGCCGCACCTGGTGTTTCTCACCATGGGCGCCCTGCTGGGCTACGGCGCCTGGATGATGTACGAGCGCCAGAAAGTGCCCGAAGAAGTTGAAGCGCCCCCGCCTCCCGCCAGCGATGGCGAAGCCACCTGGGACGATCTGCAACCCGTGGACCTGCTCGGCCTGGAGCTGGGCTACCGCCTCATCAGCCTGGTGGACAAGAGCCGCCAGGGCGATCTGCTCACCCGCATCAAAGGCGTGCGCCGCAAGTTCGCGCAAGAGGTGGGTTTTCTGCCCCCTGCCGTGCATGTGCGCGACAACCTCGAACTGAAGCCCAGCGGCTACCGCATCACCCTGCGCGGTGTGGTCGTGGGCGAAGGTGAAGCCTTCCCCGGCATGTTCCTGGCCATCAACCCCGGTGGCATCACCACCCCGCTGATCGGCACGCCCACCACCGACCCCGCGTTCGGCCTGCCAGCACACTGGATCGACGAGCGGCAGAAGGAAGCCGCACAAATGGCTGGTTTTACGGTCGTTGATTCCGAAACCGTGATGGCCACCCATTTGTCACACTTGATGCAAGTGC